>JACIYN010000052.1 GCA_014359885.1 Desulfacinum sp.
GGCCATCGAGGAGGCATCGCCCTCGGGATCGCCCTCGGTCTCCTCCTCACCTTCCTCTACCTGGTGATCCTGCAAGTGGGGATGTCCATGTCCCATTCAGAGATGGTCCCGCCGGTGGTGGGGGTTTGGACGGCCAACGTGCTTTTCGCCCTCCTCGGTTGCACGCTGTGGGTTCGAGCGCCGCAGTAATGCCTTCACGAGTCAGGATCCAGGGGTGAAGAGAATTCCCGTACCCCCTATCCCATACCCCTTACCCCTCTAATCCTTAATCCTTCAATCCTGTTCCGGCAGGTGGGTTTCCAAGGCCATGGCGATCTTTTTCTTGAGCTCGGTGAGGTCGAAGCTTTTCACCACGTAGTAGTCGGCGGCGATGGATTTCGCATCTTCCTTGAACGTGTCGTAGGCCGTGGACAGGATCACCGGAAGGTCGTAGAAGCGGGCCCGTATGTCCTGCAGGAGATCCAGCCCGTCGTAGTCCACCATCTTGATGTCGAGGATGACCAGGTCGGGCTTTTCCTCTTCAATGCGTTCCAGCAGCTTGTATCCGCTGTCCGCCGTGATCACCTCGTAGCCGGCTTCCCGCAACTCTTCGGAATAAAGCAAGCGGATGTGTTCTTCATCGTCAACGACCAGAATCTTCGCCATGATCCTCCTCCTTTGCCGGCTCCCGAACTAGTGGGGCCACCGTTCCAGCAGGTACGGCTTGTTTTCTTCAAAAACGGCACACATGTCTTCCACATGCTCTTCCGCCTGCTGGACGGACATCCGCTCCGTTCGTTTCACGTAAGAAACCACCTTGCCCAGGTACAAGGGCAGCAGGGAATCCACCAGGGCGGCCTTCGCCCGGTCGTCCTCCCCCAATCTCCGGTAGGCCGCGGCCGCATCGAAAAGCAGCGCCGCCCACGTCTGGGTGGGAAAGGTGAACTGCTCGAAGCTCATGGAGCGAATCTCGTGGAGCTTGTTGTAGCCCATGGGGTCGAAGGCATCGCGCCACAGGCCGTCAAACTCCTGAAAACCCTCCTGGAACCTCTGGTGCAGGCGCGCCGCGTTCACTTCCACGATGGGGGGCGTGTCCATCTCCTGGCCGTCCAGGTTGAAGAGCGCCGTGGGCTTGCTCCATTTGACGCGCCTCCAAAACGGCTCGTAGACCGCCATCTGTTCGAACAGGGTGGTCACCACCTGCCGGAACCGCACGCTCAGGTGGGCGAAGGGATCCTTCATGCGATGCTTTTTGGGAGCCCCCACAAAGGTCTGCCAAACGGGCTGCCGGGACGTGAGGGCCACCGTTCCCATCCACACGTCGATCCCGGTGGCTTCCACCGGTTCCGACCAGGCCGGAGCCTCCAGAAAGGCGGCGGCCAGATCTCCCCGGAAGGCGCAGTCGCCCGCGTCCAGCTGGCGGACCCTGCGCCCGTAGAGGCAGCGCGAAAGCGGGTAGACCAGGCAGGAAGTGAGCGTGCTTTCGTACTTGTGGCGCAGGTAGAGCGGAGTCACATAGGCGGCTCCCCGGAAGACCGGCTCGGCGAAGAGCGGCACCCAGGAGGGGCTCAGGTTGGAAATGTCCGCTTCCAGGACCACCACCGCCTGGGCGTTCAGCTCCCGGACCTTTTCAAAGAGCATGCTCAGGTTGGCCCCCTTGCCGCGCCGGGACGGCTCCGTGGACAGATAGATGCGCGGGATGGAGGTATCCGCCTGGAAGAAGGCATCCCGGGTTCCGTCCAGGGAGTGGTTGTCGCAGTTGATGACGACCGCCTGCCTGTCCGGGAAGTACTCCTTGAGGCCCTGTCCCACGATCTCCACGACCCGTCCGATGGAGGCCGCCTCATTGAAGGTGGGGATGGCCACCACCAGATCCGTGGTTGTCACATTTTGCGGATTTTCTTCCATGTGGATCATCCGCCAATCTCCCGAGTCGGACAGATCAAGGATTAAAGGATTAGAGGATTAAGGATTAGAGGGGGAGGGATAAGGGATAAGGGATATGGGGTAAGGGGTATGGGAATCCCCTCACTCCTTACGCCTTACGCCTTACGCCTCACGCCTCACGTCAGTGAGCGGCGCCTTCCAGCTTCTTCAGGTACCGGAACAGCTCGGCATCGCTTCCGATCACGAAGAGGCTGCGCGAGTTGTCGTAGTTCCGGTAGAAGTCCAGGGTCTTGTAGAACTGGTAGAACTCCGGATCCTGCCCGAAGACTTCCGCGTAGATCCGGGTGGCCTCCGCGTCCGCCTTGCCTCGGATTTCCTGGGCTTGCCGGTAGGCTTCCGACTGGATCTTGGCCAGCTCCCGCTCCATCTGACCCAGGATGGCGGCCTTTTCCCCTTCGCCTTCCGACCGATACTGGGCGGCGATCCGCTTGCGTTCCGAAATCATGCGGTCGAAGACCTTCTGCTGCACCGACTGGACGTAGTTGATGCGCTTGATCCGGATGTCCAGAAGCTCGATGCCGAATTCCGGCACCAGGCGGGCCGCGTCGGCCAGCATCTCCCGGGTGATCTTCTCGCGGCCCTTCATGAGCACGGGAGACATCTCGGAATCGGCTTCGGTGGCGGTGCTCAGCAGCAGCTGGTAATCCCCCAGACCGGCCTCCATGAGCTTTTCCCGGGCCTCCTCCCAGCCTTCGCTCCGGACCAGTTCCACCAGATTGTTGTTGGACACGTGGTCGCGGACCACCGAGTCGATGATGCCGTCCAGGCGGCTCATGGCCGTGGGGATGTTGCCCACGCGCTGCAGGAAGAGCAACGGGTCCTTGATGCGCCAGCGGGCGGTGGTGTCCACCCAGATGTACTTCTTGTCCCGGGTGGGAATCTGGTTGGGGCTGCCGTCCCATTTGAGCACCCGTTTTTCGAAGAAGTTGGCTTTTTGAATAAGGGGAATCTTGAAATGCAGCCCCGCCCGGGTGATGGGCTCCCCTACGGGGCGTCCCAGCTGGGTGATCACCACCTGTTCGGTTTCCTTCACCACGAAGAGCGCGCTGGAGGCCACGGCCCCGATGAGAAAGAGCGCCACTACCAGCAGTCGAACTCCTTTGGGAATCATTTCTTCACCTCCCCGCCGCCGAAGGGCGTGGCCGAAACATCCGCCGGTTGGCGAACGAGGTCGTTCAGGTTGAGCAGGGGCAGCACGCCCGATCTTTCCGTGTCCAGCACCAGAAGGCGTCCGGCCTTCTGGGCGAATTCCGCCATGGCTTCCAGGTACATGCGGCGGCGGGTCACATCCGGGGCCTTTCGGTATTCCGCCAGGATGTTCTGGAACCGGGCCACTTCACCCCGGGCACGGTTCACCCGCTCGGTGGCATAGCCTTCCGCCTGGGTGACGGCCTGGCGCGCCTGGCCGCGGGCCCGCGGAATGCGCTGGTTGTAGACCTGCTCCGCCTCGTTGATCATCCGCTCCTTTTCCTGGCGGGCTTCGTTCACCTCGTTGAAGGCCGCCTTCACCGGATCAGGCGGGTTGGCGTTCTGGAGCTTCACCGTGATGATCTGAAGCCCCGTGTGGTAGGTGTCCATGATCTCCTGGATCTCCTTTCGGGCCATTTCGGCGATGGACGCACGGCCCACCGTGAGCACCTCGTCGGCATAGCGGTTGCCCACAATCCGGCGCACCACGGACTCGGAGATGTCGTCCAGGGTTCCTTCCACGTCCTTCAAGCGAAAGAGGTATTCGGCGGGATCCCGGACCTTGTACTGCACGGTCCACTGGATATCCACCACGTTCAGGTCTCCGCTCAGCATGCGGGATTCATCCTCGAACCCCTGCTCGGCGAAACGGGACCGCACGCCGGGCGCCACGGTCCGGTAGCCGTATTCGCGCTGGAGCACCCGGCCGGTGAGCACCTTCGTGACCGTTTCCACTCCGAAGGGGATCTTGAAGTGGAGCCCCGGTCCTTCCGTGCGCACGAATTGCCCGAAACGCTGCACCACGGCCGTTTCCTGGGGTTCCACGGTGTAGTAGGCGTTCAGGGCCGCGGCGGCCACGACGCCGATCAACACCAGCAGCCAGAGAGGGCTGCCCTTCAGCCCCGGGAATTGAAACCGTCCCTTCAGGCGATTCAAAATCTCTTCCAGATCCGGCACATTTCCGGGCCCCTGCCCTCTGTGCGGCGGTCGTTCCCAATCCATGAAGACTCCTCTCCTTGGGCCTGCTTTCTTTCTATCCTAGCCCCCCTTTTTCCGAAGGGCCTCCAACACGTAGGCGGAAAATACCAACAGGATGGCCAGAATCCCGATCATGGCGGGAGGCGCCTGTGGGAAGAAGAACTTGGCGAGAAAAAGGGCAAAAAAAATGCCGAGAAGCATTCGGATGGCCAAAACACGGACTCGCACGCTGACTCCCCTCTCCCCTCTCCGTTTCCCACCAAACGCCAAGCCTCGCTGTACTGCTCGCGGAATCGGCGCGCCGCTCCCTTCCGGCACGGCTCCGGATGGGGCCCATGACGCGGAAATCCTATCGGCGCCCCCGTCGGATGTCAAGAAAAGCCGGGCGCCGCCGGCGCCCCCTGCCTTCCTATCCCCCCCCCTCAATCCTTACCCCCTATCCCCTACCCCTCTAATCCTTACCCCTCTAATCCTTAATCCTCTAATCCTTACTCCCCCTCTCCTCCTTGCCTGGGCCGCGCCCGAGGGTGTATATGACGGGTGGAGGGCCGTCCATGAAACTTCTCATGTTCTACGCACCCCACTTCTGGTACCGCACGTTCCAAAAGACGCTGGACCATGTGCCGGACCGCGACGAAGAAGCCGAATGCCGGGATGCGGCTGTGGTTTTCTACCATGCGGAAGCCCACGACGAGGATCGCACGGACAAGGTGGTGGTCAAGTGGGTCAAGAACATCAAGTGGCTGGCCCGAAAGTTCGGTACGGAAACGGTGGTGCTCCACTCCTTCAACCACCTGTCCGCCACCAAGGCCGACCCGGAGACAACCCGGGAGATGGTGGACCAGGTGAAGGAACGCCTGGCCCGCACGGGGTTTCAGGTCATGGAGACCCCCTTCGGGTACCTCAACGAATGGAAGATCCACGTGGCCGGAGATTCCCTGGCCAAGGTCTTCAAGGACATCTGAGCCAAAGGACGCCCTCCGACTTACGATCACGGCGAAGCTCGCCACGCCGCATGGAAGAAGGATCCCTCTTGGGGAGGTTCTTTGTGGGAGCCGGCCTGCAGCCGAGGCCGCTCCCCGCTAAGACCTGGAACGCTGTCCTCTCGTATCGAAGGAGCCCCGTGACATGGAACGCATCCTTGTGGCCCTGGACGACCGGCCCGGATCGCTCAAGACGGTCCACTACATCAACCGGATGCTGAAGGGCGCCGCCCACGTGCGCATCCTCCTTTTCCACGTGCTTCCGGCCGCTTCCCCCAACCTGCTGGGCAAGGACGTGATCCGGCGCATCGAGGGTCTCCAGGAGGAGCATCCCCACCTGAGCGGCTATTTCTGGCAGCCCGAAGAAGAGGACGCCATGCGGGAGATGTTTGGGAAGGCCCGGAGCCTCTTGGTGGCAGGGGGATTCCCGGAAGAACAGATCGAGGAGCACTTCGCCGTGGAATCCCAGGAAGTGGCGCACATCATCGTCCAACGGGCCGCGGATCTCGGATGTTCCACCATCGCCATGGGTCGAAGGGGTCTTTCGCGGGTCAAGGAGCTCTTTCTGGGAAGCGTCTCCAAGTCCGTCACGGCCCGGGCCAAGGGAATCACCGTGTGGGTGGTGGACACCGAAGACGTCTAGCCGGCAACCGCAGAAGGAGGAATCCATGGGATCCACGCTTTACCGCCACATCGCCTATTGCACCGACTTCAGCGAAAACGCCGACCAGGCCTTCGTGGTGGCCAAGGATCTGGCGTGGCGCTACGGAGCCGTGCTCCACATCGTTCACGTGATGGTGACCTTTGCCACGGCCCCCATCCGGGAGATGTACGTTCCGCTCGAAATGGACGCCCACTTCGTGGAAAAGGCCACGGAAGCGGCCCGGTCGGCCATCCTGGACCGCTACGTGAGCCGCCTCAAGGAAAAGCAACCCTACGAGATTCACCTGCTTTCGGGCTACCCGGCCACGGAGATCGTTTCCTTTGCCGAAAAGAACCAGATGGACCTCCTGGTCACCGGCTCCCACGGCTTGACGGGCCTGGCCCACGTGCTCTTCGGCAGCACCGCGGACCGTGTGGTCCGAAAGGCCCCCTGCTCGGTGCTCACCGTGCGGCTCAAGCTGAGCCCGGCGGAAGAAGCCTGAACGCCGCCGGGAGCAGGTAACCTCCCTCCGACACATCAAAACCCTCGACCCCGCGGGCGGTAGGGGCGAAACATCTTTCGCCCCTACCACCGGCGCCGGATCGCGGTATCCGCCCGGCCCACAGAAACTTTGCCGTCGCACCGAACACCCGCGTAGGGGCGGTTCGCGAACCGCCCCTACGGTACCGCCGGACCGAGGTCGCAACCAACCCGTCCGCCCTTCTCCCCGCCTCTTTCTCCTTGACCCGTACCCGCCCAAACGCCATGATCGGCCGGGCGGGAACGTGAGCCATGTCGGAGGTCTCGCCCCAGGGCGCCGATGGCTCGGGGTTGCCGTCGTCGCCCAAAATTTTGTCCCTACGCGTCCATTGGCGGCTCGCACAAACCTAAATTGGACGATTCTGTCTCATGGAGAGCTCCTGGAGGGCGGGCATAAAGCCCGCCCCTACAAAAAGGCGCGGACCCCTCGGGTAGGGGCGGGGTTTATCCCCGCCCGCTAATTACGCGGTGTAAGAGACACTTGAAGAAAAAATCGCTCAATTTGGCACAAAAAACGGAAAGGACAAATGCCCATGCTCCTGGATGCCTCCCACCCCGTACTCGTGACCGGCGCGGCCGGATTCATCGGCTTCCACCTGGCCCGGCGCCTCCTGGACGAAGGCTATTCCGTGGTGGGCCTGGACAACGTGAACGACTACTACGACGTGCGGATCAAGTGGGACCGCCTGAAACTACTGGAAGACCGGGAAGGATTCACCTTCCACCGGATCGACCTGGAAGACCGCCCGGCCATGGAATCCCTTTTCGACCGCTATCCCTTCCGCGTGGTGGTGCACTTGGCGGCCCAGGCGGGAGTCCGCTACTCCCTGGTGAACCCCTACGCCTATGTGGACAGCAACCTCACCGGCTTCCTGCACATCCTGGAAGGGTGCCGCCACCACGGCGTCCGGCACCTGGTCTTCGCCTCGTCCAGTTCCGTCTACGGGGCCAACACCCGCATGCCCTTTTCCGTCCACCACAACGTGGACCATCCCGTCTCGCTCTACGCGGCCACCAAGAAGGCCAATGAACTCATGGCCCACACCTACGCGCACCTCTACGGCCTTCCCTGCACGGGGCTTCGCTTCTTCACCGTGTACGGCCCCTGGGGCCGGCCCGACATGGCGCTCTTTCTCTTCACCCGGGCGATCCTGAACGACGAGCCCATCCAGGTCTTCAACTACGGGAAGATGCAGCGGGACTTCACCTACATCGACGACATCGTGGAAGGGGTCTATCGGGTGATGCAAAAGGCCCCCCAGCCCAATCCCCACTGGTCCGGGGACGCCCCCGACCCGGGGACCAGCTACGCCCCCTACCGGGTCTACAACATCGGAAACAACGAGCCGGTGGAACTCATGGAATTCATCCGCACCCTGGAAGAATGCCTGGGAAAGGAGGCCAAGAAGGAACTCCTTCCCATCCAACCCGGCGACGTGCCGGCCACCTACGCCGACGTGGACGACCTCGCCCGGGACTTCGGCTTCAAGCCCGTTACCTCCATCCGGGACGGCATCCGCAACTTCGTCGCCTGGTACCGCGACTATTTCAGGACATAAGAAACCACCCATCGCGGCTGAGGGATTCGCAGCCGGAGGCGGTGACGCGGACCATGTTTTCCAGGCGCACGCCCCCGAGGCCCGGGAGATAGATGCCGGGCTCCACGGTGAGCACCATGTTCTCCTGCAAAACGACGGAGTTTTGCTTTCCGTACCCGGGCTTTTCGTGGACGGCCAGGCCCACCCCGTGCCCCAGGCCGTGGCCGAAGGCGTCCCCGTAGCCGGCCCGCTCGATGATCCCCCGGGCGATCTTGTCCGCCTCGTGGGAATCAATGCCGGGCCGAATGGCTTCCATGGCCGCCGACTGAGCCTCCCGCACGATCTTGTAGATCTCTCTCATCTTTTCCGGCACGCGGGGGCCGAGCCAGGTGCGGGTCATGTCCGAACAGTAGAGCCGAAGGCGCGCGCCCAGATCCAGCACCACGGCGTCTTCCGCTGCGATTTTCCGGTCGGTGGGAACGGCGTGGGGAAGCGCCCCGTTGGGCCCGCTTCCCACGATGGGCGGAAAAGAGACGGCTTCGGCTCCGGCCCTCCGGATGCCGGCCTCGATCTCCCAGGCCACCTCCTTTTCCGTGACCCCGGGCCGAAGGTCTTGCCAGACCCGGCCGAAAACCTGCTCGGTGAGGGCCACGGCCGCCCGGATCCGGTCCAGCTCTTCGGGTTCCTTCACCATCCGAAACTCTTCCACCAGCCCTTCCAGGCCCACCGCTTCCGCCTTGCCTTCCCAGACGCGTTCCAGCGCCTCCTGCACCTCCAGGAAGCGCTTGTGGGTCAGGTGCCCCGCCTCCACGCCCAGCCGGCGGACCCCCAGGTCCCGAAACAGGTCCGGAAGGACCTGGTTCCATCCTTCCTTGTAGATCACCAGGTCGTAGCCCCGGGCCTGATGGGCGGCTTCTTCCTGATAACGAAAATCGGTGAGGAGCACTTGGCGGCTGGAACCGATCACCAGAAATCCGGAGCTTTCCGTAAGCTGCATATCCCCCGCTTCGAACCCGCTCAGGTAGTAGCGGTTTTCCGGAAGCGAGATGAGGACCCCGTCCAGGTCCAGTGCTTCCACCTTGCGACGAACCGCCGCCAACCGTCTTCCGAAAGGATCAGGAACCATCGGACATCTCCTTCGTCTCAACTTGACACGACACCCCGCGTCCGTTAAGCAGAACCCACACGATTGTCTCGACTAACGCCCCGCCCACGGCGGGACGCAAGGGGATGAAGCCATGTTTGCACGCATGCTGGTCTTACGGTTTCCCAAAGAGGTGGTGGACAAGCCCATCGTCACCAACCTGGTCCGTAACTACAACCTGTCCTTCAACATCCCGAAGGCCCAGATCTTCCCGCGCAAGGAAGGCCTCATGGTACTGGAACTGCGCGGAAACCGGAAGGACTATGAAAAGGGCCTGAAATACCTGAAGGACATCGGGGTCAAGGTGGAGTCCATCGCCCAGGGGATCCGCCGCGACGAAGACAAATGCTACCAGTGCGGCGCCTGCACGGCCGTTTGCCCCACGGGGGCCCTGCACATCCGGAGGCCGGAGATGGCCGTCTTGTTCGAATCGGAACGGTGCAGCGCCTGCGAACTGTGCGTGAAGACCTGCCCGGCCCGGGCCATGATCGTCATGTTCGACAGGAAGGTGGAGCTGGAAGAGGACGTGGCCTGAGAGCATCCTCGTTAAAATATCATGATCATCGCCGTAGCCCTCAGCGGGGGAGCCGACAGCCTCCGCGCCGCCTGGACGCTCCAAAAGGCCGGCCATTCCGTCTTCGCCCTGCACATGCGGCTCCTTCCCCCATCCGCCCCGGACGGATCCGCACCTCGGCCGGAAGCGAACCCCCATGAAGCCCTGGTGGCCGAGCTGGCCCAGCGCCTGGACATTCCCCTGCACGTGGTGGATCTCAGCCGCGACTTCGAACGGCTGGTGATCCGCCCCTTCCTGGAAGCCTACCAACGCGGACGAACGCCGAACCCCTGCGTGCTCTGCAACCCGACCGTCAAGTTCGGGCGCCTCCTGGAAGAGGCCCGCCGGTTGGGAGCGGACCGCCTGGCCACCGGCCACTACGTGCGCAAACTGGATCCTTCGCAATGCGGCGGACGCTTCGGCCTCCTGCGTTCCCCGGATCCCGCCAAGGACCAGTCCTACTTTCTCTACGGACTGAGCCAGGAGCAGCTGGAGCACGCCGTCTTTCCCCTGGCGGAGGAAACCAAGGCGGCCACCCGGAACTGGGCCGAGCGGGAAGGCTTCGCCCGGATTTTGCCGGAGGAGAGCCAGGAGATCTGCTTTATCCCTTCCGGGGACTACCGCAGGTTCCTGCTGGATCGGCTGGGAGGCGCGGCGCCGCCCGCGGAAGGGCCCATCCTGGACAGCAGCGGAAAGGTCCTGGGCCGGCACAAGGGGATCTTCAACTACACCATCGGCCAGCGGCGTGGATTGAACCTCCCCTCCACCGCCCCCTGGTACGTGATCCGCCTGGATCCGGAACGAAACGCCGTCTGGGTCGGCCGCGCCGACGAGCTCCTATGCCGCGAAACCCGGGTCGCCCGGGTCAATTGGGTCTCCATCCCTCCCCTCGACCGTCCCCGAAAGGCCCTGGTGCGGATCCGGAACCAGCACAAGCCGGCCCCGGCCGTACTCGAGCCCCTGTCGGAGACCGTGGTGCACGTGCGGTTCGACGCTCCCCAGAGGGCCGTCACCCCCGGGCAGGCCGCGGTTTTTTACGACGGGGATCTGTTGCTGGGAGGAGGCGTGATAGAGAAGGATTAGAAGGATTAAGGGTTAAGGATTAGAGGGCTAGGGGGTAGAGGGATAAGGGATAGGGGGCGGATGGGAAGTAGGAAATCATGAGAATTGCTCTGGAAACCTTGGGTTGCAAGGTGAACCAGTACGAAAGTTCCGCGTTTTTGCAGGGCTTTCTGGAGCGGGGCCACCAGGTGGTCGGGTTCCAGGAGGAAGCGGACCTCTACGTGGTGCACAGCTGTGCCGTGACGTCCAAGGCCGCCTACCAGACCCGGCAGCTGCTACGCCGGGCCCGGCGTCTGAACCCCAACGCGCGAATCGCCGTGGTGGGCTGCGACGCGCAAGTGGACTGGCAGCGTCTCGCCCGGGATGGGCTGGCGACCCACATCATCGGAAGCGAAGAAAAGTTCCGGTTGTGGGACTGGCTGGAAGAGCCGGGCGATTTCGATCACCCGGTGGTGGCGGTGAGCGATTCCCGCGCCTACGGCCACCTGTGTCCCCTGCCCGTATCGCGCATGCTGGGAGACCGAAGCCGCGCCTTCCTCAAGGTGCAGGACGGCTGCAACGCCTTCTGCACCTACTGCGTGGTTCCCTACAGCCGGGGCCGGAGCCGAAGCCACCCGGCCGCCTTCGTGGCGGAGCAGATGGCCCGGTTCCAGCGGGCCGGATACCGCGAAGTGGTCCTCACCGGGATCCACCTGGGCCAGTGGGGCCGGGACCTGGAACCGGAGGCGGCCTTCCACGAACTGCTTCAGCAACTGGACCGGGCCCAGCGGCCCCAGCGGGTGCGCCTGAGTTCCCTGGAATCGGGCGAGGTCACGCCGGAACTTCTCAAGGCCCTGGAAACATTGGACTGGATCTGCCCCCATTTTCACATTCCGCTCCAGAGCGGCGACGGGGATATCCTGGAAGCCATGGGACGGCCCTACACGCCACGCCGATACGCGGAAACGATCCTAACCCTGCGCCGGCGCTTCCCACAGGCCGCCCTGGGTGCAGACGTGATCGTGGGTTTTCCCGGGGAAACGGAGAGGCGGTTTCGGAACACCTACGAGCTCATCGAGAGTCTTCCTCTCACCTACCTGCACGTCTTTCCGTTCTCCCCCAGGCCCGGCACTCCGGCGGCGGAGATGTCCGGCCGTGTGGTGGGATCGGAACTGAAGGAGCGGGCGAAGGCCCTGCGGGACCTGGCAAGGCAAAAGAAGCGGGCGTTCGAGGAAACCTTCGTGGGACGGCGGCTGGAGGTTCTGCTGGAAACCCGCACGTCCGAGGGGCTCTGGGCCGGAACGTCGGAAAACTATCTCCACGTGGTCCTTCCGGCCGACTTCCGGGCCGCTGTGGGCGAGATCGTTCCGGTGCGAATTGAAAGACGGACCCGACAGGGGCTTCTCGGCATCCCATACCCGGGCTAGGCCGTACATCGGCCCAGTGAGTGGGGTGCCGACCGTAGGGGCGGTTCGCGAACCGCCCCTACAAAGCTAAGGCATACCGCAACAGCCGTGGCGCGGACCTTTTCGGGCCTTTTATGGAAAGCCGCCTTTGCGCCCTTCCTGTACGCGGGCTGAGAGGGGCGAAGGATCCTTCGCCCCTACCGTGACGTTTTTTCTAAGGGTGCCTTCCGCCTTCGTCTCCTCCGGCCCTCCGCAATGGGAGGTAATGGGAGTTCGGAATTTCAGCTTTTGCCGGGATACCGTAGTCTCGGCTGATCTCTTTTCCCGTGGCTGCGGAAAAATCCGCGGCCATCGGATAGGCCATCGCATACGGCTTGCGACTCCATGGGTTACGATGACCCTTCGCCGCGGGGCTGAAGCCCCGTGGGAAAGGGCCGTCGCACACCCATGAGACGACAGAAAATACGCGAGGGTCCATCCAACGCCCGGAGGTTCTTCCGCAGCCCTAAAGGGCTGCGCTACGAGAAACGCCGTCATCCCCAGCGTTTTCAGGCAGGCTTGTAACGGGGGGCCCGGAAGAGGAAGAGCCCCATGAGGCGGGGATCCGGAGGTTCCTTGCCGCGGAAGGCCCGGGTTTCCTCGTCATAGCGGTCCACCAGGCCCTGCACGTACTCCCCGACCAGCCGGCGGCGCTTTTCGCCCGCGACGCACGAATCCAGAAAAATTGAAAGGGCTTGGGAAAGGTGCTCCGGCGAGGCCGCTTCGAAAATTTCCGGCCAGCGCTCCACCGGCAGGGGCTCCACGCGGCGGGATTCGCCCAAAAGGCTCCAGGCGGCGGCGGTGAAAAGAAGGCTTCCCAGGGTCACTTCCTCCAGGATGCGCACCTGACCTTCGGCCCACAGTTCCTCGGCCAGCTGCGCAGGGTTCACCTCCAGGGCGTCGAAGACCGGCCCCAGGGACGCCGCCACCTGCACCCAGTGAACGGCGTCGTGGAGGTCCCGCCGATCCTGGATGAACGATTGAACCAGGCGCGGGCGTTCCGCACCTTGCAGCCGGGTGACCTTGGCGGTTTTGCCCATCAGCCCTTCCAGTCTCTCCGCCCAGGGAGAATCCAGAATGGTCGGCCCAAAGGCCCAGCGGGAAAGCCACCCGCTCTTGGTGAGGCGCCTGAGGGTCCGCTGGATCTCCGCCACCCGGCTGTGACCCAGTCGAAAGAGGTGCTCCAGATACACCCTTTCCAGCGCCGACGCGGCCAGGGCCGCGTCCCCCGCCGTGAGAAGATCCAGGCCCAGGTTGACCATGGCCGCGGCCTTCCCGGCGGCTTCCCGCAGATCCTCCGCATCGTCGGGCGCCAGGGCATCCGCCACCACCACCTTGTTGGCGATGGAGGCCATCTCCAGCTGGAGGGTTTCCAGGAGGCGGGCGTCCTCCACCGCTTCCAGGGCCCTCTGAAAAAGCCCCCCGTCCGGCACGGCGACGAGAGCGAACGCCGGCGGATTTTCCCTGTCTTCCCCGTCCCTTTCCAGCAGCAGCTTGTCGTAAGGGATCTCTTCGGGCTCTATGGCCCGGTAGATCTCCAGGGCGTCGTAATAGTCGGGAATGGCCCGGTCTTCCAGCCGTCCCCGGTGAAAGCGGTAGGCTTCCTCCTCCACTTCCGCATCGAGGGCCCAGATAATCTGGTTCATGAGCTCCTTGTAGAACCCGTAATGGGCCTCGAAGAGAAAGCTCAGGATGTTGCGGATGAGGTCTTCGTACTGCGGGTACCGGGCTTCCCAGAAGTACTGGTCGTCCAGCGTGTTCTTGGGAAGCGTATCCAAGGCCTCCGTGGGATCCGTATCCTCGGGGATGTGGGCCACGCGGAGCCACTTCTTGAAAAGGCTCACCAGAAGCTCGAAGTCGGCCTGGTAGAGCCAGGCCAGCAGCTTCCTTCCACTGGCTCGATAAAGACGGTCCAGCCACTGGGCGGCGGGACCGGGAACGATCCGGTCCTTCCGCCACGCCTCCAGGTCGAACACGTGGGTGATCTGGTCCACCCGGGCCAGTTCCAGCAGCGGCAGGGCATCCTCCGGACCGATTTCTTTCAGTGTCAGATAAAAATCCTGTTCCGGCAGGGCGGCCACCACGGCCTCCGCATCGGGCCGGGCCAGGATCGTTTCCATCCGCTGCTTGGCCGGGAGGGTCATGAGATACGGCCCCACCTCCCGGGGTGGAAGCTTTTCCAAGCGTTTGGTTTCGAAATCGACAATGCGTTTTTCCATCTTTCCCTTCTTACCGTCCAGGAGGCATGGTCCGGGCCGGAACCCGAAAGCGCAGTAGTCTTATTCAGCGCAGGCCGGCAAGTCAAGGCCGCGGGCGGCCACTTTGGCCTTGCGCCGCACGCGCCAAATGTTTACCGTGTGCAGTGCTCAGGCGTGAATGTAAGAACAAAGGCCAATGCAGAGGAGTAACCGTATGCTTGTCATCGAGGACCTACAAGTGGAATTGGCCGGAAAGCAGATCCTCAAGCACATCGACCTGGAGATCAAACCGGGCGAGACGCACATCCTTTTCGGCCCCAACGGATCCGGCAAGACCTCCCTGCTCATGACCATCATGGGATACCCCCAATACAAGGTCACGGGCGGGAAGATCACCTTCAAGGGTGTGGACATCACCCATATGCCCATCAACGAGCGCGCCCAATTGGGTATCGGCATGGCCTACCAGAGGCCTCCCACGATCCACGGCCTGAAGACCCGCCAGATGGTGAAGATCTGCGCGGGAAACCGGGACGACGTGGACCCGGAAGCCCTGGCGCGCCAGGTGAATTTCGAAGACTTCCTGGATCGGGACGTGAACGCCGGGTTTTCCGGCGGCGAGATCAAGCGCTCCGAACTTTTGCAGCTCCTGGCTCAGAACCCGGACCTCATGCTCTTCGATGAGCCCGAATCCGGCGTGGACCTGGAAAACATCGCCCTGGTGGGCACCACCATCGCCAAGCTGCTCCAGAAGGAATGCTCCCCCACGGACCTCAAGTCCATGCTTCAGGTGAAGCGGGAGCGGACCAAGATGGGTCTCATCATCACCCACACGGGCCACATCCTGGAATACCTCACGGCCGACAAGGGCCAGGTGCTCTACAACGGCGTTCTGAGCTGTGCCGACAACCCGCGTGATATCCTCCAGTGCATCAGTGAAATGGGATACGAGGAGTGCGTGCGATGTACACTCGCGAGCAACTGAAAGAAAGAGCTCTCAAGGCCAAGGACAAGCCGGCCGCCATCGGACCCGACCTGGATTTGAGCCGATACGACAAGGCTCCCGTGGAACACCGCTACATCGACCACGACGAGCTGCTTTCCCTGCCGCCCCTGGAAAAGGAGCGGCTGGTCATGGCCGGGATCGACATCACCGAGAAGGAACGCGGCGGCACCTATATCCAGAAAGACACCGCCGTGGTTCACTGCGACGTGAAGCAGGACGGCATCGAAGTCATCCCCATCAAGAAGGCCCTGGAAAAGTACGACTGGATCTGGGACTACTACTGGAAGCTGGTGGCTGTGGACACGGACAAGTACACGGCGGCGGCGGAGCTGGATCTCCACGACGGCTATGTGATCCGGGCCCTTCCGGGCGCCAAGTCCGTCTACCCGATCCAGGCCTGCCTCTACATGGACAAGAACAACCTCCAGCAAAACGTGCACAACATCATCATCGCCGAGGAGGATTCGGAGCTACACATCATCACGGGCTGCTCCACCTCGCCGCACATGAAGCGGGGCGCCCACCTGGGGGTTTCCGAGTTCTTCGTCAAGAAAAACGCCAAGCTGAGCTTCACCATGATCCACAACTGGGCCGAGGACATGGACATCCGTCCGCGATCGGTGGCCCAGGTGGAAGAGGGCGGGCTGTTTCTCAACAACTACATTTGCATGAAGCCGGTGCGGAGCCTGCAGATGTACCCCACCACGCACCTGGTGGGGGAAAACGCCGTGGCCCGATTCTACAGCATCATCGTGGGAAGCCCGGGATCGGAATACGACGTGGGCGGCCGGATCTATCTCAAGAAGCCGGGAGCGCGGGCGGAAATCGTGGCCCGCACCATCTCCAACGGCGGAAAGATCGTGGCCCGCGGGCATCTCATCGGCGAGGTGCCGGACATCAAGGCCCACCTGGAATGCAAGGGCCTCATCCTGAACGGCGGGATCATCCACGCCATCCCGGAACTGGAAGGCCATACGGACGGGGTGGAAATGAGCCACGAAGCCGCCGTGGGCAAGATCGCCCAGGAAGAGATCGCCTACCTCATGTCCCGTGGGTTGAGCGAAGACGATGCGGTGGCCACCATCGTGCGCGGCTTCCTGAGCGTGGACATCCCGGGACTTCCGCCGCAGCTCCAGGCGGAAATCGACCGGGCCGTGGAAGAAAGCGACAAGGACGTGATGTAGGAAAACCCGCCGTGGAGGGCCCATGGGCCCTCCGGCCCATCGTGGATCCGTGGAAGGGGAGGCAAACCATGAAACGGCTGGTATCCGCTCTGCTTGTCGCCGCCTTGATTTGTGGAGTTTTTTCGGTTCAAACGGGCCGAGCCGAAGAGGACATGCTGTCTTCCACGTGGCCCCAGGAAGACCAGGCGCCCCAAGGAGAATGGATCCTGGCGGATCTGTTGTTCGTGCGGCCACTGGGTATCGCCGCGTGCGCCGTGGGCTTTGCGGGAAGCGTCCTGTCCATCCCCTTCGCGGCCATGTCCAACTCCGACCAGGACGTGAGCCGACGCCTCATCGCCGAACCCTTTGCCTACACGTTCACCCGCCCGCTGGGCCGTTTCGATGCGCCCTGAGGACGACCGGGTGAACGGCGGGAGTCTTGTCGAGGCTGGAGACCTGGAAAACCGAACGGGGGGCAAAAGCCCCCCGCCTGTGATCCCCTGAACATTCATCCTCTCCCCGGTTTTCGCCGGTCCCACAATCCAGCGGAATACGCTTTCCTGAGCCTTTCCGCGGGGCTGAAGCCCCGCGGCCACAACGGAAGCCGGCTCCCTTGCCGGGTGACGAAGGAAACCCGTTCTCGGAAAGCCTCCTAGGAGCCTGTCTGAGAACGCTGTTTTCCCGGGAGCGCGGGCGTCTCGCCCGCTTGTTGTGCGGGCCGGAGGCCCGCGCTCCCAGGGGAAAGGGCTTTCGGACACATTATCAGACAGCCTCCTAGCACACATCCGCCAGGCGGACCTTTTCCCGGACCAGAGAAGCCCATTCGTGCTCGCCGCAACCGGGCAGCAATTCCTTCCACTCCGCATGAACGGCCTCGATGCTTTGGGGAAAGGGCGTGCCGTCGGCGGCCATGATGCGACTCAAAGCCTCCCAGTCGGGCAGGCACTC
>JACIYN010000053.1 GCA_014359885.1 Desulfacinum sp.
ATGTCGCAGGCCAGGGCCAGTTCGGTGCCGCCGCCCAAAGCGATTCCGTTCACGGCGGCGATCACCGGCTTGGGAAGGTATTCGATGTTGGTGAAGAGATTGCGGATGGTGAGGATGAATTCCTTCACCTGCTGGTCATTGAGCGTGGCCCGTTCCTTGAGGTCCGCGCCGGCACAAAAGGCCTTGGGGCCGGCGCCGGTGATGATGATCACCCGCACGTCGTTATCGAACCGGAGGGATTCCACCTTCTCGTGCAGGCCGCGCAACATGGCGAAATTGAGGGAATTCATGACTTCGGGGCGATTCAGGGTGAGAATCGCCACCTGCCCTTGCCGTTCTTCCAAGACCACCTGCTGTTCCATGTGCGCCTCCGTGGTCCGTTATCCGTGGTCCGTGAGCCGTAATCCGTAATCCGTGAGCCGTGAGCCGTGAGCCGTGGGCCGTTCCTCCCCCCTTTCTCAAAGGGGGGCCGGAGGGGATTCCCCGCAGTGTTATTTTCCGGCGCGGGCGAAGGCTTCCCGAAGGAGCTCCCGGGCCACGATGATGCGCCGGATCTCGTTGGTGCCGGCCCCGATTTCATACAGTTTGGCGTCCCGCCAGAGCTTCTGCACGGGAAATTCCAGGCAGTAGCCGTAGCCGCCGTGGATCTGGATGGCCTGGTTGCAGACCCAGGTGGCCGTTTCCGAAGCCAACAGGACCGCCGCCGCCGCCTGCTTGGTGAGCTCCGTTCCCTTCCCGCCGCGGGGCGCCTTCTGGGCCAACTCGGCGGCCCGGTAGACCATGAGCCGCGCGGCTTCCGTGCGGGCGTACATGTCCGCCAATTTCTGCTGAATCATCTGGAAGTTGCCGATGGGCTGGCCGAATTGTTCCCGTTCCGCCGCGTAGCGCACCGAATAGTCCAGGGCCTGCTGGGCCATGCCCACGGATCCTCCGGCCAGCACGATCCGCTCGATGTCCAGACCGCTGGTCATCACGTGGACGCCCATGTTTTCCTCGCCCACCAGGTTTTCCGCCGGCACCTCGCAGTCCTCGAAGACCAGCTCGCCCGTGGGGGACCCGCGCATGCCGCACTTCTTGAGCTTTCTCGATACGGAAAAACCGGGAAAGTCCTTTTCCACGATGAAGGCGCTGATCCCCTTGGCGCCCCTTTCCGGCGCCGTCTTGGCATAGACCAGCATCACGTCCGCAATGGGGCCGTTGGTGATGAACATCTTGGTGCCATTCAGGATGTACTTGTCGCCCTTTCTTTCGGCGCGGGTACGAAGGCTCATGGCGTCGGATCCCGCGTTGGGCTCCGTCAGGCCCAGGGCTCCGATCTTTTCCCCGGCCACCATGGGCGGCAGGTACTTTTCCTTCAGGAATTCATTGGCGTTCTTGTGGATGTTGTTCATGCACAGGTTGGAATGGGCGGCATAGGTCATGGCCAGCCCCGGGCAGATCCGGCTCATCTCCTCCACGGCGATGGTCTGCATGAGCACGTCGCCGCCCAGGCCCCCGTACTTTTCATCGATGGTGATCCCCAGGATCCCGATTTCCGCACACTTCTTGAAAAAGTCAGGAGGAAACCAGTCTTCCTCGTCGATCTTTTCCTGAAGAGGCCCCAGCTCGTTGACCGACCACTTGTAGACCATCTCCCTCATCATGCGTTGTTCTTCGCTCAACTGGAAATCCATCGCTTCCTCCTTCGCTTTTCGGGCGGCCGGTCGGCTGCGGTGCCTCCCCCGTCCCGGGAACCTTGAAAACGAGAGTCGAACGTCGAATCGGAAACAGAAAAGGCCGCATTCTGTCTTGATCGCAACAGAACGCGGCCCTCTTCACGCAGGCACCCTTTCAGATGAACACAACCACTGCCACGTCTTTTCGCCGTTCAACCGGAACATGCGTGTGAGCCTCTAAGGGAAGAGTCCCGCTGCCACAGGGAAAAGGCGCTTTCGGTAGCAGAGCGTGAGACGAAAAGAGCACGGGATCGAGCGTTTGCGGGATCGGTTTATCTCAAGGGACAGCTTGTTCCAGGTTTTTGTAGGAGATTGCAAAAAGTTTGTCAACAACGAACCCGCGCTTTTTCTGAAACAATGTTTCATTCGGCGATACGACAGGCCTCCACAGCCTCCCACCCGTCCACGGTGATGCGCTCCTTTACCCGAAAGTCGTCGGGCAGGTACTTTAGAAATTTCGGGTACTGGGCCGAAAGAAAACCCGACGCCAGCACCCGGGAAAAACGCCGCCAGCCCTTCCGGCGAAGGACCCCCTGCAGGCTGGGCCACTCCAGGTTCATGAGGAGAAGATCCCCGAACATCCCCACCGCCTGCAGATCCCGGCCCACCACGGGAAAGACGATCCCTTCCAGGCCGTTCAGAGCGGCGTTTTCCGCCGCTTCCTTCACCGCCAGGGGGTTCACGTCCAGGGCCACCACCCGGCGCGCGCCCAGTCGTGCGGCGGCCAAGGCCAGCACCCCCGTCCCCGTTCCCAGATCCACCACCTCCCGGCAAAGGGCGTCCCGAAGGACGCGATCCAGCAACAGGAGGCAGGCCCGCGTGGTGGGATGCATGCCGGTCCCGAAAACCAGGCCTGTCTTGAGCGCGATGGGCAGTACGCCCTCGCCCGGTGGAGCCCCGGGGGATTCGGCTGTGATGAGAAAGGGCCCGACGGTGAGAGTCGGCGGCCTTGGCTGCTGCCACTGGTGGAATTCCAAGGCGTATTCACGGGTGATCCTTCCTGAAACGGCTCTTTCCACCACCCGGCGGATCTCTCCCGTGGGTTTCCTCCCAAAGAAAAGGTACGTATAGGGAGGTTCCGGCCACGATCCCAAACAGCCCGGCAGGCGATGGATGGCCCCGGGGGAGATCCTTCCACGGCATTCCAGTACGTGCAGCCACCCGCCAGGCCTTTTGACATTCTTCTTTTCCTGGGCCATTGTGGTGTATCCTGCGGGTTCGGAATGTATGGGAAGGCTCCGGCAGGGCTTCCCGGCATGCTGCCGGCGCAGGCGAAAACCCCACGTTACGAATCCCATAACGCTCGACTCAATGGTTCGGGCCCACGCACGCGGAGGAATCCACCATGAAGATCATTCAAAAACCGGTCGGGCTCATGGAAGTCTTTTGCTACCTGGTGATGGACGAGGAGACGGGAGAGGCGATTCTCATCGATCCCGCGGGCAACGAAGACGAGCTGGCGGCCCTTGTCCAGGCCAATAAAGCCGTTTGCCGCTACATTGTCAACACACACGGCCATGCGGACCACACGTGCGGCAACGCGCGCATGAAGGAACTCCTGGGAGCGCCCATTGTGCTGCACGCCCTGGACGATGATTTCTTCCAGCGCCCGGAAAACCAGCAGTTCGCCCGGGCCATGGGCTTTCCGGTCTCCCCGCCGGCGGACATCCGCGTCCAGGACGGAGACGAACTCGCCTTCGGGAAGCTCACCCTGCGCTTCCTCCACACCCCGGGCCACACTCCGGGGGCGTGCTGCCTTCTCATCGACGGCAACCTCTTCACGGGAGACACCCTGTTCGTGGGGGCCGTGGGCCGAACGGACCTTCCGGGGGCGTCCTTCGACCAACTCCTGCAGTCTCTTAAAAAAATCATTGAACTGCCGCCGGAAACGGTCATCTGGCCGGGCCACGACTACGGAGACCGGCCCACGTCCACGGTGGCCGACGAAATGAGGACCAACCCCTACATCACGGATTTCCTGTTGGACGAGGAGCCTGTCTGACAACGGCAGATTTACGCCGTTCAACGCCCATCCGTCATCCCCGCGAAGCTTGTCCCCGGCTTGAACGGGGAGCGGGGATCCAGGATTTCCGGGAACCTATGGACTCCCGCTTGCGCGGGAGTGACGGTTTGCGGAGTTCTCGGACAAGCTCCCAGGAGATTCTCCACCATCCCGAAAGGAGGGTTCGCCATGGACTTCCTGTGGGTCACCATCGGGCCCTACCGCCCCGTGGGAACCATCGCCGCGGCGGCCACCCGGAAAGGCGTCTGCAGCCTTCTCTTTCTCAACCCGGCGTCGGAACCCGACCCCGTCACAAGGGTCCTGAACGCTTTGGAGCCCGTGGCCCGCGGGCGAAAGATCCGGTTGAGCCCCAACGATCACCTGGCCGCTCTGGAAACGCAATTGGCCGCCTATTTCCAGGGCTCGGGCGCGCATCCGGACGTGGCGGTGGACTTCCAGGAAGGCACGCCCTTCCAGCGGGCGGTCTGGCAGGAACTGTGCCGTATCTCCTACGGAGCCACCCGCACCTATGGGGAAGTGGCCGAAGCCGTCGGGCGGCCCCGGGCGTTCCGGGCCGTGGCCCAGGCCTGCGGCCGCAACCCGGTGCCCATCGTGGTGCCCTGCCATCGGGTGGTGGCCCGGAACGGACTGGGCGGCTACTCCAGCGGCCTGGAGATCAAGAAAGCACTGCTTCGCCTGGAAGGGGCTTTTCCTTGACACGGTTTGCGGGCGGCCCGTATAGGGATGGGGGCGTTCCTTCAAGCATGGGAAAAAAGCAGATTGCTGGGGGATTCAGACGGATTTTCGGATCTCGAAGATACGGAGGACAGCCTTGGAAGAAAGACAGCTGAAGAGGAAGGAACAGATCGAACCTCCCAAGGGCAAACTGGGAGTGCTCATTCCCGGCGTGGGTGGAGCCGTGAGCACCACCTTCATCGCGGGCGTGGAAGCCGTCCGGCGGGGCCTGGCGGAACCCATCGGATCCCTCACCCAACTGGGCACCATCCGGCTGGGGAAACGGGACGAGTACCGGATCCCGCGCATCAAGGACTTCATCCCGCTGGCTTCCCTGGAGGACCTGGTCTTCGGGGGCTGGGACATCTACGACGCCAACGGCTACGAGGCGGCCTCCTTCGCCAAGGTACTCCACCGCGATCACCTGGATCCCATCAGGGACTTCCTGGAAACCATCCAACCCATGCCGGCCGTCTTCGACCGGAGGTTCGTCAAGAACCTGGACGGCAACCACGTAAAGCCCGGAACGAACCTGCGGGCTCACGTGGAAGCCCTCAAGGAAGACATCGCCCGGTTCAAGCAAGACAACGGCGTGGACCGGTGCGTCATGATCTGGTGCGGCAGCACGGAGGTGCATCTCAAGGCCGAGGAGCCGCACCAGTCCGTGGAAGCCCTCCAGAAGGCGGTGGACGCCGACGACCCACGCATCGCCCCGAGCATGCTCTACGCCCTGGCGGCCCTGGAAAGCGGCATCCCCTACATCAACGGAGCGCCGAACCTGACCGTGGACATCCCGGCCTTCGTGGAGCTGGCCAGGGAAAAGCGGGTACCCATCGCGGGCAAGGACTTCAAGACGGGCCAGACGCTCATGAAGACCATCCTGGCCCCCGGCCTCAAGGCCCGCATGCTGGGCCTGGAAGGCTGGTATTCCACCAACATCCTGGGCAACCGGGACGGCCTGGTCTTGGACGACAAGGATTCCTTCAAGACCAAGGAAGAAAGCAAGCTGTCGGTGCTGGAATACATCCTCCAGCCCCAGCTCTACCCCAGCCTCTACAAGAACTACTACCACAAGGTCACCATCAACTATTACCCGCCCCGGGGCGACAACAAGGAAGGCTGGGACTGCATCGACATCTTCGGCTGGCTGGGCTACCCCATGCAGATCAAGGTGGACTTCCAGTGCCGGGACAGCATC
>JACIYN010000054.1 GCA_014359885.1 Desulfacinum sp.
GATGCTGTCCCGGCACTGGAAGTCCACCTTGATCTGCATGGGGTAGCCCAGCCAGCCGAAGATGTCGATGCAGTCCCAGCCTTCCTTGTTGTCGCCCCGGGGCGGGTAATAGTTGATGGTGACCTTGTGGTAGTAGTTCTTGTAGAGGCTGGGGTAGAGCTGGGGCTGGAGGATGTATTCCAGCACCGACAGCTTGCTTTCTTCCTTGGTCTTGAAGGAATCCTTGTCGTCCAAGACCAGGCCGTCCCGGTTGCCCAGGATGTTGGTGGAATACCAGCCTTCCAGGCCCAGCATGCGGGCCTTGAGGCCGGGGGCCAGGATGGTCTTCATGAGCGTCTGGCCCGTCTTGAAGTCCTTGCCCGCGATGGGTACCCGCTTTTCCCTGGCCAGCTCCACGAAGGCCGGGATGTCCACGGTCAGGTTCGGCGCTCCGTTGATGTAGGGGATGCCGCTTTCCAGGGCCGCCAGGGCGTAGAGCATGCTCGGGGCGATGCGTGGGTCGTCGGCGTCCACCGCCTTCTGGAGGGCTTCCACGGACTGGTGCGGCTCCTCGGCCTTGAGATGCACCTCCGTGCTGCCGCACCAGATCATGACGCACCGGTCCACGCCGTTGTCTTGCTTGAACCGGGCGATGTCTTCCTTGAGGGCTTCCACGTGAGCCCGCAGGTTCGTTCCGGGCTTTACGTGGTTGCCGTCCAGGTTCTTGACGAACCTCCGGTCGAAGACGGCCGGCATGGGTTGGATGGTTTCCAGGAAGTCCCTGATGGGATCCAGGTGATCGCGGTGGAGTACCTTGGCGAAGGAGGCCGCCTCGTAGCCGTTGGCGTCGTAGATGTCCCAGCCCCCGAAGACCAGGTCCTCCAGGGAAGCCAGCGGGATGAAGTCCTTGATGCGCGGGATCCGGTACTCGTCCCGTTTCCCCAGCCGGATGGTGCCCAGTTGGGTGAGGGATCCGATGGGTTCCGCCAGGCCCCGCCGGACGGCTTCCACGCCCGCGATGAAGGTGGTGCTCACGGCTCCACCCACGCCGGGAATGAGCACTCCCAGTTTGCCCTTGGGAGGTTCGATCTGTTCCTTCCTCTTCAGCTGTCTTTCTTCCAAGGCTGTCCTCCGTATCTTCGAGATCCGAAAATCCGTCTGAATCCCCCAGCAATCTGCTTTTTTCCCATGCTTGAAGGAACGCCCCCATCCCTATACGGGCCGCCCGCAAACCGTGTCAAGGAAAAGCCCCTTCCAGGCGAAGCAGTGCTTTCTTGATCTCCAGGCCGCTGGAGTAGCCGCCCAGTCCGTTCCGGGCCACCACCCGATGGCAGGGCACCACGATGGGCACCGGGTTGCGGCCGCAGGCCTGGGCCACGGCCCGGAACGCCCGGGGCCGCCCGACGGCTTCGGCCACTTCCCCATAGGTGCGGGTGGCTCCGTAGGAGATACGGCACAGTTCCTGCCAGACCGCCCGCTGGAAGGGCGTGCCTTCCTGGAAGTCCACCGCCACGTCCGGATGCGCGCCCGAGCCCTGGAAATAGGCGGCCAATTGCGTTTCCAGAGCGGCCAGGTGATCGTTGGGGCTCAACCGGATCTTTCGCCCGCGGGCCACGGGCTCCAAAGCGTTCAGGACCCTTGTGACGGGGTCGGGTTCCGACGCCGGGTTGAGAAAGAGAAGGCTGCAGACGCCTTTCCGGGTGGCCGCCGCGGCGATGGTTCCCACGGGGCGGTAGGGCCCGATGGTGACCCACAGGAAGTCCATGGCGAACCCTCCTTTCGGGATGGTGGAGAATCTCCTGGGAGCTTGTCCGAGAACTCCGCAAACCGTCACTCCCGCGCAAGCGGGAGTCCATAGGTTCCCGGAAATCCTGGATCCCCGCTCCCCGTTCAAGCCGGGGACAAGCTTCGCGGGGATGACGGATGGGCGTTGAACGGCGTAAATCTGCCGTTGTCAGACAGGCTCCTCGTCCAACAGGAAATCCGTGATGTAGGGGTTGGTCCTCATTTCGTCGGCCACCGTGGACGTGGGCCGGTCTCCGTAGTCGTGGCCCGGCCAGATGACCGTTTCCGGCGGCAGTTCAATGATTTTTTTAAGAGACTGCAGGAGTTGGTCGAAGGACGCCCCCGGAAGGTCCGTTCGGCCCACGGCCCCCACGAACAGGGTGTCTCCCGTGAAGAGGTTGCCGTCGATGAGAAGGCAGCACGCCCCCGGAGTGTGGCCCGGGGTGTGGAGGAAGCGCAGGGTGAGCTTCCCGAAGGCGAGTTCGTCTCCGTCCTGGACGCGGATGTCCGCCGGCGGGGAGACCGGAAAGCCCATGGCCCGGGCGAACTGCTGGTTTTCCGGGCGCTGGAAGAAATCATCGTCCAGGGCGTGCAGCACAATGGGCGCTCCCAGGAGTTCCTTCATGCGCGCGTTGCCGCACGTGTGGTCCGCATGGCCGTGTGTGTTGACAATGTAGCGGCAAACGGCTTTATTGGCCTGGACAAGGGCCGCCAGCTCGTCTTCGTTGCCCGCGGGATCGATGAGAATCGCCTCTCCCGTCTCCTCGTCCATCACCAGGTAGCAAAAGACTTCCATGAGCCCGACCGGTTTTTGAATGATCTTCATGGTGGATTCCTCCGCGTGCGTGGGCCCGAACCATTGAGTCGAGCGTTATGGGATTCGTAACGTGGGGTTTTCGCCTGCGCCGGCAGCATGCCGGGAAGCCCTGCCGGAGCCTTCCCATACATTCCGAACCCGCAGGATACACCACAATGGCCCAGGAAAAGAAGAATGTCAAAAGGCCTGGCGGGTGGCTGCACGTACTGGAATGCCGTGGAAGGATCTCCCCCGGGGCCATCCATCGCCTGCCGGGCTGTTTGGGATCGTGGCCGGAACCTCCCTATACGTACCTTTTCTTTGGGAGGAAACCCACGGGAGAGATCCGCCGGGTGGTGGAAAGAGCCGTTTCAGGAAGGATCACCCGTGAATACGCCTTGGAATTCCACCAGTGGCAGCAGCCAAGGCCGCCGACTCTCACCGTCGGGCCCTTTCTCATCACAGCCGAATCCCCCGGGGCTCCACCGGGCGAGGGCGTACTGCCCATCGCGCTCAAGACAGGCCTGGTTTTCGGGACCGGCATGCATCCCACCACGCGGGCCTGCCTCCTGTTGCTGGATCGCGTCCTTCGGGACGCCCTTTGCCGGGAGGTGGTGGATCTGGGAACGGGGACGGGGGTGCTGGCCTTGGCCGCCGCACGACTGGGCGCGCGCCGGGTGGTGGCCCTGGACGTGAACCCCCTGGCGGTGAAGGAAGCGGCGGAAAACGCCGCTCTGAACGGCCTGGAAGGGATCGTCTTTCCCGTGGTGGGCCGGGATCTGCAGGCGGTGGGGATGTTCGGGGATCTTCTCCTCATGAACCTGGAGTGGCCCAGCCTGCAGGGGGTCCTTCGCCGGAAGGGCTGGCGGCGTTTTTCCCGGGTGCTGGCGTCGGGTTTTCTTTCGGCCCAGTACCCGAAATTTCTAAAGTACCTGCCCGACGACTTTCGGGTAAAGGAGCGCATCACCGTGGACGGGTGGGAGGCTGTGGAGGCCTGTCGTATCGCCGAATGAAACATTGTTTCAGAAAAAGCGCGGGTTCGTTGTTGACAAACTTTTTGCAATCTCCTACAAAAACCTGGAACAAGCTGTCCCTTGAGATAAACCGATCCCGCAAACGCTCGATCCCGTGCTCTTTTCGTCTCACGCTCTGCTACCGAAAGCGCCTTTTCCCTGTGGCAGCGGGACTCTTCCCTTAGAGGCTCACACGCATGTTCCGGTTGAACGGCGAAAAGACGTGGCAGTGGTTGTGTTCATCTGAAAGGGTGCCTGCGTGAAGAGGGCCGCGTTCTGTTGCGATCAAGACAGAATGCGGCCTTTTCTGTTTCCGATTCGACGTTCGACTCTCGTTTTCAAGGTTCCCGGGACGGGGGAGGCACCGCAGCCGACCGGCCGCCCGAAAAGCGAAGGAGGAAGCGATGGATTTCCAGTTGAGCGAAGAACAACGCATGATGAGGGAGATGGTCTACAAGTGGTCGGTCAACGAGCTGGGGCCTCTTCAGGAAAAGATCGACGAGGAAGACTGGTTTCCTCCTGACTTTTTCAAGAAGTGTGCGGAAATCGGGATCCTGGGGATCACCATCGATGAAAAGTACGGGGGCCTGGGCGGCGACGTGCTCATGCAGACCATCGCCGTGGAGGAGATGAGCCGGATCTGCCCGGGGCTGGCCATGACCTATGCCGCCCATTCCAACCTGTGCATGAACAACATCCACAAGAACGCCAATGAATTCCTGAAGGAAAAGTACCTGCCGCCCATGGTGGCCGGGGAAAAGATCGGAGCCCTGGGCCTGACGGAGCCCAACGCGGGATCCGACGCCATGAGCCTTCGTACCCGCGCCGAAAGAAAGGGCGACAAGTACATCCTGAATGGCACCAAGATGTTCATCACCAACGGCCCCATTGCGGACGTGATGCTGGTCTATGCCAAGACGGCGCCGGAAAGGGGCGCCAAGGGGATCAGCGCCTTCATCGTGGAAAAGGACTTTCCCGGTTTTTCCGTATCGAGAAAGCTCAAGAAGTGCGGCATGCGCGGGTCCCCCACGGGCGAGCTGGTCTTCGAGGACTGCGAGGTGCCGGCGGAAAACCTGGTGGGCGAGGAAAACATGGGCGTCCACGTGATGACCAGCGGTCTGGACATCGAGCGGATCGTGCTGGCCGGAGGATCCGTGGGCATGGCCCAGCAGGCCCTGGACTATTCGGTGCGCTACGCGGCGGAACGGGAACAATTCGGCCAGCCCATCGGCAACTTCCAGATGATTCAGCAGAAATTGGCGGACATGTACGCCCGCACGGAAGCCGCGCGGCTCATGGTCTACCGGGCCGCCGAGTTGGCCCAGAAGGCGCCCCGCGGCGGGAAGGGAACGGAGCTCACCAAGCAGGCGGCGGCGGCGGTCCTGTTGGCTTCGGAAACGGCCACCTGGGTCTGCAACCAGGCCATCCAGATCCACGGCGGCTACGGCTACTGCCTGGAATTTCCCGTGCAGAAGCTCTGGCGGGACGCCAAACTGTATGAAATCGGGGCCGGCACCAACGAGATCCGGCGCATCATCGTGGCCCGGGAGCTCCTTCGGGAAGCCTTCGCCCGCGCCGGAAAATAACACTGCGGGGAATCCCCTCCGGCCCCCCTTTGAGAAAGGGGGGAGGAACGGCCCACGGCTCACGGCTCACGGCTCACGGATTACGGATTACGGCTCACGGACCACGGATAACGGACCACGGAGGCGCACATGGAACAGCAGGTGGTCTTGGAAGAACGGCAAGGGCAGGTGGCGATTCTCACCCTGAATCGCCCCGAAGTCATGAATTCCCTCAATTTCGCCATGTTGCGCGGCCTGCACGAGAAGGTGGAATCCCTCCGGTTCGATAACGACGTGCGGGTGATCATCATCACCGGCGCCGGCCCCAAGGCCTTTTGTGCCGGCGCGGACCTCAAGGAACGGGCCACGCTCAATGACCAGCAGGTGAAGGAATTCATCCTCACCATCCGCAATCTCTTCACCAACATCGAATACCTTCCCAAGCCGGTGATCGCCGCCGTGAACGGAATCGCTTTGGGCGGCGGCACCGAACTGGCCCTGGCCTGCGACATTCGCATCGCGTCCACCACGGCCACCATGGGACTCACGGAAACGAGGCTTGCCATCATCCCCGGGGCGGGCGGGACCCAGCGGCTGCCCCGCCTGGTGGGTCGCGGCAAGGCCAAGGAGCTCATCTTCACGGGCCGGCGCGTGGGCGCCGAGGAGGCCCTGTCCATCGGTCTTGTGAACCAGGTGGCGGAACCGGAAAAGCTCCTGGACGCCTGCCTGGAGATGGCGGGCATGATCTGCGAAACGGGGCCCATCGCCATTCAGCAGGCCAAGTACGCCATCAACTACGGGCTGGAAACGGATCTTCACACCGGGCTTGCCATCGAATCCAACGCCTACTGGATCACCATCCCCACGGAAGACCGCCTGGAGGGACTGGCGGCCTTCCGGGAGAAGAGAAAGCCCGTCTACAAGGGCAAGTAGCCGGTCCGCCGCGGCACGGGACGCGCCAGGGAAAGGGTGACGCCATGAGTGATGCAAGAGCGCAGAACAGGGCCTTCTGGGAGAACGAGGAGCTGAAGTTGGATGAGCGGGTCTACCAGGCCATGTGGCCCGGCGGGGAGGCGGCCGTCCAGCGGCTGGCCAAGCAGGGCAAGCAGCCGGTGCGCCAGCTCATCCAGAAGCTGATCGATCCGGGAACGGAATTTTACGAATTGAGCCGCCTGGCGGGCTTCGGGATGCATTATCCCGGTGTGGAGGATGTGCCCTGCGGCGGGATCGTGACGGGCCTGGGGAAGATCTACGGCAACTGGACCATGATCATCGCCAACGACAGCCGGGTGAAGGCGGGAACCTACTTCCCCATCACGCTGAAAAAGCACATGCGGGCCCAGGCCATCGCCGAGCAGTGCGGTCTCAACTGCGTCTACATCGCCGACTCGGGCGGGGCCTTTCTTCCCATGCAGGCCGACGTCTTCCCCGATGACGGCCATTTCGGGTCCATGTTCTACAACATGGCCCGCATGTCGGCCAAGGGTCTCAAGCAGATCACTCTGAGCACGGGCGGTAACACGGCCGGCGGGGCCTACATCGTCTTCATGGCCTGTCAGGCCGTAATGATCGACCGCATGGCCTATTCCTTCCTGGGCGGGCCCCCGCTGGTGAAGGCGGCCACGGGGGAAGTGATCTCGGCGGAGGATCTGGGCGGAGCCCGGGTGCACACCCAGATTTCCGGAGGCGCCGACCATTTCTGCCGGACCCAGGACGAGGCCATCGAGAAGGTGCGGGAAATCCTCTCCCTGGAGCGGCCCCAGGAGCTGCAGATCCACCGTTATGCCGAGTCTCCGCCCCAAGTTCCGGTGGAGACCATCTACGAAGAGCTCCCGGCCAAGATCCACCAGGGAATCAACGTGCGCAACATCATCCGCGCCATCGCCGACGACAGCCACTTTATCGAATACAAAAGGAACTACGCTCCGGGCCGTGGCGACAACATCGTCACCGGAAAGATACGCCTCAAGGGTATCCCCGTGGGCATCATCGCTTCCAACGGCCTGGGGATCATCTTCGTGGAGGCGGCTCGGAAGGCCACGGAATGGATCGTGCGCTGCTCCCAGGAAAAGACGCCGCTTCTCTTCATCCAGAGTTCCCCCGGGTACATGGTGGGATCCGAATCGGAACACATGGGCATCGGAAAATACGGCGCGGACATGGTGCGGGCCGTTTCCTGTGCCCAGGTGCCCCGCATCCAGCTGGTGATCGGCCCGGACAACGGCGCGGCCAACTACGGCATGTGCGGGCGCGCCTATCGGCCCCATTTTCTCTTTTCCACCATGCGCGCGCGCACGTCGGTCATGAGCGGCCGGTCGGCGGCGGAGGTGCTCCTGACCATCGAAGAGCGCAAGCGGGAAGCCCAGGGCAATCCCATGAGCGAAGGGGAAAAGCAGGCTTTCCGCCAGCAGATGATCGAAAAGTACGACGGGGAGGCCCATCCCTTCTTTTGCGGGGCACGGCTCCTCAACGATCGCGTGCTCAAGTTCCGGGAGATCCGGGACTGGCTGGCCGTGGCCTTTGAGGTGAGCCTCTTGAAGCCCATCGGGGAGCCGGCCTTCGGCAACCTCCGGTTTTAAGTTCCGTCACGCAAGGTGGGAGGGGAAAGGGTAGAAATTTCATTGGGTCTCACGCCAAGGCGCGAAGACGCAAAGAAGGCAGGAGGGATAATAAGAGGAGAAGTTTTTTGTTGTGTGGTCCAAGCGTGTGAAACCGCCTCACATGCCGCCCAACCAAGAAGCAGAAGCACCAACCCCAACGCTTAAGGAGGACACCCATGGCAGGACTCAACTATCCCAAGAAGGTTGTGCTGGGCGACATCACGGTTCGAGACGGGTTCCAGCATGAAGAGAAGTTCATTCCCACGGATGCCAAGCTCTGGGTTGCAGAACAGCTGGTGCTGGCCGGCTTCAAGCGTGTGGAATTGACCAACTTCGGCAATCCCAAAGGCATGCCCCAGTTCAAGGATGCCGACGAGCTGCTGAAAAAGTTCCGGTCGAGCAAGAAGATCGCCCATCTGATCAAGGACGTGGAAGTAACCGCCATCACCATCCGGGAAAAGGCGGTGGAACGGGCCATCCAGGCCCGGAAGGAAGGCTACGGGCCCGACCGGATCCTCTTCATGGTTTCCACCAGCGAGTCCCATCACAAGAAGAATTCGGGAACCACTTTGGCCGAATATTGGAAGATGTGCGAGGAGTACATCCCCAAGGCCCATGACGTGGGCATGAAGGTGTGCGGCACGGTGAGCACCATCTGGGGATGCCCCATCGAGGGGCCCACGGAGCTGAAAAAGGCCGTGGAATTCACCAAGCGCTGGCTGGACATCGGCGCCGACGACATCGAACACGCCGATCATGACGGCTCGGCGCCGCCCAACCGGGTCTACGACTACTTTTCCATGATCCTGGACGAGATTCCCGACACCACCAAACACATCGCCCACTTCCATGTGACGCGGGGCTGGGGGCTGGCCAACGTGCTGGCGGCGCTCCATGCCGGCATCACCCATTACGAGGGGACCCTGGGCGGGATCGGCGGGCAGCCGGCCAATTTCGTGGACGGGGTTCCCGTGGCCGGAACCGGCTCCTACTACTATGTGGACCCGTCCATCGTGGGGCTGGTGTGCATGGAAGACATGGTGGTCATGATGGACGAGATGGGCATCGACACGGGGGTGGACGTGGACAAGGTTCTGGAGATCGGCCGCTGGGTGGAAAAGATCGTGGGCCGCCGACTCCGCTCCGAATGTGTGCGCACCGGCCGCATCCCCAAGTCCATGACCGGCCGCGGGTAGTCCGTTGTCCGTAATCCGTGATCGGTGATCCGTAAACTGTGAACTGTGAACCGTGATGCGTCCCTCCCCCTTTGCTAAGAGGGGGATGGCTCTCAGTGCCGGGTTCTCCTGCGAGCGGTGGGGGCGGTTCGAGACCGCTCCCGCCGCTCATCCTTTTCAAGTTCCCCCTATCCCTTTGCGCACAAGCTCCTTGACATGCGGCCCCTCCCGTGATCCCAGCACGCCTAACGCCTAACGCCTAACGCCTAACGCCTAACGCCGCTTGCTGTCCCGCCCGAGCCCATTATATAGTGCGAGGATCGAAGAATGGGCGAACGACGTGGTGGGTTCAGAAAAGGGGTGCCCCATGGAATACGGGATCCGACGTTATGAATCGTCGCAGCGTTTGTGGTGGTTCGTCTTTCTTCTGCTGGCCTTGGCGGGAGGAATCCCGGCCCGTGGAGTCATCCGGACGTGGGTCGAGGGGGCGGGGCCGTCCGGGGCGGCCATCACGGCCGAAAGTGTGCGGCAGGCGGGATTCTGGTTCCAGCTTCCATGGGTGGAAAAGGGGTTCGCCGGACCGGTTCTTCTCTTCCTTTTCGGGGTCCTTTTGTCGTGCCTCGTTCTTCGATTCCTCTGGCTGGCTTCTCAGACCACCGGAGCCTTTGTGGTGGCCCGGTCCCTCAAAAAGCATCTGGGGGCCCTCCCCGGTCGGCCCAAACCCGACGGCGACTGGCTCCTGGAAAGCCCCGAACGCATCCTTCCGGTGGAACAGCTGGTTCGCACGGCCCAGCGGCTTCCCTTTTCCCTTCTTTCTCTGGCGCACAAGAGGCTCCGGCTGCTCCTGTCCGGAGCGCAGGGGCTTCCGTCTTCCGATGAAATGATGCACCGGGAACAGCGTCTGGAAGGCGTGGACTGGCACCTCACGGGGGCGTCGTGGGAACCGTTTCGGTGGATCGCACGCTTTCTTCCCTTGGTGGGCTTGGCCCAGTCTGGTTGGGTCTTCTTTCTCCAACTCCAGCCGGTGATCCAGGGAACGGGGGAGATGGGGGATGTGGTGGTGGTGGGGGCCACCAGCCTGCTGGCATTCGTGCAGGCCGTGGCGGCGGCCCTCGTTTTTGCGGTGGGTGCCGGTCTGGTCACGCGCCTGGAAAGCTTTCTGCTCACCCGCCTGGACGGCCTCTTCTACGACCAGCTCCTGGCTCGGCTCCCGCTGCACAATGCCGATACCCTGCTCATTCTCAAAACCCTCAGGAGCCAGTTTGAGGATCTTCAACGGGGGCTGCAGCGCATCGAACAGGCCCTCAAGTCGCCTTCGCGTTAGGTCCCCATCGTCGCGCTATTGAAGGATGTCCGGCGTCGAATCCTCGATGGGGAGGATGCCCGCTTCCCGCAGGAGCCTTCGGTCTCGGGGGCTTCGCGTCCTCAGCCAGCGCTCGTAGATGCGCAGAATGTCCCCGGAACGCCGGGTTCCGCCCGCTTCGCTGATTTCGGCGAACATGTCCACCACCTGCAGGAAATGTTCGCTCAGCTCGTCGAAAACGCCCCCAAAGCCCCAGTCCACGATGCGGCCGGCAAGGAGCGATTCCAGGTTCTTGTAGGCGGTGCTGCCGATGGCGGCGTAATAGTCGATGTCCACCAGGCTCCGCTGGAAGCTGTCGGAAAAGAACCCCGAAAGAAAGAGGGTCGTGTCGCCGATCTGGCGCAGGATGCGGGCGCGCTTTTCACTGCTCGCGCCGTAGCTTTCCAGCAAGGCCTGTCCGAAGGTCTTTTCCCGTTCTCCCCATTCGGGTTCCAGAAGAACCCGCGCCTGGGTGTAGCGGGAAAGGAGATCCACCAGGTAGAACCGGGCCAGTTCGGAAATGTGCACGTCCATCTCTTCGGCCGTCTTTTCCACGGCGTCCTTGAAGTACTCCAGCAAGCTTCGCGTTTCCAGCCGTGTCATGTGAGGGACCTCCTGCTTCGCTCCGCTCGTTCCACCTCCCGCCATCCCGAGGCGGAAGCACCTCCAATCATCTCATCGGATCGCAGCTTCTCTGGGTTGAAGTCTTTCTTAAGGACCGCTGCATGGGTCCAAGACGGAAACCATGCTGCCGGCGCATGCCGGCACGGGAGGAAGCGGACCTCCGTTCCGTTAAGATCGGGTTCGAAAATGGGGTGACGGTCCAACGGCTTTTTCAGGACTTCTCATTGCCGGGTTTGAAAGATGAACGTTCCCTTTTATTATGCCAATCTTCAGAGGTCCCTTCAAGAGGGCCCCGGGGAGGGGGAGGACGCGGGGGTTTCTTCAGGCTTGGCTCCCATCCCATTTCCTCACGCCAGGTCGCCAAGGCCCCAAGGTGTGGTGCAATCCGTCCCAAAGGCTGGTCTTGGAATGACGTTCACATCTTCCCACATCATGGGGGAGTTATTCGCGTAGGGGCGGTTCGCGAACCGTCCCTACAGGATAACATCATCGGGGTCAGGACTCTTGGTTTTCACACCGCGACCTACCCGAAGTAAGTGGAGCGCCGCTTCTTCTTGGCGCGGCCCATCATGAGCCCGATGACCCAGCCGCACAAGAGAACCAGGGCTCCCGTGGCAAACCATTTGATGTTGTGGGAAAAACGGAGGGTTTCGTTTTCGTCGGCCAGCTTCTTCACCATGGCTTGGCTTTCGGCCAAGGCCTGCTGCACCTTTTCGTGTTCTTCCTTGAGCTTCAGATAGTTGGCTGATCCTTCCTTGAGTGCGGCGTATTCCTTCTGGAGCGCCTCCAGTTCCTGGGCGGTCTTTTCCAGCAGTTCCGTCAGCTCCTTTTCCCTGGACTGCAACCGGTTCCATTCGGATTCGCTTCCGGCCAGGCTCGACTTGAGCGAGCTGTTTTCCTCCTGGAGCCTTTTGGCCTGTTTTTCCCAGGGAAGACGGTCCATGAGAAAGCGGCTGAGAACCCAGCCGGTCTTGCCGGCCCCGGGACCGTCTTGCACCCGCACCTCGCTCCATCCTTCCCGGGTTTGGAGCACCTGGACGGCCTGTCCCGATTCCAGCATGGCCAGAATCTTGTGGGACGTGCTGGGGCCGCTTCGCAGCGTGATCTGGAAGGAATCGGTCACATAGGCTCCCGCCGCCTCCCGGGGGCAGAGAAGGGCCGCCGTCAGGCAGACCAGAAAGATTGCCAACACTTCGGTCCGATTTCGCCTCAACGTCTTTCCTCTCCAGACCTTCCAAATGGCCATCGTCCCCACCGTCGACTCCCGAAATTTCCGACCGTAGACATCCGAGGTTCTCCCTATCTTGGCTCGGATTATAGGTGTCGGGCCTTTTGTGGGCAAGGAAAAGGAAGGAGGAGTATCTTTGGATGCCAAAAAGGATACAAAAATGTTGCAAGGGGGGGCTGGCGCGGTCGCAAAAGGTGATTAACTTGTGGCTGAACCCAACACAATGAAATCGTTCGAATAAAAGTGATATGGAGGTGGGAGTTATGGCAAAGGCGGTCGGAATCGATTTGGGAACCACCAACTCGGTGGTGGCGGTTTATGAAAACGGCAAGGCGACCGTGATTCCCAACGCGGAAGGATCCCGCACCACCCCCTCGGTGGTGGCCTACATGGAAGACGGCCAGAGGCTGGTGGGCCAGGTGGCCCGGCGTCAGGCCATCTTGAATCCCCAGGCCACGGTGGCGTCGGCCAAGCGCTTCATCGGGCGCCGCTGGGACGAGGTGGAGGAGGAGTCCAAGATCGTCTCCTACAAGGTGGTAAAGGGCCCCAACGACGCGGTGCGCTTCGACATTCGCGGAAAGCTCATCGCCCCCGAGGAAGTTTCGGCCCAGGTGCTTCGCAAGCTGGTGGACGATGCGTCCAAGTATCTGGGCGAAAAAGTGACCGAGGCTGTGATCACGGTACCGGCCTACTTCAACGATGCGCAGCGCCAGGCCACCAAGCAGGCGGGCGAGATCGCGGGCCTCAAGGTGCTCCGCATCATCAACGAGCCCACGGCGGCGGCCTTGGCCTACGGCCTGGAAAAGAAGAAGAACGAAACCATCCTGGTCTTTGACCTGGGCGGCGGAACCTTCGACGTGTCCATCCTGGACGTGGGCGACGGGGTGTGCGAAGTGCGCGCCACGGCGGGCGACACCCACCTGGGGGGCGACGATTTCGACAAGCGGATCGTGGATTGGCTTGCCGAGGAATTCAAAAAGGACACGGGGATCGATCTGAGGAAAGACCGCCAGGCCCTGCAGCGGCTCTACGAAGCGGCGGAAAAAGCCAAGTGCGAGCTTTCCAGCACCACGGAGACGGAGATCAACCTGCCGTTCATCACGGCGGACGCCACGGGTCCCAAGCACCTGGTCATGAAGATCACCCGGGCCAAGTTCGAAGCCCTGACCCAGGATCTGGTGGAGCGGTGTATGGGGCCGGTGAAGCAGGCCCTGGCGGACGCCAAGCTCACGGCGGACGACATCGATGAGGTCATCCTGGTGGGCGGTTCCACGCGCATCCCGGCCGTGCAGGAGCTGGTGAAGAAACTCACCGGCGGCAAGCAGCCCAACATGAGCGTGAACCCCGATGAGGTGGTGGCGGTGGGTGCCGCCATTCAGGCCGCCATCATCAAGGGCGAGGTGGACGATGTGCTGCTCCTGGACGTGACGCCCCTTTCCCTGGGCGTGGAAACCCTGGGCGGCGTCATGACCAAGCTCATCGAAAGGAACACCACCATCCCGTGCCGCCGGGAGGAGATCTTCTCCACCGCTGAAGACAACCAGACGGCCGTGGACATCGTGGTGCTCCAGGGCGAGCGGGAAATGGCCAAGGACAACCGGGTTCTCGGCCGCTTCCGGCTGGAAGGCATCCGCCCGGCGCCTCGGGGCGTACCGCAGATCAAGGTGACCTTCGACATCGACGCCAACGGCATCCTGAATGTCACGGCCCGCGACGAAGAAACGGGCAAGGAGCAGAAGGTGACCATTTCCGATTCCACCAACCTGGACAAATCCGAGGTGGAACGCATGGTCCGGGACGCCCAGGAACATGCCGAAGAAGACAAGCGGCGGCGTGAAACGGTGGATGCCCGCAACCAGGTGGATTCCTTGGCATACCAACTGGAGCGCACCCTGAAGGATCTGGGAGACAAGGTGCCGCTCCACGAAAAGGCCCGCTGCGAGCAGCTGATCGAGGATGCCCGGAAGGCCGTGGCGGACGAAAGTGCCACCAAGGAGCGCTACCAGCAGCTGGCCAGCGACCTGCAGCAGGCCCTGCACGGAGTGGCGGCGGCCGCCTACCAGCAGCAGGCCGGGGCCGCGGCGGGCGCCGAGGCGGGCCGGGCCGCGTCCGGATCGGCCGGCGGCGGTGACGATGTGATCGACGCCGAGTATACTGAAAAATAGAGGTGCTCCCGGCTTCGGGGCCGTCCTTCCATCCGCGGGGCGCACCGAACGTGCGCCCCGTCCTGTGAGAAGGCTTGGGTGCATCCGCGGCGGATGACGGATTTCGGATCCCGGATGACGACATCAGAGGTGGACGCGAATGGCGCTAAAATTCAAGGATTACTATGACATTCTGGGGGTTTCGCGCAACGCGACCCAGGACGAAATCCAGCGGGCCTATCGAAAACTGGCCCGAAAGTACCATCCGGACGTGAACAAGGAACCGGGCGCCGAAGAGAAGTTCAAGGAGATCAACGAAGCCTACGAGGTGCTCAAGGACCCGGAAAAGCGCGCCAAGTACGACCAACTGGGCTCCCATTGGCAAGCGGGCCAGGATTTCCGGCCGCCTCCGGGGTGGGATGTGCATTTCGATTTCGGCGGCGGACCGGGGCAGTCGGAGTTCTTCTGGTCCGGGAGCGGGGATTTCAGCGACTTTTTCGAAATGCTTTTCGGTCGGTCCGGTTTCGGCCGGTCGCGCAGCGCGGCGGGCACCCAGACCGGCGGCGTGTGGCGTCAGCCTGGGGCGGACCGGGAGGCCGTTCTTCGCATCTCCCTGGAAGATGCCTATCACGGCGCCGTAAAGACCCTCACGCTTCCGCCTGAGGCCTCCGGCATCGCCGGTGCGGGACGCCCCGGGAAGACCCTGGAAGTGAAAATCCCCAAAGGGATCCTCCCCGGACAGAAGATCCGCCTGGCCGGGCAGGGCCAGGAAGGCATGGGGGGAGCCCGTCCGGGGGATCTCTATCTCAAGGTGGAGCTGGAGCCGCATCCGGTCTATCGCCTGGAGGGGCGGGACCTCTACATGGATCTTCCCATCACGCCGTGGGAAGCGGCCCTGGGTGCGGAAGTGCCGGTGAAGACCCTTTCTGGTACCTATTCCCTCAAGGTGCCGGCGGGCAGCCAGTCGGGCCAGAAGCTTCGGCTTCGCGGCAAGGGCATGCCCAACCCCAAGGGGGCACCGGGGGACCTCTACGCGGTGCTGAAGATCGTGGTCCCCAAGAAGCTCAGCAAGGAAGAAAAGGATCTCTTTCGGAGGCTCGGGGAGGTGTCCCGGTTCAATCCGCGCGGATAAGGGGCCGGCCCGGGAAAGGGTTGATAGGAAACGTCGCCTCGTTCCGTTCGTGTGCGGGGACGGTAGGGGCGAATGATCATTCGCCCCCACCGGGGCGGTGTTGATTGGGAAGGGGCGGAAGGAGGGATCAGGAGGTTGTCATGCAGAGGACCCATTTCTATATGGTTCGGATGGCGGAATACCCGAGACAGGCGGACGTTCTGAGTCTTACGGAACTGGCCAGCGCCTCGGGGGTGCATCCGGACCTCCTTCGCCGGTTTGTGCATCTGGGGCTTTTGGATCCCATCGACGAGACGGGGTTGGAAGAGCTCTTTTTCGAAGCGTCCGCGGTCTACGTGGTTCGAAAGATCCTCAGACTCCGCCGGGACCTGGGGATCAACTACGCGGGAATCGGCGTGGTACTGGAGCTCATGAACCGAGTGGAACAGCTGGAAGCCCGCGTCCGGCAGCTGGAACGCCAACTCTGGGGCTGATTCCACGGCTGCCGAAGAATAGGTTTGAAAAGAGGAGGAAACCGTTATGGATCTCAATAAATTCACCATCAAGTCGCAGGAAGCCTTGCAGGCGGCCCAGACCAAGGCCGTGAAATACGGGCATGTGGAAGTGGACGGCGAACATCTGCTTCTGGCCCTGCTGGAACAATCCGATGGGCTGGTCCCTCGGATCCTGAAACGCATGGATGTTTCCGTGGATGCCGTGACGGAGGCGGTGGTCCGGGAACTGGAAAGAAAGCCGCGGGTGAGCGGACCGGGGGCCGAGCCCGGCAAGGTCTACATCACCCAGCGTCTCAACAAGCTCCTGGTGAAGGCCCAGGAAGAGGCCGGCCGTCTCAAGGACGAGTACGTGTCCGTGGAACATCTCCTGATCGCCTTCGTGGAGGAGGGCTCCGCCACGCCGGCGGGGAGAATCCTCCAGGAACACGGCGTCACGCGGGACGGCGTCCTGAAGGCGCTCACCGCCGTGCGCGGCCACCAGCGGGTCACGTCCGCATCGCCGGAATCCACCTACGAAGCGTTGCAGAAGTACGGCCGGGATCTGGTGCAGGAGGCTCGAAGCGGCAAGCTGGATCCCGTGATCGGCCGGGACAGTGAAATCCGCCGGGTCATCCGCATCCTGAGCCGCAAGACCAAGAACAACCCCGTTCTCATCGGCGAGCCCGGCGTGGGAAAAACCGCCATCGTGGAAGGTCTGGCCCACCGCATCGTGCGGGGGGATGTGCCCGAGGGGCTCAAGGACAAGACCATCTTCGCCCTGGACATGGGGGCGCTGGTGGCCGGAGCCAAGTACCGGGGCGAGTTCGAAGAGCGCCTGAAGGCGGTCTTGCAGGAGATCAAGGAATCGGAAGGCCGGATCCTGCTCTTCATCGACGAGCTCCACAATATCGTGGGAGCCGGCAAGGCGGAAGGGGCCATGGACGCCGGCAACATGCTCAAACCCATGCTGGCCCGCGGGGAACTCCACTGCATCGGGGCCACCACGCTGGATGAGTACCGAAAGTACATCGAAAAGGATGCGGCCTTGGAGCGCCGCTTCCAGCCGGTCCTGGTGGATCAGCCGTCGGTGGAGGACACCATCTCCATCCTTCGGGGCCTGAAGGAGCGCTTCGAAGTGCACCACGGGGTAAAGATCCAGGACAGCGCCCTGGTGGCGGCGGCCGTGCTGTCCAACCGCTACATCACCGACCGGTTCCTGCCGGACAAGGCCATCGACCTGGTGGACGAAGCGTGTGCCATGATCCGGACCGAGATCGACTCCATGCCGGCGGAGCTGGACGAGGTGACCCGTCGGGTGATGCAGCTGGAAATCGAGGAGGCGGCCCTCAAGAAGGAGCGGGACAAGGCCAGCCAGGAGAGGCTGGAAAACCTCCGAAAGGAGCTGGCGGACCTGCGCGCCAAGGCGGACGCCATGCGGGCCCAATGGGAGGCGGAAAAGGAAGCCATCAAGAAGGTGCAGGCCCTGCGCGAAGAGATCGAAAAGGTGCGTCACGAAATCGAGATCGCCGAACGCCAGTACGATCTGAACCGGGCCGCGGAACTGAAACACGGGCGCCTGCCGGAACTGGAACGGCAGCTTCGTGAGGAAGAAGAACGGCTCAGCGCCGAGCAGGGCGGCAACCGCCTGCTTCGGGAGGAAGTGACCGAAGAGGAGATTGCGGAGATCGTCTCCCGGTGGACCGGCATTCCCGTCACCCGCCTGGTGGAGGGAGAGCGGGAAAAGCTCCTTAAGCTGGATGAAGTGCTCCATCAGCGCGTGGTGGGCCAGGACGAGGCCGTACAGCTGGTGGCCGATGCGGTCATCCGGGCGCGTTCCGGGATCAAGGATCCGCGCCGTCCCATCGGGTCCTTCATCTTCCTGGGTCCCACCGGCGTGGGCAAGACGGAGCTGGCCAAGACCCTGGCCGAGGCCCTTTTCGATTCGGAAGACAACATGGTCCGGATCGACATGAGCGAATACATGGAAAAGCATACCGTTTCCCGGCTTATCGGTGCGCCTCCGGGATACGTGGGCTACGAGGAAGGGGGACAGCTCACCGAGGCCGTCCGCCGAAAACCCTACAGCGTGATCCTTTTCGACGAGATCGAAAAGGCGCACCACGATGTGTTCAACGTGCTGCTCCAGATCCTGGACGACGGGCGCCTCACCGACGCCCAGGGGCGGACCGTGGACTTCAAGAACACGGTCATCATCATGACGAGCAACATCGGGTCCCATTTCCTGCTGGAGGGGGTGACGGACCGAGGCGAGATCAAGGAGAGCGCCAGGGAGCAGGTCATGGCGGAGCTGCGGCGCCATTTCCGTCCGGAATTCCTGAACCGGGTGGACGACATCGTGCTCTTCAAGCCGCTCACCCTGGAGGAAGTGAAGCAGATCGTGGTGCTGCTCACCCGGGATCTGGAACGGCGCCTCAAGGATCGTCGCATCACGCTGGAAATCACCGAGGCGGCCCGCGAGTTCATCGCCCGCACCGGCTACGATCCGGTCTACGGCGCCCGTCCGCTCAAGCGTTTCCTGCAGCGGGAACTGGAAACCCGGATCGGCCGCGCCCTCATCGCCGGCGACATCCTGGAAGGGGCGGTCATCCGCGTGGATCTGGAAGACGGACAGCTCGTGGTGACCCACACCAATCCGTAGGATCGCGAAGCGGCGTAGTAGGGGCGAATCATCATTCGCCCCTCCATTCGCCTGTTGCGGAATGGCCCGGCTCAACTCCACATTGGACGAGTCCATCTCAGGGTGCGGCCCTCAAGGCCAGGCGCAAAGCCCGCCCCCACAAATGGGCGTTGACCCGCAGGGTAGGGGCGGGGTTTATCCCCGCCCGCTCATCGTGCGTCCACCATGATTCCGATGAAAGGATCGCTGGGAGCCTGCCCGAGAACGGGTTCTCTTCATCAATCGACAACGGATCCGACTTCTTTCGTAGCCGCGGGGCTTCAGCCCCGCGGAAAGGGGACCATCCTAACCCCATGAAGTGGCAGGCAATACCCGATGATCCTTCCGATGCCCGGGGATCTCTCCGCAGCCCTGAAGGGCTGCGCTACAAGAAAACCGGTGATCTCCAGCGTTTTCGGACAAGCTAGATAGAGATTCATCCCCCCGCATTTCAAAACCCCCTGCCCGCATCGGTCGTGAGGCGGCGCGTTGGTGCGCTGGAGGCGACGATCCTCCCGTCCGGTTTTTCCCGAGTCTTGGATCCATCTTCATCCCAGGTTGGCTCCCGTTGTGCCGAAGGACCCTCCAGCGCTTCCGGCGGGTGGCCGTTGCCGTTCAGTCCGTTCCGGTTGGCGAGGCCGAAGAGCGTGATCAGGCGCTGAACGGTGTCTTGCATCATTTCCGCCAGATGGTCCGCTTCCCGGGCCGCCTGAGCCAAGGAGTCGGCCTTCAGGGCCGCCTGCTGGGTCACCTGGTCGATCTCCGAGACCGCCGTATTGATCTGAGACACGCCTTCCGTCTGCTCCCGGCCGGCTTCCACGATCTCCTGCATGAGATGACGAATCTTTTCCACGATACCCAGGCTGTTGGTGAACCCTTCCTGGGACCGTCGGGTGAGCTCATCTCCCATCTTCACGGAATGCTGGGTGTCCGAAATGAGCTGCCCCGTCATGCGGGCCGCTTCGGACGCCTTCAGGGCCAGATTGCGCACTTCGTCGGCCACCACGGCGAATCCGGCGCCGGCCTCCCCCGCCCGGGCCGCCTCCACGGCGGCGTTCAGGGCCAGCAGGTTGGTCTGAAAAGCGATTTCTTCGATGGTCTTGACGATCTCCACCGTCTTTTGAGTGGACTCCTTGATGGAGCCCATGGCTCCGGCCAGGGCTTCCATGCTGGAAGACGCCTCGGTGAAGATGCGGTTGGCGTCTCGGAGCATGGCCTGGCCCTGGGCGACGCGGTCCGTGTTCTGCCGCGTCATGGAGGAAATCTCTTCCAGGGACGCCGCGGATTGTTCCAGACCAGCCGCCTGCCTGGCGGCCCCTTCCGCCATCTCGCGGCTAGCCTCGTGGACCTGGCGGGCCGATTGAATGAGACTTGCGCTTCCGTCGGCGAGCCGCTCCGTCAGATCCGACAAAGGCTCGGAGAGTCTTTTGGCCACCAGGAGGCAGTTGAAGAATCCGAGAATCACATTGGCTGCAAAAGCGATGGCGAGAAAACGAGCGTCGGAAAAGCCTCGGATGCCGATGAGATAACAAGTGACCATGCAGGCGAGAAGCATGGGGGTGAAGGGGATGAGAAGCCGGGTGGGCCGCACCTTCCCGTAGAGCCAGTAGAAGATGGCGGCGTTGGTGTAGACCATGACCAGCGAGAAGACGATCACCAGAGCGCACTGGAGCAACAGATGCATGGACCCCTCCTTGTCTGCCGCGTGCAAGCGGATTAAAAGGAAAAACGACGACGAAGCGCCTCACATAGGCTGCATCGGCATCCAAGGGCTTTTGCTTGAGGAAATTCTTCACGATCGATTCGCGCTCTCAAGAAAGAGAACCGCCAATGAACGCGAATAAACGCCAATCCTCGTCACGAACGTGTTGGTGAGCCCGGAGGAGATGAATCCATGGAAATCACCCTGCTCTTCGCGCCGGGCTGCGCCGCTCAAGAGCCCACGCAAGCCCTGGTGCGGTCCGTACTGAAACGTCTGCAAATTCCGGCGGATGTGCGAGTGGTTATGGTGGAGGATACCCAGCGGGCCCAGTCCCTGCGCTTCCCGGGGTCTCCCACCGTCCGGGTGAATGGGAGCGACATCGAGCCCGAAGGGGAACACGCTTTCCAGTACGGGCTGGGATGACGCACCTACCGCACGGAGGACGGTCGGTTCTCCAAGGTGCCCCCGGAACAGCTCCTGATCGCCGCCCTGAAACGCGAAGGGAAGGTTTAGAGGATTAAGGATTAAAGGATTAGGGGTTAAGGGGGGAGAGGTTCGGAGCCCCCGCGATCACCACGCCTAACGCCTAACGCCTTACGGCTCACGCCTAACGCTTTACGAACAAACGGATGGCGCCCATGAAAGATTTTCCCGTGACGATCAACCCCGATTACCTGGAAGACCAGTACCGCCGTTGGAAAAAGGACCCCGGGAGCGTCCCGGAAGACTGGCGGTGGTTTTTCCAGGGCTTTGAACTGGCGTCGGAGCCCGGGGTGCCGGTTGCCGGCGTTCCGCCCCGGGAAGACGCGTTGCTCCAGGCGCGGGTGGAAGAACTGATCCGGCGCTACCGCGAATGGGGGCATTGGCTTTCCTGTCTCGATCCGCTGGAGCCCTGTCCGTGGGACCATCCGCTTCTCAGCCTGGAATCGTGCGGACTCAGGGACGAAGACCTGGACCGGGTCGTGCCCACCCCTTCCATCTCCTTGTGGGACCAAGCGCCGCTTCGCGACGTGGTGGCTCTCCTCAAGGAGACGTACTGCCGGTCGGTGGGCGCCGAATTCATGCACCTGACCGATCCCCAAGAGCGCGACTGGCTCCGGGACCGCATGGAATCGGTCCGAAACCTCCCGGACCTTGCCCCGGACACGCGCCGGCGGATGTTGGAAAAGCTCTGGCGGGCCAACCGCTTCGAGCAGTTCCTGCACAAGACCTATCTGGGCCAGAAGCGCTTTTCTCTGGAAGGGGCCGAGACGTTGGTCCCCATGCTGGACGGTCTCGTCCGCAAGGCGGCGGCCCTGGGCTGCGAAACCCTGGTGCTGGGCATGGCCCACCGGGGGAGACTCAACGTGCAGGTGAACGTGCTGGGAAAGCCTCTCGAAGCCATTTTCGCCGAATTCGAGGAAAGCTGCGACACGGAAGCGGAAACGGGAAGCGGCGACGTGAAGTACCACAAGGGCTTCCGGGGGATCGTGGACGCGGGGAACGGACGGCAGGTGGGGACCCTTTTGCTGCCCAACCCCAGCCACCTGGAGGCGGTCAACGGCGTGGCGGAAGGCCTGGCCCGGGCCCTTCAGGACCGAAGCGGAGAGGAGGGATCGCGGCGGGTTCTTCCGGTTCTCATCCACGGGGATTCCGCCTTCGCGGGCCAAGGCGTGGTCTACGAAACCCTCAATTTGTCCCAGCTTCCCGGATATGGCACGGGCGGCACCATCCACCTGGTCATCAACAACCAGATCGGCTTCACCACGGTGGCCGAAGAGGCCCGGTCCACCCGGTACGCCACGGACGTGGCCAAGATGCTCCCGGCTCCGGTCTTCCACGTGCACGGAGAAGATCCGGACGCGGCCCTCCATGTCATCCAGCTCGCCTGCGACTACCGCTACCGCACCGGAAAGGACGTGGTGATCGACCTCATCTGCTACCGGCGCTACGGCCACAACGAGGGCGACGAGCCCTACTACACCCAGCCCAGGATGGTGGAGCGTATCCGGGAGCGCCCGCCCGTAAACGAGATCTACGCCGCGCGTCTCCAGGAACAGGGCGTGGCGTCCAAGGAAGATGTGGAGCGGCTGGAAAAGGGGATCCAGGAGGAGCTGGAAAAGGCGCTGTCGGCGGCGAGAAGCGAAGGGTGCGTCTTTCCGGAAACCTTTTTGCTCGGTGCGGAATCGGCTCCTCCCGATGCGGCCGGGGAGCCGCTTCGGACGGCGGTTTCCGCCGAACGTCTCCGGTCCATCGTTCAGGCGGCCCACGCGTACCCGGAAGGTTTTCACGTGAACCCGAAGCTGGCCAAAATCCTTCAGCGGAGGCAGGAACGCCTGGAAAAGGGGGAGGGACTGGATTGGTCCACGGGAGAACTGCTGGCCCTGGGGTCCCTTTTGCTGGACGGTCACCCGGTGCGCCTGAGCGGACAGGACTGCGGCCGGGGAACCTTCAGCCACCGCCACGCCATCCTCTACGACGTGAAGACGGAAGAGACTTTTGTGCCCCTTAACCACCTGGCCCCGGAACAGGCCCGCCTGGCGGTTTACAACAGCAGCCTTTCCGAATACGCCGTACTGGGCTTCGAATACGGCTATTCCCTGCCGGACCCCAAGGCGCTGGTCATCTGGGAGGCCCAGTTCGGCGATTTTGCCAACAACGCCCAGGTGATTATCGACCAGTACATCAGCTCAGCGGAAGCCAAGTGGGGCCTCCGGAGCGGATTGGTGCTGCTGCTTCCCCACGGCTACGAAGGCATGGGACCGGAACATTCCAGCGCCCGGCTGGAAAGGTTCCTGCAACTGTGCGCGGAAGACAACCTGCGGGTCTGTTATCCCACCACGCCGGCCCAGCTCTTTCACCTGCTTCGCCGCCAGGCGCTGACACTCGAAAAGAAGCCCCTGGTGGTCATGGCCCCCAAGAGCCTCCTGCGGCACCCCAAGGCCATTTCCCCCTTGGAGGAATTCAGCCGGGGGGCCTTCCGGCCGGTCCTGGACGAAAACGGGCTTGTGGAAACGGCGGCCCGGGGAATCCTGTGCACAGGGAAGATCTACTACGATCTCGCCGCCAAACGGGAAGCGGCGGGACGGCAGGATCTGGTGATCCTTCGCCTGGAGGAACTCTATCCCTTCCCCCGGGCCGAGTTGGACGACCTGCTGGCCCGGTATGCGTCCGTTTCCCGCTGGACGTGGGTTCAGGAGGAACCGGCCAACATGGGAGCCTGGGCCCACGTGCGGCGGCGCCTTCGGGATTTGCTGGGGGAAGATCCCCCCTATGTGGGCCGACCCGAATCGGCGAGCCCCGCCACCGGGTTCCACCACCGGCACAAGGCGGAACAGGCACGGATCGTGGCGGAAGCGATTTTGAGTGATGAGTGATGAGTGATGAGTGACGGGTGACGGGTGACGGGTGGTGGCTACCGGCTACCGGATCACGGATCACGGATGAGGGGGTGCCGCCATCTTGCTGGGGTTTTCGTGCGGTGATAGGATGTGTAGAGCCAAAGCCCCTGGACCGCGCTCCGTGATGGCGGATATCGTGTCTTGTCCCGGGCGGCGCGTCACGTTTTGCGGCGTCTTTCCGGCGCGGTTTCCATTGGCCTAATCTCATGAGAGGGCACCATGGTCACGACGGACGTTCCCGGCAATCAGCCTTTGGACGAAAAAATGCTCGCAGCCTTACGGGCGGTCCTCCAGCAGGACATGGAAAGGCTTGTGGAGGAAAAGATTGCCGACTTTGTGCGCCAAAATGAGTTGCGCGCCAAGGAATTGTCCCTCATGGAGCGCATCGTCCGTGTGGAGGAAGAGCTGAAGGCCCTTCGGGAAATGGCATCCGGGCGGTTCGAGACCATGGAAAAGCGTTTCGAAGCGCTGCAGCGCGAAATGTCCGCCCGTTTTGAGGCTTCGGACAAACGCTTTGAGGCCATGGACAAACGCTTTGAATCGCTGCAGCGGGAGATGCAAGCACGATTCGAGGCTGTGGACAAACGCTTTGAGGCCATGGAGAAGCGTTTTGAAGCCATGGACAAACGTTTTGAGTCGCTGCAGCGCGAGATGCATGCACGCTTTGAAGCTGTGGACAAGCGCTTCGAGGCCATGGACAGGCGTTTTGCAAGCCTTCAGTGGACCATGGGCATCGGCTTTTCGTTCCTCACCGTGCTCATGGGACTTCTCAAGTTCTGGTCCTGACGCGACCGTCCTTCCCTTCTTGCCGGGCAACCGGGGTCAAAGAAGGCGGTTTCCACCACTGCCTGCAACTTTCGGATTGGTCATCAAATCTCACAGGGGGCAACCCATGAAACAGGACATCGTCATTCCCGATGTGGGTGAATCGGTGCAGGAAGCGGTTCTGGCGGAGTGGTTCGTCAAACCCGGGGAACGGGTGACCAAAGGGACGGTCCTTTTTGTCCTGGAAACGGACAAGGTGACCCTGGAGGTGGCGGCGGAGTCGGACGGGGTGGTGGAGATCCTGGTGGACGCGGGCGAAACCGTCACCGTGGGAACCGTGGTGGGCCGAATCGATACGGAAGCGGCTCCCGAGGCGGCCCCCGAAAAAGGCGCCGAGGCCTCCGCGGTCCCAGCTTCCGTGGAAGAAGAACCGGAAGAAGGGGAAACCGCGGCGGCGGAGGTCGCCCGGGCGGTCGCTCCCAGAGGGCCTGAAGAGGCCGAGGCAGTGCCTTCTCCGGCAGTGCCCGCCGAGGCGCCGCCGAGCGCCGGGGCGGCTGAAATGCCGGAGGTGTTTCCTTCCGTGGCCCGGATGGCCGCCGAAAAGGGGATCGATCTCAGCCGGGTGCCGGGTACGGGCCCCTACGGCCGGGTGACCCGGGGCGATCTCCTTCTCTTTTTGGAATCCCAAACGGAGGAACCCGGCCCGAAGGAGGTCCCGGTTCCCCAAGTCCCCCCGCCCGCTGCTGCCGTGCCCCCCGCCGCCGCACCCGGCCGGGAGGTTCCCCGCGGCGAGACCCCCGAAACGGTCCGAAAGCCCATGAGCCGCATTCGCAAAAGGATCGCCGAGAGGCTGGTCCATGCCAAGCAGACCACGGCCATGCTCACCACCTTCAACGAAGTGGACATGGGCCGGGTCATGGACTTCCGGCGCCGGTTCAAGGATCCCTTCAAGGAAAAGTACGGGGTGTCCCTGGGCATCATGAGCTTCTTCGTCAAGGCGTGCGTGGCCGCCCTCCAGGAAATCCCGGAAGTGAACGCCTTCATCGACGGCGACGACATCGTGTACAACCGGCATGTGCACATGGGAGTGGCCATCGGGGCGGAACGCGGCCTGGTGGTTCCCGTCATCCGCTACGCGGACCGGCTGGGGTTTTCCGAAATCGAACAGGCCATCGTGGATTTCGTCCGCAAGGTCCGCGAAAACCGCCTGCAGCTCAGCGACCTGGAAGGCGGGACCTTCACCATCAGCAATGGCGGGGTCTACGGCTCGCTCTTGAGTACGCCCATTCTCAACCCGCCCCAAAGCGGCATCCTGGGCCTGCACAAGATCGAAGACCGCCCGGTGGCGGTGGACGGGCAGGTGGTGGTCCGTCCCATGATGTACGTGGCTTTGAGCTACGATCATCGCATCATCGACGGCCGGGAGGCCGTGACCTTCCTAAAGCGGGTCAAGGAATTCATTGAAGACCCGGAGCGACTCCTGGTGGGGGTGTAGAGGCCGGCCGCGGGACGTTGTGCCTTCGGTGCACGTGGGATGTAGGGGCGAATGATCATTCGCCCCTACCGTTGCTGGGTGCCGCAAGTTTCCTGCTTCGTTGTCACGGGCCGCCGTGAGGGTGGTCTGGAGGTCGGTGGAGAAAACCATGACGGAAGAAAACCGCTACGATCTGGTGGTCATCGGTTCGGGGCCCGGGGGTTACGTGGCGTGCGTGCGCGCCGCGCAGCTGGGCATGCGGGTGGCGTGCGTGGAAAAGAACGCCCGTCTGGGCGGCGTATGCCTCAACGTGGGCTGCATTCCCAGCAAGGCGCTGCTGGATTCCAGCGAGCACTATGCCACGGCGCGCCGGCGCCTGGCCGAACACGGCGTGCGGGTGGGCGAGGTGGAGCTGGATCTGGCGGCCATGATGGCCCGAAAGGACCAGGTGGTGGCGGAGCTCACCGAAAACGTCCGAAAACTCCTGGAACGCCACAAGGTGGAGGTGGTGACCGGAACGGGCCGACTGGAGAGTCCGGGAAAGGTGCGGGTGGAACCCGCCGACAGGGAGGGTTCGCCCGTGGAACTTCAAGCCGGGAAGGTCCTCCTGGCCACGGGAAGCGAGCCCGTCCAGGTGCCTTCCCTGCCCTTCGACGGCCGGTTCATCGTCTCATCCACCGAAGCCCTGGCCTTCGACCGCGTACCGGAGCGCCTGGGCATCGTGGGCGGCGGATACATCGGGTTGGAACTGGGGTCGGTGTGGAACCGGCTGGGGTCTCACGTGACCGTGATCGAAATGCTTCCCCGCATTGCGAGCCTCCTGGATTCCCAGGTGTCCCGGGCCCTGGAACGGTTGCTCCGGCGCCAGGGCTTCGAGTTCCTGCTGGAAAGCCGGGTGGAGGAAGCCGCCGTGGAAGACGATGCGGTCCGGGTGCGCCTCCGGACCAAGAAGGGCGAAGAGGAGCGGGTCTTCGACCGGCTGCTGGTGGCCGTGGGGCGTAGGCCCCTCACCCGCGGGCTGGGCCTGGAAGACCTCGGTGTTGCTACGGATCCCCAAACGGGGCAGATCCTGGTGAACACCCGCTACGAAACGTCGGTGCCCGGCATCTACGCCATCGGAGACCTGGTCGCCGGTCCCATGCTGGCACACAAGGCGTCGGCGGAAGCCGTGGCCTGCGTGGAAGGCATGGCCGGGCTGGAAAGCGAAGTGAACTACGATGCCGTCCCGTCCATCATCTACACCTGGCCGGAAGTGGCATCGGTTGGAAAAACGGAAGAGGCACTGAAGGCGCTCCAGGTGCCCTATTGCATGGGAACCTATCCCTTCGCGGGGGCCGGTCGAGCCCGGTGCATGGGGGAAACGGACGGGTTCGTCAAGGTTCTGTCCCATGCCGGCTCGGGTCGGGTGCTGGGGATCCACATCATCGGTCCGCGGGCTTCGGACATGATCGCCGAAGGCGTGCTGGCCGTGGAATGCAGCGCCACGGCCCAGGACATCGGCCGGGTTATGCACGGGCATCCCACCTTCGCCGAGGCGTTGCAGGAAGCCGCCCGGGTGGCCACCGCCTGCGCGGTTTATGGGGGTAAGCTTTAAGTGTTAAGTGTTAAGGGGTGGGGACGGGTCGCTCGTCCTCACTCCTCACTCCTCACTCCTTACCCCTTACTCATCACTCGTCACTCATCACTCGTCACCCAAAAACGTTACGGTCCGCCGTTCCGACCAGATCGTGCCGTCTCCGTTCGATTCGTAAAATCCCACGTGGCTGCCGCGTTGCGGCGCTTCCAGAAGGACATGGGGGTTGCGGTAGGCTTCCCGGAACGGAAAGCATTCCGGGGCTAGGAACGGATCGTCTTGGGCATTGACGATCAGCGTGGGGACGGCGATCCGTTCCAGGAACGGCTTGGAGCTGGCTCGGCGGTAGTAGTCCCACGCGTCCCGAAAGCCGTGGAGCGGCGCCGTGTAGCGGTTGTCGAAGTCTTCGAAGGAACGGATGGCGTCATAGCCCTCGGAGCTGATCAGATCGGGGTAGAGCCGTTCCTTGGCCTCGATCTTTCGGCGGAGCATCTTGAGGAAGCGCTTGAGGTACAGGCGGTTTTCCGGCCTGGAAATGGCTCGGGCCGAGGCCGTGAGGTCGCACGGCGCCGAAAAGGCCGCCACGGCTCGTATCCGCCCCCGGGCCTCGGAACCCAGCTCCCCCGCGTATTTCAGCACCAGGTTGCCCCCGAGGCTGAAGCCCACCAGGGCCGGAGGTTCGTAGCGGTGCACCTTCAACAGGTGACGCACCACGGTGTCCAGGTCCTCCGTGGCTCCGCTGTGGTAGAGTTGCGGCTTGAGGTTGGGTTCCCCGCTGCAGCCCCGGTAGTTCATGGCGCACACGTCCCACCCCGCCTTGTTCAGGGCACGGGCCATGCCGATCACATAAGGCCTGCGGGAATGGCCTTCCAATCCATGGCAGATCACCGCCGCCCTCCGTGAACCTACTCGCGTCCAGTCCAGATCCAGGAAGTCCCCGTCGGGCGTACGGATCCGCTCTCTTTCATAGGCCAAGGGCGGCACGAACCGAAGCTGGTTGGCCAGGATCATCTGCACATGGGGGTTGGCCACCCACCAGGGCGGTCGATAGCTCGAAGGGTGAATGACGGGCATCCTTCGCGTCCTTTCCTTTGTTGCGGCCCTAACAGTCGTGGATCCCCTCGCGCCACCCCGCATGGATCAAAGAGCGGGCCGGAGCAAGGGCATTTGTCGGAACGCCGCAATATGCCATTCTCTGTGAGTCACTGCGCGCCCATTGCATGGCCGGGCACCCTCATCGCGGCCTTCGCAGTTCCTACAACTGAAAAGATTTGCGTCTATTCGCGTTCATTCGCGGTTCTCTTTCACATGAGAAGGGGGTCGGGTCTGGGGCGATCGAGCCCCTGCGCCATCTTATAGATCCATATCACGAAGGATGAAAAGACCCTTTCCCAGGCAGGCCGCTGTTTACCGGAGGGGCAAAGGATGATGTGCGCCTGGGGCCCGCAGGCAGGGGCGTTTCAAGGCCTTGGCTCACAAAAACCCTTGACTTTCACCTTATGTTCACTTTAAGGTTTCCATGCTCTTCATTCCAGTACCGGGTACCGGCGACTGCCAGGGAGGCCCACCATGCATCTGACACCGGCCCAGAAGCGGGTCTACGAATTCCTGCAAACCTACATGGCCCTGCACGGCCATGCCCCGTCCTACGAAGAGATCCGAAAGCATCTGGGGTTTCGATCCCTTAATGCCGTCTACAAGCATGTGAGGCAACTGGAAGAGCGCGGCTACGTGCGAAGCCTGGGCAAGAACAGGAAGCGGGCCCTGGAGCTGGTGGACGTGTGTCCCGGTGCGGCGTCCATCCCCTTTTTGGGCGTGGTGGCGGCCGGCACCCCCATCGAAGCGGTGGAGGTGCCCGAGACGGTGGAGGTTCCCGAAAGTTTTCTGGCCGGCGGCGAACATTTCGCCCTTCGGGTTCGGGGCGATTCCATGATCGAGGAAGGCATCCGGGAAGGGGACATCCTCATCGTGAAAAGGCAGCCGCGGGCGGAAAGCGGGCAGACGGTGGTGGCCCTGGTGGACGGGGAAGCCACGGTGAAGAAATTCTACCTGCGGGGCGGGGACGTGGAACTTCGACCGGCCAACAGCGCCATGGAGCCTCTCGTGGTTGCTGCGGACCGGGTGGAAATCGTGGGGGTGGTGGTGGGGCTTCTGCGCCATTACCGAAGCCGATTCTGAGGGCATGAGGAGGAAGCGTCATGAGGGAAAAGATCTTCTATGCGTTCAACCTGGATGATTTCCGGGCCGACGGCGGCCGAAGCGACACCAAGGTGAGCGTGCGGCTCGTGGCGGCCCGAAGCCGCGAAAAGGCCAAGGCTTTTTTGGCCCAACACTACGGGGGGCAGGCCTGGGCCGTGGTGTCCCACCGGGATCTCAACAAGGGGCTGGTTCGAGCGTGAAACCGCAAATCGAGAACCGTGAGCCGTAATCCGTAATCCGTAATCCGTGGTCCGTAATCCGGAAGACGGAAGGCGCTGCCGAAATGGGGGAATCTTGGACCGGCGTTCGTCCTTGGAGGGGGCATCTTGCTCCCTGTCGCTCGGGAGGGTGCGCGAGCATGGGCGGGAGGTGCCCCTTCCAGGCAGCGAGGCTCCGGCATCTTTTTCAAAGCACTGCGGCTCATTGGGGCTGCGAGACAACTCGGCGCCGGGGTTCGGCACCTTTTTTGCCTTTGGATGTGGTCAAGAGATCGCATCACCATGAGGGAGAAAAGGAGGAGAGATCATGCCGGGACGAGATGGAACCGGACCTTGGGGCGCAGGGCCCCGGACAGGACGAGGCTTGGGATGGTGCGCCACGCCCCGCGGCAGGGTGGCTCCCTTGGCGCCGATGGGATACGGTGGCTGGGGGTGGAGAGGCCGCGGGCGCGGAGCCCGGTGTTGGTGGGGACCCCCAAGGGCTTTTGGGTGGGGAGGCTTCGGGCCCGGTTGGGGCCGCATGGGGTGGCAGCCGCCCAGCCCGGAAGAGGAAGTGGGGTACCTCAAGGGCTACGCCGCCAACCTGGAGCGGGCATTGGAAGAGATCCGAAGGGAGATTTCCGCCATGGAACGGGGGAAAGAAGGAGAAGAGCCGTAGGACCCCGTCCGACAATGGCTCTCCGAAACAAGAGCCCGGGCCATGGACCTCTTTTCGTAGCCGCGGGGCTTCAGCCCCGCGGGAAGGGCCATCGCAACTTCAGGAAGTGGCAGGAAATACGCGATGGCCCATCCAACGTTCGGGGGTTCTTCCACGGCCCTAAAGGGCTGCGCTACGAGAAAAGAGATCATCCGCGACGTTTTCGGACGCTTCGTTCCCGCCTTGACAGGGTCCCTCCGTTCCTCTATGCCACAGAGACAATCCCAGCAAGGAATCGGCCCCATGACGGAGAGAACTTCCAGCAAGGACCGCAACGGCACCACGGTAAGGGACCGGTTGGAACGGATCGCCCAAAGGTTCGCCGTTGCGGACATCTATGCCTTCGGCAGCCGGGCGAAGGCGGCGGTACGGCAACTGGACGCACGGGAGCCGGACCCCTCCTTCGGAAGCTCCACGTCCGATCTGGATCTCGGCGTGCGGCCGTTCCCTGGTGTCCGGTTGAGCGCCCAGGGCCGTGTGGAACTGACGATCGCATTGGAAGATCTTTTCGGGGTGCCCCGCGTGGATCTGGTGGTGCTTCCGGAAGCGGACCCTTACCTGGCCTTGGATGTGGTAAGGGGAGAACTCCTTTATACGGCCGATCCCGACGAAGAGGCCCGCTATCAGCTCTATGTGCTCAGACGGGCGGCAGACCTGGCTCCTTTCAAGAAAGAGCGGATCCGCATGATTCTGGAGGAAGGCGCGCGATGACACCCGGCCAACTTCGGCGCACGGTGGTGGTGGAACGGACGGCCTGGGTCCGGGCCATGCTCCAAGGGATCCGCCAGTTGCCACTGGAGAGTTTTGAGAACTTTGCGGGGGATCCGCGCAATCCCGCCGCCGCCGAATCCTACCTGCGGCGTGCGCTCGAAGGGTTGCTGGATCTGGGCCGACACCTGTTGGCCAAAGGGTTTGGTCTGGCCGCCACGGAGTACAAGGAGATCGGCCGGGAACTGGAGCGGGTGGGCGTTCTCAACCGGGAAGAGGGCATGCGGCTGCGGCAGTTGGCCGGGTACCGCAACCGGCTGGTCCACTTTTATCACGAAGTGGGGTTGGAAGAACTCTACGACATTTGCACCCATCACATCGGCGACATCGAAAACCTCCTGGAAACCTTCCTGAGCTGGATCAAATCCCACCCGGAAAAGATCGACACCGCCCTCTGAATCCTTGCTTCATCCCATCCTTCGGCGCCTGGGGTTGGTTTTGCTGGACAGCCGGGGGCTTGGTCTTCACAATGCCCCGCACGAGGGCCCCTTGTGTGCGGCAACCTGGGAAGACGGAGCTGGGGATGGCGAAGCACCCGCTGGATCGGAACATCGCGCTCTTTGTGGCCTACCGCCTGCTCTTCAACCTCCGGTTCTACTACCCGGTGTTCGCCCTCTTTTACCTGGATGCGGGGGTGAGTCTGGAAGAGTTCGCCTGGCTGCAGGGGCTGTGGTCGCTCAGCATCATCGTCTTCGAAGTGCCTTCGGGCATGCTGGCCGACACCATCGGCCGGAGGAAGACGCTGCGGCTGGCGGCTTTTTTGGCCGTGCTGGAGATGATTGTCTTCGCCGTTTCCCAGGACCTCCTGGGCTTCGCCGTCAACCGCGTGCTGAGCGGCTTCAACGAAAGCCTGGCATCGGGCGCCGATTCAGCCCTCCTGTACGATTCCCTGAAGGCCCGGGGCCGGGAGGACGAATACAAGAAGTGGCTGGGCGCGGCCCAGTTTTACGGCCTCACGCTGGGATCGGTCTCCACCATCCTGGGGGCCTACCTCTACACCTTCCACATCCGCTATCCCATCTGGGTCACGGCCGGGTGCATGGCGGGTGCGGCGGTGGTCTCGCTCTTTTTCAGGGAGCCGACGACGACGGAACACAAGCTGTCGTGGCGCGCCCAATGGGCCCTGCTTCGGGAGAGCGTCCGGGTGCTGGCCGAAAGCCGGATCCTTTGGTACCTGGTGGCGCTCATGGTGGTGGTGGACTGCAGCGCCCGCATCGTGTTGGTGCACACCTCCCTCTACTACCAGGCCCTGCTCATCCCCACGGCCTGGTTCGGGGTGGTGGGTGTGGGCGTGCGGCTCGTCACCTCCGTGGTGTCCAAGAACGCCTACCGGATCGATGCGGTGCTGGGATTCCATCGGGCCACGGCGGTGATGCTCCTTGTCATGGCCGTCGGGTTCGGCGGCATGGCGGCCATGGTTCCCTACTACGGGGTGGTGTTCGTTCCCGTGCTCGTCTCCGGCATGTATTTCCTTGCGCTCACGGTGGAAGGAGAGATCAACAAGCGCATTCCCAGCGATCGGAGGGCCACCGTCCTGAGTCTCAAGAACATGGCCTTGAACCTGGCGTTCGCCGCGGGCATGCCGCTCTTTGCCGAAGCCGCCGCACGCGGCCTCGCCGTGGGATTTCGTTCTCTCTTCCTCTTCTTCGTGGCCTCCTCCCTGGTGCTTTTGCTCGCTTCCAGGGGGCTGCGGGCCGGTGGAGAAACCGATGTGCACCCGGAGGGGCCCGCTTAGCGGGCGTGGGCAACCCTCGTCCCTGCCCAAGGGGTCAATTGTTTTCGTAGGGGCGGGCTTCATGCCCGCCCTCTCAGGGCCGTGCACAGAGAAAGGTCGCGCGGTTTATATAAACCCGACCTCGTTCCGTTCGTGCGCGCGGCCTGTAGGGGCGAATCATCATTCGCCCCTACAGGGGCTGGCTTCCCAAAGGTGCGTTTCATCCTTCGTTGTCACGGGCTCCCCGTGATGGGGGTCAACGTAAAAAAAATAGCGACTTGGCGCCAGGTAAAGAAAGGCCTCGCGCAAAGACGCAAAGGCGCAAAGAAAGCATCGTGCATGGAAGATGCCGTCCGGTTTCTGAGGGAAAACGGCCTGCAAAGTCTCGTGAGCCTGGGGTGCGGGCGGAGGATCAACCGGATCGACAACCACCTGCGGATCTGGTGCGCCCTGGAGCTGGACTACTACGTGGGGATCGACAAGGCCGATTGGATTGCGGCCGACTGGGATGGGTTCTTCGTGGATCCGGCTCAGGCGCGGGCCGCGTTAAAGGAGCGGGCTCTCAGCCCGGACACATTCCTCCAAAGGATGCGGCTCTTTCCCGGGACGCGGGTGGAATCGCTTTGGGGAGTGCCATGCCGTGCGGTGGTCTGCCAGAGGGTGCTGCCTTTTCACCATTGGGAGGAGGTGATCGCATCCATGGCGCCGGAGTGGGTCTTGCAGGAAGATCTGCACGGCTGCGAAAGGCAGGATCTTCGCCCGTGGGGCTATGGGCGGGCGAAGCGGGAAGCGGCGTGCTGGGGCCTCAAACCCTTCCGCCCGTGGAAGATTCTTCCCGGCGAAAGGAACTACATCCTGTGGAAGGCGTCACCCGTCCCCGGTGGGCGTGGCCGGCGGGGAGTCCCCGGTCCCTGACCTCTTCCTTCCCGATCCCCCGCACTCCGGGCAGAGGGCGTTGGCGTAGTCCACACAGCAGGCCCCGGGCGTGATGACCGGTTCATGGCCACAGACAAGGCCCGTGCCGGCACACCGCAAACAAACGTCTTCTCGATCCACCGCCGCCATCCCCTACTCCTAAGCGCATATCCCTTCTACCCCATACCCCTCTACCCCCTATCCCTTTATCCCCCCTTCCTATCTTGCCTTTTGTCCCCCAACATGCCACCTTTTCAGACGGCAGACAAGAACGACAGGGCTTTTACCCTTAATCCTTAACCTTGTAATCCTTAATCCTGAATTTGGCAGTATGCGCCTCCCCCGAATCCTATTGGTAGAAGACGATGCGTCCCTCCGACTGACCCAGAGCCTCTACCTGGAGCAGGAAGGCTTTCGGGTGGTGCCGGCATCCGATCGTAGCGAGGCGCGCCGGGCCCTGGCCGACGGCGCCTTCGATGCGGTGGTCACCGATCTTCGCCTGGGCGACGGTGACGGCCTGGATGTTCTTTCGGACGTGCGGGAACTGAGGCCCGAAGCGGAAACCATCGTGATCACGGGATACGGGTCGGTGGAGAGCGCCGTGGAGGCCATGAAGCGAGGCGCCTACGACTACCTCACCAAGCCCGTGGACCCGGAGAACCTGGTTCGGGTGTTGCGAAAGGCCCTGGAGCGCCGCCGGCTGAGGCGCCATGTGGATCATCTGGCCCGGCGTTTTGCCGAGGAAGCGGGGCTCAACCGGATCGTGGCCGAGAGCCCGGCCATGCGGGCCGTTATGGAGAGCCTGGCCCATGTGGCGGCAAGCGATGCACCGGTCCTGATCCAGGGGGAAAGCGGGACGGGCAAGGAGCTCCTGGCCAAGTGGATCCACGAGCGGAGCCGGAGAGCGGCGGGGCCCTTCGTGGCCGTCAATTGCGGGGCGGTGCCGGAAAACCTTTTGGAAACGGAACTCTTCGGCCATGTGCGGGGTGCCTTTACCGGGGCGCACCAGAGCAAGAAAGGTCTGTGGGAAGCCGCCGACGGCGGGACCCTTTTTCTGGATGAGGTGGGAGAGATTCCGCCGGCCTTCCAGGTGAAGCTTCTTCGGGCCCTGCAGGAGGGAACCATCCGCCGGGTGGGATCGGTGAAGGAGATCCCCGTGGACGTGCGCATTATCTCCGCCGGCAACCAGGACGTGTCGGCCCTGGTCCGGGAAGGCCGGTTCCGCCAGGACCTCTATTACCGCATCAACGTGGTGCCCATCCACCTGCCGCCGCTTCGGGACCGGCCGGAAGACATCCGGCCCCTCACGGATTCCATTTTGGAACGGTTGAGCCGGCGCATGGGCCGCCGGGTGCCGAAACTGACGGCGGCCGCCCGCCGACGTCTTCAGGACTACCCGTGGCCCGGGAATGTGCGCGAGCTGGAAAACACTTTGGAGAGGACGCTGATCTTCCACAGGAAGGATCGGATCGACGCGGAGGATCTCAACCTGGAAGCGCCGGTGGCGTCTCCCCGCGGCGGCGAGGGCGATTGGAATATGACCCTGGAGGAAGTGGAGAAGCGCCACATCCTTCGGGTGCTGGCCCGATGCGGGCACAACAAGACGCGGGCCGCCCAAGTGTTGGGGATCGGCACCAACACCCTGTGGCGGAAGTTGAAGAAGTTTTGAGTGTTAAGTTTTCAGCGTTAAGGCGGGGGGAGGATGGATTCGGAGAGTTTGCTCAATATCCTCAACAGCATGGAAGATAAGATCTACGTGGTGGGGCGGGACTACCGGATCCAGTTTTTGAACGCCTCCCTTCGAAGCGAGATGGGCGACGGGGAAGGGGCCCTGTGTCATGAATTCTTCGGCCATGATCCGGCCCAATGCGAGGAATGCCAGCACGGGATGAGTTCCTTCGAGCCGGAGCGGCGGCGGGAATGGACGTCGCCCCGGGACGGGCGGGTCTACGAGGTGTCCGTATCGCCGCTGCACGGCCCCGACGGTAGTATCTCCAGGCTTCACATCATGCGCGACATCACGGAGCGAAAGGACCTGGAACGGGAGCTCCAGGCGCAGTCCCGATCCCTGGCCGAAAAGGTGCGCCGGCAGGCCCAGGTGCTCTTTCGGCGGGAACGGTTGTCGCTCCTCGGGGAAATCGCGGCCGGTCTGGCCCACGAACTGCGAACGCCGCTGGGAGCCCTCCTCACGGGGATCAAGCTGCTGGAAAAGGAGCCCCAAGATCCGGATCAAAAGGCCATGCTTTTCGATCTTTTGAAGAAGGAGACGAGCCGCCTGGAACGAAAACTTTCGGAATTCCTGGAATACGCCAAGGGGCGGCTGCCGGAACGACGGCCTACGTCCGTTCGAGCCCTGCTGGAAGAAACGCGGGCGCTCCTGGAAGCCGACAGGGATCGGGTGGGGAAGGTCCGAATCCGGGTCCAGGTACCCGATACGGTGGGCGAGTTTCCCCTGGACGAGGACCATCTGAAGCAGGTGCTTTTGAACCTGGGCCGGAACGCGCTTCAATCCCTGAACGGGTCGGGGACTCTGGACCTGGAAGCCCGGCGCGGGCCTCACGGGTTGGAGATTCGAGTGCGCGACGACGGGCCCGGCATCGCCTCCCACCACATTCCCCACCTTTTCAAGCCCTTTTTTTCCACGCGACCCGGGGGAACGGGCCTGGGACTTGCCATCTGCAAGGACATCGTGGAAGCCCACGGAGGCCGAATCTCCGTCACCAGTCTTCCTCGGGTTCAGACCACCTTCCGAATCCTGCTGCCGGACCAACCTTTCCAAAATGGAATCCCCTCACCCAGAACTCCTTCCACGATGGACGGGTCGAAAGGCGAAAGGTAAAAGGTAAAAGGCGAAAGGTTAAAGGTTAAAGGAATAATCCGCGCACGCCCTTACCCCATATCCCATACCCCTCTAGCCCTTACCCCATATCCCTCGACTCGGCCCGTTTCTTGCTCTCTATTCCGCCGTGCACTTACGGTCCGAAAATGAGAATACGGAGGCGAGTCATGGCCGAAGAGAAAAAGAAAAAAGAGTACAATTTCAGGGAATTTTCCACGTGCGAGGCCACGATCCAGATGCTGCAGAAGGCGGCGGCGGACGGGGTGGAGACGGCCTTTCAGCGGGCGGCCGAGATGAAGGCGTGTCCCATCGGGGCGGATTCGGCCTGCTGTAAGCACTGCGCCATGGGGCCGTGCCGCCTGAACTCGAAGGATCCCTACTCCAAGGTGGGGGTGTGCGGGGCGACCATCGACACCATCGCGGCCCGGAA
>JACIYN010000055.1 GCA_014359885.1 Desulfacinum sp.
GATTTCCTGAGGGAAGTGAATCTCGGAAACCGCCTCTTCCTGGGGGACCGGGTGGCCGTGGTGGGCGGCGGCAACGTGGCCATGGACTGCGTGCGAACGGCCCTTCGGACCGGATCGAAGAAGCCCTTCATCGTCTACCGGCGTAGCCTGGAGGAGATGCCCGCCAACGAGGAAGAGATCGAGGAGTGCCACGAAGAGGGCATCGAGATCCACACGCTGGTGAACCCGGTTCGGATCCTCGGGGAAAACGGGAAGGTGAAGGCCATCGAGTGCGTCCGCATGGAGCTGGGAGAACCCGACGCCAGCGGGCGGCGCCGTCCGGTGCCCGTGGAGGGGTCCAACTTCATCCTGGAAGTGGACGCGGTGATTCCGGCCATCGGGCAGGAATCGGACTGGGCGTGCCTCACCCCGGAATGCGCCTGCACCCTGAGCGACTGGCGGACCCTTAAGGTGGATCCGGTGACGCTCCAGTCGGACGATCCGGACATCTTCGCGGGAGGCGATGCGGTGACGGGCCCCGCCACGGTGATCGAGGCCATCGCGGCGGGAAAGGAAGCGGCCGTTTCCATCCACCGATTCATCCAAGGCGAAGACCTCCGGGAGGGCCGGGAGAGGACCTGGGAGCCGGTCCGGGACGTCCCCACGGAAGGCTATGACCGGATCCCGCGGGAGCGCATGCCCCGGCTTTCGCCCCAAGAGCGGCAGGGCAACTTCAACGAGGTGCAGCTGGGGTTCACGGAAGAGCAGGTGCGCCGGGAAGCGGCCAGGTGTCTCGACTGCGGGATCTGCTCCGAGTGCTACCGGTGCGTGGACGCGTGTCTGGCCGATGCGGTGGTCCACGAGGATGCGCCCAGGGAACGGGAGCTGGAGGTGGGGGCCATCGTTCTCGCTCCGGGCTTCCAGCCCTTCGATCCGGCCGTCTACGACACCTACGCCTACACCCGCCTTCCCAACGTCCTGACGGCCATGGAGTTCGAGCGGCTCCTTTCGGCCTCGGGGCCCACCATGGGCCACGTGGTGCGCCCCTCGGACGAGAAGGAACCGAAAAAGATCGCCTGGCTCCAGTGCGTGGGCTCGCGGGACATCCACCACTGCGACCACGCGTATTGTTCCGGGGTGTGCTGCATGTACGCCATCAAGGAGGCGGTGATCGCCAAGGAGCATGCGGGAAAGGACCTGGAGGCGGCGATCTTTTTCATGGACATGCGCACCCACGGAAAGGACTTCGAGCGCTACTACAACCGGGCGAGGGAAGAGCACGGGGTGCGGTTCATCCGCTCGCGGGTGCACAGCATCGAGGAGGTGCCGGGAACGGGCGGGGACCTGGAGATCCACTATGTGGACGAGGAAGGTCGGATCACCTCGGAGGTGTTCGACCTGGTGGTGCTCTCGGTGGGGCTGGAGACGCCCGAGGAGGCGAAAAAGCTCGCCGAGCGGCTGGACGTGCGGTTGAACGATCATCTGTTTGCCGAGCATTCTTCTTTTGAGCCGGTGGCCGGTTCCCGGCCCGGGATCTATGTGTGCGGCGCGTTCCAGGGCCCCAAGGACATCCCCCAGTCCGTCATGGAGGCTTCCGCCGCCGCGGCCGCCGCCGGACAAATGCTTGCCGCCGCCCGGGGAACGCTCACACGGGAAAAGGAAGTGCCGGTCCAGCGGAACGTCTTCGGCGAACCGCCCCGCGTGGGTGTCTTCGTCTGCCACTGCGGCATCAACATCAGCGGCGTGGTGGATGTGGCCGCGGTGCGCGATTACGCCAAGACGCTGCCCTACGTGGAATACGTGGCGGACAACCTCTACAGCTGCTCCCAAGACACCCAGGAGATCCTCAAAGAAGCCATCCGGGAGCACAACCTGAACCGGATCGTGGTGGCCGCGTGCACCCCGAGGACCCATGAGCCGCTCTTCCAGGAAACGCTCATGGATGCGGGCCTCAACAAGTATCTTTTCGAGATGGCCAACATCCGCAATCAGGATTCCTGGGTGCACGGCATGGATCCGGCCACGGCCACGGAAAAGGCCAAGGACCTGGTGCGCATGGCGGTGGCCAAGGTGGCCCTGCTGGAACCCCTTCAAGAGCCGGAGCTTTCCGTCACGCGCCGAGCACTGGTCATCGGCGGCGGCGTGGCGGGTATGACGGCCGCCTTGAGTCTGGCCGAGCAGGGCTATCCGGTGGACCTGGTGGAAAGGGAGGATCGCCTGGGCGGTCAAGCCCTCCATCTCCACAGCACCTGGCGGGGCGAAGACGTAACGGAATTTCTGGCGAAGCTTCGGGAGCGCATCGAGGCCCACGAAAACATCACCGTGCACCTCAACAGCCGTGTGGCCCAGGTGGACGGGTTCGTGGGCAACTTCAAGTCCGTGATCCAAAACGGTGCGGAACCCGTCCAGGTGGAGCACGGTGTGGCGATCATCGCCACGGGCGGCCGGGAACACAAGCCTTCGGAATACCATTACGGCAGTGATCCCAGGGTGCTCACGCACCTGGAGCTGGACCGGAAGCTTCGGGAAGACGATCCCGCTCTCCGTTCGGCCCGGTCGGCCGTCTTCATCCAGTGCGTGGGATCCCGGGAGCCGGATCGGCCCTATTGCAGCCGGGTCTGCTGCACCCACACGATCCACAGTGCCTTGGAAATGAAGGAGCGCAACCCCGATTGCGACGTCTACGTACTCTACCGGGACATCCGGAGCTACGGCGAGCGGGAGGTGCTTTACAAGGAAGCCCGGCAGGCGGGGGTGCTCTTCATCCGCTACTCGCTGGAGGACAAGCCCAAGGTGGAGGTGGTGGACGGCCGGCTGCAGGTCACCGTCACCGACCACGTGCTGCAGCGGCCCGTGGTGCTCACGCCCGACCTGCTGACCCTGGCGACGGCCATCGAACCCAATGCCGACGAAGCCTTGGCTCAGCTTTTCAAGGTGCCCATGAACGACGATGGGTTCCTGATCGAAGCCCACGCCAAGCTGCGGCCCGTGGATTTCGCCACCGACGGTGTCTTTCTGTGCGGCCTGGCCCACTATCCCAAGCCGCTGGACGAGAGCATCGCCCAGGCCCAGGCGGCCGCGGCGCGCGCCGCCACCATCCTGGCCCGGGAAAGCATCCAGTTCCCCGGCACGGTGGCCCGGACCAACCCCATGCTCTGCAGCGCGTGCGGAACGTGCGTGAACATCTGCCCCTATTCCGCTCCGCGGTTCAACGAACGGGGGGTGGCGGAAATCAATCCGGCTCTTTGCAAGGGATGCGGGCTGTGCGTGGCGTCCTGCCGATCGGGAGCCATCCGGCTCCAGGGCTTCGACGACGCCCAGATCTTTTCCATGATCGACAGCCTGTAGGCAGGATGAGTGGCCAACGATGACTGAGGAAATGGGGGACCGGGCCCCGAGCCCGCGCTCCCCGGGAGTCGATTCGATGAGTCAATGGGAACCGAAGATCGTCGCTTTTCTCTGTAACTGGTGCTCTTACGGGGCTGCCGACCTGGCGGGCGTGAGCCGCCTCCAGTACCCCGTCAACATCCGCGTGATTCGCGTGCCGTGCAGCGGGCGGATCAACCCGAAATTCATCCTGGCGGCCTTCCGGCACGGGGCCGACGGCGTGTGGGTCTCCGGATGCCATCCCGGCGACTGCCACTATATCGAAGGCAACTACTACGCGCGGCGCAAGTTCGCCCTGCTCAAGAGCCTGCTGGAACACACGGGCATCGACCCGCGGCGGCTCCATTTTTCGTGGATTTCGTCGGCGGAGGCGTCCAAGTTCGCTCAGGTGGCCCGGGAAGTGGTGGAAACGGTGCGCGACGCCGGCCCGGCCCGGCATTTCATCAAGACCCTGCCGCGATGGGACTCCGTGTGGGGCGAGTCAACGGCGGAAATTCAAGCTGAGGTGGTGTAGATGCACGCATACACGGAAAAGATTCGGGAAGCGGCCCGGCGCCTTCTCGCCGAAAAGAAGGTGGACGGGGTCATCGGGTTCCGCAGGGGGACTCTGCCCCTGATGAACGAGCCGGTCTTCGTCCGCCACGCCGACCAGGTGGATCAGCTGGTCTGGGACGGCAATTGCGGGGTGAACCTGGCCAATTACCTGACCAAGCGCAAGGACCGGGTGGCGGTGGTGGCCAAGGGGTGCGATTCGCGAAACATCGTGGTCCACATCCAGGAAAACCAGATCGCACGAGATCAGCTCCATATCCTGGGGATCCCGTGCAGAGGGATGCTGGACCGACGGGCGATCCTGAAGGCTCTGGACGGCAGGGAGCCCCTCCAGGTGGAAGAGACGGAAACGGACGTGACCGTCTCCGGGGACGGCTTCGAGCAGGTCTTCCCTCGAAAGGACGTGCTCCAGGACAATTGCAAGATCTGCATCCACCGCAACCCGGTGATCTACGACGAACTGCTGGGCGATCCGGTGGAAGAGCAAAAGGATGTGGACCGCTACGAGGACGTGCGGCGTATCGAGGCCATGACGGTGGAGGAGCGCTGGAATTACTTCGAAGAGCTGATCGCCCCCTGCATCCGCTGCTACGCGTGCCGTAACGCCTGTCCCCAGTGCTATTGTCCCACCTGTTTCGTGGACGAATCCCGGCCCCAATGGGTGGGCAAATCGTTGGATCCCACGGACACGCGCACCTTCCATTTCCTGCGCGCCTACCACATGGCCGGCCGCTGCACGGACTGCGGCGCCTGTGAACGGGCGTGCCCCATGGACATCAAGGTCCGCCAGTTCACCAAGAAACTGGAAAAGGACGTGAAGGAACTCTTCGGCTACGAAGTGGGCGTGGTCCTGGAGGAGCGCCCGCCGCTGGATACCTACCGGCCCGACGATCCCCAGGATTTCATCAGGTAGAGCCCGCAGCCCCATTTTCGGTGAAAGACCTGGTGGTTGGATGAGTGAGCGACCGTGGAAGCGACAAAGGACATGCCCATGTTGAAGATATTTGTTGCCAAGGACAACCTGCCGAACCTGGTGAGCCGGCTCATGGACGGTGCAACGGTGCTGGGGCCGGTCAAGGAGGGGGAAGCGCACCGGTTTCGCCCCTTGAAGAAGGCGGCGGATCTGGATCTGTCTTACCAGAACAGCCGGTTGTCTCCCAAAGACCTGGTGCATCCCCATTCGGATGCCATGTTCGCCTTCTCCCTCAAAAAGGACGATCCGGAAGCGGGGATTCTCAAGGAGCTGCCGAGATCCGCTGCCAAGCGGGTGGTTCTGGGGATCCGCCCCTGCGATGCCAAGGCCTTTCGGTTGGTGGATGTGAACTTCCTGACCGACACCTACCGCGACCCGTGGTGGGAGGCGCGCCGTGAGGCCACGGTGCTGGTGGGGCTGGGATGTTCCCGTCCCTGCCGCACGTGCTTCTGCACCGCCGTGGGCACCGGCCCCTTCGACGAAACCGCGCTGGATGTGCTGATGGCCGAGCTGGAAGACGGCTACCTGCTGAAGGCCGTAACGGAAAAGGGCGAGGCCCTGCTTCGGGACGCGCCGCAAGCCGAGGCCGCCACGGACGAACGGATGCGGAGGGCGGAAGGCATCGCCGAAGAGGCCGCCCGGAAAATCTCCAAGCCCTTCGTCACCGACCCCATCAAGGACAAACCGCAGACGGAGCTTTTCAGCGCCGAGTTCTGGGAGGAAGTCCAGTTCGCGTGCATCAACTGCGGCGCCTGCACCTACCTGTGCCCCACCTGCTGGTGCTTCGACATCCAGGACGAAGTGCAGGGGGAGGAGGGGGTACGCCTGCGCCTGTGGGATTCGTGCATGTTCCCTCTTTTCACGTTGCACGGATCGGGCCACAACCCGCGCAATCAGAAGCTCCAAAGGGTGCGCCAGCGCTTCATGCACAAGTTCAAGTACTACGTGGACAAGTACGGCGACGGCCCGGCCTGCGTGGGCTGCGGTCGCTGCGTGCAGTATTGTCCCGTCAACATCGACATCCGTCGGGTGGTGGCCATGATGAGCGCCTCCTGCGTGTGCCCGACCTGATGAGGAGAGATCCGCTGTGAGCAGCGAAACGTTCCGGAGGACTGACGTGAAGAATCCCTACCTGCCCTATCCCGTCCGGATCCAGGAGATCATAACGGAAACGGAAGACCGGAACCTGAAGACCTTCAAGCTGGTCTTCCTGAATCCCGAGGACGAAGCGGCCTTTTCCTACATTCCCGGCCAGTTTGCCGAGCTTTCGGTGGCGGGCCAGGGCGAGGTGCCCATCGGGATCGCCTCGTCGCCCACGGAAAAGGGCTTCCTCATGTTCACCGTCAACCGGGTGGGCAAGGTGACCACCTATCTGCACAACATGAAACCGGGCGACGTCATGGGAGTCCGGGGGCCCTTGGGTAACTGGTACCCTTGGGAGGAGATGAAGGGAAAGAACGTGGTCATCATCGGGGGCGGCTTCGCCTTCACCACCCTTCGCTCCTCCATCGTCTGGATGCTGGATCCGGCTCACCGGGGAGACTACGGAGACATCACCGTGGTCTACGGCGCCCGCAATCCCGGCATGCTCCTCTACAAGGAGGAGCTGGTGGCCTGGGAAAGGCGCGACGACATCACCATGCATCTGACCGTGGACGCCACGGACGATCCCCAATGGAAGTACAACGTGGGCTTCGTCCCGGCCATCACCAAGGAAAAGGCCCCCAGTTCCGAGAATGCCTACGCCATCGTGTGCGGCCCGCCCATCATGATCAAGTTCACCCTGCCGGTGCTGGCCGATTTGGGCTTTCCGCCCGAGCGGATCATCACCAGCCTGGAGATGCGCATGAAGTGCGGCATCGGCATGTGCGGGCGGTGCAACATCGGCACGGAATATGTCTGCAAGGACGGCCCCGTCTTCACCATGGAGAAGCTCTCCCGGCTGCCCAACGAGTATTAGCGGGAGGCGGCTCCGGACCTTTGAGAAAAATATCTTTTAAGAGAACGGCTCTTGTGTTAGGAAAGATCGGTGGTTGTCTAACGGGAACCAAGTCAGGGGAGAGAATTATGGAGCCTTTGCTGTTGTCCAAACGAGAAAGGCGCAAACTGGCGGGCCAATACGCCGAGTTGTGCCTGACCTGCGGCACGTGCGCCGGAGGCTGCCCGGTCACGGGCGTGGACGGCCTGGACGTGCGCAAGGTCGTTCGGCTGGCCGTCCTGGGGCTGGATCAGGAGATTGTGGATTCCAAGTTTCCCTGGGTGTGTACGCTTTGCGGTCGCTGCGAACACGCCTGCCCCATGAACATCGACCTGCTCAAGCTGCTTCGCTCCGCGCGTGCCATGCGGGATCGGGACAAGGTGCCCGGCGTGCTCCATAAGGGCGTGGAGATGTGCCTCAAGACCGGAAACAACGTGGGCATTCCGGAAGAGGACTTCAAGTTCCTCCTGGAGGACTTGGGCGCGGAATTGGCCGAAGAACTTCCCGGCTTCGAGGTGCCCATCGACAAGAAGGGCGCCAAGTATCTGTTCACCATCAACTCCAAGGAGCCCTTCGCGGAGCCGGAAGACATGATGTTCTGGTGGCGGATTCTCTACGCCGCCGGGGAATCGTGGACCGTGGCTTCCAAGAACTGGGAAGGCGTCAACTGGGGTCTTTTCACCGGCGACGACGCCGCCATGAAGGAGATCGTGGGCCGCCTGGTCCAGAACTACAAGGAGCTCGAGTGCGAGTACCTTGTCTTACCGGAATGAGGCCACGCCTACTATGCGACCAGGCTTGGTCTGCAACAATGGTTTGCCGATGAGGGTGTCAAGTTCGTCAGCGTGCACGATCTTCTCAAGCAGTACCTGGAGGAAGGCCGGATCAAGGTGGACAAGTCCATCCACCACGAACTGACCACCTACCACGATCCGTGCAACTACGGCCGCAAGAGCGAACGGGCCTTCGGCCACGGCTACTACGAGGAGCCCCGCTGGGTGGTGCAGCAGTGCTGCGAAAACTTCGTGGACATGTATCCCAACCGGGCCAACAACTTCTGCTGCGGTGCCGGCGGCGGTGCGTGGGCCGCTCCCTACGTGGAAGAGCGCATCTTCTACGGCCGGGTGAAGGCCAAGCAGATCAAGGACACGGGCGCCAAGCTGCTCATCGCCCCGTGCCACAACTGCCGCGACCAAATCATGAAGAGTTTGCGCAAAGAGTACGATTTTATGGATGTGGAGGTCAAATACCTCTGGGAGCTCGTGGCGGACTCTCTGATCATTGAGCCGCGGGAAGAAGAATAAAAGATCCCTCAAGCGCTCACCAGGCCCCAGAAGCTCCCAGCGGTTTCTGGGGCTTTTTTGTGGGCGGCGCCGGACGAGGTCGGACCATGGCGAAAAGGAAAAGGAAGGACAAGGACGTTCTGCGTCTCACCGAAAACGAGCGGCGGGAAGTGGAGCTGATGATCGATCGGCTGCGCCTCCAGGACCCCAACGGCCAGAGCCTGGACAACTGCCTGAAGACCCTGAGGCAGGTCCTGGGGGACCGGCAGCGGGTGGCGGCGGCTCTCCTGGACGACCTCAGCCGCCGGGACAACGGCGTCTGTTTCCGTGCCTTCTGCGAACTGCGCTCCGTGGTGACGGACAAGAAACTGGCCAAGGTGGTCCGCCAGGCGGAATACCGGCTCCGCCAGAAGGGCTACCCACTGCCGGAAGAGACTCAAAACGTTCCCGACGCCTCCGCCCCGGTGACCCTCATCCGCCAGGAAGTGCGCAAGGAAGAATGCCACCTGGTGACGCCGCCCGTGGGGGCGGGGCTCTGGCAGTACAGCGCCTATCTTCCCATCAAGGGGGAACCGGACTTTCTCATGGTGGTGCTGGCGGTCACCGCGCCCTTCGAGGGGCAGATGTTCCATGCGTCCTTCCAGTCCCGCAAGAAATACCGGGAGCTTTTGCGGGGAAGTGCCGAACACCTGGACGCCCAACCCCATCCGGTGCCCGTGGCTCATATGGCCCAGGTGTTTTTCGAGCTGGAACGTTTGGGCCGGTTGGATACCCTCAAAAGGGACCAGATCCTGCTCGCCCGCCAGGCCCTGTCGCCCCATGGGAGCGGCACGGGAAGCTTCGGATCCCACGTGTTTTGGAGGGAGAAACTGCCGGTCGATTCCGGTTACGATCCGGAATTCCTGGCGGACGTTGCGGTGGGGGAGGTGAGTTGGGTGGTGCCGCTCTTCCAGGAATCGCAAGCCCTGAAGACGGCCGCCATGGAGCTGGAAACAGCCCGCCGGTCGGTCCTGGTGGTGCCCGATCATGTGAAGGCCGCCCAGGAAAGGGAGATCGTGGCCAAGGCGGCCCGGGCCTTTTTTGATTCGAAGGTCCTTGACGTTCTGTCGGCCCACTACGTGGAGACGTCCCTGGCCCGCTATCTGAGCGGTGACGATCAGGGAGCGGCCCTGTTCCTGGCGCTGGCGGAACACGTGGGATCCCTGGAGGATCCCGGAGAAAGTCCGGTGACCGCGCGCCTCACGGCCTGGGCCCTCCAGGTCTTGCACGGCGTTTCCACCAGCCTGGCGGAAGAGCCGGATGACGAAGAGAAAGAGCCTGAAGCCGAACACGGCGGCCTGATCCTTCCCCGATAACCGGCAAAGAACCGAAGGAGGGGTCCCATGTGGAGCGATACGATTCAAGTGACCACGTCCAGTCGGAGCGCCGCGGTGGATATCACCCGGGCGGTGTCCGCCAAGATCCAGGAAAGGAAAGTGTCCCAGGGGCTGTGCGTGGTCTATGTGCCCCACACCACCGCCGGGGTCACCATCAACGAAGGGGCCGACCCGGCGGTGATGGACGACGTGATGACCATGCTGGATTCCATGGTGCCCTGGCGGGGGCCCTACAAGCACATGGAAGGCAATTCGGCGGCCCACATCAAAACGAGCCTGGTGGGCAGCTCCGTGCAGATCCTGGTGGAGAAGGGACGGCTCCAGCTGGGAACCTGGCAGCGCATCTTCCTTTGCGAATTCGACGGGCCTCGGACGCGAAAGGTCCGCATCGCCCTGATTCCCGCCCCGACTCAACAAGCACATCTGCCTTCGTAGGGGCGGGCTTTACGCCCGCCCGCCGGAACCTCCCGATGGGGAAGAATCGTCCAATTATATGAAACACGACCTCGTTCCGTTCGCGCCCACGGCCTGTAGGGGCGAATAATCATTCGCCCCTACAGGGGTCTGCTTGCCAAAGGTGCGTTTCATCCTTCGTTTGGAGCGCCTTCACACGGGGTTCCGGTCCTGACGTGGATTCCCGCAGGCCATTGAAACGCCCATGGAAAACCGGTTAAATTTTTGATTGTCCGGGGCTTCGAGTCTGCAGCCTTCCGGGCCGGTGCTGGCGCTGGCCACGGAACCGATGGCGTCCAGGAGGCTTCGAGTCCTGATCTTGCTTCTTTTTTCACAAAGTCCTCTTGACCTCCCCCTCCCAACTCTGTATAAGCCTGTGGCTCCTTTAAGCCGTCCAAGATCGACGAGGCGACTCCGGGCCCGAGAACCGGAGATGAAAATACATCGCAAGAGAAAGGACAGGACATGCAGAATCTGGAAGCCATCTTTTCCCCTCAGTCGGTGGCCGTGGTGGGTGCGTCCACGACTCCCGGCAAGGTGGGCCACGACATCTTCGCCAACATCCTGAAGGGCGGGTACACGGGAACCCTCTTTCCCGTGAACCCCAAGGCCAAGTCGATCCTCAGCGTCAAGGCCTACCCGAGTCTTCTGGACATTCCGGATCCCATCGACCTGGCCATCCTGGTGCTGCCGCCCAAAGCGGCCCTCCTGGCCGTGGAGGAAGCGGCTCAGAAGGGCGTGAAGGGGATCGTCATCGTTTCTGCCGGTTTCCGGGAAGTGGGTGAGGAAGGCCGGAAGATCGAGGACCAGATCGTGGCCAAGTGCCGGGAGGCGGGCATCCGCCTGGTGGGGCCCAACTGCCTGGGGGTGATCAATCCCAACCCGGCCGTGCGGATGAACGCCAGCTTTTCCAACCGCATGCCCGCTCCGGGCCACATCTCCTTCATTTCCCAGAGCGGCGCCCTGTGCACGTCGGTGCTCGATTTTGCTGCAGAACGCGATTTCGGCTTTTCCAAGTTCATCTCCATCGGCAACAAGGCGGACGTGGACGAGCTGGACCTGCTCCGTTACCTGCACCAGGACGAGGACACCCAGGTGATCATGATCTACCTGGAGGAGCTTCGTCGCGGGCCGGAGTTTATCCACGAGGTGAAGAAGATCACTTCGGGGGACCGGCCCACGCCGGTGCTCGTCATCAAGTCCGGCCGCACGGCGGCGGGCGCCCAGGCGGCGGCGTCCCACACAGGATCCTTGGCCGGTTCGGAAGCGGTCTATGACGCCATTTTCCAGCAGGCGGGCATCATCCGGGTGGATTCCATCGAAGAGCTCTTCAATTTCGCCAGTGCATTCGCCAGCCGCAAGACGGCCACGGGGAACAAGGTGGCCATCGTGACCAACGCGGGCGGCCCGGGCATTGTGGCCACGGACATGACCGTGTCGTCCGGGCTTCAGCTGGCCCGTTTCCAGGAAGAGACCGTGGAGGCCCTGGCGAGCCACCTGCCGGCCACGGCCAATGTCCACAACCCGGTGGACGTGATCGGGGACGCCACCCAGGATCGCTACGAAAACGCCCTGGAAGCGGTGATCAAGGATGAAAACGTGGACGGCGCCCTGGTGATCCTCACCCCCCAGTCCATGACCAACGCCCTGGAGACGGCCAAGGCCATCGTGAAGATCGACAAGAAGACCCATAAGCCCATCCTGTGCTGTTTCATGGGGATCTTCGACGTGTCGGCGGGCGTGAAGGTTCTGCAGGAAAACCAGATCCCCGTCTACCGCTTCCCGGAACATGCGGCCCAGGCCTTCGGGGCCCTCTACCGCTATTCCAGCTGGCTCAACCGGCAGCACCTGGCCCAATTCGACCTGAAGCACGACACCGACAAGGCCCGGGAGATCATCCGCAAGGCCTTGGAAGAAGGCCGCCGGTCCCTGACGGAATGGGAGGGAGGCGAGCTGCTTCGCTGCTACGGCTTCCAGACCCTGCCTTCCTTCATCGCCAAGAGCCGCCAGGAGGCGGTGGAATACGCCCAGAGCCTCACCTTTCCGGTGGTGCTCAAGATCGTGTCTCCGCAGATCCTGCATAAGTCCGATGCCCAGGGAGTGAAGATCAACCTGGGATCTCCCGAGGAAGTGGCCGCCGCCTATGACGAGATCCTGGCCAACGCCAAGGCGTACAATCCGGAGGCGGAGATCGTGGGAGTGCTGGTACAGAAGATGGCGCCCCGGGGAGAAGAGGTCATTCTGGGCATGACCCGTTATCCCGTCTTCGGGCCGCTGCTCATGTTCGGCCTGGGAGGCATCTTCGTGGAGATCTTCAAGGACGTGGTTTTCCGCGTGGCCCCCATCGGGCGTAACGAAGCCCGGCGCATGGTCCGCGGCATCCGTGGCTACGAACTGCTCAAGGGCGTGCGGGGCCGCCCCGCCACCGACACCGCGTCCCTGGAGCGGTTCCTGGTGTGCCTGTCGGATCTGGTGCTGGATCATCCCGAGATCAAGGAACTGGACATCAACCCCATGCTGGTTCACGACGCGGGGCAAGGGGCCACCGTGGCCGACTGCCGCATCATCCTGGAGCCGGTGGACGATGCTGCCACCTCCTGATACCTGGGAGCGTGCCCCAAGCGCCAAGAGGACCGTTCCTCCGCAGCCCTTTCGGGCTGCGGAGGAATCCCTGGTTGTCGGATAGGCCTCGCATGCGGCCTGCGACTTCAAGGGGTTACGATGACCCTTTCCGCGGGGCTGAAGCCCCGCGGCTACCAAGTGATTGGAAATTCCCGGCCTCTTGAGCCTGAAAACCATTCTCGGACAGGCTCCTTGAGGCCTTTCCCTTCGCGCAAGATGTGGGGGTGAATCATCCTTCGCCCTTTCCCGACCCCGCCCTTTCGCTTCGCGGATTTTTCCCCGCCCTTCCTTGACGGTCCTTGGACCGGAGCTTACAGTTAGAAGCACACACGCTTGGCCTTTGCGAAAAGTTTCCTTCGAGGACCTTCCCCTTCACGAAAGCGAGGAGTCGTACCATGGCGGAAAGACCTGGAGCCGTAACCATGCGGGGAGCCCCGCTCTCACTGGTGGGAGACGAAGTGCCGGTCGGCACGAAGGCTCCCGATTTCCAAGCTCTGAACAACGATCTCCAACCCGTAAGCCTTTCCCAGTTCCAGGGGAAGGTGGTGGTGCTGTCTTCCGTTCCATCCCTGGATACGCCCGTGTGCGACATGGAGACGCGGCGTTTCAACCAGGAGGCGGAAAACCTGGGCGATGACGTGGTGATTCTCACCCTCAGCATGGATCTTCCCTTCGCCCAGAAGCGCTGGTGCGGTGCGGCGGGTGTGACGCGCGTGATCACCCTATCCGACCACCGGGATGCGTCCTTCGGCCAGGCCTACGGGGTTCTCATCAAGGAGCTGAGACTCCTGGCTCGGGCCGTCTTTGTGGTGGATCGGGAGGGCGTGGTGCGCCATGTGCAGTTGGTGAAGGAGATTGCCGAAGAGCCCGACTACGCGGCGGTGCTCGAGGCGGTACGCCGATGCCTGTAGCCGGTGCCTTGGACCGGCTGGAAGCGGCCGGTGCGAGTTTGGTGCAGGAACGGCGGGCCGCCATGGTTGTTGGAAGGATCGCCCTCCTCTTAGGGCGATCCTGGATTCGGGTGAACATCAATCAGGAGGATTCTGGAAATGGCGGAAAGAAGAGAGCTTTATAAGTGCGAAGCATGCGGCAACATCATCGAAGTCCTGTGGGGCGGTCAGGGTGAACTGGTCTGCTGCGGCCAGCCCATGGTCCTCTTGAAGGAGGGAGTGGTTGACGCAGCCAAGGAAAAACATGTGCCCGTGGTGGAAAAGACCGCCGACGGTTACAGGGTCAAAGTGGGCAGCGTGGCCCATCCCATGGAAGAAAAGCATTACATCCAGTGGATCGAGCTCATCGCTGATGGGATCTCCTACATTCGCTTCCTCAAGCCCGGGGATGCTCCCGAGGCGGAATTCTGTGTGAAGGCGGAATCGGTCACGGCCCGCGAATACTGCAATCTGCACGGGCTCTGGAAGGGATAAGCCGATGCTGAGCGAAAAGATGCAAGGGGCCCTCAACGCCCAGATCAACGCGGAACTCTATTCGTCCTATCTCTACCTGGCCATGGCCGCCCACTTTAATGAAGTGAGCCTGGGCGGTTTCGCCCGGTGGATGGAAGCGCAGGCGTTGGAAGAGCTTTCCCACGCCATGAAGATCTACGATTACGTGAACGAGCGGGGTGGCCGGGTGAGCCTGGCTGCCATCGAGGCTCCGCCGGCCCGATGGGATTCGCCGCTCCACGTGTTCGAAGAGGTGTACAAGCACGAACAGAAGGTCACCGGACTGATCAACGATCTGGTGGACTTGGCCATCGCCGAAAGGGATCATGCCACCAACAACTTCCTCCAGTGGTTCGTGAAGGAGCAGGTGGAGGAAGAGGCCAGCGCCGATGAGATCCTCCAGAAGATCAAGCTCATGGAGAACGCTCAGGGGGGTCTTTTCATGCTGGACAGGGAGCTGGGGCAGCGCGTCTTCAACCTGCCTCCGGGAACGACCCTGGTGGCACCGCCCGCATCGGCCTAGCACCATCGACTCCGCCCGACGGGTTCCGGGAGCGGGGAAACCCCCTGCCCGGGGCCCTCTTCTCGCCATCCCACCCTGATTCTTTGCCAAGGAGGTGCCCATGGCGCTGTCCAGTCAAGAACTCCTGGATGCCTTCTGCCAGGCCGTGGAGATCAAGGAAAAGAAGCAAAAGCTTTACAAGGAAGCCATGGAAGGCTGTTCCGATGCCGTGGGCAAGGAGACCTTTCAGCTGCTCTACGAATCGGAGAAGGAACACGGCGGCCTGGTCCAGGAGATCTACGAGGAGTTGAAGGCCGGCAAGGCCTGGGCCGATGCCTGCCGGTACGTGCCATCCGAAGAGGATCTCATGGCCAAGCTCCTCCAGAGGGTATCGCCCAAGGAAAGCAAGCTGGCCGACAGCTGTTCCGATGAACTGGCCGCCCTGGAGACGGGCATTCGGCTGGAAGAGGCCTGCATCCGGCTCTTTGAAGAGAAGCTGGAAAAGGCCACGGACCCCCTGCAGAAGGAATTCCTGAGCCGCATGTCGTCGGAGGAGCGCGAGCACCGGCGGATCCTGGAGGACCTGAAGTTCTACTACACGGATCCGCAAGGGTGGTTCATGGAAAAGAGCGGTGCGCGCCTGGACGGAGCGGGACCGGTCACATAGCAGGCTGTCCGAAAACGTCGCGGATCATCTCTTTTCTCGTAGCGCAGCCCTTTAGGGCTGCGGAAGAACCTGCGCACGTTGGATAGACCATCGCGTGTTTGCTGTCACTTCATGATGTTGCGACGGCCCTTTCCCCGGGGCTGAAGCCCCGCGGCTACGAAGAGAACGGAAATTTCCCGGCATCTTGTACGGATTTCCATTCTCGGACAGGTCCCCGGTAATAGACATTTCTTGAGGGCCGTCCATCGGCGCGGAAAGACTCGGACACATGGCGGATCTTCTCTACGGCGTGCGGTCTTCTCCTCCTGTGGTGCAGGCCCTCGTGGCGACCCTCTTCACCTGGGGCCTCACGGCCCTGGGGGCTTCCGCCGTCTTCTGGATGGGCTCCTACAGGCAGCGCCTGCTGGACGCCATGCTGGGCTTCGCCGGCGGGGTGATGATCGCAGCAAGCTACTGGTCCCTGCTGGCCCCGGCCATCGAGATGTCCTCCGAGTCCGCCATGCCGTGGTTCCCCGCCGCCGTGGGATTTCTCGCGGGTGGCCTTTTCCTCCGGGGTGTGGACGCCGTCCTGCCCCATCTCCACGTGGGCTTCCGGATGGACGAAGCCGAAGGGATCCCGACCCGATGGAAGCGATCGGTTCTTCTCGTTTTGGCCATCACGATCCACAACATCCCGGAGGGGCTGGCGGTGGGGGTGGCCTTCGGAGCGGCCGGAGCGGGTCTCCCCGAAGCGAGTCTTGCCGGTGCGGCGGCGTTGGCCCTGGGTATCGGCATCCAGAATTTTCCCGAGGGCCTTGCCGTCTCGGTGCCCTTGCGGCGGGAAGGCATGGGGCGCCTCAAGAGCTTCTGGTACGGCCAGCTTTCCGGCGCGGTGGAGCCGGTGGCGGGGGTGCTGGGGGCCGTGGTGGTAGGGCTTTCCAGCGCCGTTCTCCCCTACGCTCTGGGCTTTGCAGCCGGAGCCATGATCTTCGTGGTGGTGGAGGAGGTGATTCCCGAATCCCAGCGAAGCGGCCATGCGGATCTGGCCACCATGGCGTGTCTCGTGGGATTCGTGGTCATGATGGTTTTGGACGTGGCCTTGGGGTGAGAGCGGACTTCTGATGCATACGAACGGACGCGGAAGACTTACTCTTGGATGTTGGAGGGGAGGGAGGGGCGGTCTGATTCTTTGGTGCTTTCTTTCCGTCCTGCCTTCGGCGGCGGGAGCGGCGCCCCACAGCGACGCCACCCAGGAATGCCTGGCCTGTCATGTGGATGCCACACCGGGCATCGTTTCCGACTGGCAGCGAAGCCGCCATGCGGAAACCACGCCCGCCGACGCCCTGCAGGCGGCTCCCCTTCACCGAAAGGTGAGCTCGGATGAAATTCCCCAATCCCTGCAGGGTACCAGCGTGGGCTGTGCCGAATGCCACACCCTGAACCCTCAGGACCACAAGGATACGGTGGAACACAACGGCTATTCCGTGCACGTGGTGGTCACTCCCCGGGACTGCCGGACCTGCCACCGGCAGGAAGCGGACCAATACGGGGAGAACATCATGGCCCACGCCTATGGGAATTTGGTGAACAACCCCCTCTATGTTCAAATGACGGAATCCATCAACGGCATCCAGGCCCTGGAAGCGGGACGCCTGAAGACGGCCGAAGTGCTTCCCCAGACCAACGATGATGCCTGTCTCAGTTGCCATGGCACCCGGGTGCAGGTGCAGGGGATGGTGTCCCGGGAAACGGACCTGGGGGAGATGGATTTTCCGGTCCTCACCGGGTGGCCCAACGTGGGGGTGGGACGTCTCAACCCGGACGGTTCCAAGGGCTCCTGCTCATCGTGCCACGCCCGCCATGCCTTCTCCCTGGAAGTGGCCCGCAAGCCCGACACCTGCTCCCAGTGCCACAAGGGACCGGACGTGCCCGCCTACAAGGTCTACCAGGTGAGCAAGCATGGGAACATCTACGCATCCCAGAAGGAAAAATGGAATTTCCAAGGCGTTCCCTGGGTGGTGGGGAAGGACTTCAACGCCCCCACCTGCGCTGCGTGCCACGTGAGCCTGTTGGTGGATGAGGGCGGCAACGTGGTGGCCCAACGCACGCACCGCATGAACGACCGGCTTCCGTGGAGGATCTTCGGTTTGATCTATTCCCACGCCCATCCCAAGAATCCGGACACCTCCTCCATCCGCAATGCCCAGGGTCTGGCCCTTCCCACCAACCTGGACGGAAGCCCGGTGAAGGAGGCCTTGATCGACGGCGACGAGCAGGAAAGGCGCCGGGAGAACCTCCACGCCGTCTGCCTGGCGTGCCATTCCGCAAGTTGGGTTCAGGGCCACTGGGAACGCTTTACCAAGACGTTGGATGAAACTCATCGCATGACGCGCACGGCCACGGAGATCATGGAAAGAGCCTGGAAGGAGGGAATCGCCCGGGGGCCCGGCGGCGATGGAAACCCCTTTGACGAACCCATGGAAAAACTTTGGGTGGAGCAGTGGCTCTTTTTTGCCAATTCCATCCGTTTTTCGTCGGCCATGATGGGATCCGATTACGGGGTGTTCGACAACGGGCGCTGGTACCAGTCCAAGGGCTTGCGGGAGATGATGCGACGGCTGGAGATGGATCGCCCGGCGGCCCGCGAGGCTGAAAAGCCCTGATTCCGCCCCCAGGGAGCGGAGAAAGGTAAAGGTGCTCTGATGTGGAAACCGATTCTGATTTTCGCCTTGGCGGCGGGACTGTTGGGATGTGCTCTGGCCCCTCCCGCAAGCGTGGCGCAGGACGGAGGCGTGCCCCAGGTGGGTGAAGCCTTTCCCGACGTGATGCTCCCGGCTCCGGAAGACCCGGCCATGCGGGCCTACCTGGGGCTGGGCGCGGTGGATACCTTTTCCGTCAACCAGGTGGATGCGGACGTGGTGCTGGTGGAGATCTTCAGCATGTATTGTCCCTACTGTCAGCGGGAAGCGCCCGTGGTGAACGAGTTCTACAGGGTTGCTCAACAGAAGTCGAAACCCGGCAAGACCGTCAAGATTCTGGGGATCGGGGTGGGAAACTCCCGGTTCGAAGTGGATGTCTTTCGAAAGAAGTACCAGGTGCCCTTCCCGCTCATCGCCGACGGCGACTACCGGGTCCATAAGCTCCTGGGGCAGACCCGAACCCCCCATTTCATCGCGATCAGGCGCTCGGCCGACGGATCTCGGCGGGTCATCTATTCCCAACCGGGTTCCTTCGGGGAGCCAGAGGACTTCTTCGACAAACTGACGGCCGACCGGCAGGCACGCCTACGAAATCCGTCGTTTCATGGCAGCGGCCCTGACCCCGGTCCGGGCGTAGAAAGCCGGCCCCTGGCAATAGGCACCGACGTCGGGTGTAGGGGCGGGGTTTATACCCGCCCGCTGGGCGCGCAGTGATGGAGAAGACCGGTGAGAAGGGCTCCGTCCGGGAATGGCTTTCATGGATGAGGCGATGCCGCACTGAGTGCCGTGATCATCAGCCGGAAACAAAGGATAAAGTGATGGCGAAAAGCAAAAAGATGAAGAGGCTGGCGTGCGGCGTCCTGGCGACGGCCCTGCTCCTGGCGGCTCCCCACGGAGCATGGAGCGTGTCCGAGCAGTTCCAAGGCAAAATCTATCAGCCGGGGCATCTCAAACCCGTCGATTCGGTCCCCGTCCTCAAGGTCGGCGATCCAGCGCCGGACTTCACTCTCCCCTCCATCCAGGGACCGCGGGTCACCCTGTCCCAATACCGGGGCAAAAAGAACGTGGTCATCTCCTTCGTTCCCGCAGCTTGGACCCCCGTCTGCTCCGATCAATGGCCGGGATACAACATCGCGCGGGATCTCTTCGAAGCCTACGACGCCGTGCTTCTCGGGATCACCGTGGACAATCTGCCCACGCTCCACGCCTGGACCCGGGAGATGGGGGGCGTCTGGTTTCCGGTGCTCTCGGACTTCTGGCCCCACGGCCGGGTGGCTTCCAAGTACGGCGTGCTCCGATCCGACGGCGTGACCGAGCGGGCGATCTTCATCATCGATAAGAAGGGCGTCATTTGCTACATCGATGTGCACGACATCAACAAGCGCCCGCCCTTGGAGGGCATCATCCAGGAGCTCCAGAAGATTCAAGGCGGTTCGTAGGGAGCGGCGATGGCAAGGATGGAAAGCGCCATGAAGAAAGTGGTGCTCTTTTCCTTCAACGGCGAAGGGATGTGCTTCGTCCATGTGCTGCTCAACGCCCTGGACATGCATGAGCGGGGATTTGAGGTCAAGGTGGTGATCGAGGGGGCTTCGGTCAGGGTCGTTCCGGAACTGGCCCGCCGCGATCATCCCATGCACGAACTGTACAACCGGGTGAAGACGCAAGGGCTCTTCGCCGGCGTGTGTCGAGGCTGCGCCGCCAAGCTCCAGGTGCTGGAAGCCGTGGAGGAGGAAGGTCTTCCCCTCATCGCGGACATGAAAGGACACGTGAGCATGGGGCGCTATGTGGAGGAAGGCTGGCAGGTGATCACCTTTTAACGAGGGAGGAAGAGAAGATGGCCAAGAAGCGCTACAAGGTTCGCGGACAGTGTCCCCAGTGTGCGTGCGGTGACGTGACCTTTCTGGGGCCGGAGAAGCTACAGGAAAAGTACATCGGCCCGCAGGACGAGATAGAGATTCTGTGCCCCACGTGCGGCACCAAGCACAAGGCCACGGTGGAGCATGTGGAGGACGTCGAGGAGTAGACGGCGAAACAGGAGGGTGCCGTGCCCAAAGCCCTGATTGTGTATGCCACGCGGACCAATCAGACCAAGAGCATCGGGGAGCTTGTCGCGGAAGGTCTTCGAATGGCCGGCGTGGATGTTCAGATGATGAGCGTCCAGGAATTCGACAAGGCCGGGGTCACCCCGGAAGACTTCGATGCCTTGGTGTTGGGATCCGCCACCTACCACGGCGAGATGATGCAGCCCATGAAGACCTTTCTTTTCAAGCTGGAACAATACGACCTGGAAGGAAAGGCGGGCGGTGCCTTCGGGGCCTTCGGCTGGAGCGGGGAGGCCCCGGGGCGCATCTTCGACACCATGAAGAACATCTACAAGATGAAGATGGTCGGCGGGCCCCTCATGCTCAAGTCGGCGGCACTGGGAGGCGGCGTCCAGATGGCCCAGGAATACGGCAAGGAGATCGCCGCGCTGGTGAACAGCGCGGCCCAGGAGCCTGTCTGAGAACGCCGCGGATGATCTCTTTTCCCGTAGCGCAGCCCTTCAGGGCTGCGGAGGAATCTCCGGCCGTCGGATGGGCCATCGCGTGTTTCCTGTCGCTTCATGGAGTTACGATGACTCCTTCCGCGGGGCTGAAGCCCCGCGGCTCCGGAAGAGGGCGGAACCTTTTCCGCCTGCCGACGAGAACCCGTTTTCGGAAAAACGCAAGGAGGCGAAAGATGAATACCCCGCAACATTGCCCGGGCTTTGAACAGTTCAAGGATCTTCAGTCCTTCATCTGCAAGTGTCCGGAATGCGGAGAGGAAAAGGAGATTTTTTCCGACGAGTTCAACAAGGAGCACAGATGCTCCCAATGCGGCAAGCCCATCGACTTCAAGGTTTGCGAAGCCTACGCCGGCGGCAAGGCGTCCGCACCCAGGTGATTCCCAAGGGGCTTCGGCCCCTTTTTTCGTCTGAACGATCCCGGCTACCTCGGTACCTCCCCTCAAGCGGGGAAAACATTTGCGTCCATCCGCGTTCATTCGCGGTTTTCTTTCACGGCAACGACCTTTGATTGGTTGCCCAACGGAATCGAGGCCGATATGCCCAACCATCTTGCGGGCGAAAAGAGCCCGTACCTTTTGCAGCACGTGGACAATCCCGTGGACTGGTATCCCTGGGGGGAGGAGGCCTTCTTCCGAGCCCGGGAGGAAGACAAACCCGTCTTCTTGAGCATCGGCTATGCCACGTGCCACTGGTGCCACGTGATGGCCCATGAGTCCTTCGAAGATGAAGAGGTGGCCCGCCTTCTCAACGAGCACTTCGTGGCCGTGAAAGTGGACCGCGAGGAACGGCCCGACATCGACGGCATCTACATGACCGTCTGCCAGGCGATGACGGGAGGAGGCGGCTGGCCCCTGTCGGTCTTTCTGACTCCGGAAGGGAAACCCTTCTTTGCCGGCACCTACTTTCCCAAGACGTCCCGCATGGGCATGCCGGGCTTTCTGGACATTCTCCGGGAGATCGCCCGCCTCTGGAAGGAGGAGAGGGGGCGGGTTCTGGACGCCGGGGTCCGGATCACCGAGGCGCTGCAACAGACGGGGACGTCGGCCCAAGAGGCGCCACTTTCGGAAAAGGACCTGGAACGGGCCTACGAGCAGCTGCGCTCCGCCTACGATGAGCGTTGGGGCGGCTTCGGCCCGGCCCCCAAATTCCCCACGCCCCACAACCTCACCTTCCTTTTACGCTTTCACCACCGAAGCGGAGACCGCTCGGCCGTGACCATGGTGAACGAAACTCTTAAGGCCATGCGAAGGGGCGGCATCTTCGATCAGCTCGGTTTCGGCTTTCACCGCTATTCGGTAGATGAGCGCTGGCTGGTGCCGCACTTCGAAAAGATGCTCTACGACCAGGCCCTTTTGGCCATGGCGTACCTGGAGGCCTATCGGGTCACGGGACGTGAAGTCCATGCCCGGACGGCCAAGGAAATCTTCACCTACGTGCTCCGCGATATGACGGCTCCGGAAGGCGGATTCTATTCCGCCGAGGATGCGGACACCGAGGGCGAGGAGGGGCTCTTTTATACGTGGACGCCGCAGGAGATCCGCGCCGCCCTGAAGGCGGATCTGGCCGAGCTGTTTTGCCACCGGTACGGCGTCACGGAGCGGGGTAATTTCGAAAAGGGCCGATCCATCCTCCATCACGCCCGCTCGTTGGAAGACTGCGCCGAAAGGTTCTCCTTGAGCGTTCCGGAAGTGGAGGGCCGCTTGGAGACGGCCCGGACGATCCTTTTCGAAAAGCGCAAGGAACGGACGGCGCCCCTCAAGGACGACAAGATTCTCGCCGCCTGGAACGGGCTGATGGCGGCGGCCCTGGCCAAGGGGGCCTGGGTTTTGACCGATGCGGGATGCGCCGATGCGGCCGCCCGGGCCGTGCGGTTCGTGTGGGATCACCTGCGCGGTCCCGACGGGCGCCTGATGCGCCGCTATCGGGACGGGCATGTGGCCCACTTAGGCTGCCTGGATGACTATGCCTTCCTGGGATGGGCCCTGCTGGAGCTCCATGAGGCCACGCTGGATACGGACTGGCTGGACAAGGCGGTGGAGCTCCACCACTCCCTGCTGGATCTTTTTGCGGATTCCGACCAAGGGGGATTTTTCTTTACGGGAAAAGACGCCGAAACGCTGATCTTTCGGGAAAAGGACATCTACGACGGCGCCACCCCCAGCGGAAATTCCACGGCGCTCAACAACCTGCTGCGCCTGGCCCACCTCACGGGGGATACGCGTTGGGAAGAGGCCGCCGATGGGGTGCTCCGGTCGTTCGCCGGAGCCGTTTCCAACTACCCGCGCGCCTACACCCACTTTCTGACCGGTTTGGATTGGGCGCTGGGGCCCGTAACGGAAATCGTTCTGACGGGCGCCCGCGAAGATCCCGTTCTCCAGGAGATGATCCGGGTCGTCCGCCGTTGGGCCAAGCCCCGGCGCGTTCTGCTGCTGAAGGAACCTCCGCCCCGGGGCGAAACCCTGGAGCGGCTGGCGCCCTTCGTTGGCGGGATGGAAGCCGTTTCGGGCCGGGCCACGGCCTATGTGTGCGAAAAACGCCGGTGCCTGGTGCCGGTCACAGAACCCGAGGAACTGGAACGCTTGCTGGAGGGAACCAAGAAGGAGTCGGCGCGATGAACCGTTCGGCAATTTTTCTGAAGATCGGAGCTCTCACTCTGGTGCTTGGGCTCTGGCTTGGAATCGCCCATCTATCCGGTGCCTCGGACGCGGTGGACAAGGGGCCGGAAACCCTCATTCTGCAGTCGGGGCCCGTGGCGCCCTCCCTGGTCCCCCATTGGAAACACCAGGAGCTGCTGGGGCGCTGCGAGCCGTGCCACGACCTTTTTCCCCGGAAGGCCGGCTCGGTGGACGCCCTCAAGACGGAAGGAAAACTCAAGAAAAAGCAGGTCATGAATCGGTGCGTGGATTGCCACAAACAGAAGACGGAAGCCGGCGTCCAGGCGGGGCCTGTGCGCTGCCGCGACTGCCACCGCAAGGAACTGAAAAGCCAAACCCAGTAGCTCGGAAAGGACGAGATCATGAGTGCCAACAAGCCCCTTATCAAGGTCTTCGAGTACGCTCTCAACCAGGAAGAAACGGGAAAACTCTTTTTCCAGACGGCGCTTCAGCGCCTGGGGATGGGCGCGGCGGTCAGCGCTTTCCGCCGGCTGATCGCCGAGGAGGAAAAACACATCGCCTTCATCCGCCGCATCCTCGACGAACTGCGCCAAGGTCGGGAAGTGGACCCGGGACAACTTCAGGACGTGATCCTGGAGCCCACCGACTACTTCGACGAACGGGCCAAAAAGGAATTCCTGGAACAGTGCATTGAAGGGTCCATGGTGCCCGACGTGACCGTGTTCAACACGGCCTGGCTCATCGAAAAGGATCTGAGCGAGTTCTATGCCGGCATGGCGGAAAAGGCGGTGGGAAAGACCAAGAGCGCCCTGGAGATGCTGTCCCGCTGGGAACGCCAGCATGAACTCTTCTTCCGCCAGTTCCGGGACAAGCTGAGCGAAACCTATGCCCAAATGCCGTGGGGAGGCTGACGTGGACGGGGTCGGTCGCCGGTACCAGCGAAAGACGGCCTACGCGCGCGGCGCCCTGGGCGGCGGGCACCTGGACTGGGCGTCCCAGCCTTCGCTTTTCAAGCATTATCGGGACTTGCCGACCACGGACCTTCCCGGGGAACTGACACCTTCCGCCACGACCTGCCGGGAGGTTTTCAACCGGAAAGTGGGCACGCCCGTCCAGGCCATGGACCTTTCCCGGCTGGGACGGATCCTGCACCTGGCCTACGGCATCACCGCTCAAAGCGGCCGCGGGCGGGACGTTCACTTCTTCCGGGCCGCCCCCTCCGCCGGGGCGCTCTATCCCTGCGAGATCTACGTATCGGTTCAGGGGGTGGACGGCGTCCGGGACGGGCTGCACCATTTCGACCTGGCTCGGAACCGACTCTGCCAACTTCGCCGGGGGGCCTTTTTCGGGAAGGTGGACGGCTGGACGGCGGTCTTCTTCCTCACGGCCCTCTTCTACCGAAGCGCCTGGAAATATCGGGACCGCGCCTACCGCTATTGCCTGTTGGATACGGGACATCTGGTGGAAAACGTGGCCCTGGCGGC
>JACIYN010000056.1 GCA_014359885.1 Desulfacinum sp.
GGCGTGACCAAGGACCTGACCCCGAAAGTGCACGCGGGGGATCTCATCAAGGAAGTGGCCCAAGTGGTGGGCGGAAGCGGCGGCGGCCGGCCCGACATGGCCCAGGCCGGGGGAAGCCGGCCGGAAAAGCTGGAGGAAGCCCTGGAAAAGGCCCAGGCCATCCTGCGGGAGAAACTGGGCTAGGAGCCTGTCCGAAAACACCGCGGACGACCGTCTTTTCTCGTAGCGCAGCCCTTTAGGGCTGCGGAGGAATCCCCGGTTGTCGGACAGGCCATCGCATACGGCCTGCGACTTTAGGGGGTTACGATGACCCTTTCCCGCGGGGCTAAAGCCCCGCGGCTACGAAAAGAGGGGCCATAGCTCGGGCTCTTAACTCGGAGAGCCATTGTCGGACAGGCACTAGGAGGCTGCCCGAAAACGGCGCGGACGACCGTCTTTTCTCGTAGCGCAGCCCTTTAGGGCTGCGGAGGAATCCCCGGTTGTCGGACAGGCCGTCGCATACGGCCTGCGACTTTAGGGGGTTACGATGACCCTTTCCGCGGGGTTGAAGCCCCGCGTCTACAATGAGAGGGACGGTCCCGGCCTTCCAAGCCGGAAAAACATTTTTGGACACGCTCCTGGAGGCTGGCGAAGGATCTGTCTTTTGCCCGGACGGAGCGTTTTTTCTGTCCGATTTCTCCATCACCGCACGCTTAGCGGGCGGGGATAAACCCCGCCCCTACAGTCTGCTGGCGCCCCTACAGTCTGTTGGCGCCCCTCCCGCCTGTCGGTGCCCCTACAGTCTGTCGGCCCGTATCCAACCGAGCTGCTCTTCCAGCTCCTCATCCATCAGCTCGTAGAGATCCTCCAGGCTATAATCGCGTCGGCACGACCTGCACCGCCACAGTTGCTGCCGTCACCGACGGATCCAGACCAGCCTTTCCCCGCATTCCGGGCACTTCATCCAACCAGCCTCCCTCCTTCCCTTCGCCTCAAGTCCGGCATTCCGGGGTCCGACACGTGATTCCAACGTCCCGCTCTATACCCTCCGGCCCTCCAATTGACAAGAACGGACCACTTCCCGTACTCTCTTTTCGGCGGACACCTGATCTGCGCAAAGGAGACGTGGACGATGCCGGCCAACCTGCCTCCCCCCTACTTCGAAGCGGAAAAGCGGTACCGGGAAGCCAAGACCCCCGAGGACAAGATCGAGGCCCTCGAGGAAATGCTCACCATCATGCCCAAACACAAGGGCACCGACAAACTCAGAGCGGACCTGCGTCGAAAGATCGCCAAGTTCAAATCCCAGGCCCAACAGAAAAAAGGGGGAGGCAAACAGAGCACCGCCTACCAGATCGACAAGGAAGGAGCCGCGCAGGTGGTGGTCGTGGGGGCACCCAACACGGGAAAATCTTCGCTGGTGGGGACCCTGAGCAACGCGCAGCCGGAAGTGGCGGATTTTCCCCACAGCACCTGGAAGCCCACACCCGGCATGGTGCCCTACGAGAACATCCAGTTCCAGTTCATCGATACGCCGCCCGTCAACCGAACCTACGTGGATCCCTGGATGGCCGATCTGATTCGAAGAAGCGATCTTATCCTGTTGCTGGTGGACCTTCAGGCGGATCCGTTGGGCCAGCTCCAGGAAACCCTGGATGTTCTGGCCCAGCTCCGCATCTACCCCGACGGCTGCCCCGTTCCCCAGGACCTCCCGAAAAGGCCTTTCATCAAGAAGACCCTGGTGGCGGTCAACAAGGTGGACTCCCAAGACGACCTGGAAGATTTCCAGGCCTTCGTGGAATTGGCGGAATGCCCACTGCCCTGCGTCCCCATCTCCACGCGGACCGGTTTCGGCCTTCACGACTTGCTGGATCGCACCTTCGAAGTCTGCGATATCATTCGTGTTTACACAAAGGCCCCCGGCAAGGAACCCGATCGCACCGCGCCGTTCGTCCTGCCGAGAAGGAGCACCCTGCAGGATCTTGCGGAAAAAATTCACAAAGACTTTGTCCACAAACTGAAGTTTGCTAGAATATGGGGGACTGAAGTCTTCGATGGACAGATGGTCCAGAAGGATTATGTGCTTCAAGATGGTGATGTTGTCGAAATTCGCATCTGAGTGACGGCAACCCACTCCCGCGCGATTCACCGACCCTTTTCTCAAAGCGGTGGATTTCACTCACTCTTTCTCCCCGTGAGTGCCTCAAACCCTACACTTGCAAGGATCGCCTGAACGACCGGCGCCGGATTGACCCGATCGTCAACGATTCTTAGTTTTCTGAAAGACCGGAAAGGCAACGCTTTCATGCAGAGGGTGGATTGTCCCGTTGGGCCGAGGGCAAAAGGGAGGTGCCAAGGATCGATTGATTCGCCATTAAAACATAGAGGGCCTAGGGTTTCCCCATGAGGAGGGGTCGCCATGAAAGGATACCATCAGGACCGCTATGATCCTCTCGAAAGGTTTCGCCCCAAGGGGGAGGTGGAGGATGGATTCGAGCGCCTCCTGGAGCTGGGAATCCTGGGATCCGACGACGAAATGGCTCACGAGCAACTGGATGAGGATGATCTGGTGGATGAACATCGAGACAATCTGGAAATCGGTGGCGATCCCCGGGCTCTGACGGCAGCCGACGATCCGGCGGGATCGCTGAAGGAAATGGAGGAGGAAAGGGAGGATCCCGTGGATGATTTCGATGAGGATCATGTCACCTGCTACTTGAAGGAAGTTTCCTCCTACCCGCTGCTGACGCCGGAGATGGAGATCGAGCTGGCCAAGCGCATCCGCGACGGCCAGGATGCACTGGTGCGCCTGGTGGAGGATCATGCAAAGGCCCACCCGCTGCTCCAGGATCTCAGGGGCAAGGTACACAAGCTCCTGTCCCAGGAAAAGAGTTTTCCCGGCGTGCGGGACAAGATCCTCAAGGTCATTTCCCGAACGCTGCACCAGGCGTGCAGCGATTACCCGGAGGAGGCTCTGTTCGGAGACCTTCGAAGGCGTTGCGACGAGATCATGGCCCGCATCGACGAGGCCAAGCACCACATGGTGAAGTCCAACCTGCGCCTCGTCTTGAGCATCGCCAAGAGGTATCGGGGACGGGGCATGAGTTTCGATGACCTGATCCAGGAAGGCAACCTGGGGCTCATGAAGGCGGTGGGACGCTACGACCACACCAAGGGCAATCGATTCAGCACCTATGCCACCTGGTGGGTGCGCCAGAGCATCATCCGCGGCATTTACGACAAGACGCGGACCATCCGTTTGCCGGTGCACTTTATCGAACTGAAGAACCTCTTCTTCAAGGTGTTCCACGAACTGGTGAAGGAGCTGGGGCGGGAGCCCACCCCGGAGGAGATCAGCGAGCGCGCCAACATCCCGGAAGAGAAGGTGGAGATGGTGCTCAACCTGGTGGCTCAACCCCTGTCCCTGGAGATGCCGGTGGGAGAGGACGAACAACGCCTGTGCGACTTCATCGAAGACGAGGAATCCGAATCCCCCGTGGAAGGCTGCGAAGCCCACGAGCTGGCGGAACTCACCCGGGAGCTGTTGGCCAGCCTTCAGCCCCGCGAGGAAAAGATCCTGCGCCTCCGGTTCGGCTTGAACGGCCGGCCGGGCGAAACCCTTGAGAAGATCGGCAGGAACTTCAAGGTTTCCAAGGAGCGGATCCGCCAGATCGAAAAGAAGGCTCTCCGCAAGCTGCGTCACCCCAGCAAGCAGGAAACCTTGAAGCCTTATCTGGAATAGGGTATGGAGAAAGGCAAGCGATGGGATCCGACTCCCCCGGGGGAGCCGGGTCTTTTTTTGTGCTCTCGGAGCCATTCCGCCCCTTCGGGGCGCAAAAGGAAAGGGATTTTATGGGAGCGAAGAAGAACTCCAAACCCGGGAAAGGACCGTGGTGGCAGGAAGGGGTGGATCTGTCCCAACTGGACTGGGCGCCCGTCCCCAGCGGAGAACTGAGCGGCAAGCAGCGGGGCCATCTCAAATCGTTGGCCCACAAGCTCCGGCCGGTGGTCCGGATCGGCCAGGAGGGGATCACTCCGGGGGTGATCTCCGAGATCCGAAAACAGCTCCTCAACCACGAACTGATCAAGGTGAAGTGGGCGGATCTTTCCCACGAGGAAGGGCCGAAAAAGGAGCGGGCCCGGGCTTTGGCGCAAAGCGTCGGAGCCCACTTCGTGCAGCTCCTGGGACACATCGTGGTGCTCTACCGCGCCCCGGATGCAGGCGCCCTGGAAGACGGCCGCACCCCCAAGATCCGGCTGCCTTAAGCCGGTCGGTGGTCATCATCCCGAATCGGACCGCAATGAAGCGGACAACGAACGTCTGCCCAGCGCCTCCTGGGCTTTCCATTGGCCGAAAAGCTTACCATGGGAGATGAGACGTTCCAACCGCTGCCGAACCCGGGCTGGTATGGGACTGGGGGCAGCGGCGGCCCAGGGGGATCCGGGAAGGGGAACGAAGGCGTGGGCATGGATCCGCCCACCCAGATCCGCCAGTTCCTCCATGAAGTCCACGGACCGGTGCATGGCCCGTTCGCTCTCCCCGGGAAGGCCGACGATGAAATCGACGATGGGCTGAAAACCCAGGGCCCGCATGGCCCGGCAGGCCCTGCGGACTTCCCGGACGTCGTGGCCCCGGCCCATGCGCCGCAGCATGTCCGGATCCCCGCTCTGGGCTCCCATGACCAGTTGCCGGTTGTCGCAATAGCGCGCGATCGTCTCCAGCGTTTGGGGATGGACGAATTCGGGACGCACCTCCGAGGGAAAGGTTCCGAAAAAGATGCGCCCGTGGGGAGGCAGGCGCCTCCGGATTCCCGAGAGCAGCGCTTCCACGGCCCCCACGTTCCATCGGATGCCGTCGGGCGAACCGTAGGCCAGGGCGTTGGGGGAAATGAAGCGGATGTCGGTGCGGCCTGCGGCCACCATGGCTTCCACGGCCCGGAAGACCCCCTCCAGGGCTCGGTGCCGCACCTTCCTCCCCTTGAGCCGGGGGGTCTGGCAGTACTTGCAGCCGTAGGGACACCCCCGGGTGATTTCGATGGGCCCGAACTTGCCATGTTCCGCGGGTAGGGCCGGCACCTGATCCAGAGAGGCCCGAGGGGCCCGCCCGGTGTACACCGGCCCCTCCGGCGCGGCCAGGTAGAGGCCCGGCACCGACTGCAGGGATTCTCTGTTCCGCCATGCTCGCACCAACCCGGGGAAGACGACCTCCCCGTCGCCCAGGCACACGGCGTCGAAACCCGCCTGCAGGGTCCTTTTGGGATCACCGGCCGGATGGGGACCTCCGGCAACCAGAAAGACCCGCTCCCTCCCCGGCACTGCCGCCAAAAGCTCGATTTCTTCCCGCACCAGGGGCCATTGGGGCGTCATGAAGGAGTAGGCCACCAGGAGGCGGTCGTGGGCCTTCAGAAGGCGATCCAGATCGGCAGCACAGGCTTCTTTTGCCCTGGAGTCCAGCCATCGCAAGGGTGTATGATCCAAGCCGCCCGGGAACGCCTCCAGGGACGCCAAGAGAGCCAGGAAGCTGTAGCGGTTGGATCGGGTGAGTCGAAAGACGAGGACGCCGGAAGCCGCCACGGTCGAAAGAACCTCCTTATGGATCACCATGTTCGGCGCTTGCGCGCCGTGGGAAGAGGGGTTTTATAGCTTATCATGTGGATATCGTTGAAGTGCCTTGTGCTTCTTTGGCTGATCAACCTGGCTCCTCCGCTTCTGTCGCACTTCCTGTCTCCCCGGTGGCCCCGTCCCGTGGACGGCGGGCGCCTCTTCACGGACGGCCGCCCCCTTCTGGGCCCCAACAAGACATGGCGGGGCGTTCTGGGGGCCGTGTCGGCCGGAACCGTCTTCTGCGTGCTGTTGGGCTGGCCCTGGTTTGTGGGAACGTCCGCGGCCGCCCTGAGCATGCTGGGCGACATGGCGTCCAGCTTTCTCAAGCGCCGCCTGAACCTTCCCAGCGGCAGCAACGTTCCGGTGCTGGATCAAGTCTTCGAAGGGCTTCTGCCCCTGGCGGTTCTCGGACCCTATGGAGATCTGAGCGCCGGGGGGATTTTTGGGATCCTGGCGCTTTTTGTGGCCGGCGCCTACGCAGGATCCCACTTCCTCAAGCAGGTGCTTCTCCAGAAGCCCTTCGAAAACTATCCCCGGAACGTGCGACCAGGGGTTCGTCTTCGCGAACTGGCCAGCTGCCAGATCCGCTCCAGGCCCTGGCCTCAGCTTTTTCACTTCGAAGACGTGCTCATGTACCGCATTGTGATGGACCGGGTCTTCCGCGGTCTGGGGATCTACGAAGCGGGAAAGGCCAACGCCCTGAACGTGGTCAAGAGGCGCATGACCTTGGAACTGGAGGATCTGCCGCCCGCCTTCCACGGCTACACCCTCCTTTTCCTGACCGATCTGCACCTGGACGGTCTGGACGGGCTCCTGGAAAGGATCGCGGCCCTGGTCCGGGACGAGGAAGTGGATCTGTGCCTGCTCGGCGGGGATTACCGAATGGAAAACTACGGCCCCAGTGACGAGGCCGTCAGGCGCCTGGCCTTGCTGGTGAAGGAAATACGGGCCCGGGACGGAATTTTGGCCGTGCTGGGCAACCACGACTGTCCGGAGATGGTGGCGGCCCTTGAAGGCACTCCGGTTCGCTTCCTGGTCAACGAAGCGCTGCCCGTTCGGCGGGGAGAGGATTCCATCTGGATCGTGGGCGCGGATGATCCCCACTATTTTCGGTGCGACGACCTGGCGTCCGCCTGCGCCCAGGTCCCGGCCGGTGCCTTTATGGTCGTTTTGGCCCATTCTCCGGAGATCGCCGACGAGGCCGCCCGCATCGGGGCCCGCCTTTACCTTTGCGGACACACCCATGCCGGACAGATCCAGGTTCCCCCGGTGGGTCCCGTTTTCACCCACAGCCGCTCCCCGCGATCCCTCTGCCAGGGACTCTGGCACCTCGGCGGCATGACGGGCTACACGAGCTCCGGTGCCGGCGTTTCCGGATCCCCGGTGCGCTTCAACACCACCGGCGAGGTGGTGCTCCTCACCCTGAGAAGCCGTCTCGGCGGGCCTTGACAACGGAGGATGAAATGTGCCTTGGGGAATCGGGCCCCTGTCGGGACGAATGATTATTCGCCCCTACAGCCCGCCCGCCGGAACCTGGCGAGGGGAAAGGACCGCCCCCTTCAGGATCAACTCATGGAATTGCCAGGCGCCCCAGGAGGCTGTCCGGGGACGCCGGGGACGACCTCTTTTCTCGTAGCGCAGCCCTTTAGGGCTGCGGAGGAACCCCCGGCCGTCGGATAGGCCATTGCGTATTTCCTGCCACTTTATGGAGTTGCGATGACCCTGGCCGCGGGGCTGGGGCCCCGCGGCTAGGGGAACCCGAGTTTCGCCGCACCCGGGACCGGACAAGCAGGGCCGGGTAAGTTCCTAAGCGGCCACCTGCTGTGACGGCAGTTCGTTCTCCCTCCCCTCGCACAGGGCGATCACCTCTTCGGCGGAACGCTTGGCCAGGCCCTTGGTGGCGTCGTGGTAGATGACCCGCATGATCTCGGCGATGGAGGTGACGCCCAGGGTCGCCTTGTAGAAGGCGTCCTCGCTCATGGTCACAAAGCGGGTGTGGTCCCGGGCGATTCGGCGGATCTTGCCCGAGGTGCTGCGGGCCAGGATGGCGTCCCGCACGGCTTCGTTGACCACGAGCAGCTCGTGAACGGCGGTTCGTCCCTTGTATCCCGTGTGATAACAGTGGTGACATCCTTCCGGGGCGTAGAAGGTGAACTGGTTGGGATCCAGCGGATCGATGGTGGAAAAGAAGGCCAGCTCCTCCTCCTTGGGTGCGGAGGGCACCTTGCAGTGGGGGCACAGCACGCGCACCAGGCGCTGGGAGACCACGGACACCACCGTGGAGCTGATGAGAAAGGTCTCGATCCCCATGTCCATCATGCGAAGGAGAGCTCCGGCCGTGTCGTCCGTGTGGAACGTGGTGAGCACCTTGTGGCCCGTCAGGGGCGCCTGGATCACGGCTTCCGCCGCCGTGGAGTCCCGGATCTCGCCCACCATGAGCACGTCGGGATCCTGGCGCATCATGGCCTTGATGCAGTCCAGGTAGGTCAGGCCCAGATGCGGGGCCACCGCCCCCTGGACGATCCCGTCGATGGCGTATTCGATGGGATCCTCCACGGTCATGATGACCCGCTCCATGTTGTTGAGATAATTGATGGAGGCATAGAGGGTGGTGGTCTTGCCGCTGCCGGTGGGGCCGGTCACCAGGATCACTCCCTGGGGATAATCCAAGATTTCCTTGTAGGCCTTCAGATTGGCCGGGTTGAAGCCCAGGGCGCTCAGATCGATCAGGGTGCTTTCGCGAGGCAGAATGCGGATGACCACCGTCTCCCCGTACATGGAAACGTAGGTGGAAACCCGAAGATCGAACTCCTTGTTCATGACCCGCGCCTGGATGCGCCCGTCCTGGGGACGCTTCTTTTCGGCGATGTCCAAGGCGCACAGGGCCTTGAGGCGGCTGATGAGGCGGGGAGCCAGGGCGATGGGCAGATCCGTCCGGTGGTGGACGATCCCGTCGATCCGGTAGCGAACCCGGACCCGGTTCTCCAGGGGTTCGATGTGGATGTCGCTGGCCCCTTCCATGATGGCGTTGGAGATGACGAAGTTGAGGATCTCCACCACATTGTCCGCCCCCGCCTCCAGCAGCGACTTCTCCCCAATGACCAGCTCGGGCTTCTCGGCGGGCTTGACCTCGGGCCCCAGCTCCAGTTCGTGGTATTGCAGGTTGATGGTCTTGAGTATCTCGTCGCGGGTGGCGATGGCCGGTTCCACCTCGCACCGGAAGACCTGTTCCAGATGCCGGATCAGCTCGCCATCCAGCGGGTCCGCCATGATGACGGTGACCACCGATTCTTCCTTGAAAGCGGGCAGAACCAGGTTCTTTTTCAGAAAGGCCGGGCTGAGGCCCTTGAGAAGGTTTTTGTCCACCAGCCCCACGGTGGGAAGGATCCGGGGAATGCCGAGCTGGATACTCAGGGCGCCGACCAGGTCCCGTTCGGTGATGAAGCCTTTCTCGATGAGGATCTCTCCCAGCTTTTTCTTGCTTCCCTGCTGGGCCTCCAGGGCCTCTTCGAGCTGCTCCGGCGTAAGCATCTTCATGTTGAGCAGCACTTCCCCCATGGGGAGCTCGATCCGGTATTTTCGGAGGATGCGCCTGAGATCGGATCGGCTGATAAATCGGCACTTCACGCACAGTTCGCCGAAGGGAACATAAGCCCGGTGCTTCTTCTGCAAGTCGAGGACATGTTGGAGCTGATCCTCCGTGATCAGCCCTTCCCGCAGCAGGATATCCCCCATCTTCTGTTTCAGACGCCTCACTGACGACCTCCCGTCCGTTTCGAATCCCCCCGC
>JACIYN010000057.1 GCA_014359885.1 Desulfacinum sp.
GTGGGTTCGTCCAGCAGGTACAGGGTGGGGGCCTTGTGGTTGGTGAGTTCCGCCGCCAGCTTGATGCGCTGGGCCTCGCCGCCCGACAGGGTGGGGCTGGGCTGGCCCAGGGTGAGATAGCCCAGACCCAGATCGTCCAGGACCGTGAGGGGCCGGACCACCTTGGGGACGGCGGCGAAGAAGTCCTTTGCCTCCGTGACGGTCATCTCCAGGACGTCGGCGATGGAAGCGCCGCCGTAGCGGATAGCCAGCGTCTCCCGGTTGAAGCGCCGCCCGCCGCAGGTGGTGCACGGAACCGTCACGTCGGGGAGGAAGCTCATGGCCACGCGGATCCGCCCCTGGCCCTGGCAGGATTCGCACCGGCCTCCCTTGACGTTGAAGGAAAAGCGCCCCGGCGGGAAGCCCCGTGTGCGGCTTTCCGGCACGGCGGCGAAGAGCTTTCGGATTTCGTCCCAGATGCCCACATAGGTGGCGGGCGTGGACCGGGGGGTGCGGCCGATGGGGGCGTGGTCCACCTCCACGACCCGCTGGACCGGCTCGTGGCCTTCCAGGGCCGCAAGGGGCCAGGCGGGGTCCCAGGGGACGCCCTTTTGGATCCCGGTGAGGGCCGTTTGCAGGACCTCATGGACCAGGGTGCTCTTTCCCGATCCCGAAACGCCCGTGACGCAGGTGAGGGTCTGGAGCGGAAAGGCCGCGTCGATGCCTTTCAGGTTGTTGGCACGGGCTCCCCGCACCGTGATCCAGCCGGCGGGGCCGGGTGTTTTTCCGCCGCGGGGGGGATTCTCTGCGGGGCCCCTTGGGCCGAACCAGCGACCGGTGAGGGTATGGGGTTGCCGGACCAGGTCGTCGTAGCGGCCCTGAGCCGTCAGGCGTCCGCCGCCGGATCCGGCTTCCGGTCCCAGTTCCAGGATCTTGTCGGCCAGGCGCAGGGTGTCCGGGTCGTGCTCCACGACGATCACGCTGTTTCCGCGGTCCGTGAGTTCCCGAAGCCCCGCCAGGAGTTTTTCGTTGTCCACCGGATGAAGGCCGATGGTGGGCTCGTCCAGGATGTAGCAGACCCCGCGCAGATTGGACCCCAACTGGGCCGCCAGGCGGATCCGCTGGGCTTCGCCCCCCGACAGGGTGTGCCCGGAGCGGCTGAGGGCCAGGTAATCCAGGCCCACGCGCCGGAGAAACCCCACACGTTCCAGGACTTCCCGGGCCACGGGGCCGGAAACCGGTTCCTCGGAAGGCCCGAAGGGCAAAGCCTTCCAGGTCTTCTCGAAGTCCTTCACCGGGAGGTCCGTCAGGGCCCCGATGGTCCAGCCGTGGACCCGCACGGCCCGGGCCTGTTCGTTCAGGCGTGTTCCGCCGCAACGGGTGCAGGGGCCATCGCCGTCCAGGCCGGTGCCCTCGCAGTGGGGGCAGGCTCCCAGCCGGCTGTTGAAGGAAAAGAGCCGGGGATCCAGTGGCGCGAAGCTCCTTTCGCACCGGCGGCAGGTGAGATGTCGGCTGAAGAAACGGTCCCGGCTCCCGGCCGCCACCACGGTGCCCCCGCCGAGGCGCAGGGCTTCCAGGATACGGCGCTGCAGTTCCCCCGGGTTCAGGTCGCGGACCTCCCCTTCCTCCAGGACCACCGCCTCGATGTCGTGCTCCCGGTGGCGCGCGATGGACGGCAGGGGATCCAGGGGATGAAGGACTCCGTCGATCCGAACGCTCCGGTAGCCCAGGCGCCGGAGCCTCATGAAGAGGTCCCGGTAGATTCCCTTACGGCCGCGGACCAGGGGGGCCAACACGGCGGCCGGCCGATGGCGGAGCTCCCGTTCCAGCAGGTGCACGATGGTATCCGGACTCATGGCGTCCACCGGCCGGCCGCATCCCGGGCAGTGCTGCCGTCCGATCCGGGCAAAGAGCAGGCGCAGGAAGTGGTAGATCTCGGTGATGGTTCCCACCGTCGATTTCTTTCCCGGCTGCGCGGTTCTCTGCTCGATGGCCACCGTGGGCGGGAGACCCAGGATCTGGTCCACGTCCGGTTTCTCCAGAATCTTGAAATACTGGCGCACGTAGGTGGAAAGGCATTCCAGGTAGCGGCGCTGCCCTTCCGCAAAGAGAATGTCAAAGGCCAGGGAGGACTTGCCCGATCCGCTGAGGCCCGTGATCGCCGTCATCCGGTTCAGGGGAAAACGCACCTCCTCAAGGCGCAGGTTGTGCTCGCGGGCGCCGCGAACCACGATCTCCGACGGCGGGGCCGAAGGTTCGGCCGGCCCGGCGGGGCCGGTCCGGACGGTGCGGGCCGCCGGGCTGTTCCCGTCGGCGTGTCTCAGAAACCGGGAGGCCAGGAACCGTCCCGTGTGGCTTTGGGCGCTGGCGGCGATCTCCTCCGGACTCCCCGCGGCCACCACCGTTCCTCCGTCCTGCCCCCCTTCGGGGCCCAGGTCGATGATCCAGTCGCAGGCCCACAGAAGGTCCAGGTTGTGTTCCACCACCACGACGGTATGGCCCCGGTCCACCAGGCGATGGAGCACCTTCACGAGCTTTTCCAGGTCGTGGGGATGCAGCCCCACGGTGGGCTCGTCCAGCAGGAAGCAGGTGCCCTTGGAGGCCGCGCCCGTGCCATGGGGGCTCAGGTGCCGGAGCAGTTTGAGCCGTTGGGCCTCCCCCCCGGAGAGCAGGGTGAGCGGCTGGCCCAGCCGCAGGTAGTCCAGGCCGATGTCCACCACCGGTTCCAGGGCCCTGCGGACGGCTTCGTTTTCGGGAAAGGCCTCCAGGATCTCCGCGGCGGTGCTCTCCAGGAAGTCGGCGATGGAAAGGCCCCGGACGCGCACGTCCAGGACCTCGTCCCGGAAGCGGCGGCCGTTGCACGCGGGGCAGCGCACGTAGGCGTCGGCCAGGAACTGCATCTCGATCTTCTGGAAGCCTTCCCCCTTGCAGTGGTCGCAGCGCCCTCCGGGCACGTTGAAGGAGAAGTGCCCGGCGGAATAGCCGCGGACTTGGGCTTCCGGCGTGGAAGCCAGCATCTTGCGGATGGGGTCCAGCACCTTGGTGTAGGTGAGAAGGTTCGCCCGGGGGGAGCGGCCCACGGGGCGCTGATCCACCAGGACCATGTCGTCCACCAGCTCCGCCCCTTCCAGGGCCGCGCAACGGCCGGGCTGTTCGCCGGGTCGGCCCATGAGTCGCAGCCAGTTGTGGTAGAGGGTGTCCTCCACCAGCGTGCTCTTTCCCGATCCGGAAACGCCGCTCACCCCCACCAGGCAGCCCAGGGGAAAGGAGACGGTGATGTTCTTCAGATTGTTTTCTGCGGCGCCCCGGACCACCAGGGCCCGGCTCCAGTCGGGGTGCCTGCGGGGCCGGTCCGCGGAGGCGCCGGGCGGGGTTCGCTTTCCGTCGTCTTTCAGGTAGAGGCCCGTGAGGCTGCCTTGGGCCCGGGCCAGCCCTTCGGGCGGTCCCTGGTAGAGGACCCGGCCTCCCCGCTCGCCGCCGCCCGGCCCCATATCGATCACATGATCCGCCGGGCGGATCATGTCCGGGTCGTGCTCCACCATGACCACGGTGTTTCCCAGGGAAACCAGCCGGTGGAGCTGATTCATGAGCCGCTGTTGGTCCCGCGCGTGCAGGCCCACGCTGGGTTCGTCCAGAACGTAGAGGACGTTGGTGAGGGCGGACCCCAGGGCGCGGGTGAGATGCACCCGCTGGACCTCGCCGCCCGACAGGGTGCGGGATTGGCGGTCCAGCGTGAGATAGTCGAGTCCCACGTCCACCAGGAACTGGAGCCGGTTGCGGATTTCCTGGGCCAGGAGGGCCGCCGCCGGGTCCTCTTCCAGCTCCGGCCAGGGTTCCCGGAAGAAGCGCAGGCTCCGCCCCACGGGCCAGGCGCACAATTCGTGGATGGCAACCCCCCGCATCCGGTAGACCCGCACCGCTTCCCGGAAGCGGGATCCGCCGCAGGCCTTGCAGGTCAGATAGGCCCGGTAGCGGGATAGAAAAACCCGCACGTGCATCTTGTAGGTCTTGGTTTCCAGCCAGTCGAAAAACCCGCGGATGCCGTAATAGTCCTCGGTCCCGTCGATGATCTGAAGCCGATGCTCCTCGGAAAGATCCCCGAAGGGGATGTGGGTGGGGATGCCTTTCCGGCGGCAAAAGTCCATGAGATCCTGGAATTCCATGCGATCGGGGGTCCAGGGGCGGATGGCCCCCCGTTCGATGGACAGCCGCTTGTCCGGGATGACCAGATCCAGGTCCACGTCGATGATCCGTCCGAACCCGCGGCATTTGGGGCAGGCGCCCAGGGGGCTGTTGAACGAAAAGAGGCTGGGGCTTCGGGGTTCCACCACCACATCGCAGCGCGGGCACCGAAGATCCTGGGAAAAACGCAGCACCCGGTCGGGAAGGACCACCACGCACGCCGTGCCCCCTCCCATGGAAAAGGCCGTGCGCAGAGAATCCAGGACGCGCTCGGGCGCGGCCTTCTTCCAAAGGAGCCGGTCCACCACCACCAGGATCTCTTCAGGCGACTTGCTCATCCTTGAGCCGCCCGAAAGGTCCTCCAGGTCGTGCACCCGGCCGTTGGAATAGATCCGAAGGAACCCCTGGGAGACCAGGCGTCGGCCCCAGTCCCTGCCCGCAGGGGTGTGGGGAAAACAGACGAGCAGGCGGCTTTCCGGGTCCAGGGATTCCAGTCTTTGAAGAACCGTCTCGGGGCTTTCCTCCCGGATGGTCTGTCCACATCCCGGGCAGACGGGAAAGGCCAGGCGGGCGTAGAGATACTTCAAATGGTCGTTGATCTCCGTCATGGTCCCCACCGTGGACCGGGAACTTCGAACGGACGTGCCCGATTCGATGGCGATGGCCGGCGGGATGCCTTCGATGGAATCCGCGTCCGGGCGGTCCATGCGCTCCAGGAACTGTCGGGCGTAGGGGGAGAAGGTCTCCACGTAGCGGCGCTGTCCTTCGGCGTAGAGGGTGTGGAGAGCCAGGCTCGACTTTCCGGAACCGCTCACGCCGCTCACGGCGATGAGGTGGTGCAGGGGAATGTCCAGGTCCAGGTTCTGGAGATTGTGCTGGCGTACGCCTCGAAGTCGAATGTGGGTATCCATGGGTCTGTTCTTGCCATTTCCCAGTGTCTCACTATAATTACGGCTCCTCGGTCCGGGACCTTTCCCGTGCCGGGGCCTGCCGTCCGCAGGCGAAGGCGCTTTATAACCCGGTCGGGTCCAAAAGGAAAAGGTCGCTCCAGCGGGCCTTTCCTCTACATGCGAACCGACCGCGGGAGCTTGTCCGAGAACGTTGCGGATGACCGTTTTTCTCGTAGCGCAGTCCTGTAGGGCTGCGGAGGAACCTCCGGGTGCCGGATGGCCCATCTGGTATTGCCTATCACTTCATGGGGTTTCTATGAAACGCGACTTCGTTCCGATGGTGCGGGCGGCGTGTAGGGGCGCATCATCATTCGCCCCTACGAAGACAGATGGACATGTTGGGTAGGGGCGGGGTTTATCCCCGCCCGCTAATCGCTCGGAGATCATTGGAATACAAAGAATCGCTCCATCTAGGTAAGGAAAGTCTCCAACCCTGCCGGTGCCTTGGTGGGTCGAAAAAAATAAGCGAGAGATTCAAGGATTTCTTGAGGGTCGCCGAAATTGAAAAGAGCAGAAAGTCCATGATTTGAAGGACAGGCGGGGGGATTCGAAACGGACGGGAGGTCGTCAGTGAGGCGTCTGAAACAGAAGATGGGGGATATCCTGCTGCGGGAAGGGCTGATCACGGAGGATCAGCTCCAACATGTCCTCGACTTGCAGAAGAAGCACCGGGCTTATGTTCCCTTCGGCGAACTGTGCGTGAAGTGCCGATTTATCAGCCGATCCGATCTCAGGCGCATCCTCCGAAAATACCGGATCGAGCTCCCCATGGGGGAAGTGCTGCTCAACATGAAGATGCTTACGCCGGAGCAGCTCGAAGAGGCCCTGGAGGCCCAGCAGGGAAGCAAGAAAAAGCTGGGAGAGATCCTCATCGAGAAAGGCTTCATCACCGAACGGGACCTGGTCGGCGCCCTGAGTATCCAGCTCGGCATTCCCCGGATCCTTCCCACCGTGGGGCTGGTGGACAAAAACCTTCTCAAGGGCCTCAGCCCGGCCTTTCTGAAAAAGAACCTGGTTCTGCCCGCTTTCAAGGAAGAATCGGTGGTCACCGTCATCATGGCGGACCCGCTGGATGGCGAGCTGATCCGGCATCTGGAACAGGTCTTCCGGTGCGAGGTGGAACCGGCCATCGCCACCCGCGACGAGATACTCAAGACCATCAACCTGCAATACCACGAACTGGAGCTGGGGCCCGAGGTCAAGCCCGCCGAGAAGCCCGAGCTGGTCATTGGGGAGAAGTCGCTGCTGGAGGCGGGGGCGGACAATGTGGTGGAGATCCTCAACTTCGTCATCTCCAACGCCATCATGGAAGGGGCCAGCGACATCCACATCGAACCCCTGGAGAACCGGGTCCGGGTTCGCTACCGGATCGACGGGATCGTCCACCACCGGACGGATCTGCCCATCGCCCTGGCTCCCCGCCTCATCAGCCGCCTCAAGGCCCTGTGCGCCTTGGACATCGCCGAAAAGAAGCGTCCCCAGGACGGGCGCATCCAGGCGCGGGTCATGAACAAGGAGTTCGATCTTCGGGTTTCCACCTACGTTTCCATGTACGGGGAGACGGTGGTCATCCGCATTCTGCCTCGCGAAAGCACCCTGATCGATCTGAGCGCCCTGGGCTTCAACCCGGCCAATCTGAAGGCCTACAAGGAAATCTTGGATTATCCCCAGGGAGTGATCCTGGTGACCGGCCCCACCGGCAGCGGCAAGACCACCACCCTCTATGCCTCCATCAATTATCTCAACAACATGGAGCGGGTCATCATGACCGTGGAGGATCCCATCGAATACGCCATCGACGGGATCGTCCAGGGGGCGGTGGCCCCGCATCTGGGCCTGACCTACCTGGACTGCATCAAGGCCATGATGCGCCAGGATCCCGACGTGCTCATGGTGGGCGAGATCCGGGACTCCACGGCGGCGGAAGCCGTGATCCAGGCGCCCCTGACGGGCCACAAGGTGCTCACCACGTTCCACACGGACGACACGGCCGGAGCTCTCCTTCGCATGATGGACATGGGGATCGAGACCTTTCTCATCAGCTCCACGGTGGTGTCCGTGGTCTCCCAGCGCCTGGTGCGCGTGCTGTGCCCCCACTGCAAGGTGCCCTCCGCACCCAAGGAGGAGGAGCTGGCCTTCTTTTCCACCATCGATCCGCTGGATCCCAACCAGTTCACCTTCTACGCCCCGGAAGGATGTCACCACTGTTATCACACGGGATACAAGGGACGAACCGCCGTTCACGAGCTGCTCGTGGTCAACGAAGCCGTGCGGGACGCCATCCTGGCCCGCAGCACCTCGGGCAAGATCCGCCGAATCGCCCGGGACCACACCCGCTTTGTGACCATGAGCGAGGACGCCTTCTACAAGGCGACCCTGGGCGTCACCTCCATCGCCGAGATCATGCGGGTCATCTACCACGACGCCACCAAGGGCCTGGCCAAGCGTTCCGCCGAAGAGGTGATCGCCCTGTGCGAGGGGAGGGAGAACGAACTGCCGTCACAGCAGGTGGCCGCTTAGGAACTTACCCGGCCCTGCTTGTCCGGTCCCGGGTGCGGCGAAACTCGGGTTCCCCTAGCCGCGGGGCCCCAGCCCCGCGGCCAGGGTCATCGCAACTCCATAAAGTGGCAGGAAATACGCAATGGCCTATCCGACGGCCGGGGGTTCCTCCGCAGCCCTAAAGGGCTGCGCTACGAGAAAAGAGGTCGTCCCCGGCGTCCCCGGACAGCCTCCTGGGGCGCCTGGCAATTCCATGAGTTGATCCTGAAGGGGGCGGTCCTTTCCCCTCGCCAGGTTCCGGCGGGCGGGCTGTAGGGGCGAATAATCATTCGTCCCGACAGGGGCCCGATTCCCCAAGGCACATTTCATCCTCCGTTGTCAAGGCCCGCCGAGACGGCTTCTCAGGGTGAGGAGCACCACCTCGCCGGTGGTGTTGAAGCGCACCGGGGATCCGGAAACGCCGGCACCGGAGCTCGTGTAGCCCGTCATGCCGCCGAGGTGCCAGAGTCCCTGGCAGAGGGATCGCGGGGAGCGGCTGTGGGTGAAAACGGGACCCACCGGGGGAACCTGGATCTGTCCGGCATGGGTGTGTCCGCAAAGGTAAAGGCGGGCCCCGATGCGGGCGGCCTCGTCGGCGATCTCCGGAGAATGGGCCAAAACGACCATAAAGGCACCGGCCGGGACCTGGGCGCAGGCGGACGCCAGGTCGTCGCACCGAAAATAGTGGGGATCATCCGCGCCCACGATCCAGATGGAATCCTCTCCCCGCCGAACGGGCAGCGCTTCGTTGACCAGGAAGCGAACCGGAGTGCCTTCAAGGGCCGCCACCATCTCCGGACAGTCGTGGTTGCCCAGCACGGCCAAAATTCCGTCCCGGGCCCGTATTTCCTTCACCAGCAAGGCCAGGCGCCTGACGGCCTCGTCACTGGGGCCGTAGTTTTCCATTCGGTAATCCCCGCCGAGCAGGCACAGATCCACTTCCTCGTCCCGGACCAGGGCCGCGATCCTTTCCAGGAGCCCGTCCAGACCGTCCAGGTGCAGATCGGTCAGGAAAAGGAGGGTGTAGCCGTGGAAGGCGGGCGGCAGATCCTCCAGTTCCAAGGTCATGCGCCTCTTGACCACGTTCAGGGCGTTGGCCTTTCCCGCTTCGTAGATCCCCAGACCGCGGAAGACCCGGTCCATCACAATGCGGTACATGAGCACGTCTTCGAAGTGAAAAAGCTGAGGCCAGGGCCTGGAGCGGATCTGGCAGCTGGCCAGTTCGCGAAGACGAACCCCTGGTCGCACGTTCCGGGGATAGTTTTCGAAGGGCTTCTGGAGAAGCACCTGCTTGAGGAAGTGGGATCCTGCGTAGGCGCCGGCCACAAAAAGCGCCAGGATCCCAAAAATCCCCCCGGCGCTCAGATCTCCATAGGGTCCGAGAACCGCCAGGGGCAGAAGCCCTTCGAAGACTTGATCCAGCACCGGAACGTTGCTGCCGCTGGGAAGGTTCAGGCGGCGCTTGAGAAAGCTGGACGCCATGTCGCCCAGCATGCTCAGGGCGGCCGCGGACGTTCCCACAAACCAGGGCCAGCCCAACAGCACGCAGAAGACGGTTCCGGCCGACACGGCCCCCAGAACGCCCCGCCATGTCTTGTTGGGGCCCAGAAGGGGGCGGCCGTCCGTGAAGAGGCGCCCGCCGTCCACGGGACGGGGCCACCGGGGAGACAGGAAGTGCGACAGAAGCGGAGGAGCCAGGTTGATCAGCCAAAGAAGCACAAGGCACTTCAACGATATCCACATGATAAGCTATAAAACCCCTCTTCCCACGGCGCGCAAGCGCCGAACATGGTGATCCATAAGGAGGTTCTTTCGACCGTGGCGGCTTCCGGCGTCCTCGTCTTTCGACTCACCCGATCCAACCGCTACAGCTTCCTGGCTCTCTTGGCGTCCCTGGAGGCGTTCCCGGGCGGCTTGGATCATACACCCTTGCGATGGCTGGACTCCAGGGCAAAAGAAGCCTGTGCTGCCGATCTGGATCGCCTTCTGAAGGCCCACGACCGCCTCCTGGTGGCCTACTCCTTCATGACGCCCCAATGGCCCCTGGTGCGGGAAGAAATCGAGCTTTTGGCGGCAGTGCCGGGGAGGGAGCGGGTCTTTCTGGTTGCCGGAGGTCCCCATCCGGCCGGTGATCCCAAAAGGACCCTGCAGGCGGGTTTCGACGCCGTGTGCCTGGGCGACGGGGAGGTCGTCTTCCCCGGGTTGGTGCGAGCATGGCGGAACAGAGAATCCCTGCAGTCGGTGCCGGGCCTCTACCTGGCCGCGCCGGAGGGGCCGGTGTACACCGGGCGGGCCCCTCGGGCCTCTCTGGATCAGGTGCCGGCCCTACCCGCGGAACATGGCAAGTTCGGGCCCATCGAAATCACCCGGGGGTGTCCCTACGGCTGCAAGTACTGCCAGACCCCCCGGCTCAAGGGGAGGAAGGTGCGGCACCGAGCCCTGGAGGGGGTCTTCCGGGCCGTGGAAGCCATGGTGGCCGCAGGCCGCACCGACATCCGCTTCATTTCCCCCAACGCCCTGGCCTACGGTTCGCCCGACGGCATCCGATGGAACGTGGGGGCCGTGGAAGCGCTGCTCTCGGGAATCCGGAGGCGCCTGCCTCCCCACGGGCGCATCTTTTTCGGAACCTTTCCCTCGGAGGTGCGTCCCGAATTCGTCCATCCCCAAACGCTGGAGACGATCGCGCGCTATTGCGACAACCGGCAACTGGTCATGGGAGCCCAGAGCGGGGATCCGGACATGCTGCGGCGCATGGGCCGGGGCCACGACGTCCGGGAAGTCCGCAGGGCCTGCCGGGCCATGCGGGCCCTGGGTTTTCAGCCCATCGTCGATTTCATCGTCGGCCTTCCCGGGGAGAGCGAACGGGCCATGCACCGGTCCGTGGACTTCATGGAGGAACTGGCGGATCTGGGTGGGCGGATCCATGCCCACGCCTTCGTTCCCCTTCCCGGATCCCCCTGGGCCGCCGCTGCCCCCAGTCCCATACCAGCCCGGGTTCGGCAGCGGTTGGAACGTCTCATCTCCCATGGTAAGCTTTTCGGCCAATGGAAAGCCCAGGAGGCGCTGGGCAGACGTTCGTTGTCCGCTTCATTGCGGTCCGATTCGGGATGATGACCACCGACCGGCTTAAGGCAGCCGGATCTTGGGGGTGCGGCCGTCTTCCAGGGCGCCTGCATCCGGGGCGCGGTAGAGCACCACGATGTGTCCCAGGAGCTGCACGAAGTGGGCTCCGACGCTTTGCGCCAAAGCCCGGGCCCGCTCCTTTTTCGGCCCTTCCTCGTGGGAAAGATCCGCCCACTTCACCTTGATCAGTTCGTGGTTGAGGAGCTGTTTTCGGATCTCGGAGATCACCCCCGGAGTGATCCCCTCCTGGCCGATCCGGACCACCGGCCGGAGCTTGTGGGCCAACGATTTGAGATGGCCCCGCTGCTTGCCGCTCAGTTCTCCGCTGGGGACGGGCGCCCAGTCCAGTTGGGACAGATCCACCCCTTCCTGCCACCACGGTCCTTTCCCGGGTTTGGAGTTCTTCTTCGCTCCCATAAAATCCCTTTCCTTTTGCGCCCCGAAGGGGCGGAATGGCTCCGAGAGCACAAAAAAAGACCCGGCTCCCCCGGGGGAGTCGGATCCCATCGCTTGCCTTTCTCCATACCCTATTCCAGATAAGGCTTCAAGGTTTCCTGCTTGCTGGGGTGACGCAGCTTGCGGAGAGCCTTCTTTTCGATCTGGCGGATCCGCTCCTTGGAAACCTTGAAGTTCCTGCCGATCTTCTCAAGGGTTTCGCCCGGCCGGCCGTTCAAGCCGAACCGGAGGCGCAGGATCTTTTCCTCGCGGGGCTGAAGGCTGGCCAACAGCTCCCGGGTGAGTTCCGCCAGCTCGTGGGCTTCGCAGCCTTCCACGGGGGATTCGGATTCCTCGTCTTCGATGAAGTCGCACAGGCGTTGTTCGTCCTCTCCCACCGGCATCTCCAGGGACAGGGGTTGAGCCACCAGGTTGAGCACCATCTCCACCTTCTCTTCCGGGATGTTGGCGCGCTCGCTGATCTCCTCCGGGGTGGGCTCCCGCCCCAGCTCCTTCACCAGTTCGTGGAACACCTTGAAGAAGAGGTTCTTCAGTTCGATAAAGTGCACCGGCAAACGGATGGTCCGCGTCTTGTCGTAAATGCCGCGGATGATGCTCTGGCGCACCCACCAGGTGGCATAGGTGCTGAATCGATTGCCCTTGGTGTGGTCGTAGCGTCCCACCGCCTTCATGAGCCCCAGGTTGCCTTCCTGGATCAGGTCATCGAAACTCATGCCCCGTCCCCGATACCTCTTGGCGATGCTCAAGACGAGGCGCAGGTTGGACTTCACCATGTGGTGCTTGGCCTCGTCGATGCGGGCCATGATCTCGTCGCAACGCCTTCGAAGGTCTCCGAACAGAGCCTCCTCCGGGTAATCGCTGCACGCCTGGTGCAGCGTTCGGGAAATGACCTTGAGGATCTTGTCCCGCACGCCGGGAAAACTCTTTTCCTGGGACAGGAGCTTGTGTACCTTGCCCCTGAGATCCTGGAGCAGCGGGTGGGCCTTTGCATGATCCTCCACCAGGCGCACCAGTGCATCCTGGCCGTCGCGGATGCGCTTGGCCAGCTCGATCTCCATCTCCGGCGTCAGCAGCGGGTAGGAGGAAACTTCCTTCAAGTAGCAGGTGACATGATCCTCATCGAAATCATCCACGGGATCCTCCCTTTCCTCCTCCATTTCCTTCAGCGATCCCGCCGGATCGTCGGCTGCCGTCAGAGCCCGGGGATCGCCACCGATTTCCAGATTGTCTCGATGTTCATCCACCAGATCATCCTCATCCAGTTGCTCGTGAGCCATTTCGTCGTCGGATCCCAGGATTCCCAGCTCCAGGAGGCGCTCGAATCCATCCTCCACCTCCCCCTTGGGGCGAAACCTTTCGAGAGGATCATAGCGGTCCTGATGGTATCCTTTCATGGCGACCCCTCCTCATGGGGAAACCCTAGGCCCTCTATGTTTTAATGGCGAATCAATCGATCCTTGGCACCTCCCTTTTGCCCTCGGCCCAACGGGACAATCCACCCTCTGCATGAAAGCGTTGCCTTTCCGGTCTTTCAGAAAACTAAGAATCGTTGACGATCGGGTCAATCCGGCGCCGGTCGTTCAGGCGATCCTTGCAAGTGTAGGGTTTGAGGCACTCACGGGGAGAAAGAGTGAGTGAAATCCACCGCTTTGAGAAAAGGGTCGGTGAATCGCGCGGGAGTGGGTTGCCGTCACTCAGATGCGAATTTCGACAACATCACCATCTTGAAGCACATAATCCTTCTGGACCATCTGTCCATCGAAGACTTCAGTCCCCCATATTCTAGCAAACTTCAGTTTGTGGACAAAGTCTTTGTGAATTTTTTCCGCAAGATCCTGCAGGGTGCTCCTTCTCGGCAGGACGAACGGCGCGGTGCGATCGGGTTCCTTGCCGGGGGCCTTTGTGTAAACACGAATGATATCGCAGACTTCGAAGGTGCGATCCAGCAAGTCGTGAAGGCCGAAACCGGTCCGCGTGGAGATGGGGACGCAGGGCAGTGGGCATTCCGCCAATTCCACGAAGGCCTGGAAATCTTCCAGGTCGTCTTGGGAGTCCACCTTGTTGACCGCCACCAGGGTCTTCTTGATGAAAGGCCTTTTCGGGAGGTCCTGGGGAACGGGGCAGCCGTCGGGGTAGATGCGGAGCTGGGCCAGAACATCCAGGGTTTCCTGGAGCTGGCCCAACGGATCCGCCTGAAGGTCCACCAGCAACAGGATAAGATCGCTTCTTCGAATCAGATCGGCCATCCAGGGATCCACGTAGGTTCGGTTGACGGGCGGCGTATCGATGAACTGGAACTGGATGTTCTCGTAGGGCACCATGCCGGGTGTGGGCTTCCAGGTGCTGTGGGGAAAATCCGCCACTTCCGGCTGCGCGTTGCTCAGGGTCCCCACCAGCGAAGATTTTCCCGTGTTGGGTGCCCCCACGACCACCACCTGCGCGGCTCCTTCCTTGTCGATCTGGTAGGCGGTGCTCTGTTTGCCTCCCCCTTTTTTCTGTTGGGCCTGGGATTTGAACTTGGCGATCTTTCGACGCAGGTCCGCTCTGAGTTTGTCGGTGCCCTTGTGTTTGGGCATGATGGTGAGCATTTCCTCGAGGGCCTCGATCTTGTCCTCGGGGGTCTTGGCTTCCCGGTACCGCTTTTCCGCTTCGAAGTAGGGGGGAGGCAGGTTGGCCGGCATCGTCCACGTCTCCTTTGCGCAGATCAGGTGTCCGCCGAAAAGAGAGTACGGGAAGTGGTCCGTTCTTGTCAATTGGAGGGCCGGAGGGTATAGAGCGGGACGTTGGAATCACGTGTCGGACCCCGGAATGCCGGACTTGAGGCGAAGGGAAGGAGGGAGGCTGGTTGGATGAAGTGCCCGGAATGCGGGGAAAGGCTGGTCTGGATCCGTCGGTGACGGCAGCAACTGTGGCGGTGCAGGTCGTGCCGACGCGATTATAGCCTGGAGGATCTCTACGAGCTGATGGATGAGGAGCTGGAAGAGCAGCTCGGTTGGATACGGGCCGACAGACTGTAGGGGCACCGACAGGCGGGAGGGGCGCCAACAGACTGTAGGGGCGCCAGCAGACTGTAGGGGCGGGGTTTATCCCCGCCCGCTAAGCGTGCGGTGATGGAGAAATCGGACAGAAAAAACGCTCCGTCCGGGCAAAAGACAGATCCTTCGCCAGCCTCCAGGAGCGTGTCCAAAAATGTTTTTCCGGCTTGGAAGGCCGGGACCGTCCCTCTCATTGTAGACGCGGGGCTTCAACCCCGCGGAAAGGGTCATCGTAACCCCCTAAAGTCGCAGGCCGTATGCGACGGCCTGTCCGACAACCGGGGATTCCTCCGCAGCCCTAAAGGGCTGCGCTACGAGAAAAGACGGTCGTCCGCGCCGTTTTCGGGCAGCCTCCTAGTGCCTGTCCGACAATGGCTCTCCGAGTTAAGAGCCCGAGCTATGGCCCCTCTTTTCGTAGCCGCGGGGCTTTAGCCCCGCGGGAAAGGGTCATCGTAACCCCCTAAAGTCGCAGGCCGTATGCGATGGCCTGTCCGACAACCGGGGATTCCTCCGCAGCCCTAAAGGGCTGCGCTACGAGAAAAGACGGTCGTCCGCGGTGTTTTCGGACAGGCTCCTAGCCCAGTTTCTCCCGCAGGATGGCCTGGGCCTTTTCCAGGGCTTCCTCCAGCTTTTCCGGCCGGCTTCCCCCGGCCTGGGCCATGTCGGGCCGGCCGCCGCCGCTTCCGCCCACCACTTGGGCCACTTCCTTGATGAGATCCCCCGCGTGCACTTTCGGGGTCAGGTCCTTGGTCACGCC
>JACIYN010000058.1 GCA_014359885.1 Desulfacinum sp.
ACCCGCTCGGCGGCCGCCCGCGCGGAGGCCTTGTCCTGGTCGGGCCTACGGACGGACCGGCGGGATGCCAGCCTCACCACACGCCGATCCTCGTCCCAGGAGGCGTTGTCGTCCAGCTCCCAGTCCCCGGAGTTGCTGAGCATCCAGAACTTCAAACCGTTGCTGTCCATCAGCAGACCTCCGGAACCACGGGGATGGGAAGCACCGGCGTGCCCGGCTCCAGATGATCCAGAGGGGACCGCTCCATGCTTTCGGGGGCGTGATCGCCTTCCAGGCACGCCACCCGGAGAAGTTCGGGAAGCTGCCAGGGTTCCAGGGCAAAGACCACCGGCGCCCCCTGGGTCGTTGGACTGAGCAGCTTCCAACCGTCCGCATCCAGGGAAAAGAGGCGCAGGTCCGTCACTTGCCGCACGCCGGTCACCCTGGCCACGGCCACCTCCAGGTCCCTGTCCACCACGGCTCCTCCCAGAGGCCATCCCGCGCCGTCAAAACCGCCGGGAGGCAGGGGCCAGAGTACCTCCTTCAAGGCCCGCCGCACGTTCTGCAGCACCAGGTCCCGGCGGTGGCCCTCCCGTATGCGCACGGCCGCGCTGACCGCCACGGGCTTGTACTCGGTGCCGATCACGTAGAGCTCCGTGCCCAGGGGGCGGCGCGCGTCCAGGTACGCGTGAACCCGTTCCAGGCAGAGGCGGTCCGGTCGGGGGCACGGAGGCTGGCGGTCCTCCTTGAGGGGAAGCACCAGGACGCTCACCACCCCGGGAACGCCGAAACGCCGCTGCTGGGGCTTGAAACGGGCCAGCACTTCCACGCGTCCCAGACGCACCGCCGGGGTTTCGGCGGCGAGCTGACGGTAGTCTTCCTCGGTCACGGCCCGGTTTGCGTGGCGAAGAACGGCCGGGATGCGCTTTTCCGCCTCCTCCGTGCTTTCGGGATCCTCGCCGCCGCTCGTGGCCAGGGGCTGGAAGGCCTTGCACTTGGGGTGGGATACCGCCGTGAGGGAACCGATGGGAAGATTGCCGCTGCGGCCGCCGCCGAATCGCATGGTTTCCACCCGGATTCGCATTCCGGCCGAAGGGATGTGCCCGCGAACGCCGTCTCCGAAGCGAACCGATCCGGCTTCCGAGTCCAGTTCATAGACCCGGTCGTCCCGCCCGGCGGTGGCGAGGTCCGGCGTGCGGCGCCAGGAAACGAAGCCCTGTCGGGCTTCTTCCACCTGGAGCGTCAGGGATTCGGGGTCCACGGAAGCGCCCGGGAGGTTGAATTCCTGATCCGCGGTGCCGTCGGAGACGCCGATGATCAGGTTTCGAAGCGTCCGTCTCTGATCGATGCAGACCGCGTTGATCCCCGCCCAGGTCACCGAAAGATCCTGCACGGGCTGCGTGGGGCGGAGCCGGATCCAGGCGACGAGGCGTGACGCCTTGTCGGCGTCGTCCAGTCGCGGAGGTCTGTCCCCCACGCCGGCAAAAAGATCCTTTTCCAGGTCGTTTTCCGGTGCCCCCACATCGTCCACGTCGGGAAGAAGAAGCCGGATGACGCCTTCTTCCAGAAGACCACGGGTGCCGTCCTCCACCACTTCCAGGGTGAGGTACTCGGGGTCTCCCGTGGGCATGGCCCGGCTCGAGGTGATTTCCCACTCATGGGCCACGGCGCCTCGAGGTCCCAGGATCTCCAGGATGCCGGGGACTTGGATGGCGGGAGACCATCCCATGTTGAGCACCCGCGGGCCTGCGTCCCCCCGGGAAAGGGACCTCCGGACGGCCTCGGGATCGGCCCCGGACGGGGAAAGGAGCGCCATCCACAGGCACCCGTCCACGGCGTCGGCGATATTCACACCGGAAGGCTGGGCCTTTCTTTCCGCAAAGACGGGGGTGGTGATGTAGGCCATGGCGGCAGGGGTGTCCCGGGCTCCGCCCAGGCCGTAGATGGACTGTAGGCCTTCCAGGACCTTTTGAAGTCGGGCCGCCTCGTCCGGGGTCGGGGCGCGCTTCACGTAGGCCTCCCCCTCCAAGGGGCACACCATGATCTCCCCCGTGGTTTCGAAGGGAACAGGGCCGGTGACCGCTGTGCCCACGGGAACGGAGGCCACTTCCGGCTTCTTGGGATTGGACGGGTCCAGAACCAGCAAGCCCCGGGCGGGTGTTGCGGGCCTCACCGGGATGTGCAGCAGTTTCAAGAACGCCAGGCGCTGGCGTTCCGGAATGCGGTTTACCCGATACAGGAGCGTATCCACGAGCCAGGCGAAGAGCTCCAGGACCGTCCGGCCCGGGTCACCCGGTGCCGGGTGGGTCCATTCCGGCGTGTGCCCGGGAATGCGCGCGAGCAGTTCCCGGACCAGATCGTCGAAGTTCCTGTCGTCCAGCGTTGGAACGGTCAGCGGCATGGCTCAACTCTCCAAGGTCATGGTCAGTGCTGCCCGGGCTGGGCGACGGGTCCGCAGCACCCTGTAGCGGATCTCCACCCGGATCTGATCCCGCCTGTCTGTTACCGTCTCCACCAACACCTGCTCCACCTGGATCCTGGGTTCCCACCGGTCCAGGGCGTCCAGAACGGCATCGTGGATGCGTCGGTGCGTGCTGAGCGTGTTGGGCTCGTGGAGGAAGCGGCCCAGCCCGGCCCCGAAGCCGGGTCTCATGAGCTGCTCTCCCGGGGCGGTCAACAGGATGATCCGGATGCACTGGCGGATGCTTTCGTCCAGGGACGGGTAGCGGAGCCGCCCGCTCCCGTCCGGAACGGGGAGCAGAGGCCAGGTGATGGGTGGGGGCGGAAGGTGGTTCCTCTTGGTTTCCATGGCCGGGATTCCCCCGTTTTTCTAGGTTTCCGAATCCGATCCCGAGCCGAAATCGGGAAAGGGAATGCAGATGCGCACAAAAGGCAGCCAGAAGAAGACAATGTGGAGAAGCACGAGAAAGATCTGCAAAACGATGAAGGCGCACAGGGTGATGATGGGAATGTTGAATCCGCAGATCATGCCGAAATTACCCGATCCCTCTTCGTGGGACCCGTCCAGGAGCTTTCCCAGGTCCAGCTTTTCCAGGCTCTTTCGAAGGGACGGCGGCACCCGGAAGGCCACATTGGGCTTCAGCCGGGAAAGGGCCTGCCTGTTCAGGGCGGGGAGCGAAACCTGCACGGGAGGTTGCCCGCTGCTCTCGTACCAGGGCACGATCTGGAAGGACTCCGACGGGGGACTCCACACCGTGCGGCAGGGACAGCCGTTTTCCCCCTTGATGCGCAGGAAAACCCGGAGCTCGTACAGGGCTCCTTCCTCGTCGAAGCGGCCGCGGCGGGGAGCCACGTCCCGCCAGCGGGCCGTCAGGGCCGCCTTCACCGCCCGCCGGATCGCCTCTTCTTCCTTGGGGGTCGGAACCGGCCAGAGCGCGGGAACGGATCGGAGCGCCTTTTCGCCGCCCCGTTCCACCTCCCGGTAGGCCTTTTCCAGCACGGCGCCGGCGGAGGGCTCCGAGGAGCCGGCGGGCATGGGGATGTTTCCGAGAACCTTGAGAAGCCGGGTCCCCTCCTGCGATCCCGTGAAAGCTCCCAGGTCCCTTTCCAGGAATCGGAGAAGGGCCAGGAATTCCTCCGCAGTGGTCCGGGTGGTGGCTTCCTCGCCGTCGGCCGTCTTGAGCAGGCGGGGGATGCGAGCCTCCATCAAGGCGTCGTCAAAGGGGGCTGCGGCCTGGCCGGGAGCGGCTTCGTCGCTGGTCAGGATCAGCATGCCGTAAAAGAAGGTCTTCTTTTGAATCCGGCACACCTCGGGAGGCGCTGCAAAGAGCGGCAGGAAGGCCTCTTCGCGTCCTTTCAGAAGGTCGGCGGGAGGCGACGGGGAAAGCAGGCGCCGGTTGGCCCCCAGAAGGCGTTCTTTCCGAACGACGGGGTCCGGGTCGTAGCTCGTCTCACCCCGGGCCGCCTCCTGGGGAAGATCCATCCAGCCCACGGATCTTCCCTTCATGCGCATCCACCCCTGGACCTTGCCCTTCGCCAGGCGTCTTACGACCACGCCCGCCTTCTCCACCCGTTGCGGGTCCAGCCGGGGTTCCCCAGGCCGCGTGCACGCGGCGTGGACCAGCACCACATGAAAGACCCGGTGTACGGGCTGGAAAAGGCGCAGGACCTTTTCCCTGGTCCGGCTGTCGGCGGTCGCCCGGGCCAGGTCCTCCCCGGGATCCTCCCGCCCGAGGGTCTCCAGAAGCCGGGGAATACCGTCGGCCTCCCCGTATTGGAGGATCAGCGGCCGCAGATCCACGGCGGTTCGGGTTGCGACCGGCGGCCCCGCGATTCGGATGGTGTGTTGGATGCCTACCATACGTTGCCCGCTCCCGGGGTGTAGGTGGAAGCCACCACGGTGGTGGTGATGAGGGTGTTGCACTGGACGACCCCGCTGAAAGTGGCCATGGCGGAGTCCACCTGGACCATGCCGGAGGTGACCTGGACTTGGGAGGCCTCCACCCTCACGGTGGCGGGGGTCTGGACGGAGACGCCCGCACTGTCCATGGTGATGGTGCTTCCGGCGCAACGGCACACGATCTTCCCCCCGCCGTCATCGGTCAGTTCCGCCTCCACCCCCGACGGCGTGGTGATCCGCACGGTGGGGCTCCCGGACGCGGGTTCCTCGATGGCGATGCGCGTTCCCGCCTTGCCCACCAGGGTCCAGCGGTCCACCTCCTCGCCGCTTCCTCCCAGGGTTTCCGGAGCGGGCGCCGAACCGTTCCACAGCGAACCCACCACCACCGGGAAGCGGGGATCGCCGCCCACAAAGGTCACCACCACCTCGTCACCCACGTCGGGGAGGAAAAAGGCCCCGCGCTGCGGACCGGCGAAGGGCACGGCCACCCGGGCCCAGACCGGTCCGTTCTGCTGGTCGAATCCGTCGAAGGACAGCAGCCGCACCTGGACCCGATGGCGTCCGTCGGGATCGTTTACCGAAACCACCTGGGCCAGGTGGGACTGGAGCCAGACCGAAGGCCGCCAGCCCAAGGATCCTTCCATGGTCAACCTCCCAAATAGGCCCCTTCCGCCTCAAAATCCGTCTCGTAGCCGTTTTGGGGATCGAACCGGTGGCAGGTGCGCGTCACCGTGTAGGTGTTTTCGAAGCGCGGCCCCACGCCCACGATCCGCACCCGGCTTCCCACCCGCAGGTCGGGATGACCCTGGGTGCACCCTTCCACCAGAACGAACCGCCGGGCCCGTTCCAGATGGACCGCCTGCACCAAGGCCCGGCCTTCCCGCTCGTCGCGGGCAAGGAAAGCGCCCGCGTGTTCCGTCCTGGGACCGAACGCCTCTTCCAGCATGTGCCTGCCCGTTCGGCCCGAGCCCGGGCCCAGAGGCAGGGATCCGTCGCTCTCCACCCGGATGGCTTCCCCCTGGGCGGCGTCCCACCCGCTGTAGGAGATGGTGGACACCTGGTGGGCCAGATCCGCCAGAAGTCGCACCCTTTTGAGCTGGCTGTGGAGCTCCAGGGTGATCTCTTCCCCGGAACCCTCCCCCTCTCCCCAGGGCGCCGCGTGCAGCTCCCCGCCGGACACCCGCATCCAGGCGTCGTGGCGTTCCAAGAGGCGCCGCAGGAAGCCCAGGTCCGTCTCGTTGATCTGCACCTGGGTTCCCACCGGATGGTCCAGATGGCTCAGCCGCGCCCTCAGGCCCATCTCGGCGGCCAGGCTTTCCACCAAATCGCCCAGGGTGGTTTCGGAATGGGTGCGGGTTCTTCTCTTCATGCGGGCCTTCTGCAGGGGATCTTCCGCCAGGACGATGAGCTCCGGCGGGTGTTCCGGTCCGAAGACCGCCTCCAGGCCGCTCACCGTGCCCTGAAAGATCTCCCGGGGGTCGGATTCGTCCCCCATGGAAAGGACAAGGGCCGTCCCCAGGCCGATGGGGCTTTCCTCTTCGGTCTCGAACGCCCAGCCGATGCCCCGCTCCGAGGAACGCGAAACGTTGGCGAACCTGAGTTCCGCCCAGGCCGGACCCTCCCGCTGTTCGTTGACCTGCGCGGAAAGAAGCAGCTCGTCGGCCAAGGGCGAGCGCCGCCCGTCCAGCAGGAGGGTGGGGCGAGCGGCGTACAGGGCGGCCCGGCTCAGGGCCCGTTCCGTGCTCATGGGTTCTCCTCGTTGCCGGTCGGCGCTCATGGCTTCCCAGAGGCCGACCCCGTTTGCGTCCATTCGCGCCCATCCGGCCCGGTACCGCAGGGGCGCATGAGGATTCGCCCCCACGGACCTCCGGGGGCGGTTGGCATGCTCCCTGGGTGATCGTCAGTCCGCCGAGAGGCGCGAGGCCCTGTAATCGGCCCGTGCCTGCAGGCGCCTGAAGGTTCGCAGATCCTCTTCGGGGCTTCCCTCTGCAACCCGCGGAGCTTCCGGACGGTCAACGGTTCGGGGCTCCTCGCCCGTTTCCGCGATCACTTCCTCAAAGACGATGGGCACGGCTCATTCCTCCTCGAATCGGATGCGGTCCTTCAGGCTGGCACCGGCTCCCACGTCGGCTCGAAAGCCCGCCCCGGCCGTGGCCCGCACCTTGCCTCCCATGCCGAAACCCGCTTCGGCGCCCGCCCGGGTGCCCGCGGAAAACCCGACCTGAAGGCGCATTCCGGCCGAGACGGCTACGGTTCCCACGCCGGGGCGCCGCAGGCTGTCCAGGTTGTTGGCCTGGGCCAGCTCCTTGGCCGCCCGGGGGTCCCCGGCCCGGGCGGCGCTCTGGGTCAGGCTCTCTTCCGGTCCCAAGTCCATGAGCGTTGCCTGGGTGCGTTCCCGGAGGGCGTCCCGCTCCTCTGCACTCACCTCGCCTTCCTCGAAGACCCGCTCCTGCTGGTGGATCGTGAGGTTCACGGTGGACCGGAGCGGGATGCCTTCCGGAGAGAAGAAATCCAGGGTTTCCTTGTAGCTGCAGATGTAGCCCGTGAACTTCACCGTGCCCCACTCAAAGACCACCACGGCGGGAATCTTGCGGTTCCGGTCCCGGGCCCTGCGGGCGCCCCGGTTCCATACCGGATCCATCATCCGACCGATCCTCTGGGTGTCTTCCCGCACGTCCGTTCCCACCAGGGTGGTGTCGAAGACCAGATCCACGGTCAGCTGGGCCGTGGCGTCCGTCACGTGCTGGGCCGCCTGGGCCCCCCGTCCCTGTTGCACCCGGTTGGTCAGGGTGATCTGGAGGGATTCGGGGTTGAAATGCACTTCCACGCGCCTGGATTCCCGGTCCTGTTCGGACAGGTTTCGGCCGTCCTCGTCCGTGAGCGGCGTGAGAAACGCTTTGGTCGGCTCGGGCACCGTCAACTCCCTTCCAGTTCCAGGCCTTCGTGCACGAAGTGGACCTCCTCGATGCCCACGTCGGAGGTCCTGGCGTTGAGGTCCGCGGTCTTGAACTTGACCGGCAGAGCCCGGCGCATCCTCCACCGCAGGGCCACGTCGTCGGAGCGGGGATCGGCGCCCATGTCCAGCACGCTCACCACCACGTCCAGCCGGTAGGCGTATCCGCCCTTGGCCACCAGTTCGAACCATCGCCACAGATCGCGGGTGGTGGTCACGCCGCGGCGAAGAACCACCGTGCCGAAGGAAACCCGCCCTGCCCGCTGAACCGGCCCGTAATTGCGCCCGCCCTCCTTGATGGCCTTGGGTTCCATGGACGCCTCCAGACCGGAGCATTCAGCAAAGCGGCCGCTGCAAAGGGGTACCGGATCGCCGCCGCCGTCGGAAGCCGACGGGCTGGCAAAGAAATCCACGCGAAACCGGAAAACGGGAAGCGGATGATCGGAGCTCGGACTCATGGACCTTTTTCCTTCATGCCATGCGGATGTTTCCGTCGGGTTCCATGGCCAGCACCACCTGGAGGGCTTCCACCGGGACCGCCGGCTGCACCTGGATGCGGGCCACCAGGCGCCCGGAATCCATGTCCTGCAAGGTCATGGTCTGGGGCCCGCACATCACATGGAACGCCTCCCGGCTGCTTGAACCCTCCAGACCTCCGGCCAGATGGATGGACTCCAGCAGGCCGCTGAGGGCGCGCTGGAGACGGCTCCAGGTGCGCGGGGACGAGTCTTCGAACACCAGGGTGTCCCCGAGGCGGCGGGCGGCCTTGAGGATGAATCCCATGAGGCGGCTCATGGGGCCCGGGCCATGGGAGGGATCCAGGCTCGTGGTTCGGTCCGACGCCAGGACGACGCCGGTAGGGCCACCGTGAAAGAGACACAGGCGCCGGATCATGGCACGGGAGGCGTCCGGGGCCCTTTCCCGCTCCGCCCAAGAAAGGACGGGGACGGTTCCCGAAACCCCCGGAACGGGACGCCCGGCAGCACTCCGGAAGGTTCCCCGTTCCAGGGCGTTGACGGCCAGGATTCCCAGAAGCGGGCCGTCGGGGGCGAGGAGACGGCCGGGTTCCAGGGGGTCCGTGAGCCACGGGAAGGCGCCCTGGAAAAAGGCGCTCGCGCACCCTCCCTCTTCCGGTTCGGCGGCCAGGATCTCCTGCATATCCTCGACCCACCAGGACGCCTCCCTTTGGGGCTCGGGCAGGGGCAGGGCGGCCGCCAGGATCCATTCCCTGGCGTTCTGGCGGATCCACAGAAGGATGGCCTGAACCGCCTTCTTCCACACCTGAAGGCCGGCTGGGTCACACCGGGGTGCCGTGGGGATCCACACGCGGCGGACCGGGACGGGAGGTTCCGTTTCGGAGCATTCCACGAAGATCTCCGGATCCCTTCGGGGAGGGATTTCCACCGACACGGGATCGGAAGGCGAGGCCACCAGGTACGGCAGGTCCGGGTAGGCGGCGAAAGCCACGTCCCGAAGGGCGATTCCGTGATGGATGCCGTGCCATGTGCCCGTATCCGCCTCGGGGGACCCCAGGGGCGGAAAGGAAAAGGAGGCCAGGTCCTCCAGGGTCTCCCGGCCGCCCAGCGGTCCCTCCGCACCGTAGAGCAGCCGCTCCAGGGCTTTTACCCGCCGGGCCGCTTCCGCCCCTTCGGGCAGGGGGTTTCCCATGGAGACCACGTAGGCCTTCCGGCCCCCTTGGGCGAAAAAAGATCGGACCGCCCTTGCCAGGGGACAAAGGCCGGCGGCCTCGCCGACCGACTCTTCCGGCCGGCCGAAGAAACCTTGAAAGGCCTCCCAGGAATCCACCGGAACGGGCACGTCCCGGAGGCACGCGCCGGACACCACCCGGTCCAGCCAGCCCCCTTCCTGAAGCCACCGCTCCAGGGCCGCGGGCGGGCGATCCAGGGGCCTCAGGGGGGCCAGGCCCACAAAAAGGGCCACGTCCATGCGGTACGGATCCGCGGAAGGCTCCGGGGTCTTCTCTTCAAACCAGATGGCCGGCATGGCGAGCGCCTCAACCCAGTTCCAGGTATTCCGCCGAAAGCACCAGCTCCTCCATGGCCACGTCGCCGCCTCCCTTGGCGGCCAGGGTGGGGCCGGTCCACTTGAGGGGAATGACTCCCCGAAGGTTCCACCGCTGTACCTCGTTGTGGCTTTCGTCCAGCAGAACGACCGACATGTTGCGCTGGGCTCCCACCCCCTCCCGACGGACCTGCTGGATCCAATCCCAGAACTCCTTGGAATCGATGATGCCCCGTTTCAGGGTCACATCGCCCACCTTGAAGATGCCGGGAACCTTCTGCACATGGTTCATGGGGTAGGTCCCTTCCCGGTATTCCGCCACGGTGATCTCGGTGTTGAGCCCCGACACGTCGGAAAAGCCGGCCACGGAAATGCCGTCAATTTCCACGATGAAGTTGAAAGCGCCGTAAGGCACCGTCCTGTCTGCAGCCATCTTTCGCCTCCCCTGTCTGGCATGGTTTGTCCGGCGCGACCCGGAGGCGCGCTTCACATCTTATTCCCGGGCGTCGGCCGTCTTCTGGCCGATCCGGAAGATGACGAACTCCGCCGGTTTCAAAACGGCCACCCCCACCAGGCAGATGAGGCGCCCGTTGTCCAGGTCGTCCTGGGTCATGGTGGACCGGTCGCAGCGGACGAAGTAGGCTTCCTCGGGGCTGGATCCCAGCAGGGCCCCGCTGACCCACTGGTTGTAGAGAAAGGCGGACACGGTGGCCCGCACGTTGCTCCACAGCCGTTCGCCGTTGGGTTCGAAGACCACCCACTGGGTGGACCGGTCGATGGAATGTTCCAGGAAGATGAAGTAGCGGCGCACGTTCACGTACTTCCACTCGGGATCGGACGAGGCCGTTCGCGCGCCCCAGACCCGGTATCCCCGCCCGGGGAAGAATCGCAGGCAATTGATGCCCAAAGGGTTCAGGACCTGCTGCTGGGCCTGGTTGATGTCCCGCTCCAGCCGGACGGCGCCCCGGACCACCTCGTTGGCGGGAGCCTTCCAGACGCCGCGCTGCACGTCGCTTCGGGCGTAGATGCCGGTAACGAAGCCGCTGGGCGGCAGGGCGATCTCCTGGGGGATGCGGTCGTTTCCGGGGCGGGCCAGAGGATTGGAGACCATCACCCACGGGTAGTAGTAGGCGGCGTAACTGGAGTCGATGGCGCCCCGGATCTCCCGGACCTCCTGGGGGTCCACGCCCGGCGGGCTGTCCAGGACGGCGATCCGGTACTTCATGTTTTCCGCATGGGTGATGAGGGCCTGCTGGATGCCGGCGTAGCGGGACAAGGCCGAGTAACCGGGAGCGGCCACGATGGCCACGTCCTCCACGTCTTCCAGGAGCCTCAGGGCGTCCGCGTAGGCCACGGCGCCTTCCACCGTGGTACTTTCGGGAGGCTCCGCGCCGTCGTTTCCCCCCGTGAGGGCGATTGTGCGGGTGGAGGCGGATCCCAGCAGCCCTTGGCGCAGGTCGAAGGGATGGACGTCTCCCTGGATGTCCACGGCGTAGGGGTTCTGAAGCGCCTCGGAGCGCCGCGTGGGCGCGGGGGCGAGGACCGCTCCCAGCCATCGGGGGTGCAGCGGCGACAAGCCCACGTCCTCGTAGAGGCGCACATTGTTGTCCGCATCCCGCGCTTCCAGGTTCAGAAGCACCAGCACCGAGCCCGCCGGGAGGGGCGTGGTCGTGTTGAGCGGCGTCGTCCGGTCGGTGCCGCCAATCCAGCCGTCCGGTTGTTGGCTCCGTTTGACGTAATAGAGGGTTCCCTGGGCGGCGCGCCCCCGGGCCTCTTCGGCGGGGAGCTCCAGGGCGTTTCGGGCGGAAGTGTCCGCCGCCTGGAGTCGGGCGCTTTCTCCGGTCTCGGTGGTGCTCAGCACCAGACGCCCGGTGGCGGGATCCGTGGTGGCGCGCACCGGGATACCCGCCGCCTGGAGCAGCCCGTCGATCTCTTCCGGGGTCACGGCATCCAGGTTGGCCACGTTTCCCGTGCCGGAGGCCGACCGTTCGTCCGGGAAGCCCAGGGCCGGCGAGGCGGCCACGTTGAGGGATGCGGCCGTCCCCCGGGCGTCCGTCCCCAGGACCAGCCGGTCGCCTCCCTCGATGCGGGCGTATCCCCTTCGGATTCGTGTGTTGATATGAGCGGCGAGATCGGAAAGGGTGATGCTTCCCGACGGGATGGGGATGCTTTGGGCCGTCCCACCGATGGTGACCCGGAGCACGGTGTCTGCAGGGATCGTCACCGGATCGGCAAGGACATCGCTTTGGACCTCGGCGGCGTTGCCGTCGAAGACGATGTCTCCCGGTCCGGCGGAGGTGGTGAGCGAGAGCTGATCCCCGTCCTCCAGCCGGAAGGGCGGTGTTCCCCCCATGAGGACGGCCGCCTGGGGCTGGGTGCTTCGGATGCGAAGAAGGGATCCCAGGGGAGCCTTGGGCAGGGTGGCCAGGGTCACGGGAACCGTCTTTTCCGTCACCGTGATGCGGCCGTTCAGGCCGGAACCGGGCATGCGGGCCGTGAAGCGGACCTGCACCCCGCCCGAGTCCACCACCAGGTCCGACCGGGCCGTCCCGGTGGACGACACCGCGCCGGTGCCGTCGGTTCGCGGTACGAAGGTGCGCGCGATGTAGAGACGGGATCCGCCGTTGTCGAAAAAGGCGCGCACGGCATGGGCCATGTGGTTGGTGGCGGTGGGGTCCGTATCGCCGGAGGCGGAAAAGGACAGGTTTTCCAGGCCTCCGTAGATCCGCTCGAACTCCCCGAAACTGGTCACCAGCACGGGGGTCTCGGTGAGCGGGCCCTTGCGGGTGGGACCGACGAAGGCCGTGGTGCTCGTCCCGACCCCTTCGATGGATTTGGGACGAAAGCTCACTTCTTCCACATACACTCCGGGGGCAAGGTATTCCGGCATGGTTCCGCCTCCTGCTTTGGTGATGGGGTTAGGTCATGGTCAGGGTCTTTCGAAACCTTTCCGTCCTTCCGGCCTTGAGGCTGATGGGATCGTCGCTGCGGACCAGGTCTTCGCGCGCCGTTTCCAGGTGATCCGGGTCCGGCGGGGCTTCTCCCGGGGGCTCCCACACCACCTGGATCCGGGCGGGAAGCTCGTAGACCACCACGGGCTCCTCCTCGTCCCCGTTCCCCCCTTCCGAGGACCGGGCCGGAGGGATACCGGGAAGGAAGACGATGCCTTCTCCGCGTGCGTCCGTGAGGCCGCTTCCCAGCAGCACGTCTCCCGCGGCGTCGGTGATCCGGACCAGCGCCCCCGAAAGGGGCTCTTCTTCTCCATCGACGGATCGGGCAAGGGAGACGCGGATCCGGCTCCACAAGGGATGGGCGGTTCCAGCGGACGGAGCGGGAAAAAGGGCGACGGAAACGGGCTGGAACAGCGAATGAGGGTCTTCATGGCGGTTCGGGTCGGGATCCCGCGGCAGCCGGACGGAAAAAGAACGGGGAAGATAACCTCCCGCTGGATCCTCCACCGTTCCCGTAAAGGCCAGGGATTCCGGCGGAGGATCCCCGGGAACGGCTCGGAAGGCTTCCGTGTGCGGCTCCAAGCCCGCTGCTCGGACCAGCACGGCCAGTCCGGAAAGGTTCCAGGAAACCTCCACCCCGGGGATCCGCACCTGCAGCCTCGCGGACACGGGATCGCGGGTCGCCCGGTGCTCGAACCGGACGGCCCCGAGAACCCGCCGGGTTCGCCATTCCACGGACCTCACGGTCGCAAGAAGACGGGGTTCCACGCTATCCGTCGGCACGGGATGCCTCCTTGTCTCCAAGGCCGAAGGCGACGGCGGCCACGGGGCGCCCCACCGCCTCCACGTCCACGTCGAGGGGAACCGGTCGGACCACGTAGGCCAGGGAAAGCCGATAGGAAGGAGCCAGGGCGTCCCAGATGCGCATCATGTCCTCCGCGGAAAGATCCTCGGGGGCCACCTGGAGAAGATCACCGGTGTTCCATCCCGCCTCCGGGGACAGGATGGAGGTGTCCAGCACGGGATGGGTCTCCAGGGTGTGGACGACCCAGGCGGCCAGGACGTGCTCGGTGAGCGGGCTGTCCGCCCAGAAGGTCACCAGGTAGTGCAAGTCCAGGAGGATCGGCGGCCTTCCGCCGGCCGATCTTTTGGAGGGGGGGCGGTTTCGGCGGTGCTCGTTCCAGGTGACCCGGTAGAGATAGAGGCCCACGGTGGTTTCCACGTCCCCTTCCTGAAGTCTCGCCAGTTCGTTGCTGGAAAAGACGTGGAAGCGGCACGCGTGGGGTTCGCGAACTTCGGGGGGAAGGGCCCGAAAGGCCCGATCCAGAAAGGTGGCGATGGAAGATCCCACCGAATGGATGGCGCTGATGTTGGCCACGAAAGCCTCCAGCAGACACTTGGGCGACTGAGTCGTATCGATTTTCCGGGAAAAGAAGCCCCAACGGCCGTGCGCGCGAGTCTGGAACCAAAAAAATCATGCACGAGCCGGATCACCGTCCGCTCACGGCGGCATCACAAACCGGGAATCTTCCCAATGCCTGCCAGCAGCCGAAAGCCGGGGTGCCCACCGGGGAGGCATCCAACGTGAGGATGGGGGCCGGGGAGGGGTGAGAGTCAGCGGAGTGGCCTAAAACGGCTCCGAAGGTTCGGACGAACCCAAGGCCGAGGATTCCCCATCGGGCGGGCTTTGGTGTCCTTCTTCGAAGAGACGGGAAACCGTGCGGGCGGCTTCCATCACGTCCCGGTGGACCCTTTCCAGGGTCTCCAGGGCGTGCTTGAGGGTGGCCAGGGCATGGCGAAGGGGGGCGTCGTCCGGAGGCTCGAGGGGAGGGGGCGGTTTGGAGCCGGTGCGGCGGGGCGGCCTGATGCTTTCATAAAACCGGCGGGTTTTCTCGGAAGGCGGCACTCCCAGTTCCTCTTCGAGGCTCCTTCGGCACTTTTCGTACTGGCGAAGCGCCAGGAAGCGCTGGCCCGTCTCCTGATAGAGCTGCATCACCGCGAGGTGAACATCTTCCCGGAAGGGCTCTTCCTTTAGGATTCGGAGGGCCGTCTCCAGGCTTCTCCCCACATGACCGTGGTGCTTGTGGGCATGCATGAGGGCGGTGAGGGCGTCGATGTACAGGCAATGGAGGCGTTCCCGCTCCTCCAGGATCCAGTCTTCGTAAAACCCGGCAAGCAATTCTCCCTGGTAGAGCGTGAGAGCCCTTTCCACCCGGCTGGTTTCCCAAGGATCGGGCGTCGCTTCGGACCAGGCGGAAACGCCCCGCAGGTTTTCTTCAAAGGCGGCCACGTCCAGGGTCAGGGGGGCGTCGGGGTTCAGTCCCACCTCCCCGGAGGAGGTGGTCAATAAAAAGGTGCCCCGGGGAACGGGCGGCGGTTCCAGGACCTTTCGGAGACGCCACAGGGCGGTGTTGAGGCACGCTCGGCCCTTTTCGTCGTCCGTTTCCCCCCAGAGCGTTCCGGCCAGGACCTCCCGGGGATGGGGCCTGCGGCGATGGAGAAGCAGGTAGGCGAACAGATGCTGGGCGGTTCTCGTCAGATGCAGTGGCTGCGGGGGCATTCCGCGGTCCGCTCGAAACCCCCCGAAGAGATGAACGGATAGCCGTTCCATGTGGACTCCTTGCCGGGAAGATCCCCCTGGAATATAGGCATGCGGATGCGAGGATAGGGGCCAGTGGTCGAGTCCGGCATTTCGGAAGCGTTCCGTGAAGGCCGGATGCTTTGCCCATTAAAACCTCTCGACAAGCCGAAATCAAGGCCCACAAGAATCTCCGGGCGGAGAGGGCTGTTCCTGGATTGGACCCTTTTTGCTCAAGGTGCGGTCTTGAAGGGCGGGGGTAAAGTCCGACCCACAAGCACACGTTGATCCCTTGGGTAGGGGAGGGGTTTATCCCCGTCCGTGTATCCCGTGGTGATAGACAAGGCCGGTGAAAGATCGCCCCGTTTCGGCCGTTCTCCTGGGGGCACCTCGCCGGATCTCCCGGCGTTGCCAGGAAGCGAACATCCATGGCTTTGTGGGGATGCGCAAGGGTCCAAGGCAAGGAAGACGCCGACTGCAGGGGCGAAGGGTCCTTCGCCCCTGCTGGGGAGTGATGCCGTTGACGGAGATTCGGTCGGCGATGGGGACGCGGTGTTTCATCGCTTGCTGCCGTGCTTGGCAGGGTCTGCGCTCTGCGCGGAACCTGCCCGCTTTCCTATCTTTCCGTCACCGGTTGGGATCCAGGGCTTTGAGGAGAGCGGAATCCGGTGGGCTCCCGGAAAGCAGGCGGGCCGTCAACTTCCCGGTAACCGGCCCGAGAAAGATGCCCTTGGTGGCATGTCCGGTGGCGACCCAAACGTTTTGGGGGCGTTGGAGCCTCCCGATGAAGGGAAGTCCGTCGGGCGTGCAGGGGCGGAAGCCCCGCCAGATTTCCCTTAGTTTCAGCGAACCGAGTCCCGGAAGAGACCTTCGAAGATCCTGTTCCATGGCGTGGATCCGTGCGGGTGAAAGCCGGTCGTCCAAGCCGGCCAGCTCCAGGACGCCGGCCAGCCGGAGGGAGTCGGCAAAGGGCGTGACGGCCACGCGCGCTTCTTCCAGCAGGAGCGGCAGGGAGGGCGCTCCTGAAGGCCTGCCGTAGGTGATGCTGAACCCCTTGGCGGCTTCCACGGGAAGCGGGCGGCCCAGCATGGCGGCCACGCGCCCCGTCCAGGCGCCCGCGGCCAGCACGACCTGGTCGGCCTCCACGGGGCCCTTGGTAGTCTGGAGCCGCCGCACCGCCTTCCCGGCAAAGGACGCCCCGAAGACCTCCGTTTCTTCCAGGATGTGACCTCCGGCACGCCGCACCTGGTCCGCCAGCCAGGAGACGAAGGCCGCCGGGTGCAGACGTCCGTCGGGTTCCTGGAGCACACCTCCGATGATGGAAGGTCCCGCCGCGGGGACCAGATTCCGAACCTCCCGTTCGTCCAGAACCCTGGCCGGACGTCCCGCCCGGGTGAGCTCTTCCGCGTCCTTGGCCGCCTCCTCCAGAGCCTTCGGGGTTTCGTAAAGGCAAAGCAGGCCCTCCCGGGCGTACTCGTAGACCGAACCCGCCTTTCGGGCCAGCTCGTCGTGGAGGGCCAGGCTTCTTTCCGCCAGCTCCTTATAAACGCCCACGGCGTTCTTGACATGGGCCGCGGTGCTGTGCCGGACGAACCGCACAAGCCACGCCCAGCGCCCTGGATCCGGGGATAGGTGGATGGAAAAAGGCCCCGTGGGATTCAGAAGATGGCGCAGGCCCTCTTTCACGTTTCCCGGGGAACAAAGGGGCTGCATGTGGCTTGGCACGATGAGTCCCGCGTTTCCATAGGAGCTTCCCGCCGGCAGCCTCCCCTTTTCCAGCACGGTCACCGCCGCGCCCTCGCCTGCAAGGTAGTAGGCGGCCATGAGTCCCATGACCCCGCCCCCGACAATCACCACATCCGATCTCGGCTTCCCCATTTCTCCATCCTTTCCCGGTTATTGTTGCACCAACCTCCAGCCCTGAAGGCCACGAGGATACGGGTGAACTATTGCCGACACAATAATCCTTTGTCATTCCTCAACGGGATATCTTAATTTTGATGTCGACCGGAACTGGGAAAAAACTGAAAAGGCGGGCCCCAGCGGGATCCCTGAATATGCTCATTTTTCGGAGTCCCAGGCGCTGCCATACCGGGGCCTCGAAAGGGGAGATCAAAGATGCGCATCGGGGTGGTGAAGGAAATCAAGCCGGAAGAGTACCGGGTGGCGGTGGTGCCAGGGAACGTTTCGGAGCTGGTGCGGGCCGGGCACGCGGTGACGGTGGAAAGCGGGGCGGGAGCCGGAGCCGGGTTTTCCGACGAGGCCTACCGGGAGGCCGGGGCGCGCGTGACGCCCTCGGCGGCGGAAGTGAGCGAAGCCTCGGACCTTCTGGTGAAGGTGAAGGAACCGGTGGAGGAGGAGTTCGGGATCTTTCGCCCAGGGCAGATTCTCTTTTGTTACCTTCACAGCGAAACGCGCCCCAAGCTGGTGGACATGCTTTTGGAAAAGCGCCTTACGGCCGTGGCCTTCGAAAACGTGCGGGAATCGGACGGATCCTTTCCGCTTCTTCGCCCCATGAGCGTCATCGCGGGGCAGCAGGCGGTGCTCCAGGGCATGCAGTTTCTGTGGAATCACCGGGGCGGCGTGGGAAAGAGCCTCGTGGCCTATCCCGGCCTGGAAACCCCCGTGGTGGTGGTTTTCGGTGCGGGCGAGGCGGGCCGTCCGGCGGCCCGGGTGGCCGCGGCCCTGGGGTGCCGGGTTCACGTCTTCGAAATCAACCAGCGCGCCATCTGCTCCTTTGCCGAAACGGCCCCTCCCAACGTCGAGATCCATAACGCCCACGCGGTGGACTGGTCCCCCTACGTTGCCGCCGCGGACCTGGTGATCAACACGGCCACGGTCCCGCCCGACAGCGAGCGGCATCTCATCGGCCGGGATCTGGTGCGGCGGATGAAAAAGGGAAGCGTCATCGTGGATGTGACCGCCAACCTTCGGGGCGCGGTGGAAACGGTCGACCGCTACACCACCCACTCCGATCCCGTCTGGGAGGTGGACGGGGTGATCCACTATGCGGTCACCAACATCCCCGGCACGGTGGCCCGGACCGCCTCCCAGGCCCTGGCCCTGGAAGTCTTTCCGTACTTGAGGGTCCTGGCCGATCATGGTATCCCTGAAGCGTTCCGGCGCAGCCCGGCTCTCCTGGAAGGGGTGGCCTCCGCGGGAGGAATCCTTACGTGGCACGAAGCGGGAGCCTTTCAGAAGCGGTCCTGGATGCCGCCCCGGGAGGCCTTGGGGAGACTATGGCCGATATGACCGCCGGATTCCGACGCGGCGTTTAACATCGGGTCCCTGGGGCTTGCCCGAAAACGGCGGGGAGGGGTTGCGGCGGCCCTTCCTGCGGGAAGCAAGCGCCGCGGCTACGGAGAGAACGGAACTTCCCCGGTCTCTGGAGCCGGCAAGCCGTTGCCGGATAAGATCCTGGAAATCTTCTCTTTTCCTTTTTCGTGCCCACCTGAAACGATCTTGCCGTAGGGGGCCGACCTCTGCAGGTCGGCTGCATGACAAACCAGGCTTGAGGAAGGAGGCAGTCATGGGACGATGGGCAAAAACACTTTGTGCAGTGGGCATGGTGGGGTTCCTGTTGGGTCTGAGCGCTCCGGCCGCGGCCGACACGCTCCAGGAGATCGTCCAGCGCGGGGAGCTCCGGGTGGCGGTCCAAACCCAGGGCCCCCCCTTCAGCTTCGTGGACAAGAACGGCGTGCGCACGGGAAGCTCCGTGGAATTCTGCAAGCTCATGGCCCAGGAAATGGGCGTCCAGGTGAAATTCCTGGACTATGACTGGGACGGCCTCATCCCGGCGCTTCTTTCCAAGAAGGCGGACCTTCTGGCCGCCGACATGACGGCCACCCTGAAGCGGGCCCTCAAGGTGTCCTTCACCGATCCCTTCTACTACACGGGGGCCGTGGTCTTCGCCAAGAAGGGCAGCGCCTATAAGACCATCGAGGACTGCAACAAGGAAGACGTGACCATCGCCGTCCTTCTGGGAAGCACCGGGGAAGCGGAAGCCAAGCGTTTCTTCCCCAAGGCCAAGATCAAATCCTACAAGGGCGGCGGTCCGCTGCTTATCAACGCCGTGCTGGCGGGACATGCGGATATCGGCGTGAACGACGAAACCGCCGTGGTGGGTCAGATGCAGGAATTTCCGCCGGACAGCATCGAGATCCTGCCCATCCGCCTGTCCAAACAGCCCCTGGCCTTCGCCGTGCGCCCCGAAGACACCCATCTTCTCCAGTGGATCAACCTCTTCTTCCAGTGGGTCCGGGAAGACGGCCGTTACGACCAGAACATCAACTACTGGGTCAAGTCGCTGGATTGGAAAAAAGACCATTAGAGGGATAAGGGATAAAGGGATAAAGAGGTAGAGGGGTAGAGGGACAAAGGGGTAGAGGGGAGCCGGCCGCTCCCGTCCTTTTCCCCCTTAACCTTGTCCCTTTAGCCTTTTACCTTTCCCCTTTCTCCTTGCGGCGGAGCCGGCATGCTGGAAGCCTTCAATTTTCGAGTGCTTTTCGATTACCTGCCCCTCTTTTTCAAAGGGCTGTGGGCCACGGCCTGGCTTTCGGCCATCTCGCTAGTGGGGGCGTTGCTGGTGGGCATGGTGGCCTGCGGCGCCCGACTGTCGAAATTCCGCATCCTTTCGGCCCTGGCCGGGGCCTACATCGAAGCCATCCGCTCCACGCCGCTCCTGGCCCAGCTCTACTTTCTCTACTTCGGGCTTCCCAGCCTGGGCGTGCGACTCCCCGAATACCAGACGGGGATCCTGGCGCTGTCTCTCAACAGTGGCGCGTATATGGCTGAAATCATTCGGGCCGGCGTCCTTTCCGTCTCGTGGGGGCAGATCGAGGCGGCCATGGCCACCGGCCTCAACTACTTCCAGCGCATGCGCCATGTGGTGCTGCCCCAGGCCCTGGGCATCACCATTCCGCCCTTGCTGGGACAGGCCATCGTGCTGGTAAAAGACAGCGCTCTCCTGTCCCTTATTTCCGTCTTTGAACTCACCCGGGCCGGGCAGATCATCACATCCGAGCGGTTCATGCCCGCCGAGGGCTTTTTCACCACGGCCCTCCTCTATCTGCTCATCTATTATGCGCTCAAGGCCTTTTCGTCCTGGTGGCAGAAGCGGCTCATCTTCGTCCAACCGGCATAGGAGCGAGCGTCCCCGATCATGTGGCTCTACTACTTCAAGCAGCTTGTGCAGACCTTTCCCTTCTTCCTCAAGGGCCTGTGGATGACCGTGGCCGTGTCCGGCCTGAGCCTCATCCTGGGAACGATCATCGGGTTTGCGGCCGGTATCGTCCGGGCGTCCCGGGTGCCGGTGCTGGGAAAGCTCCTTTTCGCCTACGTGGATTTCATGCGCGGGACGCCCTTTCTGGTGCAGGTGTTCATCATCTTCTTCATCCTTCCAGAATGGGGGATCCAACTGGAAGCCTTCACTGCCGCCGTCCTGAGCCTCACGCTGTACGCCGGCGCCTACATCTGCGAGATCGTGTCGGGGGGGATCTCGGCGGTGCCGCCCGGTCAGACGGAGGCCGCCAAGGCCACGGGACTCAGCTGGTTCCAGCGCATGCGCTACGTGGTCATGCCCCAGGCCATGAAGACGATCCTGCCGCCCCTGGTGGGCCAATACGTGCTCCTCATCAAGGATTCGTCGGTGGTGTCCGTGATCGGTGTCACCGACGTCACCCGGGTGGGCTGGTTCACCGTGCAGCGCATCCCGGAGGGGCTCATGGTCTTCGGCCTGGTGGGGATCCTCTACTTCGTGGTCTGCTACCCGCTCATCCGCCTGGCCAACCAATTGGAAAAGAAGCTCCGGGTGGACTTCCAGGGACTGTGAAACCGCCACGCCGAGCTGCGGTCTCATTCCGCGTAGCGCAGCCCTTGAGGGCTGCGAAGAAATCCCTGCAGGACGGATGGTCTGTCGGGTATTCTTTGTCATTTGGTTGGGTTGGAAATGGCTCCCTTCCGCGGGGCCGAAGCCCCGCGGCTACGGAAGAAGACGGATTCTCGCGATGGAGTGGCACCTTCGGAGACGTACCGGGTGGGGGTGTAAAACCTTTGATCTTTGGTCCCACCATTTTCTGCCGTTTGATGGATGAAGGAGACTTTGGAAATGAAGGTGCTGGTAACGGCGAAACTGCCGGAGGAAGTAGTCCATAAGCTGATCCGGGCGGGATGCGATGTGGATGAACACGCCGAGGTGCGGCCCATGGCCCGGGAAGAACTCCTGGCCCGCGTGGAAGGGGTGGAGGGGCTCCTTTGCACCATCACGGACCGGATCGACCGGGAGGTCTTCGACCGGGCCCCGGGGCTTCGCGTGGCGGCCAACTACGGGGTCGGCTTCGACCACATCGACGTTGCGGAAGCCGGCCGCCGCGGCGTTCTGGTTACCAACACCCCGGGGGTGCTCACCGACGCCACGGCTGATCTCGCTTTTGCCCTCATCCTGGCCGTGGCCCGGCGGGTGGTGGAAGGGGACCGAAGGACCCGTTCCGGACAGTTCCGGTTCTGGGCGCCCCTTCACTTTCTCGGCACCGAAGTGAGCGGCAAGACTCTCGGGATCGTGGGCTTCGGGCGGATCGGGAGGGCGGTGGCCCGCCGGGCCCGGGGTTTCGATATGCAGGTGCTCTATACCGCCCGAAAACCTTTGGACGAGGGAGAGGAGGAACGCCTCGGTGTTCGATTTGCCCCCCTGGAAGACCTCCTGGCCCAATCCGACTTTGTGTCCCTCCACGTGCCTCTCACGCCGGAAACCCGCCACCTGATCGGCGCGCGGGAGCTGTCGCTCATGAAGCCGTCCGCCTATCTCGTCAACACGGCCCGCGGGCCCGTGGTGGACGAAAAGGCCCTGGTGGAGGCCCTCCGGAGAGGCATCATCCGGGGAGCCGGATTGGACGTCTACGAAAACGAACCTCAGCTCACGCCGGGCCTGGCGGACCTGGAGAACGTGGTGCTCCTGCCCCACGTGGGCAGCGCCACAGTGGAAACCCGCACCCGCATGGCCGAGATGGCCGTGGAGAATCTTCTGGAAGGACTGGCCGGACGCCGACCTCCCCATTGCCTCAATTGGGAGGCGGTGGGGGGAAAGGTGAAAGGTGAAAGGTAAAAGGTAAAAGGGGGAAGGTAAAAGGTAAAAGGTGAAAGGTAAAAGGTGAAAGGTGAAAGGTGAAAGGTGGAAGGTGAAAGGTGGAAGGGGGAAGGGGAAGGGGGTCTGACGGCGGCCTCCGGCGCCTCCTTGATCTCCTGCGCGTGCGGGGCTAATCTGAAAACAGCGTTGGCGCCTCCGAGGCCGGGAGCGCTGGGGCGAAGGATCTTTCGTCCTTGCGTCGTAATGCAGGGCGCCATGAACACTGGAGTGGCCGCATGAATGCAAGGCGGACAAGAACTCGAAGAGGGCGGACGCCATGGATACGATAGAAAAAATTAAGGAGTTTTTGATTCCTGAGCTCCAATCCATCCGCCAGGAAAATCAATTCATCAGGGAAAGACTCACATCCATTGAGGCCCATCTGGTCGATCAAAGCCGCCGTATCGACCAGGTCCGTGAGGAACTCTCGGAGCAGATTTCCAGGACAAACCAGCGGATAGATGCCGTAAGCCACCGCATCGATGCCGTGAGCCAACGCCTCGATGCCACGAACCAACGGATCGACCGGGTGCGAGAAGAGCTGGTGGAACAGATTGCCCAGGTCACCCACCGCATCGATGCCGTGAGCCAACGCCTCGATGCCGTGAACCAGCGGATCGACCGGGTGCGAGAAGAGCTGGTGGAACAGATTGCCCAGGTCACCCACCGCATCGATGCCGTGAGCCAACGCCTCGATGCCACGAACCAACGGATCGACGACGTCAGCCCGCGAATCGACCAAGTCCGTAAGGAACTTTCGGAACAGATCGCCCAAACGACCCAGCGGATTGATGCTACGACCCAGCACATCGACCAAATGCGACGGGAGCTTACGGAGCGGATCGATCGCGCCAATCTGCGGATCGATGAGGTGCGGTCCGATCTCGCGGGGCGATTCGACGATATGAACCGGCGCATGGACGAATTGACGGCGAAGGTGGTCTATGAAAAGGACGTGTCCGAAATCAAGAGCCACGTCCTGAAGCTCCAGGAGCAGTATGCCGAGATCAAGGCCAAGCTGGCCGTCTGAAATCACTGCCTTTCGCTTACCGTTCCAGAATCCTTCCCGTGGCGGCGTCCAGCTGGACCCAGGCGTCTTCCAAGTTGTGCCGGGCCTGGGCCAGTTGACTTTGGGCCTGCACCAGGTCCCGCTGGGCCTGGGTGAGCCGTACCAGGGACGCCTGCCCTTCCGCGTATTCCTTTTCCACCAGGTCCCGCGTTTGGAGCACGAGCTGCGCGTTGCGGCGCTGGAGACGAAGCTGTTCCTGGGCCGCCAGGACGCGTGCCACGGCGCTGCGGACCTGGGAGGCCGCTTCGGTCATCAGGTTTCGGAGCGTGTGATGCGCTTCCCTTTCGGCGTGCCGGGCTTCGCGGTAGGACGCCAAGTCCTCTCCGCCGGAAAAGATGGGAACGGTCACGCGCATCCCCACGGAAGAGGCGAAGTCGTCTTCTTCCAGGTGGGCGTTTCCGTATCGGTTTCCTTCCAGGTTTCCGAAAACGCTCAAGGAAGGATAGAAGCGGGCCCGGGCGGCACCCACGTTGGCCCGTGCCCCCAGCAGGGCCATTCGGCCTGCCTTCACGTCGGGGCGGTGCTCCAGGGCGTACGCCAGCTGTTGGTCGACCTTCGGTGGATGCAGCATGGTTTCAGACGCTTCCTGCAGGGGCGCCAGGCGCACTCCCGACCCCAGGGACCCTTCCGGGAGGCCCATGAGGGCCGCCAGACCGGACAGAGCCACCCGGTAATCGCGTTCCGCCTCGATCTTGCGGGCTCGCGCCAGATTCACCTGCACCTGGAAGTTGAGCACATCGCTCAGGGAACCGGCTCCGGCTTTCTCCCGGGCCCGGGCGTCTTCCAGTTGGCGTTGATTGAACGCCTCGTCGGCTTCGGCGATGGCTACGTTTTCCAGGGCCAGCTGAGCCCCGTGGAAGCTTGAGGAGACGGCGGCCAGCAGCAGGCGTCGGGCTTCCTGGAGAGCGGCTTCGGTGCGGTTCCGGTCGAACCGGGCGGCGGCCAGGGAAAACTCCCGGCGGAATCCGTCGAAAAGGGTCCAGGTGGCCGCAAGCGTTGCGCTGTAGATCTCTTCCCTTGCCGGAGACGCGATGGACGAAAGGGAAGAGGTTCCGATGCCGGTCCCGGAAAGGGTGCCCCCGGCCGCTGTATTTTCCGGGTATTCGGTATGGGTGAGGCCGGCTGCGGCCTCCAGCCGGGGTGCATAGCCCGCCCAGGCCCGGCGGATCCGCTGTTGGGCCTGTTCCACCCTTTCCGCAGCCGCGGAAAGCGACGGATTCTGTTGCAACGCGATCTGCTGGGCGGTCTGCAGATCCAGAACGGCGGGCACGGTGTCCGGCGCCGTCGGGCCGGTGGTCGGGCTTTCCCCGTGGGCCCTCGGGGGAACGGAGAGGAATACCAGAACCGCTAGGACGGCCGCCGACGCCACCGCCCGCATCGGTCCGATGGCGGTCCCCTGCGGGGGCTTTTTCCGCAAGTGCATGGAAAGCTCTCCTTCATCCCATTCGTTTCCATTGGCGTTGATCCGCGTTCATTCGCGGTTCTTCTTCACATTGCTCCCCTTACGAAGGGTCCGTGGCGACGAAGGAAGAAACCCGCCCTTCGCAAACAGGCCCCCGTAGGGGCGAATGATTATTCGCCCCTACATCCCCCGTGTAGGGACGGAGCGAGGCGGCATCTCCTATCATGAGCAGGGCTGGCGAGAGCCTTGGGCATCGGATGGGCCATCGGGTATTTTTGCACCTTAACGGCATTCCCGGCCAAGCGTTAAGCAGCAAGGGCCGTCTTGTCCGGTACGGATTCCGTGCTCGTCACGTCCACCTTGCGAAGGCGCGCCGGCTCCACCGATTCCCGGCTTTCGGGCCACCGCCCCCGGCGCATCCGGAACCAAAGCAGCCGCACATCGTTCAGGATTGTGAAAAGACTGGGCACGAGAACCAGGGTGAGCACGGTGGCGAAAAGAACGCCCGCTGCCAGCGACAGCGCCATGGGAATCAGGAACTTGGCCTGGAAGTCCGTCTCCAGGATCATGGGCGTAAGGCCGCCCACGGTGCTCACCGTGGTCAGAATAATAGCCCGGAAACGGCGCTTTCCCCCCTCGATGAGGGCGTCGAAAAACCGCATGCCTTCCGCCAGGTTTTCGTTGACCCGCTCGATGAAAACGATGGCGTCGTTGACCACCACGCCGGTGAGGGCCACCATGCCGAAAAGGCTCATGATGGATAGGTCGTAACCCAGGACCAGGTGGCCCGCCACGGCCCCGATGAGGCCGAAGGGAACGGTGGTCATGATCACCACCGGCTGAACGTAGCTTCGAAAAATGGTGGCGATGATGATGAAGATGCCCAGGAGGGCCATGGGAAAGCCGATCTTCAGGCTGTCCAGGGATTCGCGCATCTTCTTCTTTTCTCCCTGCAGGGCCACGCGCACGTCGGGGTAGGTGCGGCGAAGTTCCGGAAAGAAGTTCGCCGACAGTTCCTGGAAGATCTCGTTGGCGTTGGCCCGTTCCGTGTCCACCGCGGCGCTCACCGCCACCCGCCGCATGCCGTCCGTGCGGGTGATCACCGAGAATCCCGGCCCCACCTCCAAGTCCGCCACGGATCGCAAGGGGACTTCCGCTCCGTTGGGGGTCCGGATGCGCACCTCGTTCAAACGGGACAGATCCCGACGCTCTTCTTCGGTGTAACGCACCTTGATCCGGATGTCGTCCCGTCCCCGCTGAATGCGCAACGCCTCTTCCCCGTAATAGCCGGCATAGACCTGCCGGGCCAGATCGTCCAGGGTGATGCCCAGCGGCCTGGCTTCCGGCTTCAGGCGAAGGCGCAGTTCCCTTTTTCCCGCCGAATAGTCGGAGCGGATCTGATAGACCCCGTCGAAACGCCGTAAACGCTCCATGAGTTCGTGGGAGGCGGCCAGGATCTGATCCATCCGCGTTCCCTGCAGCCAGACCTCAATGGGAGCGCCCGGAGGCCCCGCCTCCATGCCCTCGAAGGTGAGCGATTTCACCCCGGGGATGAGGCCCGTCTCCTTTTCCCACTCCACCATGATGTCCTTGGAATGGATCCCGCGCCGTTCCGAAGCCAGCAAAATGGCCTGGACCGCTCCGTAGGGGATGTCTCCGATGGTCTGGCCGGCCAGGGCCAGCCGGTCCACCACCAGGGGCTCCCCGGAAAGGGTCCGCATCCGCTCGTTCAAACGAAGGAGCGAAGCTTCCAGGCGGTCCACCGCTTCCCGGGTCACTTCCACCGGGGTGCCTTCGGGAAACTCCACCGTGGCGGTCACGATGAATCCGTCGATTTCCGGAAAGACCACGAACTTGACGATGCCGCCCCGGATGAGGCCGATGCTCACCAGGAGGACGGAGATGGCGGTGCACAGCCCGATGTAGCGCCAGCGAAGAGCGGCGCTGAGAAAGGGCGCGTAGATGCGGGCCACGAACCATTCCATGCCGGAACTGACCGACTGCTGGAGCCGCTCCAGATGTCCGGGTAGCCCTTTCCTGCGTGGATTCGAGCGGTTGGGATCCGGCAGGTGGCTCAGGTGGGCGGGCAGAAGCAGCAGGCACTCCACCAGGGAAATGAGCAGGCAGGCGGTCACCACCTCCGGCAGGATGGCGATGAATTTGCCCATGATGCCGCCCACATAGGCCAGCGGGAGAAAGGCCACGACGGTGGTGGTCACCGCGGCGATCACGGGAAGCCCCACCTCGCTCACCCCTTCCACGGCGGCGCCCACGGGCGTCTCTCCCCGCTTTCTGTGGACGAAGATGGCTTCCCCCACCACGATGGCATCGTCCACCACGATCCCCAGAACCATGATGAAGGCGAAGAGGGAGATCATGTTGATGGTGCCTCCCAAGGCCCACACGATGGCCAGGGCCCCGGCGATGGAAACGGGGATGCCCATGCCGGCCCAGAAAGCCAGCCGCGCATCCAGAAAGAGCCAGAGGGTCACCAGGACGATCACCAGGCCGTAGAGGCCGTTTTTCAGCAGGAGGTTGATGCGGGCCCGAAGCATGTCCGTGGTGTCGTAGAGGATCTTGATCTTGAGGGTTTCCGGAAGTTGCTTCTGAGCCCTTTCCACGTAGTCGTGGACGGCTCGGGAAATCTTGAGGGCGTCTTCTTCCGAGGTCTTGAAGACGATGAGCATGGCGGCGGGGTCGCCGTTGATGGTGGCGCGGATGGGATCCTCCGTGAATCCGTCCACGATGCGGGCCACGCGATCCAGGGGGATCATGTCCCCGTCGGGAGTGGCCAGAAGCACGATGGACGCCAGTTCCTCGCCCGTGTACCTGCGTCCCACGGTGCGCACCCGGATCTCCTCGCCCTTGGTCCGGATGGTGCCTCCGGCCAGGTTGAGGTTGCTGCGGCGCACGGCGTCGGCCACCTGGGAAAAGGTGAGGCCGTAGCGGCGCAGCGCCTCTTCGGAGACTTCCACGGCGATCTCGTAGTCCCGGGTGCCGAAGCTTTCCACCTGGGAGATCTCCGGCAGCAACTGGAGTTCGTCCTTGACCCGCTCGGACCATTCCTTGAGCCGCGCTTCGCTCATGCGGCCCGCCAGGTAGACGAGAGCCACGGGGTTACGCACGGTCAGGTCCGTAATGACCGGTTCTTCGGCGTCCAGGGGAAAGGTGGAGATGGAATCGATCTTGCTCCGCACCCTGTCCAGAACCACCCTTAGATCGAAGGTCTCCCGGACTTCGATGACGGCCGATCCCACTCCCTCCCGGGCCGTGGTGGTGATCTGCTTGATCCCTTCCACGCCCTCCAGGGCTTCCTCGATCTTCCGGCAGATCCCCTCCTCCACCTCCTCCGGGTCCGCCCCGGGGTAAGGGACCGTGACGGTGATCATGTCCAGGGAGAATTCGGGAAAGATCTCCTTGATCATGGAGGTGGCCGCCGTGATCCCGGCAAAGAAGATGAGGACCAGCACGATGTTGGCGAAGACGGTGTTTCGGGCGAAGGCCGTGAGGATGCGTTTCATGATTCCTTGCCCTCACTCGCTGCTCCGGCGGCCTCCGGTTCGGCAGGCTGAACGTCCAGAAGCGTGTTTTCCAGCGGGTTGGCCAGCCGGGTCACGATCACCCGGTCTCCTTCCGCAATTCCCCCCGAAAGGAAGGCCTCGTCTCCTTGAACGCGGGCCACTTCCACATCCACCGTCCGGAGGCGGTTGTCCACGACCAAATACACCTTGTTGTCGAAGGTGACCGCCCACCGGGGGATCCGAACCACGCGCTCCAGGGTCTTACCGGGAATGTCCACCGAACAGAACATGCCGGCCACCAGGGGCAGGCCGTCGGGCGTGGTGCGTGCAGCCTCCCGGGCCGTGACCCGGACGGCCACGGTGAGAGTCCTCGTTTTGCGGTCGAAGTCCATGACCCGGTGCAGCGTGCCGTTCCACACGTGCCCGGAAGGATCTTCCGTCCACCGGATGCGGCAGGGCACCCGGCGGAGGTTCCGGAACCAGGCCACATCCGGACCGGCGGGGGCTCCGCCGTCAAAAAGGAGCCAGCGACGGGCGTCCCGGCTGTCCAAGGCCACGGGGATTTCCAGCACGGAATCATCGGCGAGACTCACGGCGGGGCTTCCCGGGGTGAGATATTGGCCGATTTCCACGGAAACGGAGGTGATGCGGCCGTCAAAAGGCGCCGCCACCACGCATCGTTCCAGCTGGGCTTCGGCGCGTCGGAGCTGGGCTTGGGCCGCCTGGAGGCTGCTTTCCGCTTCCCGGATTCTCTGAGGGTAGACGGCCAGGGAGCGGCGCAGCACGTTCACCTGGTCCAAGGCCTGCTGGTAGGCCTTTTCGGCGGCTTCCACTCCGCTACGGGTCCCCACCCTGCTTTCCGTGTAGAGGCGTCGGAGGCGTTGGAACTCCGCCAGGGCCAAGTCTCTGGTGCGTTCGAGAGGCCCCAGCCGGGCCTGCTCCCGTTGGTATTCCCGCCGGAGACGCTCCACGGCATTGGTCCACTGCACCACCAGGGCCCGGGCTTCCGCCACCGCCGCCTCGTAGTCCCGGGGATCGATCCGGAAAAGCACGTCCCCCTTGGGGATGACCTCTCCCACGTCCAGGCGGGGATGGACAAACACCACGGTTCCCGAGACCCGCGAGGACAGGGCGGCCGAATCCACGGGTACGGCGTTCCCGTAACCGCGCAACACCACGGGCACGTCTTCGTACACGGCCCGAACCGCCTGGACCCGCAAGGCACGTTCCCCTTCCACCGTTTGCACCGGGGGCTTCCTGAGCCTGGAAAGGGCCGCCATGACGGCCACTCCTAGAGCCAGGATCGCCAGGCAGACGACGATTCGAAAAAGAACCCGACGGTCCGTCTCCTTGTCTTTCTTCCGTTCGGTCATGAATCCCTACCCGTGCTTCTGAACCGCGATCCGTGTCTTCGAGGAACGATTCATCCCTGGTTGAATCGGTTGGATCCCAGGGCGGTTCAAGGCAGCCTGTTCAACGGTTTCGTCTCATCGGTAAGAATGGCGTGTGCCCGTTCCAGAATCCGGCACCATTCCCGGGACGTCTCCGGGCCCAGCTCCTCCACGAGTTCCACAAAGGCCTGAAGGATCGTCTCCTCCACGGCCTCCATCTCCAGGACGGCCTGCGGCGAAATGCGCACAAAGACCCGACGGCGATCCTCCGGATCCGGCTCCCGCACCACCAGACCCTTTTCCACAAGACGGTCCACCATGGCGGAAGCCGAAGGGGCGGATACACTGAGGGTTTCCGCCAGCTCCTTGATGGTCATTCGCTGCCTGGAATGGATGAAAAAAAGCGCGTGCATCTGGGCCACCGAAATTTCGCCGAACCGGGCGAGGCAGGCTCCCTGGGCCTGCCGGGCGGCCATGAGGCGGTTGATGCGATCGCGGATCAATTTGCCCGTGGTGAAGATGAACCGGGCCTGCTCAAGAGGGGTGTCTGGGTGGGGCACTGGAAAGCCTCCTTAAAAGTTAGATAGGCGAAATGTTGGAGAAACAAACTTGCATCCGCTTCCGTATCTGTCAAGGGCAAAGTCCCGCTCAGGCCCTGTGCGAAAAAAAGTCCTGGTATCGGGCGAAGATTTCGGCTTCCAGGTCCTCGTGCAGAAGTTCCAGAGGCCGGGCTCCGTGGGGGCACCGGTAGTTGGGAGAGGTGCCGAAAAGGCGGCAGGTGAAGGGCCGGACGGGATAGATGGTGCAGCCTTGGTCGGAAAGGTAGGGGCAGGTGGTGCCGGAGGCTTGCAGGACCTTGCGTCCCCGGGCTTCCAGGTAGGCCCGGATGCGGGCGTCTTCCAAGGGGGTGCGGGACGGGACGCCGAACCGGCGGCAGCAGTCGGTGCAGCCGTCGATGCATTGCATTTGCGGAATCATCCCATAGAGGTCTTCCAGGGTGAAATCCGGAGGATTGTAGGATTCCCGAGGCATGTTCCAGTTCCTTTCCCGGAGGGGTTTTCATACATGTTGTCAGAAAAAGGATCCCATCGTATGGTGAAAAGTGGCCCGATTATAGGAGGCGGGCGTCGGCGCGGCAACGGCCGGGGCTCCAATGGGTTTGATTGGCGGACGGAAAAGCATGGAAGGAGGAGAGGACATGTCGGATTGCATCTTTTGCAAGATCGTTTCCGGAGAGATCCCCTGCGCCAAGGTGTACGAAGACGAGCATGTGCTGGCGTTTCTCGACATCAACCCTCTCATGCCGGGCCATACCCTGCTCATACCCAAGAAACACGCCGAAACGATCTTCGACATGAGCCCCGAGGAGGCGGCCGCCTGCGGCGCGGCCCTCCCGAAGGTGGCTTCCGCCGTCTTCAAGGGCATGGATGCGGAAGGCATGAACATTCTCCAGAACAACCACGAAATCTCGGGCCAGGAGATCTTTCACGTCCATTTCCATCTCATGCCCCGAAAGACCGGCGACGGGTTCAAGGTCCCCTGGCCCGCCAAGCAGTACGGCCCCGGGGAGATGGAAGCCGTGCTGGAAAAGATCCGAAAGGCCTTCTGATCCCCTGGTTTCAAGGCCCCGAGCCGCAAGCCTTTCCTGCCTCGTTGCAGGGGCGGTTTGCGGACCGCCCCTGCAGGAAAGATCCGCCACCGGCGGGCCTCCCGCTCCCCGTTCAGTCTGCTGTAGGGGCGAGGGATCACTCGCCCCACAGCCGGGTCAAGGGCAGGTGCGATCTCGGCCGGGAGTCCCCTCCCAAAAGGTTCGAAAAGATTCATCGGGCCCCTCACCGGGCCCGGTGGCGAGACACCAGGGAAAGCACCGCTTCGGCTTCTTCCCTCCGGCCCCTTTTCAGGCATCCCATCGCGTAGATCCGGGCCTTCTTTTCCAATTGGGCTGCGGCCTGCGCACGCTGCTCTTCCGTGAGTTCCCCCGTTTCCAGGAGGCGCGCGATGGCCTGAATGCGATACCGGTCCAGGGCCGGAACGGTGGCCGAAAGCTGGTCCGGATGGCCGCCCCGCTTGATCACCAAGGGCTCCGGCACAAGGCCGATGGGGTGGCGGCACCCGATCCGAAGCCACAAATCGTAATCTTCGCAGGCGGGAAGGCTCTCGTCGAAAAGGCCCACCCGGTCCAGTAGGCTGCGGTGTATCATGACCGCCGACGGACTGACGAGGCATCGTTCCAGGAGCCTCCCGAAGCAATACCCCGACGGTTTGGCGTGATATTTTTTGGGATTCCAACGCCGGCCGTTTCGGATCCACACTTCTTCCGTCTGGCAGATGAGCAGGCCGGGATGCGACGCGAAGAAGGAGAGCTGGGCCCGGAGTTTTCCCGGGAGCCACAGATCGTCGGAATCGAGAAAAGCGATCCATTCTCCTCGGGCGGCTTGGACACCGCGGTTTCGCGCGGCGCTCACCCCCCGATTGTCCTGGCGGATGAGCCGGATGCGGTCTCGGTACGAGCTCAGGACCTCCGGCGTCTCATCCGTTGAGCCGTCATCCACCACGATGAGTTCAGAGTGTGCGTCTTTCTGATCCAGGACGGAATCCACCGCTTCCCGGACCATGGCGGCCCGGTCACGGGTGGGGATGATGACGCTCACGAGGCCGGTAACCATGGCTTTGCGCCTAGAAGCTTTCCATCCACAGCCAGAAAGCCCCCAGGATCCCCAGCGCCACGATCACCCCTTCGATGAGGGTTTCCAGCATGGGAGCATCCCGCAGCCGCTTTCCCCGCGAAACCGTGGCAAAAACACCGTAGGCTGTAGCGGCGGGGAGCCAGAAGAGGGCAAAAGGGGTGGCGAGGCCCAGTTGAAGGCCGGCGATCAACAGGACGGCCAGGGTGAGGGCGGCGGTCAGAAGGAGCCGGACCGTCTTCGGCTCTCCCAGGAGCACCACGATGGTTTCCCGGCCCACCAGACGGTCTCCCTGGATGTCCAGACAATCCAGGAGGGCCGTTCTCAGGAGCACCAGGAGAAACACCAGGGGGAACGCCCAGAGAAGCCGCCCCAGGCCGTCTCCCAGATGGTCGAGGTGCGGCAGCCAGACCGTGACGCAGGCCCAGGCCAGGGGAACCATGAAGGTCTTGGATCCCGGGATGTCCTTGATGGTCAGGATGTTTCGCTTCGTGAAGAATCGGCGCTGAAAGATGGGGACGGCATAGAGGGACCCGAAGGCCAGGAGCAGCAGAAGGGCGACGGCGGTGAGGGGGCCTTTGGAGGCGGCCAGCAGAAGGGCGAGCAGGGCCGAGAAGGCGCTGGCCGCCGTGAAGACCTTTCGCCATTTCTGGTAGAACGCCGCCCGCTCGGGATCGTTGAGCTTCAGGGCTTCGTGGTCCAGGTACCGGTTCAGGGTGTGCATGGAGAAGGCGTAGGCGGCGGCCATGATCATGTGGGAAAGCTGGATGGGAAGGTCCGTGAGAGCGGACACGGCGGCCACCAGGAGCCCGGCGGCCAGGGAGCAGCCCAGATTGTTGTAGGCGAAAAGCTCCAGGCGCCGCTTCCATCCCTCCCCTTTGTCTTCCTTTTCCGGCACGATGCCTTCCAGAAAACGGACCACGTTCCGGATCATCCAATTGGGGGTGGACGCGCCGGCCGAAACCCCCACCGTGGCATACCGGGCCATGCGACCGGGATCCAGGTCCTTTTCCGTTTCCACGTGGTAGGTGGGCACCCCGCATTCCCGGGCCACTTCCGCCAGCCGCACGGTGTTTCCGCTGTGGTAGCCGCCCACGATCACCATGGCGTCCACGCGTCGGCACAGTTCGCGCACTTCTCGCTGGCGGTCATGGGTGGCGCCGCAGATGGTGTTTTCCACAAGGCCGTGGGGAAATTTCTTCCGGAAACGATCCACGATGCCCCGGAAAACTTCTTCGTTCTGGGTGGTCTGGGCCACCAGGAGCACCCGGTCCCAGGGGGGAAGGGCGTCCACGTGTTCCGGCTTCTGGATCACGGTGCCCCGGCCTTCGGTGTATCCCATGAGGCCGATCACCTCGGCGTGGTCCTCGTCGCCCGCGATGACGATGTGATAGCCTTTTCTCGCATGTTTGCGGATGACGGCCTGCACGCGGGCCACCCGCTTGCACGTGGCGTCGATGAGGCCCCGGCCGACCTGCTTGAGTCGATGGCGCTGATCGGGCGGGATGCCGTGGGCCCTCACAATGATCCACTTGTCCCGGCAGTCCTCCAGGTCCCGGGCTTCCGCGACTCCCCGCTCTTGGAGCATGGCCAGGACCTGGCGGTTGTGGATGAGGGGTCCGAAAGTGCACAGGGGTTCCCCGGCCTTGGACCGGCTCGCTTCCAGGGTCATCTCCAGGGCCGTGCGCACGCCGCGGCAGAATCCGGCCGTCTCTGCCACCAGCACCTTCATGCGGGCATCCTTTCCGAAGGCAAGGCATGCCGTCCCGGCAGCCCTTCCAGGTCGATGTTTTTCAGGATGGGCCGCTTGTGGATCTTGCAGTGGAGGAAGTCCAGGCCCCTTTCGGCCTGCTCCGTCACCCAGGCGTCGAAAAGCACCAGCATCTCCCGGGCGTCCCGCGCGGCCATGATCCGCCCGCGGAGAGCGGACGACTCGGGGCACCCCTTGGAATACCAGACCAGCAGCTTGCGCAGGATGCCCACGGCTCGAGGCTTTTCTTCCATGAATTCCAGGGCGTGGTCGCGGACCGTCCGCCGGAAATCCTCCCAGTCGGGGTGGGGAGGCACCCGGGGCGGCCGGCCCGATTGGCCGGCGATCACCTGGAAGAGCCAGGGGTTCCCCAGGGCGCCCCGGCCGATCATGACCGCATCGCAGCCCGTTTCCCGGACCATGCGGTGAAAATCTTCCGGAAAGACCACGTCCCCGTTGCCGATCACGGGAATGGAAAGCGCTTCCTTGAGTCTTCGTATCCAGTTCCAGTCCGCACGGCCCCCATAGAGCTGGCGGGCGGTGCGGGCGTGGAGCGTGACGGCGTCCACTCCTGCATCTTCCAGCTTCTTGCCAGTTTCCAGAATGCAGATGTCTTGCCGGTCCCACCCGAGGCGGGTCTTCACCGTGAGGGGTATGGAAACGGCCTTCCTGACCCGCTCCACGATCCGCAGCAGCTGGTCCGGATCTTTGAGAAGGGCCGCACCGGCTCCCTGGCGGGCCACCTTGCGGATGGGGCATCCCGCATTGATGTCCACCAAGGCGGCCCCGTGGGCTTCGGCGGCGCGGGCGATTTCCGCCATGGCGTCCGGGTCCCGGCCGAAGATCTGCACCGCCACGGGAATGTCCAGCTTTGGGTCTCGAACGAGAAGCCGGCGGCTGGCGGGATCCCCGCGCCGATACCCTTCGGAGCTCACCATTTCGGTTACCACCAGGCCGGCTCCGAAGCGGGCCATGACCCGATGGAAGACCCGGTCGGTGATTCCCGCCATGGGGGCCATGATGAGGGGCGGGTCCACGGAAATGGCGCCGATCCGAAGGCTCACAACAGCTCCTTGGCCAGAAGGTCGTGGCAGCGGGACTCGGCCTCCCGGATCTTCGCCAGGGCGCCCTCCGCCTTCGCCCGGAGGGACGCGACAAACGCCTCGTCCTTGATGGATCCCAGGTTGATCCAGACATTGTAGGCGGCCACCGTGGCGCCGGCGCGGATCATCTGCACGGCCGCCCCGGCATCGCTGGCTGCATTGGGATTGCCGGAACGGACGGCTTCCAGGGCATCCTCGGCCAGTTGTTCCAGGGCCAGCAGGGTTTCCATGGGAACGCGGGCGGCCTCCTTGAAGGCCTCCTGAACGGCTTCCCGGCGGGATCGTTTTTCTTCTTCGGTTCCCTTGGGCAGGCGAAAGGCGTCCACCACCTTCTGGTAGGCCTCGGTGTCTTTCTGGACCAGGGACTGGAAGAGGGCGATCCGCTGGGAGGCCCGCTCTTCGATGGGTTGCATGGTCTCCCAGCGGTCCTTGAACTTTTCCCTTCCCACGGTGAGCCGGGCCACCATGGTGGTGAGCGCCGCCGCCAGGGCACCGGCCAGGGCGGCCACGCTGCCGCCGCCGGGAACGGGATTTTCGGAGGCCAGTTCCTCAAGAAACCCTGTGATCGTCAACCGGTTAAGATCTTGCATGATATCCTCAGCTTGCTCCTTATCCCTTTTATCCCTTATCCCATATCCCTCTAATCCTTAAACCTTTTCCCCCTTCTTATACACCTGGACCACCGGGTTGGCGCCCCCATGGTAGGCGAGGACCGCCGGGGTTTCCCCTTCCAGGACCAGAAAATCGGCCTGTTTCCCCACGTCCAGGCTGCCCACCCGTTGGGCCATGCCCACGGCGTAGGCGGCGTTCAGGGTGGCCGCGGTCAGGGCTTCTTCCACCGACAGGCCCATCAGGAGCACGGCCAGCCCGAAGACGAAGGGCATGGATTCCGTGTAGGACGACCCGGGGTTGCAATCGGTGGCCAACGCCAGCGGCACGCCCCGTTCGATCATGGTTCGGGCCGGGGCGAAGGGCTTACGCAGGCTGTAAGCCGTGGCCGGCAGCACCACGCCGATGGTTCCGGCCCGGGCCATGGAACGCAGGTTCGCTTCGGACGCCGCCAGCAGGTGTTCCGCCGAGACGGCGCCCACTTCCGCCGCCAGTCCCGCTCCGCCCAGGTCGTGGACCTCGTCGGCGTGGATCTTGGCCCCGAGGCCGGCGGCGGTGGCCGCCCGGAGGATTCTCCGGCTTTGCTCCACGGAAAAGACACCCTTTTCGCAGAAGACGTCACAAAAGCGGGCGATGCCCTGGCGGACCACCGCGGGAATCATTTCTTCGATGACCAGGTCGACGAAGGCGTCGCTCCGATCCCGGTATTCTTCCGGCACGGCGTGGGCCCCCAGGAAGGTGGGCACCACGTCCAGGGGCGTTTCCCGGCCGATTCGGCGGATGACGCGGAGCATCTTCAGCTCCGTTTCCGTGTCCAGGCCGTATCCGCTTTTGATTTCCACCGTGGTCGTGCCGAATCGGAGGGCGGAAAGGGCCCTTTGCCGGGTGGATCGGAAAAGCTCCTGCTCGTCCGTTTCCCGAACGGATCGCACCGTGGAAAGAATACCGCCGCCGCGGCCAAGGATTTCCAGGTATTCCACCCCCTGAAGGCGCAGGGAAAACTCCCTTTCGCGGGTGGCGGCGAAGCACAGGTGCGTGTGGGGATCCACGAATCCCGGGATAACGCAGCGGCCTTCCAGGTCCGTTTCCTGATCCGGATCGGACGGGGGAAGGCTTTTCAGCACCTCTGCTTCCGGGCCCACGGCACGGATCAAACCGTCCCGGCACCAGATGGCTCCCTTTTCCACCACCCGGATCGCCGACTGGTCCGGGCCCGCTTGGGGGCGGCCCCGGTCTACGGGGGAGAAGAGGGTGGCGTTCCGAAAGACCTTGTCGATCATTGCCCATCTCCCCCCAGCATTTCCAGCATCTTCAGTTCGATCACCTGATCGGGGGAAAAGCCGGCGATCTGAAGATAATAGGCGGCGCTTTCCAGCAACGCGGCGGCCGGCACCATGCCGTAGACTTCCGTTTCCACCACGGGAACCCCCCACCGCCTGGCTTCCATGCGGATGAGTTCCGTCACCCGGTAGAGCGCATTCTTTTCGTAGTCCACCACGTTCATGCTCACCTGCACCAGGCCCCGGTCTTCCAAGGCCAGCCCGATTCCCTTCACATGGCAAAGTCCCCCGCTGGAAGAGCGCACGGCCTTGGCGATTTCCTTGGCCACGCGCACATCGGTGGTGCCCAGGTTCACGTTGAAAGCCACCAGGATCTTGCGGGCTCCCACCGCCGTGGCGCCCGCCGTGGGATGCAGCTTCGGCTCGCCCACATCCGGATGTCTTTCCGGCTGGGTAATGGACTCCTTCAGCCCTTCGTACTGGCCTTTGCGCACCACTTCCAGCCGGCGCCGCTCGGGCCTGAGCGCCGCTTCCTCGTAGAAATAGACCGGAATGCCCGTCTCTTCATGGTAGCGTTTCCCGAAGCGGTGGGCCAGGGCCACGCATTCTTCCATGGTGACGTTTCGAAGCGGCACGAAGGGAATCACGTCCACGGCTCCCATGCGGGGATGGCCGCCCTGGTGATGGTTGAGGTCGATGTGCTCCACGGCCGCCTTGGCCGCTTCCAGCACGGCCTCCTGGATCGGTTCCGGGGCTCCCGCCAGGCTCACCACCAGCCGGTTGTGGTCCGCATCGGCCCGGTAGTCCAGAAGGGCGCAGCCCCGCCGGCGCCGAAAAGGCTCCACGATGGCCTCAATAACCTCCGGGCGCCTTCCTTCACTGAAATTGGGTACACATTCGATGATCTGTGCCATGATCTCCGTCCCTTCCTCCCGAGCGATGATTTTGACAAGGGTTATCGGGCTGTTCATAATGCCCGTCGGTTTGCGGTTCCCATGCTGAGGGCGGGCCTTTGCCTATCATCTCACCACCTTTTCCGCAAGTGGATCGTGTCCCATGAAAAGCGCCTGGAAACGCAGAGGTCTGCCGGTTCCCGTCGATTCCCCGGGGCTCGGGGCCGCTCTGGCGGCGGGGGCCTTCCTCATCTGGGGCGTCAGTCCCCTTTACTGGAAGAGTCTGAGCGCCCTGTCGGCTCTCGAGATCGTCATGCACCGGGTGGTGTGGTCCTTCCTCTTTCTCGTTCCCGTAATGACCTTGAGGAACGGCTGGGGGGAGTTTCGGGCGGTTTTCCGCTCACCCAGGGCGGTGGCCGTTCTCATCTTCACGACGTTTCTCATCGGCTGCAACTGGCTCATCTTCATCTGGGCCGTCAACCACGGCGAGGTCCTCCAGACCAGCCTGGGCTACTACATGAACCCGCTCATCAACGTGGTTCTGGGCGTGGTCTTCCTCAAGGAGCGCCTCCGGCGCCTCCAGGTGGTGGCCGTGGTGGTGGCCGCGGCGGCAGTCGGGTACCTCACCCTGGACTACGGGCGCTTCCCGTGGATCGCCTTGTCGCTCTCCTTCGCCTTCGGCTTCTACGGCCTGATCCGCAAGAAGGTGGCCGTGAGCGCCCTGACGGGACTGGTGGTGGAGATGGGCCTGCTTTCCGGTTTTGCGGCGGCCTACCTGGGCTACCTGTACCACGGCGGTCGGGGGGCCTTCCTTCGAAACGGAGCGGCGATGGATCTATTGCTCATGGCCGCGGCGCTTTTCACCGCCGTACCCCTGCTGCTCTTCAACCTGGGGGCGCGCAGGATCCATTTGGCCACGCTGGGCTTTCTGCAGTACATCACGCCCAGCTGCTTCTTCCTGCTGGCGGTCTTTCGCTTTCACGAACCCATCACGGCGGTCCAAGTCCGGACCTTCGGCCTCATCTGGCTGGCCCTGGCCTGCTATTCCGTGGATTCCCTCGTGGCCGCCCGCACCGTGACGGGTGATGAGTGATGAGTGATGAGTGATGAGTGACGAGTGACGAGTGACGAGTGACGAGTGATGGGTGATGGGTGATGAGTGATGAGTGATGGGTGATGGGGATGGGTGATGGGGATGGGGGCACGTGACGAGCTCCCCCTTTTTTCAACGGGGGGCTGGGGGGATTGCACGAGGAATCCCCCCTTTTCCGACGGGGAAGCAGGAGGGAATCCCCGTGGCGCGGACTAAGGGAACATGTTGATCATGGGAAGCTTCACGCCGCGTTCCCGGGCCACCTGGATTGCCTTTTCGTAGCCCGCGTCCGCGTGGCGAATGACCCCCGTGGCCGGGTCGTTCCGCAGCACCGTGGTCACCCGCACTTCGCCTTCGTCGGTGCCGTCGGCCACCGTCACCTGGCCGGCATGGAGGGCGTAGCCGATCCCCACGCCGCCTCCGTGGTGGAAGCTCACCCAGCTGGCTCCGGACGTGGTGTTCACCATGGCGTTCAGGAGCGGCCAGTCGGCCACGGCGTCGGAACCGTCCTTCATGGCTTCCGTCTCCCGGTTGGGGGAGGCCACGGAGCCGCAGTCCAGGTGGTCCCGTCCGATGACGATGGGGGCCTTCACGGCGCCCTTGCGGACCAGGTCGTTGAAGATCTTCCCCGCCTTGTCCCGCTCACCGTAGCCGAGCCAGCAGATGCGGGCGGGAAGCCCCATGTGGGCCACCCGTTCTTCGGCCATCTGGAGCCAGCGGACCATGCGGGTCTTTTCGGGAAAGGCTTCCATGAGGGCGTGATCGGTCACGAGGATGTCCTGGGGGTCCCCGGAAAGGGCCGCCCAGCGGAAGGGGCCTTCACCTTCGCAGAAGAGGGGGCGGATGTAGGCCGGGACGAACCCGGGAAAATCGAAGGCGTTCTTCACCCCCTGCTTCAGGGCCTGGCCCCGCAGGTTGTTGCCGTAATCGAAGGCCACCGCACCCCGGGCCTGCAGGTCCAGGATGGCCCGGCAGTGGGCGGCCATGGATTCCATGGACATTTGGATGTAGCGTTTGGGATCCTTGGTGCGGAGCGCCAGGGCTTCTTCATAGGGAATCCCCGCCGGCACGTACCCGTTCAGTTCATCGTGGGCGCTCGTCTGGTCCGTCACCACGTCGGGGATGAAGTTCATGGCCACCATCTTGGGAAGAATCTCGGCGCAGTTGCCCAGAAGCCCGATGGAAAGAGCCTTCTTGGATTCGGCCGCCTCCCGCGCCATGGCGATGGCCTTGTCCAGGTCTTCCACCATGACGTCCAGGTAGCGGGTGTCTAGGCGCCGTTGGATCCGGTGCCGGTCCACCTCCACGCAGATGGCCACGCCCTCGTTCATGGTCACCGCCAGCGGCTGGGCCCCACCCATGCCTCCCAGGCCGCCGGTCACGGTGATCTTTCCGGCGAGAGACCCGCCGAAGTGCTTTTCCGCCAAGGCGGCGAAGGTTTCGTAGGTTCCCTGCAGGATTCCCTGGGTGCCGATGTAAATCCAGGATCCTGCGGTCATCTGTCCGAACATGATGAGCCCCTTGGCTTCCAGTTCGTGGAAGTAGTCCCAGGTGGCCCAGGCGGGAACCAGGTTGGCGTTGGCGATGAGAACCCGCGGGGACGTGGGATAGGTCTTCAGGATGCCCACGGGTTTACCCGACTGAACCAGCAAGGTCTCATCGTTTTCCAGCTCCAGGAGCGAACGCACGATGGCGTCGAAGCACTCCCAGTTGCGGGCCGCCTTGCCCGTGCCGCCGTAAACGATGAGTTCTTCCGGTTTTTCGCCCGTCTCCGGGTCCAGGTTGTTGCACAGCATCCGAAGGGCCGCTTCCTGATGCCAGCCCTTGCAATGAAGTTCGGTGCCGCGCGGTGCCTTGACCGGCCGGGGCTTCCCGCAGCCGATCCGGAGCTCCTTGAGGAGCCTGTCTTTCGGGGTGGTGCTCATGAACTGGGTCCTCCTTACTCGTTTTTGCCTAACGTTCATGGCGGGGCTCGCCACCCCGCATGGATGAAAGAGTCAACCAAGAAGCATCTTCTGTAGGGGCCGGCTTGCCGGCGACCCGAATCGCGGCCAAGGCCGCTCCTACAAGGGGCCGAAAGCACTGTTCTTTCACATGAACCCCCATCACGGACGGCCCGTGACAACGAAGGATGAAACGCACCTTGGGGAAGCCAGCCCCTGTAGGGGCGAATGATTATTCGCCCCTACAGGCCGCCTTCGTAGGGGCGGGCTCTACGCCCGCCCGCCAGAACTCTCGGTGGGAAGGAATCGTCCAACTCCGGTTCTAGAACTCACCGTGGGCGCATTCCAAGTTCCGGGCGCGCCTTTCCCCGAAGGGAATCTCCCCCAACCCCCCTTTGAAAAAGGGGGGAGCCAGGGAATCCGGGCCCGGCCATCCTTATGTAAAACGGGGGAGAAGCGCCTTCCCTCACTCATCACTCATCACTCGTCACCCATCACTCATCACCCATCACCCATCACGGATCACGGATTACGGATCACGGACTACGGCGTAATGATGGCCGGATCCTTCACCACTCCGTAATAGTGGAAGGCGCCGTCTTGGACGACCTGCACCTGCACGTCCTTGACCACTTCGCCCACCGGGGTGAAGCCCTGGATGACGCCCGTCAGGCCGTTGTAGTCCTTGGTGGCCGCCAAGGCGTCCCGAACGGCGGCACCTTCGGTGCTCCCGGCCCGGCGGATGGCATCGCACAGGATCATGAAGGCGTCATAGGCGGAGGCCCCCACCATGTCCGGTTCGATCTGGTAGCGTTCCCGATATTGTTTGAGAAATTCCTGGACTTCCGGGCGGGGGTCGTCCCGGTTCAGGTTGGTCACGATGAGGAACCCTTCGGCGGCCTTGCCCGCGATTTCCAGAAACTTGGGCGAGTCGGCCCCTTCTTCCCCGAAGATGGTGGCCGTGATGCCCATCTCACGGGCCTGGCTCACGATGGGCCCGGTCTGGAAGTAGTAGCCGCTGGCGAAGATGAGATCCGGGTTCTTTTCCTTGATGGCCGCCAAATACGGCTTGAAGTCCTTTTCCTTGAAGGGATAGGCCTGTTCGTAGACCAGTTCCACTCCCGGCGCGTTCTTGCTGAGGTATTCCTTGAAGCCCGCGGCCAGCGTGCGGCCGAAGTCGTTGTCGCTGGTGAGCAGGGCGATCTTTTTGGCTTTCAGGTTGTTCACCGCCACGTAGGCCGCCGCCCGGCCTTCCACCATGCCCAGGAAGCCGTTGCGGAAGCAGTAGTCTCCGGCCTTGGTGATATCCGGATGTACGGCATAGGCGGCGATGAAGGGAATCTCCTCTTCCTGGAAAAGCGGCGCCACGGCCCGACTGGGGGTGCTGTAGGATCCGCCCACGACGCCCACCACCTGGTCGCGCTGGATGAGCTTCTGGGCGAGCCCCACGGCTTCCTTGCCGTCGGCCCGGTCGTCATAGGCCACCAGTTCCACCTGCTTTCCCAGGATGCCGCCTTCCTTGTTCACCTTCTCAAGGGCCAGCTTCACCGAGTTGAGCACGCTGGCGCCGTCCGCCGCGGCGAACCCGGTGAGCGGGGCCAACAGGCCGATCTTGAGGGTGTCCGCCGCCTGAACGGCGCCGAACGGGAGAAACGCCAGACAGAAAACCAACGTACAAAGGGCGAATTTCTTCATGACAGCCACCTCCTCCATGATTTTGGGTTGTTTCCGATCCTGACCGCTCCCTGCACCTCCAAGACCGACGGATCGGGGCTGTGGGCCCCGTTCATTGTCGCTCTTCGGCTTCTTCCCCGGCAAGCCCGAGATAGGCCTTTTGGATTTGCGGATCGCCCAGAAGGTCTTCCGCCGGTCCTTCCATCACCACGGATCCCGTTTCCAGCACGTACGCACGATGCGATATTTCCAGGGACGCCCGGGCGTTCTGCTCCACCAACAGGATGGTGAGCCCGTGGTCCCGGTTGAGGGACTGCAGGAGGTCGAAGACCTGGTCCACCAGCTTGGGCATGAGCCCCATGGACACCTCGTCCACCAAAAGGAGCTTGGGATTGGAGATGAGGGCCCGCGCGATGGCCAGCTGCTGCTGTTCCCCGCCGGAAAGGGTCTGGGCCGGCTGATCCCGGCGTTCTTCCAGGATGGGAAAAAGGCCGTAGAGCCACCGGAGCCGCTCTTCCAGGTGGATTTTCTTCCTCAGCCCGTAGGCCCCCGTCAGGAGGTTTTCCAGGACGGAAAGGCGGGGAAAGACCCGGGCCCGCTCGGGAACCAGGCGAATGCCTGCGTGCGCCCGCTTGTGGGCCGGCATGGCCGTGATCTCGCGGTCTCGAAAGCGAACGGTCCCGCTTCGCACGGGCACCAGCCCCATGAGGCCGTTCAGGATGGAGGTCTTCCCGGCTCCGTTGGCTCCGATGATGGAAACCAGCTCGCCTTCCGCCACGGCGAAGTCCACGCCTTGCACCGCACGAACGTCGCCGTAGGAGATCTCCAGTCGGTTCACCTCAAGCAACACGGGAGCTTCCTCCTCGGCCCAGGTAGGCTTCGATGACCAGCGGATCCCGGACGACCTCGCCCGGAAGGCCTTCGGCGATCTTTCGCCCGTGATCCAGAACCACGATGCGGTCCGAAAGCTTCATGGCCACTCTCATGTTGTGTTCGATGAGAAGCACCGAGATGCCGTCCCTCCGGATATGGGCCACCAGATCCATGAGCGGGGCGATCTCTTCCTCGCGAAGGCCGGAAAAGGATTCGTCCAGGAGGATGAGCCGGTACCCCACCGCCAGGGCCCGGGCGATTTCCAGACGCCGCAAATGCCCCAGGGGGAGCAGCCCCGCCTTTCGGTCCGCCTCATCGGCCAGACCCACCCGCTCCAACAGTTCCATGGCCTTCTGTCTCACGGCCGGGCCGGTCCAGCCCCCGAAGGATCGCGCGAGACTCCTGTAGCGGTCCACTCCGCAGGCGACGATCACGTTGTCCAGGACCGTCAGGTTGGAAAAGGGCTTGACGATCTGAAAGGTCCGCCCCAAGCCCAGGGCGGCCATCCGGTGGGGCGGCAGGCCGTCGGACCGGATGCCCGCAAAGTGGATCTCCCCCGCCGTGGGAGCGTACACGCCGGATAGGAGATTGAAGCAGACCGTCTTTCCGGCGCCGTTGGGGCCCAGCAGGCCCAGGATCTCCCGCTCGTGCAGGTCGAAGCTCACCCCGTCCACGGCCCGAAGGCCGCCGAAATGCTTGGCCAGATTCCGCACGCTGAGAAGCACCTTCTTCATCGGAGCGCCTCCCTGCCGGCGAGCAGCCTGGAGAAAACGCGCCGCACCAGGCTCGCTTCACCCAGCAACCCGCCGGGCTGAAAGCGGATCATGAGGAGCAGGAGCAGGGTGTAGAGGAGGAACCGGATCTCCAGGAGCGGCCGGAAGAGCTCCGGGAGGCTCACCAGAATCACGGCTCCCAGAACCGGCCCCCAGAGTGTTCCCATGCCGCCCAAAACGATCATGGAAAGGAGCATGACCGAAACGGGAAAGCTGAAATCCCCCGCGCTGATAAAGCGCATGAAATGAGCATAGAGGGCCCCGCCCAGGCCGGCCATGGCCGTTCCCAGCACGAAGGCCAGTAGCTTGAAGCGCACCGGCGAGATCCCCATGCTGGCGGCCGCCGTTTCTTCCTCGCGGAGCGCGAAGCAGGCCAGGCCCGCCCAGCTACGCGTAAACCACCGGCAGACCAGGAGAACCAAGGCCAGAAAGGCCAGGCACAGGTAGAGGTAGGGAAGTCCCTTCATCTTCACATGGAAAAAGGTCACCCGGGGAATGCCTCCGATGCCCAGGGCGCCGCCGAAAAAGGGAACGTAGAGGAAGACGGCTTCCACGATGAAGTTGATTCCGATGGTGGTGATGGCCAGGAAATCGTCCCGGACCCGCAGGCTGGGAATGCCCAGCAACAGACCCACCAGCCCCGTGATGGCGATCACCAGAGGCAGGGCGGTCCAGAAGGTGAGTCCCGCCTTGGTGGTGAGCAGGGCCGACGCATAGGCGCCGATGCCGAAGAAGGCGGCGTGGCCCAGGGAGATCTGTCCCGCGTAGCCCACCACCACGTTGAGGCCGCAGGCCACGATGGATTGAATGGCCACCAGGGTGGCGACCGTGACGACGTAAGCGTTCATGGAAACCTCACCGCGAACCGAACAGCCCTTCGGAGCGCCACATGAGCACCGCGATCATGGCCAGGAAGGCCAGGGCGTCCCGGGGCAGGGGGATGTGGGCGTAGCCGATCAGGAGCGTTTCCGCTATGCCGAGAAGAAGCGATGCCGCCACGGCGCCCGGCACGGAGCCGAGGCCCCCGACCACGATGATGGCCAGGGTCTTGTAAGCCGGCACCGAACCCATGGTGGAATAAACCTGATTGTAGTAGATGCCCACCAGGATCCCGGCCACGGCGGCGATGGCGGAACCGACGGCGAAGGTGAGACTCACCACCGCGTGGCTGTTGATGCCCATGGCGTCGGCGATGGTCAGATCCTGGGCGACGGCCCGCATGGCCAGCCCGGTTTCCGTGCGCGTGGTGAGGAACCACAAGAAGGCCAAGATGCCCGCCGTGATGCAAAGGATTCCCGTCACCGAGGAGGGGATGTCCACTCCCAGAAGGTTCAGGGACGGGAAGGGAAGTTTCGCCGGAAAGGTGAGGATGTAAGGACCGGCCACCAGGCGGCAGACTTCCTCCAGGGCCAGCAGGATGGCGATACTGGCGATGAGCGGCACATAGGGCGGGTATTTCAACAGGGGGAAATAGATGAGCCGTTCGATGGCGATTCCCAGCACGGCGCACCCGGCCATGGCGCCCGCGCACCCCACCAACAGACTTCCCGACACCTTGAAGAAAAGGAGCCCCAAATAGGCGCCCACGGTGTAGACGGCCGCGTGCGCCACGTGCAGAATGCGCAGGATGCCGTAGACCAGGGCCAGCCCCAGGGTCACCAGGGCATAGATGGACCCGATGGCCACACCGTTCAGGAGCTGTTCCAGGAAAAGATGCATCAGGGGTGGTTCTCCTCAGGTTCTTCGCCTCAACGGCGCGGTTTCCCATTGGTTTATTCTGCCACCGTGCGCTCGGTGGGCGGGGATCAATCCCACCCCTACCCATGGGGCCGACCCGTTCTTGCGGGGGCGGGCTTTATGCCCGCCCGTTGCGACCGCACAGTGAGAAGAAACCGTGCAATCCAGGCTTTATAAGAGCCCGTGCACCATACAGAAAGGCCCCTCCAAGCGTCAAGGCTTGTGAACACTAGTTCATGGGCGGAGGATTTGACATTTCTCAAGCCGTTTTGATAGGTTGCGTCAACCAAGGGGGTGCGGATTCATGACAGGAAACCATCATGACCCATGCGACCTGCTCCTGCTGGGGGCGGTGGAATCGGAAATCTTTCCCATGGTGAGCCGCCTGGCCCGTGTGCACCGCCGGAGCGGGCCGTTCGGGGACGTATGGGAAGGCTTCCACGGGGATCTGAAGGTGACGGCGGCCACGACCGGAATCGGCAAGGTGAACGCCGCGGGGGCTACAGCGTGTCTTCTGGAGCGGTGGAGGCCGGCCTTGGTCTGCGTCGTCGGCAGTGCCGGTGCGTATCCCGGCGGGCCCCTCCGGGTGGGGGATGTGCTGGTGGTGTCGGAAGTGGTGGCCGGCGATGAGGGGGTGTGGGAATCCGAGACCATTCGGTCCATGCGCGCCATCGGGATCCCACTAGCCTACGATGCCGGAAAACCTCTTTTCGGCCGGTTTTCCCTGGACGGAAGCCCCTGGTACCGGAGGATCCGGGAGATCACCCCGGAAGGTGCCTTCGGGGCGTTTCGCGTCCGCTACGGTCCCCTGGTCACCGTGGGCATGGTGAGCGGCGATGAAAGGATCGCCTTGGAGCGGTTTTCCCGCTATGATGCGTGGGCGGAAGACATGGAAGGCAGCGCGGTGGCCCAGGTGTGCCTCCGCTACGGTGTGCCGCTTCTGCAATGCCGGGGGATCAGCAACCTGGCCGGGGTCCGCGACAAGGCCCGGTGGAGACTGGAGGAAGCTTCGGCCCGCTGCCATGAGGTCCTCCAAGGGTGGCTCGATGCGGGCCTGCTGCCGCAAGACACGGAAATGGGAACGGAAACTTCCCCCTCACGGAATGGACATACACCATGAGTCAAGAGCTTTCTCTGGGCTATTCCCCTTGCCCCAACGACACCTTCATCTTCAGCGGCATCGCCCTGGGTCGGGTGGACCGGTCCGGCCTCACGTCCGAGCCTTTCCTGGCCGACGTGGAGGTCCTGAACGGGAAGGCGCGCCGCGGCGACCTGGACGTGACCAAGATCTCCTTCAACGCCCTGGTCCACTGTCTGGACCACTACTGGCTGCTCCGTTCCGGCGGGGCCCTGGGAAGAGGCTGCGGGCCGCTGTTGGTGGCCCGAAGGCCCTGCGCCCTGGAAGAGCTTCGGAACGCCGCCGTGGCCATTCCGGGGCGGATGACCACGGCCAACCTCTTGCTGGAGCTCCTGGGCGCCTGCGAAGGGCCGCGAATGGAGATGTCCTTCGAACAGGTCCTGCCGGCCGTGGCTTCCGGAGCGGCGGACGCCGGATTGGTGATCCACGAGGGACGCTTTACCTACGCCAATTACGGCCTGCATCTGGTCCTGGATCTGGGGGCGTGGTGGGAGCAGACCACCGGGTGGCCGCTTCCGCTGGGGTGCATCGTCATCCGCCGCCGCCTGGGCCGCGAAACGGCGCGGCGGGTGGACGAGGCCATCGTGCGCAGCCTGGACTGGGCCCGCCGACACGAAGAAGAGGCCTGGCCGTATATTCGAAGACATGCCCAGGAGATGGAGCCGGAGGTCATCCGCCGGCACATCGAGACCTTCGTCAACGATTTCAGCCGGGATGTGGGACCGGAAGGCGAGGGGGCCATCCGGCGCTTGCTCGAAGAGGCGGCCCGCACGGCCGGTGTCCGGCTGCCCAATCAGCCGCTCTTTTGGAATTCCCGGGAGAAGTGACCGGACGACCTGTCCTACGGAGAGGATCATGAACGAAACGAAGACGAGATTCTTTCTCTTTCCTCACAGCGTTTTGTCGGAGTCGGCGGCGCGGTGCCTCGCCACCGTGTGGTCGCCGCTGGATTGTCTGAGGATCGTGGAGCCGGCCACCCTACCGGAGTGGGCTCAAGTCCACTGCATCCAGCATGTGCTGGAACGGGACGATGGGTTCTGGGAGCGCGTGCGGGTGGTCCTCCAGGGGTACCGTCGCATGGGAACGGAGTTCGGGGAAGACGGGCTCATGGCCGCTCTCAGTCGGGAATGGTCCCTGGGCGGAAGCCCGGAAAGCCGCGCCCACATTCAGCAGATGCTCAAGGGCATGGCGGCTCCACCGGCCGATCCCCAGGAGTGGCTTTTCACAGAAGCGTGCGTCTTCCTGGAGCTGGGGCGGGAGCTGGACCAGCGGGAATTGGAGCTGGCGGGAAGCCTCCAGAACGTGAGCCGATTGGAGGACCAGCTCTTGGAGTCTCTGGGTGCGGACGAGGAGGACGCGGGCGAGCTCCAGCGGGCCCTGGAAACCACCAATCCCCCGCTCAGTCCCGAATGGGGCCACTTTACCTATTTGTTGCGCCTGCGGATCGGATTCTGGTTCCGGCTCTTCAGTCGGCTGGTCTTCCAGGGGGATCGGGTGGTGCTCACCGCCCTCAACCGGGAAGTGGTGGACGAAGTGCTGGATCCCTTCCAGACGGAACGGGAGCGGCGCGGCGAAACCTGGGAGCGCGGAGAATGGGCTTTCCTGGAGCTCCCGCGCCTGGATCTTCTGGACCCGAAGGATTTCGAACAGTTCAGGCTCGCGTTCCAGGACACCGGGGCCAGGGAGCATCTGGCCGGGACACTGCAAGATTTTCTTCGCGAAGGTGCGGAGGAAAAAAGAGAAGCTCTGGATCGGGCGGCGGAGGCCTTTGAGGAGGCCGTGGGGGCAACCCTGGGAAAGACGGGCTTTTCGGAAAAAGGGGGCGGGGTCCGCATGGTGCTCACCCGGCCGCCGGACGTGACGCTGGAAGATGTGTGGCGGCGTTTTGACCGCCAGGGAGCCGAGACGCTGGGCAGTGTCGATTCCCTGAGGATGCCGGCCGTGTTCCTTCACCTGGAGCCGGGAGGCGATTCCTGAGGGCCTTGTCTGAAAACACGGTTCATCCGGCAGCCGGTAAAGGATTTGCCCATTGTTCGTGGCCGCAGGGGCCTCAGCCCCGCGGAGTCGCACCATCCGAACGCCTTGAAGGGCCTTGAGAACGCGGTTCGGCTATCTTTTTCCGAGGAGCTTGTTTGAGAACTTTGCCAACCGTCAATCCCGCGCAAGCGGGAGTCCATAAGTTGCCGAAAATCCTGGATCCCCGCTCCCCGTTCAAGCCGGGGACAAGCCTCGCGGGGATGACGAAGGGACACTGAGCGGCGCAAATCAATCGTTTTCGGACGGGCTCCGAGATTCTGTTTCCGCAGCGCTCAAGGGCTTTGCACCTCTTGCAAGCGGTATTGTAGGGGCGAATGATTATTCGCCCCTACAGACCGCGAGTACGGTGTATACGGGCGGAAGGCCCAACGCCGTGTTTCGGATTCCATGTACGTTTGGATCACCCTGGGATCGCCTGAAAAGACGAGTCCCGGGAAGATGAACGGGGGTGGATTGATGGCCGGTGCAATCAAGCTGGAACTTTTCCCTGGGGCACTGGAACGCCGGGTGGATGCCTCCGTCGAGGCCATGGCCCGGGACGGCATCGTGGAGCGGATCTGGCGAAAGGACCACACGGTCTGGAAACCCGAGCCGCAAGAGATCACAAACCGCCTGGGCTGGCTTCACGTGGCCGACGCCATGGAATCCCGATTGCCGGAAGTGGACTCCTTTGTGGAAGAGGTGCGATCCGACGGCCTCATCCAGGTCGTCTTGCTGGGCATGGGTGGATCCAGCCTGGCCCCGGAAGTCCTCGGCCGCATCTTTCCCCCGCAGCCCGGATTCCTGCGCCTCACCGTGCTGGACACCACCCACCCGGACGCCATCGCCCGGGTCCGCGATGGTCTGGATCTCAAGCGGACCCTTTTCGTGGTGGCCACCAAATCGGGCGGCACGGTGGAGACGATTTCGCTCTTCAAATACTTCTACAACCTGGTCCTGGACGTCTGTCCGTCCCACGAAGTGGGAGGCCGCTTTTGCGCCGTGACGGACCCGGGAAGCGGTCTGGAGGCCATGGCCCGTTCCCTGGCCTTTCGGAAGATCTTTCTCAACGATCCGGAGATCGGCGGCCGTTATTCGGCCCTTTCCTATTTCGGCCTGGTGCCCGCCGCTCTTACGGGAACGGACGTTGGTGAAATCCTGTCGAGGGGACGCGCGGCGGCGGAGGCGTGCCGGGCTTCGGATCCGGCCCAGTACCCAGGAAATCCCGGGTTGCTCCTGGGCGCTTTTCTGGGCACGGCGGCCCGGGCGGGACGCGACAAGATGACCCTGGTGGTGCACCCGGTTTTCGCCAACCTGGCCGATTGGGTGGAACAGCTGGTGGCGGAAAGCACGGGAAAGGAGGGGCGCGGCATCCTTCCCGTGACGGGTGAGCTCCCGGGCCCGCCCGATGTGTACGGAAACGACCGGTTCTTCGTTTTTGTGGACGAAGGCGGGGAGAATGGGATGGACGGGCTGGAGGATCTCCGGAAAGCCGGTTTCCCCTGCGTGCGGCTGACCGCGGCGGACCGCACCGATGTGGGGGCTCTCTTCTTTGTTTGGGAATTTGCCACGGCCGTGGCGTCCCATCTTCTGGCCGTCAATCCTTTCGACCAGCCCAATGTGGAATCCGCCAAGGTGCAGGCCAAAAGAATGCTGGAGGCCTATAAGGCTTCGGGAACCCTTCCCCGGCTGCCGGTGGCGGCGGAAGCGCAGGGAATCCAGGTGTCGGGCGACGTTTCCGCCGGAACCCCCGCCGAGGCTCTGAAACGCTTTGTGGAGGATCTGTCGGCGGATGGCTACGTGGCCGTTCAGGCCTATGTGCCCCCGCATGAGGAAACGGATCGGGCCTTGGCCCGCCTGCAAAAAGAGCTTCGGGATCTCAGCCGCAGAGCCGTGACGGTGGGCTACGGGCCGCGATTTCTCCACTCCACGGGCCAGCTCCACAAGGGAGACGCGGGCAAGGGGCGTTTTATCCAGATAACCGACGAAGTGCGAGACGATCTGCCCATTCCGGACGCTCCCGGAGCGTCCGCTTCCAGCGTCACCTTCGGGACCCTCATCGCCGCCCAGGCCCACGGCGATCGAGAGGCGCTTCTGGCGACGGGCCGCCCCGTGCTCCGTCTCCATGTGACCGGAGACGCGGCGGAGGCCCTGGGGAATTTGTGCAACTCCCTGGGGGCTTTTTCGGGGGAGGTCGAGTAGCGGTTGTCCGAAAGCAGCAGACCGTCTTCACCTCTGGCCTGGGAGCTTGTCCGGGAATGTTTTTTTCCGGCTCATGAGCCAAGGGAATTTCCGTTCACTTCGTAGCCGCGGGACTTCAGCCCCGCGGAAAGGGCCATCGCAACTCCATGAAGTGACAGGAAATACGCGATGGTCCATCCAACATCCGGAGGATCTTCCCCAGCCCTGAAGGGCTGCGCTACGAGAAAAAGAGAAAAGCGGTCGTCCGTAACGTTCTCGGACCAGCTCATGGGCGCGGCACTCCGCCTCGGCTCCGGCTGATCCTTCCGCAAGCGCTTCAAGGGCCCATCTTCGCGTTCGGTCGCCATTTATCCCGGACACTTACCCAATCAGACAAGGCCATGTCCCCTGGCCGCCGGCCCCCCATGGGGAGCATTTCTTTTTTTCCGTTTCGGAATCTCCGAGTCGGTCCGGGGTGGAACCGGCCGATCCGGTACGTCCCCCATCCTGCCTCCTCTTCGAGTTTTTCCTTCCGAGGACAAGCTTTCCCACCGCCCGGAAATTTAGTGAATGCAAACAAATGTTATTGAGACGATGCCTGTACAGATGTTTCCTGCCTTGACTATTTCACTAGAAAATTGCTATGCCTTGTCTGCGCCATCGCACGGTTTGCCCAGTCCGGCGTGGATTCCGCCGTCCAGGACCTCACTCCATATCGCGATAACGCATGGATACAAGCTCGGTGGGCGTTTGATGTCTGGGATGTTGCCGGTCGGGCCCCGGAATGCAGCAGTGCGGCAAGGGGAGTCGGGGGCGTGCCGGTGGTGGGGAGGACGAGAAAGCCCAGAGCGATGAAGTTGGATCCTGAGAACTCAAAAGGAGGGTTTCATGTTTAGGCTGAAGGAATTGGAGAAACTGTTGGCTCAGGGCAAGGTCAGCCGCCGGGATTTCATGAAGCAGGTTTCGGCACTGGGGTTGACGGCCGCCGTATCTCCTCTGTTGGTGCCGGGTGGAGCCCTGGCGGAAACCCCCAAGAAGGGCGGAAGGCTGCGCATCGGCATTTCCGGAGGTTCCACCACCGATTCCCTGGATCCGGCCACCATCACGGACATGATGATGCAGGTGTTCAACACGTCCCTGCGGAACAATCTGGTGGAGATCGACGCGGACAACCGGGCCGTTCCCGAGCTGGCTGAGAGCTGGGAGGCCACCCCGGACGCCAAGAAGTGGGTCTTCAAGCTCCGCAAGGGCGTGGAGTTCCACAACGGCAAGACCATGGACGCCGAGGATGTGATCTACTCCATCAACCACCATCGTGGCAAAGACAGCAAGTCGGCGGCCAAGGCGCTGTTGGACTCCGTCGAGGAGATCAAGTCCGACGGCAAGGACACCGTCGTCTTCACCCTCAAGGGCGGGAATGCGGACTTTCCCTACGTTTTGAGCGATTACCATCTGAGCATCTGTCCGGCCGGAACCGACTTCCTGGACGGTGTGGGAACGGGCGGCTACATCCTGAAGGACTACGAGCCGGGGGTGCGGGGATTCGCCGTTCGGAATCCCAACTTCTTCAAGGAGGGTCGGGCGCACTTCGACGAGGTGGAGGTCATCTGCATCAACGACGTCAACGCCCGCACCAGTGCCCTGCAGACGGGCCAGGTGGACGTGATCAACCGCTGCGAACTCAAGACGGTGCACCTGCTCAAGCGCATGCCGGGCATCCAGGTCATGGAACAACATGGTTTCAAGCACTACACCTTCGCCATGTTGTGTGACGTGGCCCCCTACAACGACAACAACGTGCGCCTGGCGCTCAAGCACGCCATCGACCGGGAGCAGATGGTGAAGACCATCCTGCGCGGCTACGGTACGGTGGGCAACGATCATCCCATCGCCAAGGCCAATCGCTACTATGCTTCCGAACTGCCGCAGCGTCAGTACGATCCGGACAAGGCCAAGTTCTATCTGAAGAAGGCGGGACTCGGTAAACATGTCTTCAAACTCCATGTGTCCGAAGCCGCCTTTAGCGGGTCCATCGACGCCGGTGTGCTCTACCGGGAAAGCGCCGCCAAGGCGGGAATCGAGATCGAGGTGGTCCGGGAGCCCAGCGACGGTTACTGGAGCAACGTCTGGATGAAAAAGCCCTGGTGCGCCGTCTTCTGGGGCGGGCGCCCCACGGAGGACATGATGTTCAGCACGGCGTACGCGGCGGGCGCCCCCTGGAACGACACCCACTGGAACAACAAGCGCTTCAACGAACTGCTGGTGGCCGCACGCGCCGAGCTGGACGAAAAGAAGCGGCGTGAAATGTACGTGGAGATGCAACAACTGGTGCGCGACGACGGCGGAGTAGTGGTGCCCATGTTCGCAGCGGACCTTTCGGCCGCCACCGACAAGATCCGCCACGGCAAGCTGGCCGTCAACTGGGAGCTGGATGGCTTCCGCCTGACCGAGCGGTGGTGGTTTGCTTAAGGGGCTCCCTTGAAGGAAATGGGCCCCTTGCCGCTGGAGCCGAGGTGGAGCCTGGACCGCAGAGGTCGGTTTTCATGTAGGGGCGGTTGGCGAACCGCCCCTACCATACGGGGGCCATCGCCGGATCGCCCCTGAAATCCCTGTGCACGGGCATCCCTGGGCATGGACGGCACCACGCCAAGCACCCCCCGGGTCGCAGGGCTCCGCCCGGCGACCCGTTTGCCCTGGGCGTCCCCCACGGGGCAACCATGGCCGTCCAAAAAGTTTGTTGAGAACACCGGAGAACCATGAGTCCACTCAAAGAATTGATTTTCAAACGCATTGCTTTCGGCGCCTTGACCCTGGCCGTCATTTCCGTGCTCATCTTCGTGGGCGTGGAACTGCTCCCGGGCGATCTGGCGGAGGCCGTCTTGGGACAAAACGCGACGCCGGAGACCGTGGCGGCTTTTCGAAAAGAGCTCAAGTTGGATCTTCCCGCCCACGTCCGCTACTTCGCCTGGCTGTCCGATTTCCTGCGCGGCGACTTCGGGAACTCTCTGGCCAACGGACGGCCCATCGCCGGCCTCATCGGATGGCGCTTTGCCAACTCCCTTTTCCTGGCGGCCACGGCGGCCGTCATCGCCGTTCCCCTTTCGATCTTGCTGGGAATCCTGGCGGCCCTGTACCGCAACAGCCTGTTCGACCGGATGATCTCCATGGTCACCCTCAGCATGATCTCCTTTCCGGAGTTTTTCATCGCCTACATTTTGATCGCGGTCCTATCGGCCAAGCTGGGACTTTTTCCGAGTATTGCCAGCATCAACGACCAAATGTCCCTCTGGGACAAGCTCTACACGATCATCCTGCCCTGCATGACCCTCACCATGGTGGTGGCCGCCCACATGATGCGCCAGACCCGGGCGTCCATCATCAACATCCTGGGTGCTCCCTTCATCGAGATGGCCAAACTCAAGGGGATGAAACGTTTGCGGGTGGTGGTGGTTCATGCCTTTCCCAACGCCCTGTCTCCGGTCATCAACGTGGTGGCGCTCAATCTGGCCTACCTGGTGGTGGGCGTGGTGATCGTGGAAGTGGTCTTCGTCTATCCCGGACTGGGTCAGCTCCTGGTGGATTCCGTGTCCAAACGCGACATCCCCGTGGTGCAGGCGGCGGGCCTCATCTTTGCCACTACTTACGTGGCGCTCAATCTTCTGGCGGACGTTCTGGCGATCCTCAGCAACCCGCGACTGCGAAATCCGAAGTAGAGATAGGGATAGTTGAAGAATGGCTTTCTGGAACTTGGTACGACGGTCACCGTGGAGCGCCCGAATCGGTCTGGCGATCATCGCCCTCAACGTGTTTGCCGCGGTCTTTGCGCCGGTCATCGCCCCCTACGGGGAGACGGAAATCGTCGGGGACGTGTGGGCCCCGAAAAGCGCCGAGCACCTCTTGGGAACCGATCAGCTCGGGAGAGATCTTCTGACCCGGTTGATCTACGGAGCGAGAAACACCATCGCCCTGGCCTTTGTCACCACGGCGCTCTCTTTTCTCGTGGGGTCGTTATGCGGCTTTTTCGCGGCCACCCTGGGCGGTTGGGTGGACATGCTTCTGAGCCGAGTCATGGATGTCATCATGGCCTTTCCCACCCTGATCTTTGCTCTCATGGTGCTCTCCGTGGTGGGCACGTCCATTCCGGCCATGATCGTGGTCATCGCCTTGTTGGATTCCACGCGGGTCTTTCGGCTGTCCCGGGCGGTGGCCATGGACATTGAAGTGATGGAGTTCGTGGAAGCGGCTCGATTGAGGGGAGAGGGGATCTGGTGGATCATGCGCCACGAAATCCTTCCCAACGCCATGCCGCCGCTGGTGGCGGAATTCGGGCTTCGATTTTGCTTCGTCTTTCTCTTTGTGGCGGCGCTCAGCTTTTTGGGACTCGGCATTCAGCCGCCCACGGCCGACTGGGGGAGCATGGTCCGTGAAAACGCCGGCGCCATCACCTTCGGCATCTTCATTCCCCTGTGGCCCGCTGCGGCCATCGCGCTCCTCACCGTGGGCGTGAACCTGGTGGTGGACTGGTTCCTCCACATGGCCAGCGGCCTGAAAGAATAAAACCTGATACTTGGAGGATATATGAGCCATCTACTGGAAATGAAAAACGTGGTGATCGAAGGGCTTTCCGGAAGGCGGTGGCAGCCCATCGTCAAGGGAGTGGATCTGCATCTCAACCGAGGGGAGGTGCTGGGCCTCATAGGGGAATCCGGGGCGGGCAAGTCCACCCTCGGGCTGGCCTCCATGGCCTATACCCGCGGGGGATGCCGCATTGCGTCCGGTTCCATCGTTTTCGACGGGATGGAACTGACCAGGGCGCCCCGCGATGTGCTTCGAAACATCCGGGGAGTCCGCATCGCCTACGTGGCTCAAAGCGCTGCGGCTTCCTTCAATCCGGCCCACACGCTCCTCAAGCAATGTGTGGAGGTTCCGGTCCAACACGGCCTGATGAGTTACCAGGAGGCGGCGGAGAAAGCGGTGGACACGTACCGGCGCCTTCTTTTGCCCGACCCCGAAAACATCGGTTACCGTTACCCGCACCAGGTCTCCGGCGGCCAGCTCCAGCGGGCCATGGTGGCCATGGCCATGGCCTGTCAGCCGGACATCATTGTCTTCGACGAGCCCACCACGGCCCTGGACGTAACCACCCAGATCGAGGTGCTCACCGCCATCAAGGAGATCACCCGCCAGTTCCGAACGGCCGCCATCTACATCTCCCATGATTTGGCGGTGGTGGCCCAGCTGGCGGACCGGATCATGGTGTTGCGCGACGGGGAGCTGGTGGAGGAGGGCGAGACCCGGCAGATGCTGGCCAATCCCCAGGAGGAGTACACCCGGGCGCTCCTTTCCGTGCGAAAGACGAGGAGGCCTTCCAACGCCCACGCACTGAAAGACGACGTGCTTCTGGAAGTCCGCGGCGTTTCGGCCAGCTATGGGCAAGGCGTGGAGGTGCTCCAGGATATCAACGTGAAGGTCAAGCGCAAGACCACGGTGGCCGTGGTGGGGGAATCGGGAAGCGGCAAGAGCACGCTGGCCCGGGTCGTCACGGGCCTGCTCCCGCCGCTCAAGGGCACCATCGTCTTCGACGGCGAGGAACTGCCGGCGGACCTCAAGGCCCGCGATCGGGAAAGCCTGAGGCGCCTTCAGATGATCTACCAGATGCCGGACACGGCCCTGAATCCCAGGCAGAAGCTGCGCACCGTCCTGGGCCGCCCGCTGGAGTTCTACTTCGGCATGAAGGGCAAGGAGCAGGAAGACCGGATCATCGAGCTTCTCGATATGGTGGAGCTGCCCCCGGAATACATCGACCGCTACCCCACGGAGCTTTCCGGCGGGGAGAAGCAGCGGGTGTGCATCGCCCGGGCCCTGGCGGCACAGCCGGATCTCGTCATCTGTGACGAGGTGACCTCGGCCCTGGACCCCTTGGTCGCCGAAGGCGTCCTGGAGCTGCTCCAGAAGCTTCAGGACCGGTTCGGGATGTCCTACCTCTTCATCACCCACGACCTGGCCACGGTGAAGGCCATCGCCGACGAGATCGTGGTCATGTGGCAGGGGCGCATCGTGGAACAAGGGGTCAAGGAAGAGGTCCTCACCCCGCCCCACCACGAATACACGGAGCTGCTGCTCTCGTCGGTCCCCGAGATGGATCCGGACTGGTTGGACAACCTGCTGGCGCGAAGGGCCCGCAAGCGAGCCCGCAGGCGCCCGGACGGCGGCCCCGGAAGGCCCATGCGCCAGCCCGCCCCCGCCGCGTCGTACAACCGCTGAATGAGGAGTGTATCCAAGTCTTGGCGTCTTGGTGCGAGGCTTTTTTCACCTCGCGCCAAGGCACCAAGAAAAGCCCTTCCATATCATCTTTCCCCGGATCCTCCCAGCGCCTCCGCGAGAGCCCCTCTCCTTGCGTTGACCTCCCGCACGGTTTACGATAGACACAAGTAAGATCGGAATGAAAGGTAAACCAAGGGACACCATCGGTTTTATTTCGGCTCAACCTGAGTCCAACAGGCGGGGAGTGCAAAGATGCTGGCGGCGAAAATCTCGTCCAAGGGGCAGATCGTGATCCCCAAGGAAGTCCGGGAGCGGCTGAAGATCGACCCCGGCACCTACTTCCGTGTCCGCATCGAAAAGGACGAGATCATCCTGACCCCCTTGAAGGCGACTCCCCTGGAGCGGCTGTACCATCGATACGCGGGGGAAGGCATTCTGGAGGAACTGGAGAAGGAACATGCCAACGAGATCTCCGGAGAAAATCGTGCTTGATGCCTGGGCTTTGCTGGCCTTGGTGTTCGGGGAGGAACCGGCGGCGAGCACGGTGAAGGAGATCTTCGAAAAAGAGGATGCTTCCAGGTCCCATGTTCACATGTCATGGGTCAACCTGGGAGAGGTCTACTACATGTTGGGCCGGAAGAAAGGCACGAACACGGCCGACGAGGTCTTGAAAGACATCCAAATGCTTCCCTTGACCCTTCACGTGCCCTCCAAGGCGGACATCCTGGCTGCCGCAAGGATCAAGGCGAACCACCGGCTGTCTTATGCCGACGCCTTTGCCGTCTCTCTGGCCGAAAAGACGGGAGGGGTCCTTTTTACCGGTGACCCTGAAATCCTCGCCTTGAGCGGCATCTTCAGGGTGAGACGGCTTTCAAGAGGCGTCTGATGGTTCGTCCATCCCTCCCGGTTCGAAAAGCCGATCCACGCAAGGATCAGGTCTCTTTCCCACTTGCGCTTTGCGGTGCGCCCTCTCGAAAGAGCGGATCGCCGAGATGGAGGCGGTTTGGGAACCGCCTCTGTCCACCGGAGCGCGGCCGAAATCGGCAGGAACTCACTCCCCGAAGACCTGCCGGAAGATGGTGTCCACGTGCTTCAGGTGGTAGCCCAGGTCGAAGAGCCCTTCCAGTTCGCTTTCGCTCAGATGGGCCGTGACCTCCGGGTCCGCCTTGAGCCGTTCCTTCAGATGCCCGCCTTCGTTCCAGACGGCCATGGCGTTTCGCTGCACCAGCCGGTAGGCGTCCTCCCGGGTGAGGCCCTTGCCCACCAGGGCCAGCAGAACCCGCTGGGAGTAGAGAAGTCCTCCGGTGATTTCCATGTTCCGGCGCATGTTTTCCGGATAGGCCGTCAGCTTGTCCAGGACCCTCGTCAGCCGGTTGAGCATGTAGTCCAGCAGGATGGTGGAGTCCGGGCCGATGATCCGTTCCACCGAAGAATGGCTGATGTCCCTTTCGTGCCACAGGGCCACGTTTTCCATGGCCGCCAGGGCGTTTCCGCGAAGCACCCGGGCCAGGCCCGATAGGTTTTCCGAGGCGATGGGGTTCCTTTTGTGGGGCATGGCCGACGAACCCTTCTGGCCCGGAGCGAAATATTCCTCCGCTTCCCGCACTTCCGTACGCTGGAGATGCCGGATCTCCACGGCGATCTTTTCGATGCTCGCTCCGATGATGGCCAGGGTCGTAAAAAATTCGGCGTACCGGTCCCTTTGGATCACCTGGGTGCTGATGGGAGCCGGCTTCAGCCCGAGCCTTTCGCAAACCCGCCTTTCGATTTCCGGATCGATGTTGGCGTAGGTGCCCACGGCCCCCGAGATCTTTCCCACCCGCATGGTTTCCGCCGCCCGTTCCAGGCGGGCGCGGTTTCGCTGCATCTCGGCGTACCACAGCGCCCACTTGAGGCCGAAGGTCACGGGTTCGGCGTGGATGCCGTGGGAGCGGCCCATCATGACCGTGTCCTTGAATTCGAAGGCGCGGCGCTTGAGGACCTCCAGCAGGCGATCCATGTCCTCCAGGAGCAGTTTCGAGGCTTCCTTGAAAAGGAGGGCGTTGGCCGTGTCCAGGACGTCCGAGGACGTGAGCCCTTCATGGATGAATCGGCTGGCCGGCCCCACGTGCTCCGCCACGCAGGTGAGAAAGGCGATGACGTCGTGCTGGGTCTCCCGCTCGATCTCGTCGATCCGCTCCACGGTGAAGGCCGCCTTCCGGCGGATTTCGTCCATGGCCTCCGGCGGAATCTCCCCCCGCTCGGCCCGGGCCTCGCACACCGCCAGTTCCACGTCCAGCCACTTGCGATACTTGTTTTCCTGGGTCCAGATGCGTCCCATCTCGGGGCGCGTGTAGCGTTCGATCATCTTCTCCGTTCCTTTCTCTTTCCAGTCGGCGGGCTCTCGGCTCCGTCCCTGGAGGCCGTCTGAGAACTCCCCCACCCGTCACTCCCGCGCAAGCGGGAGTCCCTATGTTGCCGGAAATTACTCCTCCGCAGCCCTGAAGGGTTGCGCTACGGGAAAAGCGGTCATCCCCGGCATTGTCGGACAGGCTCCGCGGGCCCGGGTCACTCCAATTTGCCCAGTTGTTGGATCGCCTGGTTGGATCCGAGCAGGATGAGAATGTCTCCCTGGCGGATGGTGAAGTCCGCCTTGGGAATGAAGATGACCTCTTGGCTCCGGCCGTCCCGGACCGCCAGGACCTGCGTCTCGAAGCGGTTGATGAGGTCCAGCTCCCGCAGGGTCTTTCCCAC
>JACIYN010000059.1 GCA_014359885.1 Desulfacinum sp.
CTCTTGCCGGCTCTCGACGAGCTGAACGTATTGATAGGGTCCTGATTTTTTAATGCGAGCAAACATGGGCGCCTCCACTACAAGGTGTAGCCCCCATGTTACAGAACATGCAATCTACTATCAAGGATAGAACGACTCTTATTTGGCACTACATTTTCGGCCGCTCGAAATCAGCCTCCTAGATTTCATGCGGGTTTGCGGGCGCAAAAAGCCGATTTTGGCCAAATCACTGTAAAAGAAAAGCCAAAGAACGTCGCCGATCAGATCCGCAGCGTGTGGGGTCGCGCGGCGTCGGCACGGCTCTGCTGGTGGATTTTGACGAGCTGCGGTGAACACAATACATAGAGGGTCCGAAGCTCGGCCCTGCCGGACGCGTAACCTCCCGGAAAATGGTTGCGGATAGGTTGCGGATTGGCGCGATCAGGGCGGAATTTCCAAGGACCCTGTATACCTAAAACCAATGACTTAGAAAACCAAGGGCATCCTCATAAGTCAGCGCAAAAACCGTATCGGTCAGCCACCGACGGAAGCCCTCGTTGTCGGTGAACTGCTTGAACAGTTCGGTATCGTCTTGCAGCAGCGCGGTCATGACCCGCACGAGGGCTTTGTCGTGTTCGATGCGGGCGTTTTGTCTGTCGGAATTCCTTACGGCGTTTTGATAGGCTGTGTCGGCCGCCACACGGGCTGGAATCTCCTCGGTGATGAGCCGATGCACCCGGTCCCGATCCGTCCATTCGATGTTCCCGAACTGGTCGTTAAAGCTCTTGATGATGTTCGACAGGCGGTCGAGTTCGGGCTCCGGCTTGCGGGCGCCACCCGCCGTTGGAATCGGCTCGATCGCACCCTCCTCGTCGGCGAGCGCGACGATCACCTGGTACCGGCTCTTGCGCTCCCGCAGATAGTCGCGGAAGGCGCGGACGTACTGGATCGCGCGCTCAATGCCGCTGGTGACGACCATGGCCCGGATCGCAGGGGCTGCCGGTAAGCGCCGTGCAGATCAGGCGCTCGAGGCCGCGTTCGCTGGTGTCGGTTGGTCTCATGGCTCCCCTTTCGATAGACGGTTGAGCAAAGCCACAACAAGCCGCGTGAGCGCCTCTTTGTCTTTGGCACGGCTCTGCGCAAGCAACAACGTCAGTGCCACGAGGGTCTCATTCGAAATTCGCCGCATGCCATCGGCGGCATAGAGCAATCGGTTCTTGTCCAAAAAACGCAGAAACAGCGCCGCGCCGATGCGCTTGTTCCCGTCAGCAAAGGGATGATCCTTGACCACGAAGTACAAGAGGTGGGCGGCCTTCTCCTCCAGCGTCGGGTACACATCCTTTCCAGAGGCCGTTTGGAACACCGCGGCGAGGATGCCATCGAGTCTGCCGGGGTGTTATTCCCGGCCAAAAAGCTCGCCGGCGCCAAGCTCGGCTCGAAGGGTCCGGATCAACCGTTGAACCTCGTCCGACGTCAGCGGCTGCGCCTGGCCCGTGCGCCCCGCAACCGCTGCCAACCGGCCGTGATCGTAGTCGTCCAGAAGCACCAGCGAGTCGGCATAATCGCGCACCAACCGCAGAAGGGCTGCCGCTTCGTCGCCGGCAAGCGCCTGGGCTTCCGCCACCTGCGACACCAGCCGGATGGTCTGCCGAAGCTCGGCAAGGCGCCGGGCATTGACCGTATAGCCGCGCACCAGGTGCTCGCGCAGCACCTGCGTCGTCCAGATGCGGAATTGTGTGCCCCGCTTGGAGTTCACCCGGTAGCCGACGGAGATGATGGCGTCGAGGTTGTAGAACTGCGTTCGATACGTTTTACCATCCTCCGCAGTATGTGCAAAAAATGCACATACTGAATTCTTATCCAGCTCGCCGCTTGTGAAGATGTTTCGCAGGTGCTTGGTTATGACGCTGCGCTCGGTCTGGAACAACTGTGCCATTTGCTTTTGGGTGAGCCAAACGGTCTCCTGCTCCAGCCGCACATCCACGCGCATGCGGCGTTCGGGGTCCTCGTAGATCACCACCTCTCCGCCCCGCCCCGCAGCGATGGTGCGTGGTTGTCTCGGCTCGGTGGGATCGGTTTTCGCCCTAGCCATCGGAATCCTCCTCGCCAGGAGGGACGCTACCATCATCCGCGTCGGCGGTTTCGGGAACGTCCTTGAGATCGGACCATTGCGGCTCCTCTTCCGGCGGCTCCTCCGGCAGCCGCGCCGCCACCTCGCCCAGCCACTCGACGTCGGAGTCCTTGTAGGAGGGGTAGGGTTTCAGGTCGCGGATCATGAAACATCCTCTCGATCGTCGCGGAAGACTTGGATGTAAGGTTGGTAAGCGAATCGGCGATGCCGGCGGTAGCCGGTGACTTCGGTCAGGATGCCCAGATCCGTCAGTCGCTGAACCAGTTGGTTGGCTGCGGCGTAGGTGGTTCCGGTGATCTCCAGGACCTCCTTGACCGAGACGATGGGACGCTCGTAAAGCTGGTCCAGAATCTTATGACCATTTCCGGCAGCGCGGCCCAGGTGTTCGGTGATGGCTAGGCGGTGTTGTTCCCGTAACTGCAAAATCTGGCGGGCCGTTTCGGTGGCCTGGTTGCTGACTTCGGCCACGCCTTGCAGGAAAAATTCCAGCCAGGATTCCCAGTCGCCAGTGTCGCGAATCTTCTGGAGGTAGTCGTAATAGGCTTGCCGGTGACGTTTGAAGTAATGGGAAAGATAGAGCACCGGTTTTTGCAGTACGCCCCGTTCGGTCAGCAGGAAGGTGATGAGCAGCCGGCCGAGGCGGCCATTGCCGTCCAAGAAGGGATGAATGGTTTCAAATTGGGCATGGGCCAGACCAATCTTGATCAGCAAGGGCGTGTCATCGGCCGTGTGCAGAAACTGCTCCCACTGAGAGAGGGCCTCCGGGACTACGTCCGGCGGAGGCGGCACGAAGGTTGCCTCGACAAGCGTGCATCCGGCAGGGCCGATCCAGTTTTGGCTTCGGCGCAACTCCCCCGGAGTGGCATGCTGGCCGCGCACGTTCCGAAGGAGTTCCGCGTGGATCTCGCGGATCAGTCGAACCGATACCGGTAACTCGCGCAACCGGGCCAGTCCTCGGTTCATGGCGCGCACGTAATTGATGACTTCTTCCACATCCCGCGGAGTGGTATCGGAGAAGAGCTGAGCTTCCGCTGCCAGCAAGTCTTGCAGAGAACTCTGCGTACCCTCGATTTGGCTGGAGAGTACTGCTTCCTTGCGGACGTACATCATGACGAATAGATCAGGCTTGGGCAGCGTCGTGATCGAGCCGTCCAGCCGGCCCAAGGCAATGTCCGCTTGGGAAAGGAGGGTTTGCAGGCGGCCCGCCAACCGAATCGGGGGATCCGGAGGGAGTGGAGCGGGCAGGAACGCCCGGTAGCCCGTCGGCTGACGGACGTAGCGACCGGCACGCTCGGTGAGCGACTTGTTGCTGTCAGCCTTCATCATAGCCAGAACGGACCTCTATATTATAGTCTATGTTTAACATAGGTAGCCCGGTGACTTTTGTGAAAGGCAGAGAAGAATATGACGCTCAGCGCCTGTGAACCGGGCTCGGCGGTGGCAGTGTGTTCGACAACATTTGTGACGGACGGCTCGAACCGCACCCCCTCCCAGTGAGCCGGCACCTGGCCCAGCCACTCGGCGCCGGAATCCTTGTACGCGGGGTGGGGCTTCAGCTCGTCGATCACATGTCCGGGTGAGCTGGAAATTCCTCATAGGAACCGTTCTTCTGGGTAATCTTTCAGGTGGACCCCGTTGTCAAGACAAGGTTCGAAGAAACATAGTGTGCTACCTCGGTTCTTGACAATCCCGCTTCCGGCTCCCCTTCTTCCTCTGACCCTCCTTTGAGTACCCGGCTTTTCCATATGCCCCAAAGGACGTCCCCTTGCCGGAAAACCGGGTCCCGGAGGGGAGCCGAGAATGGGCCAAGTCATGGCTCGTCGGAGGCGCCCCTCCCGCCCGAAAGCGCGCAGGGATGCGGCGCGGTGAACACCTGTGCCCTCCCATGGGGCGCCCCATGCCTGCTCGGCATGGAAGTGGATTTGGGGACGCCGGATGCTCTGCACCCTGCGCTCAGGGACGACATCCTGAGGGAGGCCGTTCATGTCGTCTGGAAAGTGGCGGTTTCGCATCGAGGACATGCTGAACGCGGCGAGGAAAATAGTCGCTTACGTCGAGGGGTTGACATTCGAGGATTTTGCCCGGGATGAGAAAACCTTTGACGCTGTCCTCCGCCGGTTGACCCTATTGGGTGCGGCGGCGACCCATGTGCCGGAGGAAATCGTCTCCCGGACGTCGGATATCCCGTGGTTTGAAATGCGCGGGAGCTCAATGCGGTTTGGCCGAGTGCGGAAGGTCATCCACGAGAGGCAACAGGATGGGACCGCCAGGGCCGGCTCGGCGGGATACCGGTGAGGCTACCGGACGACCTTTTCGGCGCCCGCCTTGTCGAGTCCCATGGCCAAGGAGGGATCCTGCGCCGGGAGGGAGGCGGGTTGCCCCATGGTCGGGAATGTGATAGAGCCCGCCATTCAAAGGGGAAACGACCGGGCATCCGGAAGGGAGAAGATGAAGGCGGCCGCCGCAGTCCACAGGAAGGATCGATTCCACACGGGGCAGGTTTTGGCCCTGTCCGTGTGCCATTTCATTCACGACGTCTATTCCAGTTTCTTGTCCCCGCTTCTGCCCCTGCTCATCGAGAAACTGTCCCTCAGCTTGACCCAGGCGGGTTTTCTTTCCACCGTCATGCAGATCCCCGCGCTCCTCAATCCCCACATCGGGTCCCTGGCCGACCGGATCAGCGTTCGCCTTTTCGTGGTGCTGGCCCCGGCCCTGACCGCGGTCCCCATGAGCCTCATCGGGGTGGCGCCCAGCTACGGGGTGTTGCTGTTGCTCCTTTTCACCGCCGGGATCAGCGTGGCCCTCTTCCATGTGCCCGCTCCGGTGATGATCGCCCAACTGGCAGGCCCGTACAAGGGACGGGGCATGAGCTTTTTCATGACCGGCGGGGAATTCGCCCGGACGGTGGGCCCCTTGGCCGCCGTGGGGGCCGTTTCCGTGTTCGGCCTGGAGGGGTTCTACCCGGTGATGATGGTGGGCATCCTGGCGTCGGTATGGCTTTATGGGACCGTGCGGGAGGTGCGGCCGCCGGACCGGGGGCCGCAGCGTCGCAAGGTGCGGGAAACCTGGAAGCAATTGCGGTATCTGCTGGGACCGCTTACGGGCATCCTGGTCGCCCGCGGCTTCATGCACGCGGCCATGGCCACCTTCCTGCCCACCTTCGTCCGGATGGAAACGGGGAACCTGTGGCTCGCCGGAATCTCCCTCACGGTCTATGAAGCCGCGGGCGTCGTGGGCGTCCTGAGCGCCGGCGCCCTGAGCGACCGGCTCGGGCGAAGGCGCATGTTGCTGGCGGCCCTGGTGGGAGCCCCCGTGTCCGTGACCTTGTTCGCCGTCCTTCCCGGCTGGTTCCGCCTGGCGGCTCTGGTGTTGGTGGGGCTCACGGTGCTTTCCACCACGCCCGTCATGCTGGCCATGGTCCAGGAACATGCCCAGGAGAGCCCGGCCGCGGCCAACGGGCTCTTCATGATGATCTCGTTTCTCGCCCGGTCCGGAATCGTCGTGGCCGTGGGGTTCATCGCCGACCACATCGGCCTCAGGGGAACCTATCTTTTGAGCGCCGTCCTGGGACTGGCCGGCATCGCCTTCGTACTCAAGCTGCCCGCCCCCGGGCCCTCACAACCTCCGCCGAGTGCGGACGGCTAGCTGTGTTGGGAGCGACAATGTGCTACGTTTTCCCTTGCTTGGCTGCGCAGAGCTTAGAAACGAGGTTGTGTGTTCCAAGTTCTGCGGATTGATCTCGGCATTGGGTTCGTCACTTCGAGCACCCGAGGGACTGGGGGTGCAGGGTCGCCGAAGTGCTGGAGCCGCCTGACGCATCCATGCCAGCGAGGTGCCTCATGTTCAAGCTGATTCGCGGTGCCCGGGTGTTTGCACCCGAGCCCCTGGGCATCCGGGATGTCTTGACGGCCGCGGGCAAGATCGCCGCGATGGCCGGGCGGCTGCCCGCTCCGGAAGGGCTCCGGGTGGAGACCATCGACGCCCGCGGAAAATACCTGGTTCCCGGTTTCGTGGATCTCCACGTCCATCTTCTGGGAGGAGGCGGGGAAGGCGGGTTCCGGACCCGCACGCCCGAAATCCAATTGTCTTCCATCGTTCGCGCGGGAGTGACCACGGTGGTGGGCTGTCTGGGAACCGATGACGTGACCCGACGGCCCGAGTCTCTCCTGGCCAAGGCCATGCAACTGGACGAAGAGGGGGTTTCCACCTACATCTACACGGGGTCGTACCAGTTCCCGCCGCCCACCATCACCGGCAGTGTTCGCAAAGACATTGCGCTCATCCCCAAGGTGATCGGCGTCGGTGAAGTGGCCCTCTCGGACCACCGCTCGTCCCAGCCCACCTACGAGGAGCTGTGCCGGCTGGCCGCCGAAGCCCGCGTGGGCGGGATGATCGGCGGCAAGGCGGGCCTGGTGCATCTGCACATGGGGGACGGCCCCCGCGGGCTGGAGACGGTGCTGCGCATGGTGGAAGAAACCGAGATTCCCATCGATCAGTTCCTGCCGACCCATGTGAGCCGCAGCGAGAGGTTGCTGGGGCAGGCCATCGAATTCGCCCGGCGCGGAGGAAACATCGACTTCACGGCGGCACCCAAGTCCCTCGGCTTTGCATCGGATGTGGAGAGCGCCCTGCGCCGGGCCCTGGACGCCGGAGTGCCCCTGGAACGGATCACCCTGAGTTCCGACTCCAACGGTTCCCTGCCCCTTTTCGACGAACACGGAAGACTGCTGCGCCTTGCCGTGGCCGACATCGGCAGCCTGCATCAGGAAATCCGAGATCTGGTTGGCAGCGGCTTCCGCCTGGAACACATCCTCCCGTTGGTCACCGCCCATCCGGCTCGACGCCTCGGCATCGACCGGATCAAGGGACGCATCGAGGTGGGCCTGGATGCGGATCTCGTGCTGCTGGACGAGGAACTGAACGTGGATTGGGTCATGGCGCGTGGGCGGGTCATGGTGGCCGACGGCCGGGTGCGGGTCAAGGGAACCTTCGAAATCTGAAATCATGGAGAGGCCATGCGCCCCGCCGCCTTGTGATCCGGGCTCGGAAATGCTATAGAGACGCGCCTTTGCCGCAAACTCTTTCCATGGGACAAGCGATGACGGAAAGCCCACACCTGCTGGAGATCCAACATCTCAAGACCTATTTCACCACCTTTGAGGGGGTGGCGCGGGCGGTGGACGACGTCTCCTTTCACCTGGACCGCGGGGAAGTGCTGGGCGTGGTGGGCGAAAGCGGCTGCGGAAAGAGCGTTACGGCCCAATCGATCATGCGCCTCATACCCGACCCGCCCGGAAGGATCGTCGGCGGCCACATCTGGTTCGACGGCATGGACCTGACGACCCTGCCGCCCTCGGCCATGCGCCGCATCCGCGGGGACCGCATCGCCATGATCTTCCAGGAACCCATGACCTCGCTCAACCCCGTCTATACCGTGGGGGATCAGATCGCGGAGATGTTTCAACTGCATCGCGGCATGGGGCGGCGCGAGGCCTGGCGACACGCGGTGGCCATGCTGGAAAAGGTGCAGATTCCCGCGCCGCACAAACGCGCGTCCGAATACCCGCATCAGCTTTCCGGCGGCATGCGCCAGCGGGCCATGATCGCCATGGCCCTTGCGTGCGACCCCGAAATCCTCATTGCCGACGAGCCCACCACGGCCCTGGATGTCACCGTTCAGGCCCAGATCCTGGACCTTATGCTGCAGCTCAAAGAGGACTTTCAGACCGCGGTCATGATGATCACCCACGACCTGGGCGTCATTGCCGAGATCGCCCAGCGGGTGGTGGTGATGTACGCGGGAAAGGTGGTGGAACAGGCCGCCACCCTGCCGCTTTTTGAAGACCCGAAACATCCCTACACCCGGGGACTCCTCCGCTCCATTCCCAAGCTGGGGGAGCGTTCGAAAAAAGGGCGCCGGCGCCTGGAGGAGATCCCCGGGATGGTCCCCGGCCTGCTGGATCTGCCGCCCGGTTGCCGCTTTGAGCCCCGATGTCCCCAAGCCATGGCCGTTTGCCGTGAGCGCGAACCGGAATTGCAGGATCTGGGCTCCGGCCGCCTGGTCCGCTGCTTCCTGTACGGGACCTGACCATCGAGGAACACTGTGAAGACGCTGCTTCAGGTTGACGAACTAAAGGTCCATTTCCCCATCAAAAAGGGCCTCCTGGGCCGCACGGTGGGCCATGTGTACGCCGTGGACGGCGTGTCCTTCACCCTGAGGAAAGGGGAAACCCTCGGCCTCGTGGGCGAAAGCGGCTGCGGGAAAACGACCACCGGGCTGGGCGTCCTGCGGCTCATCCCCGCCACCTCCGGTCGCATCCTTTACAACGGGGAAGACATCGCGCAAACTAAGGCGCAGCGCATGCGCCAACTGCGCCGGGAAATGCAGATCATTTTCCAGGACCCCTATTCATCGCTCAATCCGCGCATGACCGTAAACCAGATCCTGGGCGACCCCATGGACACCTTCGGCCTGTACCCGGGGCGCCAACGCAGTGAACGCATCGCGTTTCTCCTGGAAAAGGTGGGCCTTTCGCCCGAACACGGCCGCCGCTACCCCCATGAATTTTCCGGCGGTCAACGGCAGCGCATCGGCATCGCACGGGCCCTCGCCCTGGACCCCAAGATCGTCATCGGAGACGAGCCGGTGTCCGCTTTGGACGTTTCCATCCAGGCCCAGATCATCAATTTGCTTCTCGACTTGCAGCGGGAGTTCGGACTTTCCTACCTCTTGATCGCCCACGACCTGGCCGTGGTGGAATACATCTGCGACCGGGTGGCGGTCATGTATCTCGGGAAGATCGTGGAGATGGGCACCTACGAGCAGATCTACAACGCCCCCAAGCATCCTTACACGGAAGCCCTGCTTTCCGCCGTCCCCGTTCCGGACCCGAAGGCCACGCGCCGGCGGATCCTGCTCCAGGGCGACGTGCCCAGTCCGATCCATCCACCGGCGGGCTGCCACTTTCATCCCCGCTGCCCGAAGCGCATGGATATCTGCGACAAGGAGCGCCCGCCATTGACGTCGCTGGCCGGCGAACATCAGGTGAGATGCTTTCTCCATGCCTGATGAGTCCTTGGAGGGTGAGGCCGCGGCCGGGGGAATCGGCTACCGGCCGCGTAAAACAACTGGGTCAACTCAAGAAAAAGGAAAGGGGGAGCGACGATGAGAAGCAAACTGGCGATCCTGTTGGTGGGCCTTCTGACCCTGGGGTTTCTCTCGGCGGGTTCGGCCGCGGCGGAAACCTCCCTGGTGGTGGCGGTGGACACGCCACCGCGCATGATGAACCCGCACGGGGACGACTCCGATGCCGGCCTGTCGTTCATGGCCAACTTCTTCGACGGCCTCCTGCAGCGCAAGGGCCCCGATGGGAAGCTTGTTCCGGCCCTGGCGGAACGCTGGGAACATCCGGATCTGCTGACCTGGAGGTTATACCTGCGAAAGGGCGTGACCTTCCACAACGGCAACCCTTTCAACGCCGAAGACGTGAAATTCAGCTTCGAGCGGCTGAGCAACCCGGAAGTCTCCGAATTCCTGAACACCGGCAAGTCCATCGATTCCATCACCATCATCGATGATTACACCGTGGAGATCAAAACCAAGACCCCCATTCCCTGGTTCGCCAACAACCTGCACCAGATCTTCATCATGGACAAGGAGTCCACCGAACAGCGCGACCCGGGTGACGTCATGGTCCGCCCCATCGGCACCGGAGCCTACAAGCTGGTGGAATGGGTCAAGGGCTCCTATGTGCGCATGGAAGCCAACGAGGACTACTGGGAAGGCGCTCCCGCCATCAAGAAGGTGGAAGTGCGCCCGATCACGGAGTCGTCCACCCGCTTCGCCGCCCTCGTATCGGGCCAGGCGGACATCATGACCGGCGTTCCGGTGGAATTGTTTGAAAAGGTGAAAGCCAACCCTAAAGTCGAAGTGGTCAGCCGCCCGGCTCGCCGATCCATCTTCCTGGCTCTGGGCAACAAGCCGGGGGATCCCTGGGCGGATATCCGGGTGCGGAAGGCCATGTACATGGCCATCAACGAAGACGAAATCATCGAAAAGGTGATGCGCGGACACGCCACGCCGGCGGCCCAGATTCCGGATCCTCCCACCATCGGCTACAACCCCGCCATCAAGCGGCTGCCCTACGATCCGGAAGGTGCCAGGAAGCTGCTCAAGGAGGCGGGCTACGAGAACGGCTTCGAAATCACCCTGACGGGCCCCAACGACCGCTACGTCCAGGACGAAAAGATCGCCGAAGCCGTGGCCAAGTACCTGGCCAAGGTGGGCATCAAGGTGAAACTGGACGTGAAGCCCAAGTCCATTTTCTTCCCCGAAGTGAGCGAAGGCAGCCTTCAGTTCTACCTGATCGGCTGGTTCGACGGGACCTTCGACATGGGCCGCACCTACTTCAAGCTGGCTCACACTCGGGATGATGCAAAGGGCTACGGAGGCCTCAACGGCGCTTCCTACAGCGATCCCAAGCTGGACGAGATGCTCGAGGCCACCGCCGACATGGTGGATCCGGCCCAGCGCAAGAAGGCCCTGGAAGAGCTGAACCGGTACGCCATGGAAGAAAAGATCGTCTGGATTCCGCTCCATTACCAGGAAGATCTGTATGCCATGCAGAAGGGCAAGGGCATCGTCTTCCAGCCGCGGCCGGACCGCTGGATGGTGTACAAGGAAATCGGGGTGAAATAGCCCTCGGCTGAAACCATGAAGACGGCTCCCGCTTGCGGGAGCCTGCAGCCAAAAGCCTATGACCACTTACATTCTCAGACGGTTGCTCCAGGGCGTGGTGGTTCTGCTCGCCGTCTCCATGATCTGCTTTATCATCTTCCGCTACCTGGGCGATCCGGTCTTGACCATGGCCGGCAAATACGCCACCCAGCAGGAAATTGAGGAAGTGCGGCGCGCTTTCGGCCTGGATCAACCCACGCACGTGCAGTACGGACGCTTCATCTGGAATGCCCTGCACGGCAACTTCGGCAAATCGTACGTCAGCCGGGTACCGGCCTTGGGCCTGATCCTGGAACGCTTCCCGGCCACCTTTGAGCTGGCCTTTACGGCCATGCTCATCGCCCTGACCCTGGGGGTCGGCCTGGGCGTCCTGGTGAGCCTCAATCCCTCTTCCTGGCCCAGCCGCCTCGTCATGGCCGGCTCTCTCGGCGGCATCTCGGTCCCCACGTTCCTCACGGGCGTGCTGCTCATCATGATCTTTGCCGTCTACATGGGCATCCTACCGCCTTTCGGACGCGGAGAAACCGTGCAGATCGGCTTCTGGCGCACCGGCCTGCTCACGGCGGACGGCCTGAAACACCTGGTGCTTCCGGCCACCACCCTGGCCATGTACCAGTTGGCCGTGCTCCTTCGGCTCACCCGCGCCGGCATGCGCGAGGTGTTGGCGGAAGAATACATCAAGACCGCCTGGGCCAAGGGCCTGCCGCCGGGCAAGGTGATCGTCAAGCATGCCTTGCGAAACGTGCTCATCCCCGTGGTCACCATGGCCGGTCTCCAGTTCGGCGAACTCATCGCCTTTTCCATCGTCACGGAAACCATCTTCCAGTGGCCGGGCATGGGCAACCTGCTGCTCCAGTCCATCTACGAGACGGACCAGCCGGTGATCGTCACCTACATCATGCTGGCGGCGTTTCTCATCATCACCATCAACATGCTGGTCGATATCCTCTACGCCGTGTTGAACCCGAAGATACGCTATGACTAAACCGCGAACCCGATCCAAGATGCTCCACAGCTTTCTGCACGATCCGCCCGCCATGGCGGGCAGCGCGATCCTGTTGATCTTTGTCCTGGCGGCCCTGTGCGCCCCCTGGATCACCCCGCAAAATCCCTACGATCTGGAGCAGGTGAGTCTGGAGCACTTCCTCACGCCTCCCATCTGGATGGAGGGAGGCGAAGCCCCCTTTGTGCTGGGAACCGACGACCAGGGCCGCGACATCCTGAGCACCATCATCTACGGCTGCCGCACGTCGCTCATCGTCGGATTCAGCGTGGTGCTCATCGCCGGAACCTTCGGCGTGCTCATGGGCCTCCTGGCCGGCTACTACGGGGGCTGGATCGACGTGTTCGCCATGCGCATGGCGGACACGGTCTTTTCCTTTTCCACCACGCTCCTGGCCATCCTTTTGCTGGGCGTCTTCAAAAAGACCGGCATCGTCACCGTCATCGCCGCCATCTCCATCGCCGACTGGGTGCGCTATGCCCGCACCATGCGCGGCAGCGTGCTGGAAGTCAAAGAAGAGGCCTATGTGATGGCCGCCAAGGCGACCGGAGCCCGGGATTTCCGGCTGCTGGTGCGCCACATCCTGCCCAACGCCATCCCGCCCATCCTGGTGGTCGTGGCCGTGGATCTGGCCGTGGTCATCATGCTCGAAGCCACCCTGAGCTTCCTCGGCGTCGGCGTGCCCCTCACCGAACCCAGCCTGGGCATGATGATCTCCATCGGCAAGAATTACATCTACGCCGGCATGTGGTGGATGGTCGTCTTTCCCGGCGCCGCGCTCATCCTGCTCGTCGTCGGCATCAACCTGTTCGCCGACTGGCTGCGGGAGGAACTCAACCCCAAGATCGGGCGCTAGGATTTGTCGGGGAAAACCCTTTCCGGCCCAAGATGCCGGGGACTTTCCGTTCCTTTCGTAACCGCGGGGCCTCAGCCCCGCGGGAAGCGGCCACCGAACCCCTTGACGCTCATGGCACAGCGCGCCACCTCGAGCTTCTTGACACGGGCGGGGCGGGCGGCGATAGTTATTTATAATCGCTGGGAAAACTTTGTCGGAGGGACGGCGCCATGTGGGAACCTGCCAAGAAACGGGCGGTGTACGAGGATCTCTACGACCTGCCGGAAAACGTGGTGGGCGAGATCATCGACGGGGAGCTGGTGACCGCGCCGCGGCCGTCCCGCAAGCACGCCGTGGCCGCCTCGCGCATGGGATATGAGATCGGCCCGACGTTCGATTTCGGGCGGGGAGGCGGTCCGGGAGGCTGGGTGATCATCCTGGAACCCGAAGTGGCCTTCGGGGAGAACATCCTGGTGCCGGACCTGGCCGGCTGGAAGAAGGAGCGGTTCCCCACGGACGAACCCCACAACTGGATTTCAGCCGCCCCCGACTGGATCTGCGAGGTGCTTTCGCCCGCCACGGCGCGCCGGGACCGGGCGGACAAGATGCCCATCTACGCTCGGCACGAAGTCCAATACCTCTGGCTCCTGGACCCCGATCTTCAGACCCTGGAGGTCTTCGTCCTGGAGGCGGGTCGATGGGTGCTGGCGAGCGTCCATGCCGGCTCGGCCAAGGTCCGCGCCGAACCCTTTCAGGAGGTGGAACTGGACCTGGGAGTGCTCTGGTTGGAATAAAGCCTTCCGGCCCCGCCGGTTCCATTCCGGTTGGATCCCGACGCCCTTATTGCTCCAGTCTTCCCTATTGTATTCTTCCCAGGGGATCCATGCACCCGCCTTGCATGCTTCCCCGACCCAAGGGGATTTAATGCACGCCTTGGCACCGAACCCGCTTTTCCACTTCTAGGTCTGCCTTTCTACCCGAGAAGAAATCTCAGGACTCTCCGCGTCCCCTTTCCTGCATCGGGGGTTTCGATTGGAATCGCTTGCCTCCATTGAGAAAATGTATTTCTCAAGAGCCCAGCCCACCCTTTAGATTGCCCCCGTCGGAATACGGTGAAATTCAAATCTCACCAGGAGTACATCATGAAGAGATCCGGCTCTGTGCTTGTGGTCTGCCACTGTGTTCTCAATGCCAACACGAAGATCTACCCCCTGGCTCGTTATGCCGGAGTCTTTATAGAGGCGTTGGAAGATTATCTGAAAAGAGGCGTCGGCCTTATCCAGCTCCCATGCCCGGAGGTCACGTATCTCGGCATGTACCGTTGGGGGATGACCCGCGAGCAATACGACCATCCCCGTTTTCGGCGTCATTGCCGAGAAATCTTTGAACCGATCCTGGATCATCTCGTTGCACTTGATAGAGCAGGATGTGACATCGAAGGAGTCGTAGGCATGGATGGCAGCCCCAACTGCGGAGTACATACCACGTGCGTAGGCTTTACGGGCGGCGAATTGGACCACCGAAGAGTAAGGAGCTGTCTTGGTAATCTGCGCAAGATCGAGAGATTCGGAGTCTTTATGGCGATCGTGAGGGAAATGTTGATGCAGACGGGCTTACAGGTGCGTTTCGGCGCTGTGGAGGAGCAAGGAGACAATAAGGGAAATGAAATCACTTGGTGAATTGGGAGGAAGAAGGATGAAAAGATGTGCGGTACTGCTTAGTCTGGGATTTTGTATGATGTCGCTCCTCTTTTGCCGAGGAGCCCACGCGGATGATTCATGGGAACGTGTCCAGCGGAAAGGCGAAATCGTGATCGGACTGTGTGCTCAGTATCCTCCTTTCGAATCCAAAAACGAAAGAACCGGACAATTAGAGGGCTTTGATATCGATTTGGGAAAGGCTCTTGCGCAACATCTTGGGCTCACTCCCCGATTCATTGATGCGGAATGGCAGGGCCTTTTGGGAGGACTGAAGACCGGGGATTATGATGTTCTGATCACCTGCATGTCCAAATCGGAAACGAGAGGCGAGAACGTGAATTTCAGCGATGTTTATTACAAACTTCCGGATGTCATTGTTGTGAGGAAAGACGAGACGCGAATAAAGGGCAAGAGGGACCTGCCAGGGAAAATAGTCGGAGTTCAATTGGGATCTGGAAGCGAGCAACTGGCGGACCGGATGAAAGGCACCTTTAAGGATATCAAACGATATAATTACAACCCCGAAGCCTTCACGGATCTTAAGTTCGGTCGCATTGATGCTATCATTGTCGGATATGCATATGCTGTGAACCAGATCAAAGTAGATCCCTCGTACAAGGTGGTGGGAGAACCTCTTGCGGAGGCGGAGATTGTCATGGTGCTACCCAAGGGCCATGATCACCTGACGAGCAGACTCAATGAGGCCCTTGCGACTCTGCGTACCGATGGAACCTACGACAAGATCGTCGAGAAGTGGCTGAAACTAGAATAGAGCAAGACACAGGTCTTGTCATGGATCCCCTGAGAAGTTTCCGGAGCGACATCCTAGTGGCCGCAGCCCCGCTGCTGCTGGAGGGTTTGCGGCACACGGTGGTCATTTCATTCATCTCCTTTGTCTTTGCGGTTTTGTTGGGGATCTTTGTCGGCATCGGCCGGGCCCAAGCCACATGGGCCCGGCGACTTCTCGCACCGTATGTGGAAATATTCCGGGGTACACCGCTTCTCATTCAGCTCTTTTTTCTCTACTACGGTCTACCCTCCGTCGGTATCAAGCTGGACAGCGGAATGGCGTCCATCATAGGGCTTGGCCTCAACGGCGCAGCCTATATTTCGGAAATCATACGTGGAGCCTTGGCATCCGTAGAAAAGGGACAACTGGATGCCGCGCGAGCCTTGGGATTTTCTTGGATGCAAGGCATGATACACGTTGTACTTCCTCAGGCACTGCGAGTGGCCCTCCCCCCTCTGGTCAATGCTTTCTCCTCATTGCTTAAAGATTCCTCACTCGTATCGATTCTGGCGATTACCGAACTGACGAGGATGAGCCAATTGATCTACACACGAACTTTTCGGGCGTTTGAGGTCTACCTGGCTGTGGGGATTCTCTATTTCCTTCTAACAGCGGCGGTATCCGCCACGTCCCGTCGACTAGAAAGGCGTTTCCACGTGGGGGGACGTGTGGGATGAAAGTTCGTAGGGATTCGACGAGTTGGAAAGGACCTCCTCGTGGGTGGCCGGGCCCTCCGAAGAAGACAGGGATACCATGGTGGGCCGGGAGCATTTCGCCCGTCTGTTCGGGCCATTGCGGAGATAGCTCAAGCCTCTTTGTCTTCCGCATGCAAAGGATATCCCGTCCTGCCGGATGTCGGGCCCTTTCCCCCTTCCCAGTGGCGAACACCTAGCACACGACATAAGTGCGAACCAACTTGTCGTGCCATCCCTGATTTTCTCTATCAAAAAGAATCCACAGGAAGCCGAGACTCAGAAGCAGGCCGGATATCCATTTTCCGATCCATTCTCGAATCAGCATGACCCAAAACCCGGCGGTGCGGCCGTCTTCACGTATAACGCGCATCCCGAGAAGTTTCTTGCCCGGCGTGGTTCCCTGGGCAAAAAGAACCAGAGACCACCCCACGTAGGCAACGAGCAGAGCAAAAATCAACACCCCCCCCATCCCTGCGCCGGAACCGTTGACCCCGACCGCGGACACAAAGGCGCCAAACACCACCACTCCCATGACGAGCACCAACGAATCGAGAAGATAGGCCCCCAACCTCTTCCCCGGAGAAGCCAAGTGGCCCAGGTCCGGGTTGATAACGTTGCTATGACAGATGGAACACCAACGAACACCAGCCAGAACCTCGCTGTTGCATGACGGGCAAAGCGCCATATCCATCCTCCTTTCACAACAATCAGCCCACAAGCCGTCACACCCCCAGCATGGAATCATCAACCGCTGTTCGTCCGCATGACGTGGCTCATCCCAGGAAATGCTACTGCACTTCTTTCTTCTTATCGGCAGGATGGACCGAAAGCCCAAGTCAATTTTGCCGCTTTGGACCCCGCCGCGGAGTTATTCCACATCGATCTTGACGGCCTTCTTGCCCCGGTCCTTTTCGGATTTCTTCTTTTCCAGGTGATCGATCCGCTCGTCGATCAGGCTGCGCACAGCCCGAAGAACCTCGATGCGCGCGTTGGTCAGATGTTCCCAGAAAGGTCCGGTCCGCCCCTTGGCACCGCCCAGGGCATGCATCATGCGGCACATGGGACAATCGCACCGACCGCCCTCGGAATGCTCCGATCTTTTTCCGTGTTCTTCATGCGGGCTCATGATCCCCTCCAAAGCTTATGGTGAGGGTGTCCTCTTCCAGCCGGGCCTTCTCAGGCCTCAGCCGCGCGAAGGCTCGGGGAAGGACCAGATTTTTCTTGAAGGCTCCCATGCGGATGATCAACTCGTCGCCCACCTTGTGGAGTGAAATCTCGTCGCGGCTGACGAAAGGAAAGTGGACGAGAATCCTGTGATGTCCGTTTTCGGACAGGAACTTCACGGGCTGATGGCGATAGAGGATCCCATGGGGCGGGGTGTCGCCGTAAAGGGCCCGGGCCAGTTTTTTCAGGCGCTCATAGCCCAGGGTTTCGTGCTCGAAATAGGGTGCCGTAAATACGGGGATAGGCCGAAAAGCCGAGGTGACCAGGTCAAGATAGGATTGCTGCTGGTGGATCAGGGCCCTGAGAAAAGCGCTTTCCGCTCCTTCGGTGAGCACCCGGTTGACGATGACGGCGTCGATGCCCAGCTGGTGCAGGGAAAAGAACATGAAGCTTCTCTGGGTTTCCCGAATGACCATCTTTTCCAGGTTCGTCACCAGTCGAACCGAGGTCGTTTCCGGGTCGGTCAAGATGGCCCCCACCCCCCGCAGCTTCTGAAAAAGTCTCTCGATGGAGGCGAAATAGGCATCCTCGGGGAGGGGAACGTCCGAGATACGGCGCACCACCGGCCGGGCCGCCCGGAAAAGGTTCCGCTCCATGCGGAAGATCTTTTCCATGTACCACTCCAACGCCTTGGGGACGCTGACGAAACGGATGGACTCGGCCGTGGGAGCGCAATCCAGGATCAGGACGTCGTACGCCTTTTCGCGGGCATACCGGTTCACATGGAGAAGCGCGCTCACTTCTTCCATGCCCGGAAGGACCGCCAGTTCCTCGGCCAGCACCTCATCGAGCCCCGACACGTTCAGCAGCAAGCTCAGATACCGATAGACCTCCCCCCAATGCTTTTGAATCTCCTCGTGTACGTCCAGTTCCTGAATCCATAGACGGTCAGCCACGGCAAACGGCCGACCCTTGTTCACATCCATGAGGCGCCGGTCCAGATCGAAGGCATCACTCAGACTGTGGGCGGGGTCCAGGGACATCACCAGCGTCTTCAGCCCCCTTTCCGCCAGGAGAATCCCTGTTCCGGCCGCCACGCTGGTCTTGCCCACGCCGCCCTTGCCTGCAAAAAGAAGAATCCGCATGCCCATCGCCCAGCTCACCAGGCCTTGTTCTTGTTTTTGCGCCCCTTTTTCGTCTGGCCGGGAGGGTATTTTCGGACCACGTCCTTGTGATAAAGGTAGGGCTTGTCCACGTCCATCTCCAGAACCACGTACCGCCCCAGATCCACGGTGATTCCCCTGGGCAGGGAAGCCGCCACGGTCCACCGGCCGTTTTGCAAATAGAAATAGAGGCCTCTTCCCACATCCAGGTAAACGGCGGCGTCGGGATAGTAGCGGTAACGGTACTTGGCCCGATAGCCGTGGGCGGGTGCCCATGGAGGCGGCCCTCCACCCTTGCCCACGTTCACTTCGTCACCGACCACAACGCCCACCCGGCTGCCGCAGCCCGTCACGCCCGCCAGCAGGACACCACACAAGAAAAGGAAGACAAAACGTCGCATCGATCCCTCCCTGGAACACACCGGACGCTCACTCGCCCGCCGAGTCGCGATTCCCGCCATCCCCTTTCCCTTCCAAGGCTTCTCGAAGCCGTTCCTCGCCCCGCTTGCTCAGGGACGTGACCAGCACCTTCACCCCGACCCCTTTCAGCTCCTCCAGGACGGGCCCGATCCTCACCTCCTTGGCCAGCACCAGCAAGGCCCAGGTGTCGGGAAGCACCGTACAGGCCAGTTCCTTTATGAAATCGTCCTCCAGCCCCGCATGCCGCAGGGAAAACTCTTCCTCCCCCGCAACGGCACCCGCCGCTGCTCCGATGGCGGCCCCCAGAACCGGGTGGAGCAGGAGAGAGCCCAGGAGAAATCCGGCCACGCCGCCCGCGGCGGCCTCCCGCACGCTCACATGGTGCACGTGCCGAACTTCCAGCACACCCGAAGAATCTCGACGGAGCACCGCCAGGGCCTCCAGTTCCAGGGCCTTCTCCCGGTGCAGGTGCATGAGGCGGTCCCGCAGTTCCTTGACGGCCTTTTCCGACGAAGCGCCGGCCACGAAGAGATGGGTTTCGTGGGTCCGTTCCCACAGGGACCGTGCCAGCTTGTGGGCCAGCCACTGGCGGAAGTGGGGTGCTTCGGGGCTCCTCTTGCCCAGCGAATCCACGCGGTGGACGCTGTCGTCGGTGACGTCCAGCGCCAGGTAGACGTCGATCTCCTCCCCGATCTTCTCGATGAGCTTCTTGCCCCCATAACCGATCACAATCCAAGGGGCGGGAAAATCCTCGAAAAGAGACCGGAACGTCTGGGTGGTCCCGATGGCGAAATCGGCGTTGCCGACGCCCGGAATCCAGCCGGGCTCCGTGAGGGGGTCCGGCGACAAGTGCTCATTATGATGCTTGAGCAACGCTTCATAGCAAGGAGAGATTCGGAGCCCGAGTTCCTTACGAAAGCGTTTGGCCAGATCCGTCATCCCGATTCCCTCCTAACTGAGCGACTTCTTCATGGGGTTTCTCCTTGACCATGCGACGGGCGGGCCTAGGGCCCGACCCGACTTATCCGCCACCCCCCTCCACCGCGCGTCGAAGGGCTTCCGTCAGCTTGTTTGCGGCGAAGGGTTTCCCGAGAACGGCGTGGATGCCCGCCCGCTTGAGGCGCTCCTGGTCCACCCGGTCTCCGAATCCGGTCATGAGCACCACCGGCAGGTCTCCCCGGATCGACAAGGCCTTTTCGGCCAGGACCAGCCCGGTCATGCCCGGCATGGTGAGGTCGGTGAGCAGGACATCGCAGCAGCCCGGATCCTCCCGCAGGCGTTGCAAGACTTCTTCGGGCGATCCGGCCCCTTCCACTCTGTAGCCGAACCGCGAAAGCATGGTCTTGACCATCTGCACCAACGCCGGTTCGTCGTCCACCACCAGCACCCGTTCGTGCCCCCTCAACACGGCCCGTTTCGGATCGGATCGAACCTCCGTGGGCGGCGCCTCCACCCGGGGAAGATAGATCCGGAAGGTCGACCCCCGCCCGGGTGCACTCTCCACCTCGACACACCCTCCGGCGCTGCGAACGATGCCGTGGACCACGGCGAGTCCCAGGCCGGTTCCTTCGCCCACCGGCTTGGTGGTGAAGTAGGGATCGAAGATCCGCTCCCGGACCTCCGGCAGCATGCCTTCCCCCGTGTCCTGCACGGTGAGTTTCACGTAAGGCCCGGAAGGCACATGGGGAGCGTCTCGCAAGGGTGGGGCGCTTGGGGTCGTCTCCAGGCGCACCGTGAGAACTCCCCCCGTATCCCGCATGGCGTAGGCGGCATTGGTGCCCAGGTTCAGGAGCACCTGGTGGATCTCGCCGGGATCGGCCCGCACCAGGGCGTCCGTATCGCACAGATCCTTTCGAATTTCGATGGTGCTGGGCAGGCTTGCCCGCAGGAACTTGAGGGTCTCCTTGAGGATGGGCTCCACCAGCACCGGCTCCCGTTCCGCCGGGCGCGCCCGGCTGAAGGTGAGGATCTGGCGCACCACGTCCCGGGCCCTTTTGCCGGAATGGATCACCTCCTCCAGGCATTCCCGCACCGGATGCCGGTCCGGCAGGTCCATGAGCCCCAGTTCGGCGTAACCGATGATGGCCGAGAGGATGTTGTTGAAGTCATGGGCCACGCCGCCTGCCAGGGTCCCCAGGGCTTCCATCTTCTGGGCCTGACGCAGTTGGTCCTCCAACCGTCTGCGCTCCAGTTCCTCCCGGTGGCGGTGAACGGCCAGAGCGAAAAGGTCCCCCAACCAGCCGGCCACCCGAAGTTCCCGGTCGGTGTAGTCGCGGGGAGGGTTGGCCAGCATGAGTTGGCCGATGACATCTCCATTCAAGGAGATGGGGACCGAAAGAAAGCGCCGGACGTCCACGTGTCCTTGGGGCAGACCCTTCCACAGGGGATGCCCGGGCGGATCGTTGGTATAAAAAGGCTCGCCGATGTTGAGCCCGTGGCCGCACAGTGCCGCATAATCCCCGTCAGGGCCCAAACGGCACACGGTGAGGTCGCCTCCGCTCCACAACCGGCACTGCTCCAGCACGCTTTCGGTGGCATAGACCTGGTCCTGTTCCCGGGTATGGGGATTCACGGTGACGATCATGCCCAGTTCGCTTTCGGTCAGATCCCGCGCCGCCCGCACCACCTTGCGGCCCACCGTCTCCGGATCCTTTTCCGCCACCAGGGTCCGGGCCAGGTCGGCCAGGTCGCGGTTTACGGACGCCTCCCAGCGGATGAGCCGCTCCGCCTCCTTCATCTGGGAAGCGTCCAGGAGCATGCCCTCCACCGCCGTCAGCCGCCCGTCCCGGCCCGTGATCCCCTGGAAGCGGTTGTGCACCCACCGGTAATCTCCGGATTTCGTCTTCATCCGGCAAAAGATTTCGCCGGGAACCCTGCCCTTCAAAGCCCTGTTGGACAGTTCCACGGACAGGGGGCGATCGTCGGGATGGATCAGCCGAAACACCTCCAACGCCTCCCAGCCCTGGACCTCTTGCGGCTCATAACCCAGCAGATCCACGCTTCCTCGACTCACAAACACCAGCCGGTAGGCCCCGTCCGTCCCCACCTGCCAGCGGTAGGCCGCTCCGGGCAGGCTGTCCATGATTCCCTGGAGGCGCCGCTCACTTTCCCGGAGCTCGCGGGTGCGGTCCACCAACTGGTCTTCCACCGATGCCATCTCGCGAAGAAGGGCATCCTCGGCCTTCTTGAGGCGCAGGGCCACCCGGACCTGGGCCACCAGCTCCGCCTGTTCCACGGGCTTGGTGAGAAAAGCGTCGGCTCCGCATTCCAGCCCGCGCACCTTGTCCCGAGTCTCGGTCATAACGGCGGTGACCATGACGACGGGGATTCGAGCCGTAGCCCGGTCCTCCTTGAGGCGCCGGCAGACCTCGTAGCCGTCCATCCCCGGCATGAAGACGTCCAAGAGGATCACGTCCGGCAGATGGTCCCTGGCCAGATCGATGGCCTGCCGGCCCGAAGAGGCCGCCAGCACTTCGCAGTCAGGCAAGTGGGTGTTGAGGATCGCCTGAAGGCTCACCAGATTGTCCGGCTCATCGTCCACAATGAGGATTCTGGCCATGGAAAGCGACACCTCCTGAGAAGAAAACCAAAGCGATGAGCGGGCGGGGATAAACCCCGCCCCTACTCCACGGGCCCATCGGGTGTGGTACCGGCGGGCTTTGCGCCCGCCCGCCGGAACCTCGCGATGTGGAAGAATCGCCCCATTCGGAGATAGCCACCCCGGAATGTCGTACCGGGACGTGTCAGCGCGGTTCTTGGTCGGCCCGGTCGATCCAACGCCGGACGGTGGCCAAGAGATCCTCGACCCGGAACGGCTTGGACAGGTGGTCGTCGCACCCGGCCTCTTTGCTTCGGTTCCGGTCTCCCGCCATGGCGTGGGCCGTCACGGCGATGAGCGGGATGTGCCGGGTGGCCGGATCGGCCTTGGCCCGGCGGGCCACTTCCAGGCCGTCCATCTCCGGAAGCGACACGTCCAGCAGCACCAGATCCGGACGCCAACGGCCGATGAGCTCCAGCCCCTCCCGGCCGTTGTCGGCATCGCGCACCTCGTAGTGGTCGTCCAGGATGGCGTGAAGGAGAACGCGGTTGTCGGGATTGTCTTCCACCACCAGGATCCGCGGGCGGCCTTCCCTGGATGCGGGCGTCTCCCGCGGGGTCTCCTCGGCCACCGGAAGCTCCTCCGTTTGCAACTCAGCAGAAAGCATGGCTCGAATCTTTTCCAACAGCTCCATTCGGTTCACGTCCCCCTTGTGAACCAGCTGGAAGATGTGGTTGCTGGCAAGCCGTTCCCGATCCCGGGCCGTCAGCTCCTTGGCCGTCAGCACCAGGACGGGCACCCGGTCCATGTCCCTCCGCTGCCGGATCTTTTCCAACACCGTCAGCCCGTCCACGTCGGGCATCATGAGATCCAGCAGGATGCCGTCGGGCCGGATGCGGTCCACATAATCCAGGGCCTCCGCCCCCGTGCGGGCCACATCGGGGCGGTAGCCCGCGCTTTCCAGGATGGAACGAATCTGCAGGATGGCCGCCTCGTTGTCTTCCACCACCAGCAGCCGTTTTCCGGCGGGATCAAAGTCCGGCTTCCGGCTTTCCAGGATCCGGCGAACCTGGCTGAGCAGGCGATCCCGGTTGACAGGTTTTCCCACAAAGCCTGCCGCGCCCAGCAGCCGGGCGGTGCCGTCGTCTCGGGCCGCCGACATGAGCACGACGGGAACGCCCTTCCATTCCGGCGTCTTTTTCAGACGGCGCAGGGCCTCGTAGCCGTCCATTCCGGGAAGGACCACATCCAGGAGGATAGCCGCAGGTACCCGGCGGGTGCACTCCTCCATGGCCTCCTGAGCCGACCCGCACCCGCGCACCGAATAGCCCGCCTCCTCCAGCCATCTGCAGATCTCTCGACGAACCTCTTCCTCGTCCTCCACCACCAGGATCACGGGACGCTTTCCGCCGTTGATCTTCAGGAAGGAAGCGGGAGCCATCACGCGCCCCTCTCCCTGCCAGGCCACAGGAAGCCGCAGAGTGAACACCGAGCCTCCCCCGGGGCGGCTTTCGGCGGACAGCTCTCCGCCCAGAAGCTCCGCCAGGCGCCGGGCGATGGCCAGCCCCAAGCCCGTACCTTCATAGCGCCGGGATGCGCCTCCGTCCACCTGCCGGAACTTGTCGAAAATGTGAGGCAGATCCTCGGCGGCGATGCCGATGCCCGTATCCCGAACGGTGATCACCACCCGATCGCCGTCCCGGCGCGCTCCGACCTCCACATGGCCCGACTCGGTGAATTTCACGGCGTTGCCCACCAGGTTCTGGAGGATCTGGTAGAGCCGCTTGCCGTCCGTTTCCAGCGCGGGCAGATCCCCGGAAAGGGCCGTCTTCACCGTCAGCCCCTTCTTGTCCGCCAGCGGTCGGATGTTTTCCACCACCGTATTGACCAAGGAAGGCAGGGAGACGACCTCGGGATAGACGTCCATGTTCCCCGATTCCACCTTGGAAAGATCCAGGATGTCGTTGATGAGATCCAAAAGAATCCGGCCGTTGCGCTCGATGATGTGCAGGAATCCCCGGTGCTCCTCCGAAAGCTCGGCGCCCAGGCGGTTGTCCAGCACACGGGACAGGGCCAGGATGGAGTTGAGCGGGGTCCGCAATTCGTGACTCATGTTGGAAAGGAACTCGTCCTTCAGCCGGTTGGCCTCATTGAGCTGGCGCTGCTGCTGCTCCAGCTCCACGTTCTGTTCCCGCAATTCTTCCGCCTGAAGCCTCAGTTCCTCGGCCTGCTCCATCAGCTCCTCCGATTGGGCCTGGAGCTCTTCCGCCTGGACTTCCAGCTCCTCCTTTTGGTTCCGGAGCTCTTCGTTGCGGGCGGAAAGAGTGTCCGTAAGATGCCGGATCTCCTGAACCGCCAGCAGTCGCGAACAGGCCGTATCGAAGGCGTGCCGCATGTCGTCCAGCAAGGCCCGCGTTTCCTCGGCGAAAGGCGCCGTGCGGGCCAGGGAAAAGACGAGATGGACCCGGCCGTTGCCGGAAACCGGCACCGTCAGCAGCTCCCGGGGCACCATGTCCCCGGCCACCGCCTTGTAGACGAACCGGGTCTCGGGGGACAGGCCCGTCACGTGCACCACGGCCCGGGAAGTGACGGCTCGGCCGATCTCGCCTTCTCCGGATTCGGCGTCGAAGGTTCCCAGGCGTTTCCCATCCATGCCCAGCCAGGACCGGGGCAGGAAACGCCCGGTTTCGGGATCCCGCACGTAGCAGGCTCCCGCATGGGCGCCGGTCACGCCCAAGAGCCGCTCCAGCACCGAACCGGCGAACTGTTCCAGGTCCACGGCCGCCACCATGGTTTCCTGGAGGGCGGCCATGTGTGCTTGCCGCCGCATGCGGCTGCTCAAGGAATCCACCACCTGGTTGAAGGAGAGGGCCAGGACACCCAGCTCATCGGGCCGGCCCGCCTCACAGCGCGCCGAAAGATCCCCCGCCCGCAGACGACCGGTCACCCGGACCATGGCTGCCACGGGCCGTGCGATCCGGCGGGCCAGCACGAACCCCGCCCCCAAGAGAAAGAGGACGCTCACCGCCGTCACGGCCAGCATGCGGGACCGAAACGCCTCCAGGGGGCCATCGATCCCGGCCGCGTCCGCCAGGGTGAAAAGCGCCCAGCCGGTGCCCGCGACGGGCGATTCCATCACATAGTAGGCCGCTCCTGCCACGTCCCGGCGTTTTGCCAGGGATCCGGACACAATCGCCCCGTCATCGGCCCAGACCGGAAGACGCGCGGGAAGACCCTCCACCAGGTCGTAGAATCGTTCCCCCATCCGCACATAGGAAACCACTCCCGCGGCCGGAGTCTTCCGGGTACCGGGAACATCGATGGGGGAGATAAACCCCGGGCGGACCGTGGCCACCAGCACCGCGGAAGGGGTTTTTTCCGCAGAACCCTGCACGGGAACCGAGGCATCCAGGTGCAGTGAGTCTCCGAGATCGTCCCTGTGCCAGACTCCGATCACCGCCCTCCGGGCCTTCAGGGGCTCGACCACACACGGATCGCCGGACAAGTCCCGCCCCAGGCGTTTCGGGTTGGACGACACGAACACCAATCCGCTTGCCACATCCACCAGAAAGAGGTCTTCCACGGCGGGAAGGGTGCGGGCGTGCAGGGAAAGAAGGCGGGCGGCCATGGCCGGATTTGGAGGCTGGATCAACAGGGGGTCGTCGGCCAGAGCCGACAGGGAAGATGTCAGGGTGCGCACCCATCGATCCAGGGAAGCCAACCGATGGAAGTGGCCGTCGGCCACGCGTTCCAACGCCTGGGCGCGGTACCGCGCGGCGTAAGAGTGAAACCAGACGGCTCCCAAGGCCAAGACCGGTATCACCCCCATCACCGCCAGCCAAAAGGCCACCCGGATTTTCATGCTTCGGAAGTGAAATGGGAAATTCATGACGCCTCCTAGACGACTTTCATGTAGATGGGGCACCACGTGGTGAAACGCAGGAAATATCTTGCGAAAGGACCGGGAAGGGTTTCCGCTTCCCCCAAAAGGAGAATGCCCCCCGGCATGAGCGCCCGATGGAGTTTGGCCGCGATCTTTTCCTGTGCCTCTCTTTCGTAATAGATAAGCACGTTGCGGCACGACACCAGGTCGAAGTCGCCGAAAACCGCCTCGGTCGGCACGTGCCGCCGTTCTTCACACAGATCGTGCACGGCGAAGGTGACGCGCCGTTGCACGCCGTCCCGGACGCGATACCTCCCCTCTTCCATGGCGAAATATTTTTTGAGAATCCCCAGGCGAACATTCTGGACGCGGTTTTCCTCGTAAAGGGCCTTTCGGGCCGCATCCAGGGCCTTCACATCCAGATCCGTCGCCAAGACGAGGGGTTCCAGGTCCGTGTGCTCCATGAGCAGGATCGCCAGGGAATAGGCCTCCTCTCCCGTGGAGCATCCGGCGGACCAGGCCCGAAACAGGCGTTCTCCGCGCTGCGCCTTCTCTTGCACCACGCCCGGAAGGATCCGTTCCGCCAACAGTTCGAAAACCCAGGGATCGCGAAAGAAGGAAGTGACGTTGATGGTGAGGGCATCCAGCAGGGCGTCCACCTCTTCCGGCTGAGACAGCACGTGGGACACGTAGGCGCCCAGGTCGTCCAAGCCCAGCTTTTCGGCGCGACTGCGGCAACGCCTTTCAAAGGCCGCCGGCCGGTAGCCGCTGAAATCCAGACCGCGCCGGTCTTTCAGAAGCTCCACGAGCCTGGCGCACTGTGTGTTCATTCTTCCCCGCCTCACCAGCCCCCCGTCACCATCCACGGACCGGGCCGATTGGATGTGCACTAAGTGTTTTCTTATAGTGAATATGGATGGTAAAAGGAAGACTTAGGGTAAGGAATTCCTGGTGCGGGATCCAAGAGGCCCCAAGGGTTCGAAACCAACCCAAACGGCAGGGGGAACCATGGCTCGAATGACGGTCAAAGCGGCGGCCAAGGCCTTGGGCGTTTCCTGTGAGGTTCTGGAAGACTATCTGGCCCGGACTGGAAAGCTGGAGGAGATCCGGCGGGGACGGCGCGTCTTCATCCCCGCCGAAGAGGTTCGGGCGCTCATGGAACGCCACCGGCCCCCCGAAGAAGAAGCGCCGGATGCAGACGCCGCCCCACCCGAAGCCACGTCTCGGGCTCCTTCGCCCTCCCAGCCGCCCTCCGCCGCACCGGAACAGGACCCCCTCCTCATGGAGGAGCTGGGCCGCCTTCGATACCAGGCCGCCCTCCTGGAACGGGTTCGAGCCGAACTGGCGGAAAAGGACGCCCTCCTGATGGAAAAGGAAGCGCGGATCGCCCGGCTGGAGACCGAGCTGGAGTTTCTCAAAAGGCCGTGGTGGCGCCGGATGTTCCGAAGCCTGGCCTGAAGAACCCCGTCCGTGTCGGATTATGGCGGGATTATGGCGCGATCAAGGCCGCCGTGGCGGCATTCAGGGATGAGGGCGGGAAAGCCGGTGGGCATGGAAACGGGGGAAAGGCCCGTGGGTCGGGCGATCACACATTTTTTTCCTGGGTGGCACATCGATTGCTTGTGCATAGGGGGCAAGAGAAACCAACTCTTTCCTCCTCGAGAAGGCCGAACGGTACAGCCCCACCGTTTGGCCTTTTCCTTTTTGTGCATCGGGCAGGGAGCAAAAACTTGACGTCAAAGGGGAAAGGGAGACCTTTCATGGAAAGAGCGGCTCCTTTGGACACCGTCCTTTTCCGGACGGACGGCCCCCGCGTCACGCGGGTCGGGCTGGGCGGCGAAGGGATTTTGCGCACTTCCGGGCGCTCGCCCGAGGCCGTGGAGGTGATCGAGGCGGCCCTGTGGGAAGGAATCACCTATTTTGACAGTGCTCCCGCCTACGCCCAGTGCGAAGACTACCACGGCCGGGTGTGGCCCCGGCATCCCGAAGCACGCGGCCGCGTGGTAGTGGCCGGGAAATCGGCCAGCCGGGACCGGGAAGGCGCCCTGCGCGACTTGCATCGGAGCCTCCAGCGGATGGGCACCGACCGTCTGGACCTCTGGCAGATCCACGACCTGCGCACCCGGGAGGATCTGCGGGCCATCGAAGCGCCGGGGGGCGCTCTGGAAGCCTTCGTGGAGGCGCGGTCCTCAGGGAAGGTGGGAGCCATCGGCGTCACGGGCCACCACGATCCCCGGGTTCTCACCCATGCCGTGGCCCATTGGCCGGTGGACGCGGTACTGCTTCCCGTCAATCCTGTGGAAGCGATCCTGGGGGGCTTTCTGGATGTGACCCTCGAGGCGGCCCGGGACAAAGGCCTCGTGGTCCTCGGCATGAAGGTCCTGGGCGGCGGGGAATATCTGGCTCCCGGATCGGGGGTGACGGCGGAGGCTCTGATCCGTTTCGCCCTTTCGCAGCCCATCTCGGTCGCCGTGGTGGGCTGCGGAAATCCCCGGGAAGTCCGGGCACTGGCGTCCTGCGGGCGGGGCCACGTCCCCATGACCCGCGGCGAACAGGAGGCGCTCCTGGACATCTTTCGCCCCTACGCCCGGAAGCTTGCCTTTTACCGCGGTCGATAGCCCCGCGCAGGGTGTTTCACGCCCCCAGTTGCTCTTTGAGCCACTCCCGGATGGGATCCGTGATGGCATAAACCCCCACGCCCGGTTTCCTTCCGGCCTCCGAAACCGCCCGGCGCACCAAATCCGCCGGCACCGGCACCTTGGCGATTTCGTCCATGCCCTGGGAATCGCGGCGAACCAAGGTCACCTGCGGGGGCTCTTCCCAATCGTAAATGACGAAATAGAGGGATTCCTGTCCGGGCACGGTGGCGGCCTCGCCCTTGCGGGACCAGCCGGTACCCCACTCGAGATAGGTCTCCACGGCCTTTTCCGGTGTCATGTCCCAGTCGATGTTGTCCACCAGATCCCGCCTTTCCTTCAGTTGCTCCAGATCGAACATGTGGCGACTCCCTTCACGCCCACCCCTTCGGTGGTTCGAAGCCCGTGGCCGCTGGCTGAAAAGTTTAGACAAATCCCGGAATGGCTTTAAGATAACCAGGGATTCGATGGGCGCAATCGGGCAGGCCCTTCAGAATTTTCTCATGTATCGAAGCAAATCGGCCGAAAAGATCAGGGGAGAGTGCTGATCGATGGAAACTTTTGCATCCTATTACGGATCGGTCCTTCTGGACCCGTCGCGAAACAAGGAACTGGTGCCGTTCATTCGGTTTCTCCGCCAGACGGCCCAGTCTCTGGATGAATCCGATTCCCTCCAGGTGGTGGATTTTGAAGAGCATTCCGGCAAATTCCGCATCGACATGGAGGGAGTGCTCGATTCCCAGACCCACAAGAAGGTGGTGGCGGTCCTCCAGGCCCTGGGCCGTTTCGCCAAAGGCGTGGGCAGCTTCACCGTGGAGCAGGACGACCGCTCCTATACCATCTGGATCGGCACCGAACACGATGTGCGGCGCACCAAGGTGGGCATCTATCTCCAGGCGGCCGTGCAGCTTCTGAAGAAAGCGAGAGATCTGGCGGATTCCCCCCAGGATGTGCAGAAAATCATCGAAGACCTGGAAGCACTGGAAGAAGCCCAGTATGGTAAGGGATTCAGTCTTCTGCCGCCGCTGTAGGGGTTGTGCTTCGGTGGAGGGAGTTTGACAAGACCCATGCCTGCTCTGATTACCAAGCCCGCATTGGATGATTTACTGAGAGCCGTGGACACGCTTCCCCCCTTTCCCAAGGTGGTCACGCGCGTCATCCCCATGCTGCGCCAGATGGCTCCGCTGGAAAAGATCGAGGCCGTCATCAAATACGACCAGGCCATCACCGCCCGGGTGCTGGCCATCGCCCGCTCCCCCTTCTATGCCCGGCGGTACAAGATCCGGTCCCTGCGCGACGCCATCATCGTGCTGGGACAGCGCCAACTGATCCAGATCCTGCTCATGGCCTGCTCCGCCCACTACTTCAAGGGCCGCAACCGCGCCTATGACCTGAGGGAAGGGGAACTTTGGGCCCATTCCGTGGCCGTGGCCATCGCTTCGGAGATCATCGCCGAGGACCTGGGACGGCACCGCGTGCTCGCCATCTACACGGCCGGACTGCTCCACGACATCGGCAAGACGCTCCTGGACCGCCAGGTGCCGGACTACTTCGATTCCATCTTCCTTCTGGTCCAGGAGCGCAGGATTTCCTTTCTCGAGGCGGAAAAGGAGGTTATCGGCATCAACCACCAGGATCTGGGAGCCATTGTGGCTCACCGCTGGCATTTCCCACCCGAAGTCCAGACGGGCATCCGTCACCATCACGATCCCCTCAAAGCCAAACATCACAAGGACGTGGCCGCCATTCTCTACGTGGCCAACCGGCTGGCAAACAGCATCGGCATCGGTGCCAGCGCCGGAGATTTTCTGCAGCCCGACTCGGACGATGTGATCCGAAGACTCGGCATCACGCCCGCCATGTTGGACACCTACCTTGTGAAGATCATCGAGGCCATGGAAGACGCCCGGAGCTTCCTCACCGCCTGATCCGTGGTCCGTGATGAGTGAGGGGTGACGAGTGATGGGTGATGGGTGATATGTGAAGGGTAATGGGTGAGGGGTGAGGGGGGGAGATGTCTGTAAGCTCAGGAGGATAGCGGGTGACGGGGCGGGGGATTCCTGTTCTTTCCGTAGTCGCGGGGCTTCAGCCCCGCGGGAGAAGCCCCTTGTACCCCATGATGTCATAAGGACATACCCGATGGCCCATCTGAGTCCCGCCACCCTTCCCCAGCCCGGAAGGGCTGCGCTACGGGAAAAGCGGTCGTCCATAGAACTTTCGCACCAGTCCTTAGAAAAGGAGCCGGCGGTGTCCCCGGCCGTCCACGATCACCAGGTCACCGGTGGGGCCGATGCGATCGGGCCCCAGCCTGGCGAGCCAGCGAAAGAGCGGCGGGATCCGCTCCCATGCCCCGTCGCCGGCGGCCGCGGCGGAAAGATCCCAAAGGGCACGGCACGCCTCGGCCAGATAACGCGCCGTTTCTTCCACCCACGCCTCCCCTGGCGCATGGTCACCGGGAAAAAGGATGTGGCCCGGCCCCTCCTTCACCCGGGGAACAAATTGCTCCCGGCCGCAAAAGCGGACAACACAGGCCCCCTTTTCGGCATCGAATCGCGCCAGAACCCCTTCCTGACTTTCGCGCTTTAAGGCTTCCAGCGCCTCCTGCGGCCAGTGGTCCTCCCCCTCCCCCACCAGGCGTCCCCAGCAGTCGGCAAGGACGCGACCGCCTTCCAGGTGTTGGATCAGGATCCGGGCGGCGTCTTCCCCGGGCCCCACGCCCACGGCAACACGGCCCTCCACCACTTCGCGCACACGCTGAAGGAAATCCGAAAGGCCCACGCCCGTCATCCACCACCCGCCGGGAACGGCATGGATTTTCCTCGCATCCGAAAGCACCACCTGCCGCAGGGCTGACGTTCGCCCCGGCTCTTCTCGCAACTCCAGGATGCGCCGCTTGTTGTCCGCCGCCAGCACCACACATCGGGACAGGGTCAAGACGCAGTAGAAGCTCATGGCCGATCCATCGCGCAGGGTTCCGCCGGTCTTCGATTCAGCACTTGTCCCATACTCCCTCGTCCCAGATCTCGATGGAAACCCGGGCCGGGTCCACTCCCAGGGCCGTGAGCTTTTCGCGGATCATCCGCAGCCCCTCCCCCCGGGAAGACGCGGCCCCCTCCGCCACCGGATCGCCGGGGCGTTGAAAAACCCGCCAATGCCAGCCCCCTCCCCCCTCGGCCTCACTGCGCCAGTACACGATGGCCTGCCAGCGCGTGGTCATTTCCCCACGGTGCGGTTGATCATCAAGTCATCCACCCTGAGGCGTTCCGCCAGCCGCTCGGGGCGAAAGCGCCCTTGTTCGTAGTCCTCCACGAAAGAGGAATCCTCGAACAGTGCCAACACAGCGCTCAAGTGTCCGGAATAGCCCGCGTCGTCCAGCTTCTGGATGGAGCAGGTGGTTTGCTCCGCCAGCCGCCACAGGTCCTTGTGCACCACCGGGCCCCGGATCTCGCAACGTTCCACCGAATAGAGGCGCCGGCAGCTGAAGGGGCGGACGGCATAGACGGAGCACAGACCGTTCGGTTTCAGAAACGGACAGGGCAGAAGGACGGATCGTCTCTTCTCTTCCCGATTGATCTGGATTTTTCTTGTGATCGCCTGCCTTTCGAATACGGAAAGGCCGTCCAGGAAAAGGCGGATGCGGTAGGCCTCCAGGGTCGTGACCGAAATCTCCCCCACGTGGGTGCAGCATTCGGCGCATCCCGGCTCACAGACCGCCTGGGACACGTAGACGGCGGCTTTCTTTTCGAACGTGCGGTAGATCCTTTCCAACCGCTCGAGCTTGTCATCCAGGTCCACCGGCACTCCTCCCGTCCCCTTGCCTTCTTCAACTTTCCTGTTTATCCAAGCTTTGAGCGCGGAGCGCAAGGCCTTTTCCCGGATTCACGCAGACCCGCCCCTGCAGCGAAAAATTGACTGACAGGACAGGGAACTTGGAGCCTGCCTGAGAACTCCCCCAACCGTCACTCCCGCGCAAGCGGGAGTCCATAATTTCTCGAAAATCCTGGATCCCCGCTTTCGCGGGGATGACGAAAGGGCATCGAGCGGGGCAAAACTGCCGTTCTCCGACAGGCTCCCAGGTTTCCATGCATCCCGGCCCTTTCAGACGGAGAAGGCCCTGCGAAAGGTTCCCGTTCCCGGGCTTGCCAGGACCCTCCGCTTTGGTCTCTAATGGGGGCGAAAAACAAAGAACCCGTGCAGACGGGAAGCGGGATGAAGAGGAGGGAAGGTGTTCACCAAACTGTTTTTGCTTCGGGTGGTGTTGCCGCTGGTGGTTTTGGTCTTGGCGCTGAAACGGCTCCGGCATCCCCGAATCGTTCGATTCAAGGAAAAGATCCGCTTCGACCTTTGGGTCAAACGAATCCTCATCGCCCTCGTCCTTCTCGTGGGGCTGGCCTACGGGACGGATGCCCTGCTGGATCGGATCGGACCGGACAAGGAGGAGCTCACCGTCCAGAGGCAAGGAGGCCGGAAAAGCTCGCTGCCGCCTCCCATCCACGGACGGCCCTTCGGAAAGCCGTAACGACGGGGAACCGGTTCAGGCGGCCCTGCGAAGGCGCGGCTTCACCGAAGGGGAATCCGCCACCCGCCGGATCATGTCCATGGCGTCCAGGGAAACATGACACCCCCTTTCGACCCACACGGGCTTCCCGAAATCCACGCGAAAACGGCGGCGGCGAGCCAGGACCGGCTTCCATTCCTTTCGGAACCCTCCGTAAATCCCCTGAATGAGAACGGGCAGGGCCACAAAGGACGTGTACTTGGCGAAGAAGCGCAGTGCCCCCTGGTCCTCCCCCATGCTTCCGTCGGGGGAGACCCTGCCTTCGGGGAAAAGAAAGACCACGTCTCCCTGCCGGAGCTGTCCGATGACCCTTCGCAGCGTGCTCCGCTGGCGCACGTCCACCGCCCCCAGCTTTTCCATGACAAGCCGCTTGAAGGGCTTGTCGAAGAGCTGCTTCTTGGCGAGAAAGGTGATCGTTCCCATCTCCCTCAGCGGCGAAAAGGGCATGGCGGCGCAGACGAAAAAAGGATCCAGGGCGCTGATGTGGTTGGCCACGATCACCATCCCCGCCCCCTTTTGGCGGATCAGGGCCGCAGCCTCGTAAATGTTTTCCCCGCCCCGGACCTGGGGATCCAGGAAAAACCGGAAGGGATGCCGCACCACTTTCCACGCGGCGACTTGATAGGGGTTGAGCGATTTCATGGCCCACACCTCCTCGGGGCTTGATCTTCTCCCCCTTATAATCGGCAGGATGTGGGCCCGCCTTGAGCGCTCGTGGCACAATTGCCCCGCCCATTTATCGGGAAGCCTTCAGCGCAGGGCCTTCCGCCAGCCCTGGGCCTTCAGCTCCTCCACCCGGCGGCTTCGCCGCAGGCGTACTTCCTCCACATAGCGGCGGAGGTCCCCCTTCCTGAGCGACTCCAATTCCCGGTTCAGGCGCGCGCTCTCCTCCAGATCCCGGGGACTCAACCCGTACCAACTGCAATAATCGCCGTCGAAGATCACCTCCGGGCTTGCACCGACCAGTCCCTTGCCCCGGCCCAGGTAGAACCGCGCCGCCTCCATGTCGTATTCCAGGATCCACCCCGCGTCCCGGACCATGGTGGAGGGGTCGAAATCCACCTCCCGGGCGCAGACGGGGCAGTAGATGGCCAGCAGGACCTCTTCCGGGAGCACGTTGTCGCGGTGAAAGAGGAAGGCCTCTTCCCGACCGCAAACGCACGCTCTTTTCTGATGCAAACACATGGGCCGCCTCCCCGTTTCATGGCTTCATGGCAACCATATCACGGAGGGGCGGCCCGGTTAAGGAGGCAGATGGGGCCTCGGGGGGGAGGGTTCTATGGTTTTTCCGTATGGCAGCCCTTGCAGGTGATGGGAGCCGCCTGCACGTTGTTTTCATGGTTGTAGGTGCGGTGACAGCCGATGCAGTTGCCGTGGTAGGCGAGCTTCAGGTTCAGCTTCTGCTTGGGCAGGGGCAGGCGTTTTTCGTTCTTGGTGGTGGGCTCGTTGTGGCATTCCTCACATTGGACCGGATCGCTGTCGGGATCCGACCAGACGTTTTCGCCGCCCTTGTAGACGTGGTGACAATCGGTGCAGTCGTAGCCGTAGTCATCCATGTGGGCCAGGTGGTTGAAATAGACCAGGGGCATGGTGTGTTCGTAGATGCTCGATTCGATGACGAATTCGTCCTCCTGGGCCCTCACCCACTGGACGCCGCAGGCCAGTACCACCGCCAGAACCAGAGACAAGACCAGTTGACTTCGCATTGTGTTTTCTCCCCCGCTGGATGTTCGCCATGGGCATCTTACGGGCCGTGCCCGTCGTGAGGGCGCATTCTAGTGAATATTTTCATTTGGTGTCAAGCTCCGACCGCAGCCTGTGCACAAAGGGAAGATCGGCAGGCGAAAAGGCGTAGCGGTCCAGTTCCCGGACGGGAACCCAGGCAACGGCCGCATGAACCCGCGGCCGCAACTGGCCTCCCGTCCATCGAACCCGGTAGGCCCACAGGTCGATCAAGGCGTGGTCGTAGCGATAAAGGCTCTTTCCGAAAAGGGAAAGCACCTCCACCCGGATGCCGAACTCCTCGTGCATCTCGCGCATGAGGCACGCCTCGGGCGTCTCGCCCTCTTCCACAGCCCCTCCGGGAAATTCCCACAGGAGCGCCAGGCGGTCTCCCGGGGGCCGCTGGGCGATGAAGACCTCCCGGCCCCGCATCAGGATGGCGGCCGTCACCCGCTTGGCTTGTTCCCTCTCTTCCCTATGCGACTGCATGAGCGGATTTCCGTGATGGAGGCCCCCGACAACCGCGTTGTCGGGAACCGGAAACCGGTGAAACGCCCGATCGTCATTCCTTTTCCGGGTACGGGCACCAGGGGGACAACGCACAGGCCCCACAGGACGGCTTTCGGGCCTTGCAGACCCTTCGACCGTGGAGGATGAGGGCGTTGCTGAACCAGGTCCAATCGTCTTTGGGCAGGAGCCGCATGAGGTCCGCTTCGATCTTTTCGGGCGTTTTGGCCGATGTGAGCCCCAGGCGTTGAGCCACCCGCTGGACGTGGGTGTCCACGGCGATTCCTTCCTGGATGCCGAAGGCATTGCCAAGCACCATGGCCGCCGTCTTGCGCCCCACACCCGGCAGTCGGACCAGTTCCTCCAGCGATTGCGGAACGCGCCCGCCGTAGCGTTCCACCAGTTCCCTGCAGCATCCCCGGATCGCCTTGGCCTTGTTACGGAAGAACCCGGTGGGGCGCAGGATCTCCTCCAGTTCCTCCTGCGGCAGCGCCAGGATGTCTTGCGGGGTAGGACACTTGGAAAAAAGAAGGCGGGTCACCTGGTTGACCCGCTCATCCGTGCACTGGGCGGAAAGGATCACGGCCATGAGGAGCTGAAAAGGGTTGTGGAAGACGAGCTCCAACGAGGCCTCCGGATAGATCCGCCTCAGCGCCTCCACTACCTTTTCCACGGATCCGGATGCACCCATACCATGCCCCCTGACTCTTCACCTCCATCCCTTGGAAAGCGACGGGATTCGGAAGTTATTTTTTCTGCTTCCGCCGGGTTTCATGGTAGGCCTTGAGCTTTTCCGGGATCCCTCTCTTTTTGGCGGCCTGGCTGCGGGACTGGGTCAGCGCCTTGGCGGCCAGGGAATCCTTCAGCCGAAATCCCCACTTCTTCTTGTATTCTCGAGGCGTCAGGCCGTGACTGCGCAGGTGGTTGGCGGTGATCTGGCGAAATTCGGCCCCGCATTCCAGGCAGACCACACTGTTTTCTCCGATGGAGCTCCTGGGATCCATGGGAGCTGCAACGGCCGGCGCCTTCTCCCCGACCGCCGCCCGGCCCAAGGCGACCGCTTCCTCCGATTCCTCCACGGCCTGGAGCTCCTGCAGGGTCTGAAAGGTTTTCTTCAGGGCCTCTTCGATTTCTTCCGTAGACATAACGGCAGCCGAGGCCTGGGCCGTAACGATTTGAACGCACATTTCCAGGATCTTCTTAGCCATAACCTTTCCCTCCGAGATTTCATCGCAAATTGCTCAGACGTTCTTTTGCTTGTATATAACCTCAAATGGTTATTAACTCCAACACATTTTTGCTCTACGCCACGCTTTTCAGAACCGAGCGTCCGGCCTGCCACAGGTATGGCCAAAGGAAAGAAGAAGCACCTTTCCCCAAGGTGCCGGAGCTATTCTCCAGGTGAGCTTCAAGGAGCTCAAAGAAAGAGAAGCACCGCAAATATCCCGGGCGGCGGCGTGTCGGGCCTGCAAAAAGAAAATCCCCGCCGTTGCGGGGATCCATACCTACAGGGGTTGAGGGAACTCCTCCCTGGTGCTCCCACCTATACGTGTCCCAGGAGCTCCATCCTCTCTTGGGCCGCCTTCTCCCGTTCCTTTTCCAGCTCCCTCCGGAAGGCCTTCAGCTCTTCGAGCCGCTTTTCCAGTTGAGCCCTCAGGGGCTCATGCTCCTGGACGTCCGGAGACAGCTCCTTGAGCCGGGATTTCAATCGGCGGGCCTCTTCCTTCACGGCAAGGATCTTTTGGAGCACTTCCTGTTCCTTGACCGTCAGGACGGTTTTTCGCTCCTCACAGGTATAGGGATGGCCGTCGCTGTCCACGGGCGGCGTGCAGCCGTGGAGCGGAAGAAGTTCTTCTTTTTTCTGTTCGTCTTTCATGGGGCTCCTCCCCTCTGGCAATAGCCGTTGGCCTCTCTAGTCTCCCCCCTACTCTAATCACGGTGGAACCCCCATGCACCCGTCGGGCCGTCATTGCTGGAGGAGTTCTTCCGTTCGAGCCACGTGGTCCACGAGCATCCTCTGATCCTGGCGGCGCCACTGCTCGAGAAACCCGGACGTGACCACTCCCTCTTCTTCGGCCAACTGCCTCAGCCTGCGGATGACCAGGTGCCCCCGAACCTTTTGGCTGCAGGCCTCGCTGCAGCTTTGACACTGAATACACAGCCAGAGGGCCGGGGACCCGAGGAGCGACCGGGGATCTCCCAGCAGGGCGGATCGGAAGAGATGGAGGGGGTCGAAGATCTTCCGATCGTAGCAGACGGGACAGGCACTGCTGCATTCGCCGCAGGCAAAGCAGGAAGTGAGGTTCGTCCGATAGCCGTCGAAGACGGAGGCTTTCTTCCAGAGGGGGAGGGCCGGGTCGTCCACCGCGGTTCCATCGCCCTTTCCCGATTCCTCCTTTTCCAGGAGCCGGGAAAAAGCGCGGTATCGCGCCTCGTGGAGTCCCACCTGCATCTCCCGCCAGCGGGCGGGAGATGAGGGGGGCACCACGCCCCGCCGAACCGCTTCCCACCGCAAATGGGCCAGAAGCATGGCCGGCTTGACCGTCATGGGGCAGACATGGGAGCACCTGCGGCATGCCAGGCAAAACCAGATATCCGGCAGGCTCACCAGCTCATCGGTCAGCCCCAGGTTGGCCATCCACACCAAGGCGCGGGGATGGAGCCGGTTGGTGGCCCGGTTGACGGGGCATTCGATGGCGCACGAGCCGCACGTGTAGCACAGGTTGATTTCGGCGCGAACCGTCTGGTTGATGGCCTTTCGGTCGAGAGCACGCGGGAGGATGACGGCTGGCTTCATGGCAACTCCTTTTTGTTGGAAGGACTCCGCTTACGCCCGTCTCTGAATCTGATTCATCCATAAACAGGACGTGCACATTTTTCAAGTGACTTTGCATCCTGTGTCACATGAACGATCATGGTCTCCCTTGCGCCACCCCGCCTGGATGGAAAATATCGTCAAAGGAGGGTTCTTTCTGTGGGAGCCGGCCTGCCGGCAATCCGAATCGCGGCCAAGGTCGCTCCTACAAGGGACCGAAAACGCTCTTCTTTCCTATAAACCCCATCACGGACGGCCCGTGATAACGAAGGATGAGACGCACCTTTGGAAACCAGGCTCCTGTAGGGGCGAATGATTATTCGCCCCTACAGGCCGCGCGCACGAACGGAACGAGGCCGCGTTTATATCAGGGTCGGAGCCCCCAGCCCCCGCTCCCGGTTAAATCTTTTCCAGAACCGCCTTCATGAACGCGGGCAGGTCGTCGGGAGTGCGGGAGGTGATGAGGTTTCCATCCACCACCACCTCCTGATCCAGGTACTCGGCGCCCGCATGAACCAGGTCGTCGCGAATGGCGAAAAAGCAGGTGGCCTTTTTCCCCTTGAGGATGTCCGCCGAAGCCAGCATCCAACCCCCATGGCAAATGGCGGCCACCACCTTGCCCGCCTGGAAGGCCTCACGCACCAATCGCACCATGTGGGTGTGGCGGCGCATGAGATCCGGGGAATAGCCGCCCGGGATGATGACCGCATCCCACTCGGCGGCGGACACCTGGTGGGCCGCCAGGTCCGACGTCACGGGATAGCCGAGTTTGCTCTTGTAGGTCTTCCCCTTTTCCGGCGCCACGGTGGCCACCTGCACTCCCGCCTCCCGCAGCCTCAGCAAGGGATACCAAACCTCCAATTCCTGGTAGAGGTCTTCCACCAACACCAGCGCTTTCTTGCCTTCCATTCTCTTCCTCCTTCTAAGCAAAGCCAAGTTCCCCGTGGATTGAAGCACCCATCCTTAACCCCTTGAAGTAACCTTGCGAAAAAGCCCGAGCCCCGCGGCATCCAACGGGCAACTCATGGTCCGCATCCCCCCGACCTCCCCTTGAAAAAGGGGAACGCAAACTGAGCGATTTCTTCTTCGGGTGTCCCTTACACCGCATGATGAGCGGGCGGGGATAAACCCCGCCCCTGCCCGAGGAGTCCGTTCCTTTTTTTAGGGACGGGCTTTACGCCCACCCTTCAAGACCTGTCCCCGAAAAAGATTCGTCCAATCTAGGGGGGACAAGGAGAGAGGTCCCACCCATCACCCATCACCCATCACCCATCACTCGTCACTCATCACTGCCCATGAGCCTTGACACCCTGCGCCGGGGGCCCTTACTTATGCCGTGACCCAAACCACAAGGAGCCTTTTTTTCATGAGCCTTTTCCGATTGAAGGCCGACTGGGATCCCACCGGAGATCAACCTCGAGCCATCGAGGCCCTGGCCCGGAACGCGGCCCGGGGAGTCCGGGATCAAACCCTGCTGGGGGTGACGGGATCGGGAAAGACGTTTACCATGGCGCACGTGATTCAGAAGCTCGGGCGCCCCACCCTGGTGATCGCCCCCAACAAGACCCTGGCCGCCCAGCTCTACGGCGAATTCAAGGCCTTCTTTCCCGAAAACGCCGTGGAGTATTTTGTCTCCTATTACGATTACTATCAACCGGAAGCGTACCTGCCCCAGACCGATACCTACATCGCCAAGGACGCCTCCATCAACGAAACCATCGACAAGATGCGCCACTCGGCCACACGGGCCTTGTTGGAACGGCGGGACGTGATCATTGTGGCCAGCGTTTCGTGCATCTATGGCCTGGGCGCGCCGGAAACCTACCGGGACATGCTGTTGTGGCTCAAGACGGGCATGGAAGCGGACCGGGACGCCGTGCTGCGCAAGCTCGTGGAGATCCACTACGAGCGCAACGACGTGGACTTCCATCGCGGCACCTTTCGGGTGAGGGGGGACGTGGTGGAGGTCTTCCCGGCCCATGAAGAGGATCGCGCCGTGCGCATCGAATTCTTCGGCGACGAGGTGGACGTGATCAAGGAGTTCGACCCCCTCACGGGCCGCACCCTCAGGACCCTGGAAGAGGTGGCCGTCTACCCGGGCAGCCACTACGTGACGGACCGGGCCACCCTGGAACGGGCCATCCAGTCCATCCAGGAGGAGCTTTCGGTGCGCCTGGATGAACTGCGGGCGGCGGGAAAGCTGGTGGAAGCCCAGCGGCTGGAGGAACGCACCCGCCTGGACCTGGAGATGCTCAAGGAGCTGGGTTACTGCCCGGGCATCGAAAACTACTCCCGGCACCTCACGGGCCGCCGCCCCGGGGAACCGCCCCCGACCCTCCTCGAATACTTCCCGGACGACTTTCTGCTCTTCATCGACGAAAGCCACATCACCGTGCCCCAATTGAGGGGCATGTACCGCGGCGACCGATCCCGAAAGGAAACGCTGGTCCGGTACGGATTCCGCCTGCCGTCCGCCTTGGACAACCGACCGCTCTCCTTCGAGGAGTTCGAAGCCAAGATCCACCAGGTGATCTACGTGTCGGCCACACCGGGACCCTACGAACTGGAGCGTTCGGGCGACCATGTGGTGGAACAGATCATCCGCCCCACGGGGCTGGTGGATCCCAAGGTGGAGATCCGTCCGGCCGACCACCAGGTGGACGACCTGATCGGCGAGATCCGAAAACGGGTGGCCGCGGGGCAGCGGGTGCTGGTGACCACACTCACCAAGCGGATGGCGGAGGATCTCACCGAGTACCTGGCTGAACTCCACATCCGTGTCCGCTACATGCATTCGGACATCGACACCCTGGAGCGCATCGAACTGGTGCGGGATCTCCGGCTGGGCGAATACGACGTTCTGGTGGGGATCAATCTGTTGCGGGAGGGGCTGGACATCCCCGAAGTGTCCTTGGTGGCCGTTCTGGACGCGGACAACGAGGGCTTTTTGCGCTCGGAACGCTCGCTCATCCAGACGGCCGGGCGGGCGGCCCGAAACGTGGACGGCACGGTGATCCTCTACGCGAACCACATCACCGATTCCATCCGCCGGGCCGTGGACGAAACGGAGCGGCGCCGGGCCATCCAGCTCGCCTACAACGAGGCCCACGGGATCACCCCCCACACGATCCGAAAGGAGATCCCCGACATTCTGGCGGAATACCGGCCCCGGGACGAGGCTTTCGTTTCCGAGGATCTGGCGGAAGAGGCCCGGGCGCTGTTCGAGAGCGCGGGGGATTCGCTGGACGAACGCATCGCGGCTCTCGAAAAGCACATGAAGGATGCGGCGGCGGCCCTGGAGTTCGAGAAGGCCGCCGCCCTGCGGGACCAGATCAAGGAGTTGCGCCGCCGCCAGCTCCTGACCCAGTAAGCTTTGAGCATGCCCTTTAAAATAGAAGATCAAAGGCTCGCGGCTTACGATAGAGGCCCATCCAGCGGGCCGAAATGCGCCTCAAAGCGCCGGCGAAAATCCCGGGGGCTGAAGAAATGTTCCTGGGTGCCGTGGCACTCCACGGCGAAGGAAGCGGCCACGCTGCCCATCTGACAGCACGTCAGGGCATCCTTTCCCAGGGCCCATCCCTTCAGGAATCCCGCGCGGTAGGCGTCCCCGGCTCCCGTGGGATCCACCACCTTCTCGGGAGTCACCGCCGGAACGAAAGTATCCTCACCTTCCAGATGCAGCACGCTGCCTTCCGGCCCCCGGGTGGTGACCACCATGGACACCCGCCGGCGAAGCTCCTCCACGCGCCAGCCGGTCATTTTCAGAAAGTAGCTCAGTTCATACTCGTTGGAAATGAAGCAGAGGGCCCCCTGGACCGCCCGCGCGATTTCCTCCCCCGTCCAGATGTTGAGGCTCTGGCCGGGATCGAAGACAAAGGGCACCCGAGCCCGACGGCAGCGCTCGGCAAATCCCTGCATGTCGTTCTTGTTGCCGGGGCCGATGTGCACCAAAGCGGGCAGGGCGCCGTCGTCCAGGGCGGGAAGATCCGCTTCGAAGGCCATGGCCCCCGGATTGAAAGCCGTGATCTGGTTGTCGTCCAGGTCGGTGGTGATGTAGGCCCCCGCGGTGAAGACGCCGGGAATCTTCTTGATCCACCGTTGGGGCAGGCCGTGCCGCTCCAGCCAGCTTTCGTAACGGCCGAAATCTTCCCCCGCAGTGGCCACGATGGCCGGCTTCTCGCCCAGAAGCGCCAGGGTGTAGGCGATGTTCCCGGCCGTCCCTCCGAACTTTTCCACCAACCCGTTGATGTTGAAGCACACGTTCAACATGTGGATCTTGCTGGGCAGGATGTGATCCGCAAAATGCCCCGGAAAGTCCATGATGCGATCGTAAGCCAAGGATCCGGAAATAAAGATGTTCATTGGTCCGCACCCTCTCATTGGCCGTCCTTGGCGGCCGGTTCCGTTTTGCGCTTCTTCTTGCGGGGTCGTCGCTTGCGCTTGGGAGCAGCCGGGGCATCCTTGTTCGCCCTGGCTTCCTGAGGCCGAGGACCGGGCTTTCTTTTCTGCGGCGGCCGCCGTGTTCGTTTCTTCTTGGCCTTGTCGGCGACGAACAGGTCATCCTCGGCCCACACCACCGGGATCTTGCTTCCCAGGAGCTTTTCCACGTTCTCCAGGGCGTACACGTCGTCTTCAGAGCACAGCGTGATGGCCCGCCCTTCCTTGCCGGCTCGGGCCGTCCGCCCGATGCGGTGAACGAATTCCTCGGGATCCTGCGGCACGTCGTAGTTGAACACGTGGGTCACGTCCTCCACGTGCAGGCCCCGGGACGCCACGTCGGTGGCCACCAGGATCTGGATGTCGCCGGTCTTGAACCGTTCCAGCAGCTTGATGCGGCGGGCCTGCGGCAGATCCCCCGTGATGGCCCGCGCCCGGTAGCCGTTTCCCACCAGCCGGTCGGCCACCCAGCTGGTCTGCACCTTCGTGTTGCAGAAGACCAAGGCGCGTTCCGGTTTTTCCCTCTGGAGCAGCCCCAGGAAAAGAGAAAATTTTTCCGGCCGGCCCACGTGGTAAAGTTCCTGATGGATCGTTTCCACCACCAGCTGTTCCGGATTGACCACCACCTCCTCCGGAACGTTCATGTACTGATAGGTCAGCTCCAGCACCCGCAAAGAAAGGGTTGCAGAAAAAAGCATGGTCTGCCGACGACTATAGGGAGGGAGTTTGCTCATGATGTAGCGCAGATCTTTGACGAAGCCCATGTCCAGCATGCGGTCCGCCTCGTCGATCACCAGCAGGGAGACATCCTGGGGCCGAAAGAGCCCCTGCTTCATCAGGTCGATGAGCCGACCCGGAGTGGCGATCACCACATGGGCGCCGCGCTTGAGGGCGTCGATCTGGGCATTGTATCCCACGCCCCCATAGATGGCCACCGTGCGCAGGGGCAGGTACTTGCCCAGCAGCTCGGCATCCGCCTGGATCTGCAGGGCCAGTTCCCGCGTGGGCGCCAGGATCAGGGCGTGGCAGGCGTCTTTGAGCTTTTCTTGCTGGGAAAGCTTCTGAAAGATGGTCACCAGGAAGACCGCCGTCTTGCCGCTTCCCGTCTGGGCCTGGGCGGCAATGTCCTTGCCCTGCAAAGTGATGGGAAGCGACTTTTCCTGGATGGGGGTGCAGCGGACATACCCCGCTTCGTGCAAGCCCTTCAAGACGTCCGGCGCCAGCCCCAGATCGGCGAAGGGCATGCCCTGCCCCACATCCGTGCGGGCCTTTCGGGCTTCGGGCAACACCGGCGGGTCGGACGATTGGACGGGATCGGGCGGCTCGACGGCAACGTTCGGGGAAGGAGACTGGAACAGATCGCGGAAAAATTGGATGATTCTCTTCAGCACTCGTTTTTGTTCCTCCGTGAAGGTGAAAGGATGGTATCACATGGCCGGCTCCACATTGAGGTTGGCCTTTTGATCCGAATTTGGCACACTCAGGTGCATATTCGCAAAAGCCGAAACTGTCTATAGCAAATTAAGGACAGTACGGCAAACGGGCTCCCATGCCGCACGGCGGATGGCCCGAAATGGGGCCGGGAAGGACCGGTCCACGACCACGGGAAGGAGGCAGGATCCATGAAGGGGTTGGGACGAACGGGGATGCTTTGGTTGCGCACATCTTGTTTGATCATGGCGCTTTGTCTCGCCGGGGCCGCGCATGCCGAGGCGGCCACCTTCCGCATCACCTTCAAGGACGGGAACCGGGTGGAAGTTCCGTACTGCTGGGAGAAGGGAGCCACAATCTTTTTTGAGATCCCGGGGGGGGTTGCAGGGATTCCCAAAACCCAGATCGCCCGGATCGAGGAGGTCCTGGCAAGCCGGGAAATGTCCCTGGACCAGACGGTCAACCGGGCGGACCTGTATGTGGATGGCGGGCCCAAGGAAGAAGAGGCGATGGTCCAGCTGATTCGCCAAGCCGTGCCCCAGGCCGACCTGGAGGCCCTCTCCCCTGAGGAAGCGGCGCTCCTTCTGGGCGGAACGGATCGTTCCCGGGCCGCACCCGCTTCGGTGCGCCTCTATCGGACCACGGTTCACCCCAAAGGCGACTTCTCCGAATGGATGCGCCTCAAGAACGACGGGGCCGTCCTGGTGGTCCAATACCTGCTGAGCGGCTCCGACGATCTCCTGAGCCGCCGCTTCCATGTGCTGCTCTACGATGGAAGCGACCGGCTGCTTCGAAAGGAGCCCTGCCAGGTGCAGGAACTGGAGATCCCCAAGAAACTGGCGTCCAAGCTGGGCCTTCGGGACAAGCTCTTCCTGGTGGTGGCCACCCTGCAGCCGGATCCCAAGGTTCGCCGCTACGAACTGGCTTCCGCCACGCCGTGACCCCCACGGCGGCCTGAACAGGGCCCGCCCCTTCCCAAAAAGCGATGCGCTTTGGGAGAGGTGGGGCCTGATGCCCGCATGTCAGGACCCCGCACTGACACGGCACCATCCGAATTTGATGGGAAAGGCCAGCTCGCTCCGTACGTGCGCGCGGCCTGTAGGGGCGAATAATCATTCGCCCCTACAGTGGCCTGCTTCCGAAGGGTGCGCGTCACCCTTCGTTACCACGAGCCGTCCGTGATGGGGGTTCATCTGAAAAAACCGCGGATGAACGCGAACAGACGCAAAGGGGTCTTCTCCATTGTGGGAGCGGCCCTGGCCGCGATCCGGATCGCCGATGAACGGGCGCGATCAAGGGATCCGGCCCTCCATCCACCGCGACAGCGCTTCCGCCAAGGCGTCGGGCAACGGCATGGGGCCGGACCTTCCCACACACACCAGGTGCAGCACCGCCCGGGTGGTCGTCTCCCGGCTCTCGTCATCATGAACCCGTTCAATGGTGTGGGCCAGGGAAAGGCTCCGCCGTCCCCTTCGCACAATGCCGGTGCCCACCTGGATCCGATCGTCATAGTGCAGTGGCTTGAGGTACCTGCATTGAACCTCCGCCACCGTGAGGTGCAGCCCTTCCTCCATGAGCCGCCTGTAAGGGAACCCCAACCGTCGGAAAAACGCCTCGCGGCCCAGCTCGAACAGGTGAAAGTAGTTTCCGTGATAGACGCCCTGGCCCAGATCCACCTCGTATAGGGGAACCCGCAGGCAATGGTGAAACCAGGGCCCCTGCACCGTAAGCTCTTCCATGCGCGCCTCCGCTTTTTGACATCCCGCGATCTCTGGGAGCGTGTCCGAGTCTGGCCCTTCCATTCCAGGGGCCAAGAAACTTCCTGGTTTCGTAGCCGCGGGGCTTCCGCCCCCGTTCCTCGCCGCTTGAAGTCGCCGCCCCGGCGTGTTAGCCATACAACGGTGTGGACGACCGATTAGAACAGCATCTCATACCCAAGGAGTCAAACCCCACTTGAAGACTACGACGCGTGTGATGCGCCGCCGACACAAGGGTCCTCGAAAGAAGGCCCCTCCCAAAGACCAGCCGAGACAGGACACATTCCGCCTCAAGATCAGCCCCAAGGTGCGAAAGGTCTTGGACCGCATCGGGGTTCCCGAACCCCGCCCGTTCGTGCCCGATCCCTTCCAGGTGGAAGCCGTCGAGAAGGTCCGCCGGCATGACGTCCTGGTGACCGCTCCCACCGGTGCGGGAAAGACCTATATCGCCATCGAGGCCATCCGGGAAGTCTTTCGCACGGGGGGCCGCAGCTGGTACGCCTCGCCCCTCAAGGCCCTCTCCAACGCCAAGCTGGAAGAATTTTCCACCCTCTTCGGCCCCGAAAACGTGGGAATTCTGACGGGCGACCGGAAGGAAAACCCTAACGCGCCCATCATCGTGGGCACCACGGAAATCCTGCGAAATCAGCTCTACGATGCCATGCACCGGGGAGAGGATCTGGCCGTGGATCTGGTGGTGATGGACGAGGCCCACTACCTGGGCGATCCGGATCGGGGGGTGGTCTGGGAGGAGGTGCTCATCTACCTTCCCGCACGCGTCCGGCTGCTCCTGTTGTCGGCCACCATCCGAAACGCCCGGCAGATCTGCGACTGGCTCCTCTGGCTGAGGCAATCCCCTTGCCTGTGGGTGGCCGCCACCGAAAGACCCGTTCCCCTCTACCCGCTCTTTCTGTTCCCCCACGGGGATCTGACGCCGCTGGGCGGCAAAGGGGGCCTCTTCCGCCCCATCCGGGACTTGGATCCCCGTCAGTTTGCCCGGAGGGACTTTCCGGACATCGCTCGCATCCTGGAGGCCCTGCGCCAGGCGGACCTGCTCCCGGCCATCTTCTTTCTCAAGTCCAGGGCGGACTGCGAGCGGGCCATCGGCTTGTGCCCACCGGTGCCGAAATCGGCGGCCAAGAGGCGGGCCGATTTCGACCGACGCCTGCGGGAACTCCTGGACCAGTGGCCGTTTCTCAAGACCCACAAGCACCTTGCCATCCTGAAGAGGAGCCGCGTGGGCGCCCACCATGCCGGGCAGCTGCCCCATTGGAAGCTGCTGCTGGAAAAACTCATGCAGGAAGGCTACCTGGAGGCCATCTTCTCCACCTCCACCGTGGCCGCCGGGGTCAACTTTCCGGCCCGAACCGTGGTGGTTCCCCAGAGCGACCGTTTCAACGGCCGGGAATTCGTGGATCTCTCCGCCACGGATCTCCTCCAGATGACGGGGCGGGCGGGGCGCCGGGGCATGGACGAGATCGGCTTCGTGCTGGTCGTTCCCGGGCGTTACCAGAAGGCCGAGCTGATCCACGATCTGCTCCGCTCCCCGCCGGACGCCATCCAGAGCCAGATCCGGGTGAATTTTTCCATGGTCCTGAACCTGCTCTTGTCCCATGAGCCGGAAGAGATCCGAACTCTTTTCGCCCGCAGCCTGGCCACGTACCAGAACCTGAGCCGCGAGGAACACGTTCGGGATCTGGTCCGATCCTTTCAGCAAGAACTGGCCCGTTGGGAGCCCCACATGGCCTGCGGATCCATGGATGCCCTGGCCGAGGTGCGGCCCCGCTTCATGCGCCTGCAGGAAGAGCAGAGAAAGGCCAAGAAACTGGCCCGAAAGCAGGCCCTGGAATGGTCCACCCAGGGACTGCTCACCCCCGGGCGCCTTTTTCTCAACCGGCGCGGGAGTCTTTACGTGGTGGTCGAGCCGGCGGGAAGGGACGCCCCGGAGGTGGAGGCGGTCCGGCTCCAACCGCCGCTCCAGTGGTACCGGGGCACCGTGCGGACCCACGGAGTCCGCACCCGCCAGATCCGGGACATCGGCCGAAAGATCGCTTCCCTCCCGGACCTCCATGACAAGAACGGATGGCAGGCCCTGATGGAACACTGCGAACGGGAGGGCTACCGTTCCCTTTTCGGGGAAGGCTCCACGGGGGAAAGACCCGAAGCCCTTCAATCGGCCACCCGGTCCCTGGCCGAAACCGCCCTGCGCAAGGCGCAGCTTCCCTGCACGGGCTGCGAACTCTTCGGCCCCTGCCACAAGGCGTCCAAGCATCCCTTTGCCCGGCTGGTGCAGCGCTACTTCGCCCACCGCGTGGAGATCCAGTCGGTCCAGGAAGCCTTGTGGCGCTCTTTCCAGCACCACTTCCGGATTTTAGAGGAAGAGGGCTACGTGACCGAGGAAGGGCATCTCACGGCGGACGGCCTGTGGGCCTCCAAACTACGCCTGGACCAGCCGCTGCTCATCTCGGAAGGCATCCGCCGGCGCGTCTTTCCCGAAAAGGACCCGCCGCTCCTGGCGGCCCTCATCGCCCCGTTTGTCATGGACCGCGATCGCCCGGGCGAGTCGCAATTGTCGGCCCTTATCTGGAAATACCCGGACCTGGCCGCGCCCTATTTCGCCATGATGCAAGCCCTTCACCGTCTCCGGGAGAAACTGAATCAGGAAGGGTTCGAAACTCCGGCTCTTCCCTTCTGGACGGTGGTGTCCGTCTACCACTGGGCCAAAGGGGAGTCCTGGGAGGTGGTCAAGAACCTGACGGGAATCGACGAAGGAGATCTGGCCATGGTGATGCTGCGAACCGCGGACCACCTGCGCCAGGTGGAATCCCTGGGGGAAAGCCACCCGGAACTGGCCGCATCGGCCCGGGAGGCCATTGACCGCATCCTGCGGGAGCCGGTGCTGGTGGTGTGAGGGGGCGGGATCGTGGCGAGAGCGGCCGTGCTTTCCGACATACACGGCAATATGGAGGCTCTGACGGCGGTCCTGGAGGCGGCGGCCCGGGAGGGGGTGGACGCCGTCTGGCACCTGGGCGACCTGGTGGGCTACAATGCCGATCCCGACCAGTGCATGGACGTGCTGAGAGACCGGAACGCCGTGGGCGTCCAGGGGAACCATGATCTGGCGGCCGTGGATCCGCAGATCGCCCAGTCCTTCAACGTCCTGGCCCACGAGGCCCTCCTTTACACCCTCACGCGGCTCCATTCCGCCCATGTGGCCCACCTGTACTCCCTGCCGCTCTACCAGGTGGTGGACCAACGCGTTCTCTTGTGCCACGGCACGCCCGAAACACCCCACTCCTACATCCTCACCGTCTTTCAGGCCAAGCGAACCTTCAACCTGCTCCGGAAAAAATTCCCCCAGGTACACATCTGCTTTCACGGACACACCCACGTGCAAAGGCTGTGGGCGCGGGACCCGCGGGGCAAGGTGGCGGCCCAGGACATCTCCCCCCGGGAGATGAGGCTGGATCCGGAACTCCTATACCTCATCAATCCCGGCAGCGTGGGACAACCCCGCCAGAAGGACCGTCGGGCCCACTTCCTCATCTTCGATACGGAGCGCCTGTCCGTGACCTTCCGAGCAGTGGAATACGATGTGGCGGCTGCGCAGCGAAAGATCCGCCGCGCCGGCCTGCCCGAATATCTGGCCTTGCGCCTGGATGACGGGATCTAGGGGCGTGCGGGAGAAAAGGCCTTTCAACCGCTTACGGAGAAAGGAGCAGCCATGTTCGGAAGCAAGGAAGCCCAGCTCAAGGACGGAACGCGGGTGACCATCCGCCCCATGACGGTGGAAGACGAGGCGGCCCTGTTCGCCTTCTTCCAAAGTCTCCCCGACGAACTGCTGCTTTATATCCGACACAACGTGCGCGACCCGGAGGTGGTCCACCACTGGGTGCAGGAACTGGACTACAGCCGGGTGATCCCCCTGCTGGCCTGGGCGGGCGAGGAGGTGGCCGCCGACGTGACCCTGCATCGCATTCCCTATGGCTGGAAGCGCCACATCGGGGAAGTGCGCACCGTGGTGGCCCCCAAGTACCAGAACCGGGGACTGGCCACCATGATGCTCAACGAGGTGGTGGAGCTGGCATCGGAAATCGGCCTGGAAAAGCTCTGGGCCGAAATCCCCCTGGATTCGGTGGGGGCGATCCGGGCCTTCCGGAATGCGGGGTTCGGCTGCAAGGCGGTGATCGAAGGCCTCGTCAAGGACATCCGCCAACGCAACGTGGACATCCTCATCATGGTCTGCGACGTGACCGCCCACTACGATCCCCGGTGGTCGAAGGATTAAAGGATTAAAGGATTAGAGGATTAAGGGATTGAGGGATGAGAGGATTGGGGGGGTCCCGCCTCGCCGCCTCCCGCCTTACGACGGCGGCAGGACGCGGCCCGTCCCGAAATCAGGAAATGCCTCCATGAGGGCCCGGCGCAACTCCTCCGCATGGGCGTAGCGCTTCTGCCAGTCCTTTTCCAGGCAGCGCAGGATGATCTTTTCCAACTCCAAGGGAAGATCCGGCTCCAATTCCCGGGGCGGTTCCGGCGGGGATTCCAGGATCAGGTCCATGAGTTCCTTTTCGTTTTCCGAATAAAACGGCAGGTATTCGGTGGCCAGGGCATAGAGTACGACGCCCAGCGCCCACACATCGCTGGCCTGACGGCTCCGGCCCAGGATCTGCTCCGGGGCCATGTAGGGGCGGGAACCGATCACCGTGCTGCTGATGGACCGGCGGGTCACGTCCTTGGCGGTTCCGAAATCGAGGAGCTTCAAGGTGCCCGCCGGCGTCACCAGAATGTTTTCCGGCTTGATGTCCCGGTGCATCACCTGATGGCGATGGGCATAGGCCACCACATCCAGCAGTTGGACATACAAGCTTTCCTTGTCCAGAGGGTCCAGCCCGGCATCCAGGAGCTCCTGCAGGGTGCTTCCTGAAACGTACTCCTGGATCAACACCACCTTTCCCCCCACCTTGATCACTTCCAGGGTCGCCACCGCGTTGGGATGCCCGGCCAGCCGTCTCAGGATGGCCGCCTCCATGAGAAACTTGCGGTTCATCTTCTCCTCATGGGGCACCTTGGCCACGGCCACCCGGGCCCCGTCCTTTTCCTGAACGAGCCAGACCTCCCCGAAGCTTCCAAACCCCAGCCGTCGCACCTTTTCCCACTTGCCCAGGTACCGGGCGGCTTCGGCCGCTTCGGGCCGCTGCACGTCCCGAGACCCGAAGAGGGACTCCCGGATTCGGCGGAACCCCCGGCGGCATGCCCGCAGCCAGTGCGGCTCGTCTTGGCAGGTGGTGGTCCGCCGGGTGCTTCCCCCCGAATCCTGCCAATCCAGAAGCAGTTGCAGCCGGGTGGCGAAGGGGGCGCCCTCCAGCGGGGGGATCCAATAGTCGTCGGCCCCCGCGCGAAGGATGTCCCGGACCCGGCGGAGCCGCCCTTCGGAGACGAGGGCCAAGAGGGGCGGTCCCGGTCCCAAAGCGTTTCGAAGGCGCCGGACCCCTATCTCCGGACGGCCTTCCCCTTCGGCCACCTTCAGGACCACCAGCCGGACGTCCTCCGGGGTGCACCGCAGGGCATCAACCACCGTGGCCGCCCGTTCCACGGCAAGATCGCCCTCTTCCCGCCGAACCAAGTCCGACAGGATCCGCTCCTCTTCCGGATCACAGCCGATGAGCAGTACGGTTCCGGACCTCAGCGCCATGGTCGTCCTTTTCCAAACCCTGCGATCACGGGCCTTCCCGCATAGGGGGTCTCACCACCTCCACACTCCATGCGTGTCCCTTATCGTCCACTCGCGTTCATTCGCGGTTCCCAACAGAAAAGGAGCGGGAAGCACAGCTTCCCGCTCCTTCGTGTTTCACCTCATCGCTCGATCATGGGATGGGGCGCCCTCACTCGGTGGAGTAGCGAGGCCGCTTGGTCACCAGGGCCAGGACGATTCCCACGATGAGCAGAATCCCTGCAATATAGAACGCGTAATCGTAGGATTGGTACTTGTCGTAGATGCGGCCGGCCAGCTTGGGCATGAAGGCTCCCAGGCCCCAGCCGAGGAACACGAGGCCGTAGTTGAAGCCCAGGTTCTTGGGCCCGTAGAAGTCGGCCGTGAAGCTGGGAAAGAGGGACAGACCGCCGCCGTAACACCAGAAACCGATGGCGCAGGCCAGGAACAGAAGCGGGATGTTCTTCAGGGACAGGAGGTACGGCAGCAGGAACATGATGACCGCCGCGGCGATGTAGTTCACGATCAAACCGTTGGTTCGGCCGATCTTATCGGAGATGATACCCGTTCCGATACGGCCCACCGAGTTGAAGATGGCACCCCAGGAAACCAGCAGGTACCCCGCCGCCATGATGCCAGTGATCATCTTGGCTGCATGGCCGATGAGCAGAAGGCCCGCCTGGGTGTTGATGCAGAACATGATCACCAGGGCGTAGAACTGCCACGTCTTGAGCATTTCGCCGGCCGTCCAGTCCGCCCGGGTCTGGGATGCGGCACGGGCAGCCGTGGCCGCCGTGGCGGGCGGTTGCGGAGGCACATAGCCCGGTTCGGGCCAGGCCAACAATTGCGCCGCCACCAGGATCACGATCAGGTACGCCACGCCCAGCACGTAGAACGAGGCGCTCATGCTGTAGCTGGTGATCAGCCACTTGGCCACCGGGGCCACGTAAAAGGCTGCGAGACCATAGCCGCTCACCACCAAACCTGCGATGAGGCCGCGCTTGTGGGGGCCGAACCACTTGAGGGCCGCAGGGGTGGGCGCCGCGTAGCCGATGCCCATGCCGATGCCGCCTCCGATCCCGTAGCCCAGCAGGATCCCCGCATAGCTCTTCATGGCCCCCGCCACGATCAGTCCCAACCCGATGGCGATGCCGCCGATGGAAGCCGCCAAGGTGGGGCCGTACTTATCCTGGATGCGGCCGCCGGGGATCATGAGGAGGGCAAAGACCAGGATACACAAGGACGCCGGGTTGGAAGCCTGCTCCGCCGTGAGCGGAGTCCAGCCCTGGCTCAACATGTATTCCTTGTCCGTAAGGTACTTGACCCACACGCTCCAGGCGTACAGACAGCCCAGGCACAAATTGATGACCGTTCCCGCAAAGACCACGCGCCAAGCCTTGCCGGGAACCTGGTCCACCGCTTGTTGAGCACTTGCCATAACCGATCCTCCCACGTCTGAAATTCCGAACATACGTTCTTCGGGAAATGAAAGACAAGACCAACGCCCCGAAGAAACGCCCTCATGGCCGATGGGAGCTAAGTTGAAATGTCTGAAATAATGCTCGAAATCGGTAGTTGTTGTTGATGAAAGCCGGACGACGCCTTTACTGCCGGTGGTACTCGGTAGTACGGAGGGAAATCAGCGCGAGGAGCACGACTGCTGTGGAACCGATCAAGATGAGAAAACGCTTTTGGATGCCCACGGGAGGCTGCGGAAACCGCGTTCCGTCGTCACAGGGGACGATCGCCGAAAGAGAAGCCGAGGTTGGTTGCACGGTTCAAAAAAGACCTGTTTTCTTCACACCTCCTTTCTTACGTGTTGATGGCACCTCCTTTCTTGACTGAGTTGCAGCTTCACCTTTACCACCTTCTCCTTTGCATATACGCCAGGGTCCAGAGGGGTGTCAAGGGGAATTCTCAACTGTTTTTAGATTGTTACATAATGCACAATGGCTGTCGCCGGGCCCGTCACGGGCCCTGGGGCTCCAGGTGCACATGCTCCACGCCCTCCTTCAGGAAAAAGCGGCTTTCCTCCACCTTCTTCCTGAGCCGGCCCGTGGTGAAGATCACCTTGCGGGGTGAATCGAAGGACGTGAGACTCCTGACGGCATAAAGGGTCACCACCTCGTCGAAGCAGACGGCGCCCGCGATCTTCCCATCCCCGTCCAGGACCAGGAGATCCACAGGGCGGTCGGCAACGCGCGGAGGCATGTAGTCGGCAAGGACCTGGTACCCCGCCCCCCGAAGGCAGGCGAAGAGGTGGCACTGGAGAGTTCGTTTCACCGTCGCGGGCGATTGAAAGGCCTTGGGGATGTCCGCCCACACCCGTTCCAATTCCCCTTTCCATTCCTCCCAATGCAAGGAATTTCTGTCCGACACGATTCCTCCTTTTCCATCGGCCCCGGCGGAATCCCGTTTACGCCTGGGGGCCGCGCAAGATCTCAAATTCCCGGTTCAGCCAACCGCGTATCCACTGCCCCGCCAGGTTCCTCAAAAAGAAGGGAATCAGGAAGGCAAGCAAATACACATAGGTGGGCACCTGGAAGTAGAGACACAGGAGGGCGAAGCTCACCACCGCGAGACTCATGCTCAGGTTTGTGATCAGTTCCGCCACGCTGTGGAGCTTACGGTCCAGATGCTCCCGGAATTCCTTTTCTTCGAAGACCAACCGGCCTCCCTCGCGTCTTCCCGGCATGGGACCTCCTTTTCGTTGCGTCTTCGAGCCCTCGTTTCTGTCGCCCATTTAAGCATAAAGGATGCCCCGACCGCAATTGACGGATGCGGGTCGGGTTGCTATGGTGGGCGCCGCCGATACGGAACCGGAAGGAGTTTGGCATGCAGATGGATCGGGCCATCTTCCAACTGAAGGCCGGAGTGGAAGCCACGTCCCTCTACATCCTCATCTGCGCGCTGGTGGACGAGGGGAAGGCGGCCACCCTGGAAAACGTGCGCAATCAGTGGACGGGCTCGGACGAAGCCCTGTCCGCCGGCCTGGAAGAACTGATCCGGCTTGGGGTTCTTTCCCCGGCCCCGCCGGACGGGCAAACCCCGCTCAAGGTTCGACCGACGGAATCATGGAACTGGAAAGAGTAGCGAGCTCAGCGCCTCCCCGCCCCGCGTTCCCTATCCATTTATGCCAGCCCGACGCCGGAAAGTCGTGCGCCGCCTGCTGCGGCATTTACAATTTCAAGGACAATTCCCGGAGAGCCGTTTCGGAAAGGCTCCTTCGAAACACCGTCCTTTTGCAGGAAGACAAGGCCCAAGAAGATCTCCGTTGCCACAGCGACTGCTACCGACCGCTGGACAACGGCCTGGCCAAGCGGTTTCAGACGGTCTTCAACTGCGAGTTCGTGGGCTTCCTGGATTCGGAGCGGCGCCGCGTGGGATGCCTGCTCCATCCCGCGACCAACGGGGGCACGGATCTGCGCACCGTCTCGTTCTACGGCAGCGAGTTGTGCGACGGGCATTTTTGCCTGAGCTACTACTATCTTTCGGAAGACGAGCAGCGCTTCGTGGTGGAATCCATCGACGACTGGTATCTCTACGGGCTGGTGGTCACGGACATCGACCTGGTGAAGGGGATCTATCAAGCCCTTTCCGACAGGATCGGCGAAGGGGTGCGCCCTTCGGCGCTCCAGATGCCGGAGATTCGAAAGGCCACCCAATCCCTGTGGCGGTGGAAGCTGGACTGGCCGTTTCGCCATCCGGGCACCAACCAGTTCGGAAAATACCTCTTCGAGGGGGAAACCTACCGGGAGATCCGTATCCCCTACGACCATTGGGGGCGGGGCCCCTCCCCCTACGACCGCATTCTCAAGGCGCTGGGATCCCGGTTCCAATCGGTGGACGATCTGGAGGCCGCCGAACGAAAGATTGAGGGGGCGCTGGAATCTTACGCCCGCCTCTATGAGTCCAGCTTCAGCGAAGGAACCCTCTGACGCGGATCGTCTCCTCCTGGGCCTCCGCCTCCAGGTAGCGCCGGGCCATGCCCACGTAGTGCTCCGCCGTGACCCGGAGCCGCTCCTTTTCCTCCTCGTCCAGGTATTTCTTGACCTCCGCGGGCACCCCCATCACCACCGAGCCGGGAGGCACCTCCGCACCCGGGCTCACCACCGCTCCGGCGGCCACGATGGACCCCTTCCCCACCCGGGCCCCGTCCAGGACGATGGCCCCCATGCCGATGAGGCATTCGTCTTCCACCACGCAGCCGTGGACCACGGCCCGGTGGCCGATGGTCACCCGATCCCCGATAAAGAGCGGGTATTTCTTTCCGGTCACATGGAGGGTGGCGTTATCCTGGATGTTGGTTTCCCGGCCGATCCGGACGATGTTCACGTCGCCTCGGACCACCGTGTTGAACCACACGCTGGAGCGGTCGCCGATCTCAACGTCGCCCACGATCCAGGCCCCCGGGGCCACATAGACGTCGTCTCCCAACGTGGGAAAGATTCCCTTGTACGGGACGATGCCCGGCCGCGTTCGCACGGCCCCGTGCCCGCTGGAAGGCGATGCCGACGTCCTCCCGCATCCGCCTTGTCCATCGACCGGCCCACAGCTTGTCCGATTCATCCTTGTCCATCTCCCCTTGAAAGAGTTTCAGAAAACCAGATGGGACGATTCTTTCTTTTGGTGCGGTCCTGAAGGCCGGGCAGAACGCCCGGTCCATCCGTTCCAGTCATTGGGCATCTTCGATTGTGCCCCAAGGGATTCGCCTTATCAACCCCGTCGAAAGACCCGGCAGGGGGAGCCCCGGCCCGTTCCTTGCAAAATACGCGGAAAAGGGCGACTCTGGTTAAGTGGGCGGGGGCGGGGAGAAACCCCGCCCCTACCACAAGGTGTCCATCGGTTCCTGCAAGGGCGGACCTTTTGCACGCCCGCCAAGACTTTTCCCGAACGCACAGGCGGGCCCAAGGCCACAAAAGGAGGAGGGGGACATGTTGAAGACCATTCGGGCACGGATCCTGGTCATGTCCGCCATCAGTCTGATCTTCGTCTGCAGCCTCGGCATCCACTACTGGTGGTGGATGAAGACGGTCCAAGACAAGCTTTTTTTGAGCGAACAGTTCGAGGATCTCTTCAACGACATCCTGGAAATCCGCCGCTACGAAAAGAACTTCCTGCTCTACTCCGACGCCAGGAGTCTTCAGGAAAGCCACGACTACCTGCAGCGGGCCGAACAGATCATCCAGACCCTTCGGCCGGACATCCAGCGGGTCATGGGCGAGGAGGCGCTGAAATCGTTCCTTGCGGAGTTTTCCGCTTACAAGGAACTCATCTACCGCTACAGCGAAGCCAACTCCACGGTATCCGAAGAAAGCGTCCGGGAAATCCGCAACCACGGCAAGCGGCTGGTGGACTTCACGCGGCATTTGCTGGAAAGGAAGCGCCAACGGATTCACAAGGCACTCGGCCAGTCCTACCGGTTCCCGGTGGCCATGCTGGCGGTGGTGACCCTGGTTCTCGTGGGGGTCTTTCGCTTCGTCAGCACCCATCTTCTGACGCCCCTGGGTATCCTGCGTGAAACCATCTCCCGGGTCGCCCAGGGGGATTTTCGTCCCATCCCCTACGAATGCGACTCGGAGGACGAGATCTGTCTTCTCATCAAGGCCTTCAACCGAATGTCCGAGGAACTGGAGTCCAACCAAGAAGCCCTGATTCAGTCCCGGAAAATCGCCGCCCTGGGCACCTTCACGGCCGGCATCGCCCATGAATTGAACAACCCCCTGAACAACATCTATCTCACGGCCGAGATGCTGCTGGAGGATCACGAGGAATCCCTGGAGCCGGAAGCCCGGGAGTTGGTGCTCGACATTCTCAACCAGGCCGACCGGGCCGCCGATATCGTCAAGAGCCTTCTCGATTTTTCCCGCAGCGATCGTCCGACCTTTGAGAAGGTGGACGTGCGCGAAGTCATCCGACAGACCCTGCGGCTGGTGAAGAACCAGCTCCTTTTGACGGGCACCCATCTGGAGGTGGAAACGGAAGAACCCATCCCTCCCATCCGCGGCCACCGGCGGAACCTGGAGCAGGTCTTTCTCAACCTCTTCCTCAACGCGATCCAGGCCATGCCCCAGGGCGGCGAGATCACGGTGCGACTTTCCTGCGACGGCAAGATGGTGCGCATCGACGTGGCCGACACCGGCATGGGCATCCGCCCGGAGGATCTGGAGCACATCTTCGAGCCCTTTTACACCACCAAGGGAGTGGGGCGAGGCACGGGGCTGGGCCTTTCGGTATCCTACTCCTTGATTCGAAAGCACGGGGGGCATATAGAGGTGCAGAGCCAGGTGGGGGCGGGGACGACCTTTTCCGTCTTCCTGCCCGTCCTGGACCCGGAAACCGAAACCAAGGCAGACGACGAGGGATCTCATGGAGAAGCCGTGGCGCCTGGCCGTCCTTGATGATGAGCCTTTGGTTTGTAAACGGCTCACGCGCGCCCTGACCAAGGACGGCTACGACGTGGAATCCTTCCTTTCGGCCGCCCCGTTCCTTCAGGCCATGCAGCGGGACCCCTTCCACGTGGTCATCACGGATCTGCGGCTTCCCGACATGAACGGCCTCAGCGTTCTTACGAAGATCAAGGAACGATGGGCCGGCACGGAAGTCATCGTCATCACGGGCTACGGCTCCGTGGAAAACGCCGTGACGGCCATGAAGGCCGGCGCCTACCATTACGTGTCCAAACCCGTGCGACTCGCCGAGATCCGTCACCTGGCCCGAGGCGCCGTGGAAAAGGTGGCCATGCGCCGGGAAAACGAGAGGCTCCGCGAAGCCCTGCGGGGCGGAGACCCCCTGGGCCGCATCGTGGGAAAAAGCCGAGTCGTGCAGGACGTCTTCGCCCTCATCCGCAAAGTGGCTCCCCTGGATTGCACGGTGCTCATCGAAGGCCAGAGCGGCACGGGAAAGGAGCTGGTGGCGCGAGCCATCCACGGCTTGAGTCCCCGGGCGCCCCGACCCTTCGTCTCCTTCAACTGCGGCGGATTCACGGAAGAACTCATCACCAGCGAGCTGTTCGGTTATGAAAAGGGGGCCTTTACGGGGGCTACGGCCACCAAGGTGGGACTCATGGAATCGGCCGTGGGCGGCACCGTCTTCCTGGACGAAATCGGGGAAATGCCCCTGCCCATGCAGGTCAAGCTGCTCCATGTACTCCAGGAAAAACGCATTCTCCGGGTGGGCGGCACCCGGCCCATCGCCCTGGACATCCGCATCCTCGCCGCCACCAACAAGGACCTGAAGCAGGAGGTCCTGGCCGGGCGTTTCCGGGAAGACCTGTTTTACCGGCTCAACGTGGTGCGCATCCCGCTGCCCACTCTGGCCGAACGCCGAGACGACATCCCTCTGCTGGTGGCCCATTTCATCGGCAAGTATCGCACCCTCTTCGGCAAACCCGTGGAAGGCATTCACCCGCAGGCCCTGGAGATCTTGAAAAACCACAACTTCCCGGGAAATGTGCGCGAACTGGAAAACATCATCGAACGGGCCGTGGCCCTCACCGAAAAGCCCCAGATCGGCGTGGACGATCTGCCGGAGGATCTGCGGCAGCTGGAAGTGGATGCCTATCCGGCGGAAGAACTGCTTCCCCTGGAAGAGGTGGAAAAACGCCATATCCTGCGGGTGCTGAACAAGACCGGCTACAACAAGAACCTGGCGGCCCAGATCCTGGAGATGCCGCGCACCACCCTGTGGCGCAAGATGAAGAAATACGGCATCCGCTCCGGCGCCCCTTCCGGCCCGTCCAACTAGCCGCCATCCATTCCATTTTGAAACATCCCGCCGCCGCCATCCGCCCTTTCTTTTCAATCTGAAACACCCCAGGCCCCTCCTGGGGGCCTTTCCTTTCCTCCATCCCAACTATCCCTTTAGACCCGGCATGTTACAGATTGGGCACCCTTCTTGCCTCAGCCGCTGGTGGGAGACGGCGATGGAGAAGATCCTGGTTACGGTCACCAAGGGAAGCACGGAGGAACTGGGGGCGTTGGCCCGGGGCATCTCCCTGGCGCGGCGCATCGGCGGACGCCTCTATGTGCTCGGCCTCAAGCGGCCTGGAATACCGGGAAGCGAAGCTCCTGCTTGTCTGGTGCCGGCGGCGGACGAGGTGGCCGAGCGGATGCAGATGCTGATCGAGGGGGCCCGGGCGGACGGCGTTTTCGTGGACACGTACGTGGCGGAGGGCTGCGATGAGGAGCGGATTCTGGAGTTTTGCCGGGAACACCGGGTGACGCTGTGGGTCGTGGGAGTCCCCGGAAGGCACCGGCGGGAGCACCAACAGGCGGTCATGCGGGTCCACAAGATCCGGCATCGGTTGGGATGCCCGGTGGAGATGGTGTACCCGAAGAAGGAAATCGGACAACCGGAAGAGGACTGAAGCGATGCATCTACCCCTTCATCTCTATCTACCCATTGCGGGAAACAGCGTGAACATGTTTCTCATCCTGGGCCTGGGAGGCTTTGTGGGACTGCTGTCGGGGATTTTCGGTGTGGGCGGCGGCTTTCTCATGACGCCTCTTCTCATCATGATCGGGATCCCACCCACGGTGGCGGCGGCTTCCGACTCCAACCAGATCGTGGGGGCTTCCACGTCGGGGACCATCGCCCACTTCCGCATGGGCAACGTGGACTTCAAGATGGGACTGCTGTTGCTCCTGGGAGGTGTGACCGGCGGCACGGTGGGGGTGCAGATCATCAAGATCCTGCGGCACCTGGGCAATGCGGACTTCCTGATCAGCGTCACCTATGTGCTCATGCTGGGGATCATCGGTTCCTACATGTTCCAGGAAAGCTACCGATCCCTTCGGAGCAGCCGCGCGCCCCAGGCGGCTCCGGCTCCGGCCAACCCCGCCCGCCCTTCGGCCTATGCCCGGTTGGTGGCGTCCCTTCCCTTTCAGACGGAATTCCCTCGCTCGGGCGTCCGGATGTCGCTCCTCATGCCCCTGCTGCTGGGCATTCTGGTGGGCATCCTGGCGGCGATCATGGGGGTCGGAGGCGGCTTCATCATGGTGCCCGTCATGGTCTATTTGCTTCGCATGCCCATGCACGTGGTGGTGGGAACGAGTCTTTTTCAGATTCTTTTCACCTGCATCGATGTGACCATCATGCAATCCTACACCAACCACACCGTCGATTTCGTGCTGGCCTTCCTGCTCCTTCTGGGGTCCACCGTGGGGGCCCAGGTGGGCGCCCGGATCAGCAAGCGTCTCAAGGGCGATCAGCTGAAGATCATCCTGGCCGTCTTGGTGCTGGCGGTCATGGTCAAGATGTTGCTCGGGCTGTTGCTCACCCCCGATGTCCTTGTGGCGGAAGCAGGAGGACACTGATGCGGCGCACTCGGATGATCTTCTGGAGCATGGCGGTTATGGGATGTCTGATCCTGATGGGAACCTCCTTCGCGCGGGCGATGGACGTCACCGTCCGGCCTCAGGCCTTTGAGATCGGAACCTTCTACAACGGCACCACTTTGAATGTGGAAGGAAGGGTGGGGGCCGATCAGGACGTGGTGGTGCGTTTCGTGGGCGTCCCCGCCGATCTTCATCTCAAGAAGAAGGGGAAGGTTTTGGGGTGCCTATGGATGAACCGGGGTTCCGTGGATTTTCAAGGGGTTCCCAACGTCTTGGTGGTCTGTCTGCCCAAACCCTGGGAAGCCTTGGGGCAGGCGGATTCCGGGGATGCGGAAAGCATCTGGCACCTGGGCCTGGAGGGTCTGGAATCCCGTGTGACCCTGGCGCCCCAAGGCGAGGACAAACATCTTCTTTTCCGTGAACTCCTCAAGCTAAAAAGAAAACAGAGGCTTTACCAGGAGGAGGTGGGATCGATCCATTACGGCTCGGAAGACCAAGGGCAGCGCACTTTTCAGGTCTCCTTGAAAATCCCGGCCCGCCTGACCGAAGGCGATTACCACCTGGAAGTCTACGCCGTCTCGAACGGTCGAGTGGCGGAATCGGCATCCGTGCCCATCCGGGCGCGTCTTGTGGGAGCCCCCGCCTTCATCAAGAAGATGGCCTTTGAACACGCCCTTTGGCACGGCATGCTGGCCACCCTGGTGGCCATCTTCGGCGGGCTCCTCATGGGTTTTCTCTTCGGCGCCGGCAAGGGAGCCCACTGAAAGGAAGGGGTTCATGAAAACTTTAGGGGCCAGGATTCGAGAACTCTTCACCCGGTGGAGACGGCGGGAGCCCCCGCTCCCGTTTCCGGTGCTCCTGGAGCGCTTCCGCTCCATCCTGGCCCGAAACAACGAGATCCTGGAACTCATGGCCGAGATGGGCGACAAGCTGAGCGGTGACTACGTCTTCGACAGCCAGTATATCCGCTCCTCGTGCCGGAAGCTGATCGACCTGGCCCACCACCTGGTCCACGACCTGAACGTGCTGGGCAACCGGAAATATATGGACCTCTACGCCGCCCTGGAGCGCATCCAGTGGCGTCTGGACGGGATCCTGGCCGGCCGGCCGGCCCTGGAAGACGTTCCCTACACGCTCTTTTACGAGGACTGCAACCGGGACTGGGCCGAGGAGGTGGGCGGAAAGAACGCCAACCTGGGGGAAGTGCGCAACGTGTTGGAACTGACCACGCCGGAAGGCTTTGCCATCTCCACCCGGGTTTACCATGAATTCATGGCCGCCGCCGGGCTGACCGCCGAGACGGTCTCCCGGCGACTGGAGGAGGCCGGGCCGAGCGACCCTCAGGCCTTGGAACGGGCCCTTCGGGATATGCAAGAACAGATTCTGGCGGCGCCGGTCCCCGACGGGACGGCCCGGGAGATCCAACACCGCATCGAGACCCTGGCCCGCCGTCTGGGCCGGGAGCATCTCTTTTTCGCGGTGCGCAGCAGCGCCCCCGGGGAGGACACGGAGCACAGCTTTGCGGGCCTGCACCGGTCTTTTCTCAATGTGCCGGAAACGGAGGTGCTGCAGGCCTATCGGCAGGTGGTGGCGGGGATTTTTTCCGTGGAGGCCTGGAAATACCGGGCAGACAAAGGGTTCTGGGAGCACGAAACGGCCATGGCCGTGGGCTGCCAGCTCATGGTGGACGCCGTGGTGAGCGGGGTTCTCTACACCGTGGATCCGGTGGAGCCCCAATCGGAAACCCTCACCGTGGCGGCCACCTGGGGACTCGGCCCCCCCGTGGTGGAAGGGAGCCGGAAGGTGGACCGTTTCCGCATCAGCCGGGATCCTCCCCACGCCCTTCTGGAAATGCACGTGGTGCGAAAGGATGTGGCCTTGGCCCCCAATCCGGAAGGAGGTACCCGGTGGGCGGAGGTTCCCGAGCCGGACCAGTCCAGGGCTTGCCTCAACTCGTCTCAGCTCAGCCTGCTGGCCGCCACGGGACTGCTCCTGGAACGGTATTTCAAGAGGCCCCAGGACGTGGAGTGGGCCTTCGACACGTCCGGCCGGCTCGTCATCCTGCAGAGCCGCCCTTTGAGGGTCAAGCCCGCTGCGGACGCGGACACCTGCCGCATCGCCGACATCACCGCCAGCGCCCCGGTCCTGTGGTCCGGACGCGGTGACGTGGTCCAGCGGGGCATCGCGGTGGGACAAGTGTTCGTGGTGGAAAGCGACGAGGACCTCCAACGGGTTCCCCCGGGGGTCATCCTGGTGGCCCGGGAAAGCTCTCCCAGGCTGGCCCGGGTCATTCGGCATGTGCGGGGAATCATCACCGACGTGGGATCCCCCATGGGCCACATGGCCACCGTGGCCCGGGAATTCCGGGTACCCACCGTGGTCAACACGGAAACGGCCACGCGCCTTCTCCGCACCGGCGATGAAGTCACCCTGGACGCCACCGAAAACGTCCTCTACCGCGGCCGCATCAACGAGCTATGCTACTATGAATTGACCCAGGAAGAGGTTTTCGAGGATTCTTATGAATACCGACTCCTCAGGCGCCTGCTCCGCCACGTCACCCCCCTCAACCTGGTGGACCCCAAGGGGGCGGATTTCAACCCCGCGGGGTGCCGCACCCTGCACGACATCACCCGGTTTGTCCACGAAAAGGCCGTGGCCGAACTGGCGGCCCTCAACATGGCCGGACCGCATCTGGCGGGCACGCGGCCCAGGCTGCTCAAGGCCCCCGTGCCCTTGGACCTGCGGGTCATCGATGCGGACGGCGGCACGCGCGCCGATTCGGACGCCCGCACCCTCCAGCCCGAGGACATTGTCTCCATACCCATGCAGGCCTTCCTTTCCGGCATGGTGGAATCCGACCTGTGGGAAAGGACTCCGGTGGGCATGGACTTCAGCAGCTTCATGTCCAGCATGAGCCGAACCTTCGACGCCCACCGGGCGTCCCTGGAAGAGGTGGGACTCAACCTGGCGGTGCTGTCGGCCAATTACATGAACATCAGCCTTCGGATCGGCTACCATTTCAACATCATCGATTCTTACCTGAGCGATCGGATCGATGACAATTACATCTACTTCCGCTTCCTGGGGGGCGTCACGGATCTGACCCGCCGGTCCCGCCGGGCCCGATTCATCGGGGAGGTCCTGGCGCGCTGGGGGTTCCGGGTGGAGATCCGAGGCGACCTGGTGGTGGGCAGGATGAAGAAACGATCCCGCCCCAGGATGGAACGGAAGTTGCGCATGCTGGGGGCTCTGGTGGCCTACACCCGCCAGTTGGACGTCCAACTGGTGAGCGACGAGGAGGTGGTGCGGCACCTGGACCGATTCATGCGTTTGATGGAACCCTTGCGGGAAGGCCCGGGGGATTCCGGGCCCGAAGGAGGCTCCCATGAACAAGGAAGGCAAGACACGGATCCTGATCCTGGACGATGAACCCATCGTCTGCAAACGGCTGAAGCCCACCTTTGAGAAGGCGGGCTACGAGGTGGAGACCTTCACCGACAGCGCCCGGGCCCTGGAGCGGGCCCGGGAGCAGGACTTCGACGTGGTGATCACGGATCTCAAGATGGAAAACATCGACGGCATGCAGTTTCTCACGGAGGTAAAGGAACGCTCCCCGGCCACGGAGGTCATCGTCATCACAGGCTTCGCCACCATGGAGACGGCCAAGGAATCCTTTCAAAAGGGCGTGTTCGACTTCGTGGCCAAGCCCTTCAAGATCAGCGAGATCCTGGACGCCGTGCGCCGGGCCGAAGAGAAACGGCGGGCCGCCGGCCACTAGGGTCAGGAAGCGAGACAGGAGGTGACATCATGAGGATTCTCTTTGCCGCGGACCAGCACGTTTACAGCGCCCACGCTCTTCAGGCCCTCAAGAAGTTGGCCGAGAACACCTGGGCGGATCTCACCTTCATGGGCGTTCTGGACAAGTCCCAGGAACAGGCCGCCCAGCCCGGCGCCGCCGTGGCCGCCGCCCATCCCGTTCTGGAGGCCCTGGCCCGGTACCGGGACACGTTCCTCTCCCACTGGCCCGCAGGCGAGTCCCCCTACGCCCCCACCCGGCAGGCCCACGAATGGATCAGCCTGCGCCCGGGGCTCTGGGAACACATGCAGGTGGCTCGAGGGGCCATGAAGGAACTGAAGGTCCGGGTCCGCTTTGGACAGACGGCTCAGGAAATCCTGGCCGCCGCCCGGGAGGAGGGCTGCAGCCTGATCGTGATGGGCTGCACGGGGGGAGACCAATGCCTGTGGCGGGACGATCCCGCAGTACCCCAAAAGGTGGTGGACGGAGCCGGCGTGTCCGTGCTCCTGGTCAAGGAGGCGGCTCCCATCCGCAAGCTCTTCATGTGCCTGGACGACAGCGACGTGACCCAGGACGCCCTGGAGATGGTCAACCAGATGGCGTCCATCACCGGCGCCGACCTGGACGTGGTGGGCCTCACCAAGGGGGGCGGCATCAAGCGGGAAGTCTTTCCGTGGCTCAACGCCGTCTACGACTATTACAAGGGAAAGGGGGTGCCCACCCATATCCGCTTCAGCGAGATCGACGAGTTCCAGCAGTTCATTTCCTCCCAGGTCACCGAAGGCCTCCTGGCCCTCTGGCTGGGGAAGAAATCCCTCCTCTCGCGCCTTTTCCAGAAGAAGACCGATTCCATCGGACACTTCGTGAGCACCTGCCGCACATCGGTGCTGGTGTTGCGCTGATCCGGCCCGGTCGCTCCCTGCGGGCCGGATCGTGTCCGGCGCGGGCTGTTCCTACCGGCGAAGCCCCAGCAATTCGGCCACGGCGTCGCCGGTGGCGGTCACGAAGGATCGGAAGGACTGGGGATCCATGGCGGTTCCCGGCACCGGGCACGGCACTCCCCGGGGAGGGCGCACCAGCACCGGCCGATTCCGAAGCTCCTCTTTGGGCACCACTCCGAATTCGGGCTCGAATCGATCCTCGAAGTATTTTTCCTGAAAAACGGCAAACTTGAGGGCGTGGGCCGTGGCGTCCAGCACCCCCACCTTGCCGTCCGGGATGTTGCCGTCCGAGACGGCGCGGCGGAATCCCGCCAGGCATTCGCCGCCCTGGGTGCAGGCGATGTGTCCGTTTCGGTTGGCCAGGAGCATGGCGTCCATGATCTCCTGCTCCGTCACCTGGACCACCTGGACCGCTTCCTCCCCGCCCATGGAGCGGAATTGCTCCACCAGCTGCACCACCCGGGGCATGCTGACCGGGTTGCCGATCATGGCCGCCTGGGCCACGCTGGGCCGGACCGTCACCGGCTCAAAGGCCCGCTTCCGGGGATCCGGTTCCAGGTAGTAACGATAGACCGGATCGGCGTGGTGGGACTGAACGCCCAGGATCCACGGCAGGCGCGTGATGATCCCCAGATCGTAGAGTTTCAGAAACCCCGCCATGACCGCCGTGATGTTGCCCGCATTGCCGATGGGGACCGTCACCACCAGATCGGACACGTCGTAGTCGAAGGCCTGGGCGATCTCGTAGCTGTAGGATTCCTGCCCCAGGATCCGCCAGGCGTTCTTGGAATTCATGAGGGCCACCGGGTAGCGCTCCGCCAGGTACTCCACGATCTTCATGCAGTCGTCGAAAACACCAGGGATCTCGATGACCCGCGCTCCGCTTCCCAGTGGCTGGCTCAGCTGCTGGGGGGTCACCTTGCCGTGGGGCAGGAGCACGGCGGAGGTCACCCCGTCCACCAGGTAGGAGGCGTACAGGGCCGCGGCCGCCGACGTATCGCCCGTGGAGGCGCACACGGCCAGCACCTGCGACAGTTTCTGAGTCTTGATGAGGTAGTTGAGGTAGCTGAAGGCGCTGGCCATGCCCCGGTCCTTGAAGGACGCGCTGGGGTTTTGGCCGTCGTTTTTGAAAAAGAAGGGCCGGCCGGCCCAATCCCGCATCCGCCCGTTGGCCTGAACCACGGGCGTATGGCCTTCGCCCAGATAGATCACGGCGTCCAGCGGCAGGATGGAGCCCAGGAGCTCATGGAAGCGGTAGATGCCCTTGAGGGCCGGTTCGGTCGTCATGGCCCGGTAATCGAAAATCCGTCGCCACGTGGGCCCGGAAACGGCCTTCAGACGATCCCAGTCCTCGTCCTGGATCATGAGTACGCTGGAGCACTCGGGGCACGTGTAGAGGAGCTTCTCCACGCCGAAGGTCGCCCGGCAGCCCAGACAGCGATAGACATAGCGGCCGGCCGTTTCCGGCCACACGTAAGAACGGATGGATTCGGGAAAGTCGGTCCACTTCATGGAAAGACTCCTGGGCGTTTCGGTGCCGGTCCCCGGGATCACCAGGGCCACCAGGCCTTGAAAAGCGGCAGCAGGGCCACGATGGCCGGCGCCACGGCCAGGGCCGGCAGGAAGTTGGCAATGCGGATATCCTTCACGTTCAAGAGCTTGAGTCCTATGGCGGCGATGAGCAATCCGCCGGCGGCCGATATTTCCGTGATCATCTCCGGGGTGAGAATCTTGTCCAGGCCGGATGCCAGAAGCGTAATGCTCCCCTGGTACAAGAGGATGCTCCCCGCCGACAGCAGCACGCCCCATCCCAGGCTGGCCGAAAAGGCGACGGCGGCGAAGCCGTCCAGCATGGATTTGACCGCCAGCAGATTGAAATCGCCCGACAGGCCGTCCTGAAGGGATCCCAGGATGGCCATGGGGCCCACGCAAAAGACCAGGCTGGCGGTCACGAAGCCTTCGCTCACCGTGGAATGCGGCCCGGCCCTGAAGAGGGTCTGCAGCCGGCTGCCGAAACGTTCCAACCCCGCCTGAAGCTGCAGCCCCTCGCCGACGATGACGCCCACCAGGAGGGCCCCCAGGATGACGAGGACGTTTTCCGTCTTCATGGCCATCTGGATGCCGATCACCAGGGTCAGAAGCCCCAAGCCGTGCATGACGGACCGCTGGGTGTTTTCCGGGAGCCGCGCCCCCAGGAAGGTGCCGATGAGACCTCCCGTCACCACCGTTGCCACATTGATCGCCGTGCCGACCATGCTCCTCGCGCTCCGAGACCGGCTGCCCGGTGTTCTACACTGGTGTAAGATTCCCGCTTCCGCATGCAGGCCCAAAGGAGGATAGACCATAGACCTCCCCATGGAAAGAGGCAAGCGGTTCGTGTAGGATGGCGGTCCGTGATCCGCAGTCCGTGGTCCGTGATCCGTGATCCGGAATCGGTGATCCGTGACGGGGAATGAGTCATGGGTGACGAGTGATGAGTGACGGGAAATGGACCATGGACTCGTGGCAGGGCTCCGCCCCCTTTTTCAAAGGGGGGCCGGGGGGGATTGCCAAGGGAAGAGTCGTGGGGGAGGAATGAGCAGAGATGATGGCCGTGACGCATGTGGTATCGCCCAATATCCACCGATGTGAGCTGACCCATCGTCCCCGGGAGCCGCTGGATCTGGACCTGGCCCGCCGGCAGCACGCCGCCTACCAGGATGCCCTGCGCCGCCACGGTTTCACCGTACTGGAACTCACCGTCAACGAGCATCTGCCGGATTCCGTCTTCGTGGAAGACACCGCCCTGATCCTGGACGAAGTCGCCGTCCTGTGCCGGCCGGGAGCGGCATCCCGAAGAGAGGAATTGGCCGGCATCCGGCCCGTTCTGGAACGCTTCCGCCCCGTGGTCGAGATCCGCGCGCCCGGCACCCTGGACGGCGGAGACGTCCTGCGCGTGGGAAAGACCCTGTACGTGGGACTTTCCTCCCGCACCAACAAGGACGGGTTGGAGCAACTCCGGGCCCTGCTGGCTCCTTACGGGTACCTGGTGAAGGCGGTCACCGTCCATGGCTGCCTCCACCTGAAGACCGCCGTCACGGCCGTCGACGACCACACCCTGGTGGCCTATCCCGAGTGGATCGATATGGAGCCTTTCGGCGGCTTCCGCGTCCTGGAAGTGCCCAAAGAAGAAGCCGAAGCCGCCAACGTCCTGCACCTCAACCCATCGGTTCTCATGGCCGAAGGTTTCCCCCGGACGAAGAGGATGCTTCGGGAAGCCGGCTTTGCCGTGGAAACCGTGGACATTTCCGAGCTGCGAAAGGCCGAGGCGGGCCTCACCTGTTCCAGCCTGCTGGTGACGTGATCCGTGATCCGTGAGCCGTGATTCGTTCCTCCCCCCTTTTCCAAAGGGGGGCCGGGGGGGATTGCCCGAAAGCCCCCCTTTCCCGTTTCCAACGACTTAATCCTTCAATCCTCCGTTTTCGGGCGTTGGCTCTAGGCTGTCTGATGGTTAGGGTAAGAAGTGAGTCAGCCGGTTGCTGTTTGGAGAGAGACCTTCCATCATGCAAGGAGGAGATCATGACCGTTTGGAAATGCAACAAGTGCGGCAATACCGTGGACGCCGTGACCCCGCCGGAGACCTGTCCGACCTGCAAGGAAAAGTGCGAATTCATCGACGTCACCTGCTACATTCCCGAATGCGGCGGTCCGGACTCGGGAAACGTGAACCCCCAAGTCTTCCAGGAAAGTTACAAGTCGGATAAGTAGCCCTCCCCCTCCCCACCCACCCGCGGAGCCTCCCCCCGAAGGAGCCTCCGGGGTGGGTGCATCTTGAACCCATCGGGGACGCGATCCTCCCATCCCCCATGACCGCACCCCCTCCACGCCCCATCCTTTCTGTGGACCGCTTCCCCCCCATTTATCGCAGGTTCCAGGTGAGGCCTCCCCGCCCCCGCGGGTTGCGGTCGAAGCCTTGGCACGAAGAATGCCCTCTAGAGCCGGCAAGGAGGCGGGCCATGGTGGCGATAGCCGTTTTGCGAGGAAGGGTGGCCCCGGTGTTGGACTGGAGCACCCGCATCCTGGTGGTGAGGGGGGCCGGAACTTCCGGCTCCGAGCTCATGGAAATGGCGGATTCTCGGCCCTATGAGCGGCTGGCGCGACTGAGGGCCCAGGGAGTCCAGACGCTCATCTGCGGCGCCCTCAGTCCCGAACTTCTCCATTACGCCCAAGGCCTGGGGATCCGCATCATCCACGGCGTGGCGGGGGACATCCAGGAAGTCCTGGAGGCCTACGAGGCGGGGAAACTGGACCAGGCCCGGTTTTGGCTGCCGGGATGCCGCGGCCCCCGATGCTACCGAAAGGCCGGGCCATTGGGAGCGCAACCCTGGACGAAAGGAGACATCATGTCATTTGGAAGCGGAAGAGGATCCGGACGGTGCGGCGGGGGACAGGGACGGGGCCAAGGGCCCGGAGGTCAAGGGAAAGGAGGCGGCCAGGGAGCCGGACGTGGCGGAGGTGGAGCGGCCGGCACCTGCGTGTGTCCCAAGTGTGGAGCCAAGGCGGAACACCAGCGGGGCATCCCCTGCACGCAGACCCCATGTCCAAAATGCGGCACGTCCATGGTTCGAGGAGGAAACGCATGATCATCGCCGTGGCCAGCGGCAAAGGGGGGACGGGCAAGACCACCGTGGCCTGCAATCTGGCCGCCGCTCTGGAACGGCCCGTGACCCTTTTGGATTGCGACGTGGAACAACCCAACGCTCACCTTTTTCTGCGCCCGCGCTGGAACGGGTCGGAACCCTTCCACGTGGATGTTCCGGAAATCGATGCCCAACGATGCACCCTCTGTGGTGCCTGTCAGGAGATGTGTCAGTTCAATGCCATCGCCGTCCTCCCGGAGATTGCCATGACCTTTCCCGAACTGTGCCACAGCTGCGGAGGCTGTGCGCTGGTCTGCGGGGAAGACGCCATCCGCTGGTCCAAGCGACTAGTGGGAGAGGTGCGGCGCGGCTGGCGGGGGCTTGTGACCCTTGTGGAAGGGCGCCTTCGGGTGGGCGAGGCCATGGCGCCGCCCCTGATCCGCAAAGTGCGGGAAGAGCATGGGCCGGAAGGCGATCTCACCATCATCGACGCGCCGCCCGGAACGTCGTGTCCCGTGGTGGCCAGCCTGTGGGGAACGGACTTCGCCCTGCTGGTGACGGAACCCACCCCCTTCGGCCTGAACGACCTGGAACTGGCGGTGGGGGTGGTGCGGAAACTGGACCTGCCCATGGGGCTGGTGATCAACCGATGCGACATGGGCGACCGAAGGGTCCATGACTTTGCCGACCGGCAGGACATCCCGATCCTCCTGGAGGTGCCCTTCGACCGAAGGGCGGCCGAGGCCTATGCCCGCGGGAATCTCCTGGTGGAAGTGCTCCCCCGGTGGAAAGAGTACATGGACCACCTCTATGAAAGAATCGTGGAGATCGTGCGGTCTCATGGACAGGCCGCCCGGAAGGAGCCTGCGGCATGAAGGAATTGGTTGTCTTGAGCGGCAAAGGGGGCACGGGAAAGACGAGCCTGGTCGCTGTTTTCGCCGCCCTGGCACGGGAACTGGTTCTGTGCGATGCGGATGTGGATGCGGCGGATCTCCACCTGGTGGTTCGCCCTGAAACCCTGGAACGCCATCCCTTCGTCGCCGGCCATGAAGCCGTCATCCATCCGGACAAGTGCACCGCATGCGGCCACTGCCTCGACTGGTGCCGGTTCGGAGCGATCAGCGGAAGCTTTCGCGTGGAGCCCCTTCTGTGCGAGGGCTGCGGGGTGTGTGCGCGGCTGTGCCCCATGGAAGCGGTGGATTTTCCGGAAAAGACGTGCGGCGAATGGTTCCTTTCCCGCACGCCCTACGGACCCATGGTCCACGCCCGACTGGGAATTGCTGAAGAAAATTCCGGAAAGCTCGTGTCTTTGGTCCGGAACGAGGCCCGGCGCGTGGCGGCACAAACAGGCCTGGAGCGGATCCTCACCGACGGCCCTCCCGGGGTGGGGTGTCCCGTGATTGCGTCCCTCGGCAATGCGGATGCGGTGCTGGTGGTGTCCGAACCCACGCTGTCCGGGCGCCACGATATGGAAAGGGTGCTGGAGCTGGCCCGGCACTTCAAGGTGCCGGCGGCGGTTTGTGTCAACAAGGCCGATCTGCACCGGGCGGAGGCGGATCGGATCGCCAAGACGGCCCAGGATTCCGGCGCCCGTTTCCTGGGGCACATCCCCTTCGATCCCCTGGTCACCCGCGCCCAAGTTGACGCCCGGAGCCTGGTCGATTACGGTGAAACGCCGGCCTTGAGAAAGATGCAATGGATATGGGAGGCCGTCTGCCAGTTCGTCTTCGACGGTTCCTGAAGCGCCGGGGGCCCAGGAATCCATGTCCCGGTGATCCCGCCGCACACGAACGTTGGTCGGCGAGGAACGATGGGCACCTTGGAAGGATGAGTGGGCGGGGAGAAACCCCGCCCTACCCAAGGGATCAGTGCCTTGTAGGGGCGGGCTTTACGCCCGCCCTTCCGTACCTATATGAAAGCCGATCTTGCTCTGTTCGTGCGCGCGTCCCTTAGGGCGAATAATCATTCGCCCTTAACAAGGACCTTCTTTTCAAAGGTGCGTTTCATCCTTCGCTTTCACGGGCTCCCCGTGACGGGGGTTCCTATGAAAGAGAACCGCGAATGAACGCGAACAGACGGAAATGAGAACATTGAAACCCGGCAGGATGGATCCCATGGACAAGGCCGCCTGTTCGCCTGGAGGTCCCCGAGACACAGGGATGCCCGATCCCGGCATGCCGGCCCCGGAGTGGACGCGGACCATCCTGAACAGCATCACCGACGGCGTCTTCACGGTGGATGCCCATTTCCGCATCACCTTCTTCAACCGTGCAGCGGAAAGAATCACGGGGATCCCCGCCGACGAAGCGCTGGGCCGACCGTGCTGCGAGGTCTTCCGGGCCAGTGTCTGCGAGACGGCCTGCGTGCTGCGCCACACCATGGAAACGGGCCGCCCCGTGGTGGATCGGCCCGTGGCGATCCTGAACGCCTCCCACCGGGAAGTTCCCATCAGCGTCAGCACGGCGCTCCTGAAAGACGAACAGGGCCGCACCGTGGGGGGAGTGGAGACGTTTCGGGATCTCACCGTGGTGGAGAAGCTGCGCCAGGAGATCCACAAGAAATACCGATTCGGCGACATTCTTTCCAAAGCCCCCGCCATGCAGAAGCTCTTTGCGATCCTTCCGGAGATCGCCCAGAGCGAGAGCACCGTGCTCATCCAAGGGGAAAGCGGAACCGGAAAGGAGGTCCTGGCCCGCACCCTCCACTCCATGAGCCGGCGGGCCAAGGGGCCTTTCGTGGCCGTCAACTGCGGGGCCCTGCCCGACACCCTCCTGGAATCGGAACTTTTCGGCCACGTGGCGGGGGCGTTCACGGACGCCAAAAGGAGCCGGGCCGGCCGCTTCGCCATGGCCCAGGGAGGCACCCTGTTTCTGGATGAAATCGGCGACGTCTCGCCCGCCCTGCAGGTGCGCCTGCTGAGGGTTCTGGAAGAAAAGGTGTACGAACCCCTGGGATCTTCCAAGAGTCTCAAGGCCGACGTGCGGATCATCGCCGCCTCCAACAAGGATCTCAACCAGCTGGTGGAAGAAGGGATCTTCCGCAAGGACCTCTACTACCGGATCAACGTGGTCAAGCTGTGGCTGCCGCCGCTGGCGGAAAGACGGGAAGACATTCCCCTGTTGGTGGAGCACTTCATCGAGCGGTTCAACCGCCTGCAGGGAAAAAGAATCCTGGGTCTCAGCCAGGAAGCCCTCCATATCTTCATGCGCCACGACTGGCCGGGCAACATCCGGGAGCTGGAAAACGCCATCGAGCACGCCTTCATCTTGTGCCGCAACGGATGGATCCGCCCGGAACATCTTCCGGAACACCTGGCGAAGGACGTGCCCGGCTTTCAGCCGATCCAGGGCTGGACGCTCCAGGAAATCGAAAAGCGCGCCATCTGGGAAGCCCTGGAACGCAACCATTGGAAACGCATGGCCACGGCCCGCCAGTTGGGGATCGACAAGAACACCCTGCGAAGAAAGATCCGACGCTACGGCCTGGAAGCCATGGACCCGTCCGGGAACAAAATGCACCCATCGGACCGGACCTAAGGGTGCGTTCCGAACCCATCCCGCCTGCACCTCTTGTCAGAACCGCCCCGCTCAGCCCTCTTTTCCCAGGAATCCCCAAGACCAAAGCCCTCTTCCGACTCACGGCATGAAAATTGTCTATCGTCCAGCCCGGGAGGACGCCCTTACCCGGGCAACTTCCTCCCATGGTTGTCGAGTTCCCGCGTCCAACGAAAAAGGGAGAGGAGAACATGGGCACATCGTGTGGTTCACGGACATGCGCAACACATGCAGAGGAAAGCCAGAAGAAGGAAACCGGCGAGGAGCGCCGGTTGAAGGAGCAGCTGCGACGGATCGGCCACAAGCTTCTGGTCATGAGCGGCAAGGGCGGCGTGGGCAAGAGCAGCGTGGCCGCCTACCTGGCCCTGGGACTCAGTGAAAGAGGTTATCGGGTGGGTCTCCTGGATGCGGACCTGCACGGGCCCAGCATCCCCAAAATCCTGGGCATCTCGGGAGCGTTCCAAGTGGACGACGAGAAGCATCTCGTCCCGCACAAGCTCCGCGAGAACCTGGAAGTGGTTTCCATCCAAAGCCTTCTGGACGACCCCGATTCGGCCGTTATCTGGCGGGGTCCCGTCAAGCACGGGGTCATCCGTCAGTTCGTATCGGAGGTTCAATGGGGGGACCTGGACTACCTGGTCATCGACTGTCCGCCGGGGACGGGGGACGAGCCCTTGAGCGTGGCGCAGGTCATCCCGGACGCCCACGCGGTCATCGTCACGACCCCCCAGGAAGTGGCTTTGAGCGATGTGAGAAAGTCCATCAATTTCTGCAAGAAGGTCCACCTGCCCATCCTGGGGCTGGTGGAAAACATGAGCGGTCTCGTGTGCCCCCATTGCGGCGGGAGCATCCCCCTCTTCGGTTCCGAAGGGGGAAGGAAGACGGCGGAACGCATGAACATTCCCTTCCTGGGCTCTCTGCCCTTCGAACCGCGCGTGGTGGAGGCCGGAGACAGCGGGACCCCGCTACCGATGGATTCCCCCAGGCCGAGTCCCTTCCTGGAGAGCCTCCACAGGCTTCTCTCAGCGGTTGTGGAAAGGTGTTCCCCGCCCCGCCCGGACGAGACGACCGGAGCATGCACGGGAGTTGCGCAAGACAAGGAGGTTCAGCCCATGGAAAAGGACAGCTTCAAGGTGGCGGTTCCCACGGCCAATGGACTGCTTTGCAGCCATTTCGGGCATTGCGAACGCTTCGCCGTCGTGCGCGTGATGGACGGCCGGATTGTAAGCCTGGAGGAGCTGACGCCGCCTCCCCACGAACCCGGCGTGCTTCCCCGCTGGATTTCCGAGCTGGGAGTCCGCCTCGTGATCGCAGGCGGCATGGGACAGCGGGCCATCGGGCTGTTCCGGGAACGGGGGGTTGAGGTCATCACGGGGGCTCCTCCCATGGATCCCGCAACCTTGGTGAACAGCTATCTCCAGGGGACCTTGGTGACCGGCGCCAACGTCTGCGATCACTGAAGGGAGAGGGAGAGCATGAAAGTCGCCGTCAGCAGTTCGGGAAGGGATGTGGACAGTCCGGTGGACGCCCGCTTCGGACGGGCACCCTATTTTCTCATCGTCGATACGGAATCTTTCGACTGCCAAGTGGTCCCCAACACCCAGAACCTTCAGGCCCCGCAAGGGGCGGGAATCCAGGCCGCAGCGGCCGTCTCCCGCCACAAGCCGGACGCGGTTCTCACAGGCCACTGCGGCCCCAAGGCCTTCCAGACGCTCCGGGCGGCGGGCATCCCCGTTTACACGGGCGTGTCCGGGACGGTTCGGGAAGCGGTGGAAAAGTTCAGACAGGGGAAATACCCGGAAAGTGCCGGTCCCAACGTGGAGGGCCACTGGAGCTAGCAGCGTATCCGAAAACCGTTCTTGCGTTCCAACGGCCCGGGAATTTCCGTCTATTGGCGTTCATTCGCGGTTCTCTTTTATAGCAACCCCCATCCCGGGGAGCCCGTGCCAACGAAGGACGAAGCGCACTTTTGGGAAGGGGCGAATGGTTATTCGCCCCTACAAGCCGCGCGCACGAACGGAACGAGGTTGCGTTTCATAGACGCCTTTCTCATGGGCGGGCGTAACGCCCGCCCCTACAAGAGCGCATGGGCCCCTTGGGTAGGGGCGGGGTTTATCCCCCCTGCGGATTCCGGCCGTGACCGGAAGCGATGGGGAATGGGTTGTGTCGGCCTCCGATTCGGAGTATCTGTTCCTGGTTTGTCGTGTGGATTCCGATCATTCACCGAACCAGGGCGGAGAACGTGTTTTTGGGCATGCGGGGCCGAACCTGGCTCCTTCTCATCCTCAGCCGCATCGTGCTCAATATGAGCTTCCGGGTGGCCTATCCCTTCCTGCCCGCCATGGCCCGCGGGCTGGGGATCACCCTGGAGCAGGCCGGCTTCATGGTGGCGGCCCGATCCCTGGTGGGGCTTTCGGGCATCGCCTTCGGGGTTTTCGCCGAGAAACGCGGGTACAAGGCCGGCCTTCTTTTGGGGATCGCCTTTCTCGTGGTCAGCTGTTTTCTTGTCACCGCCTTTGAAAACTACTGGATCGTCCTTATCGGCTTCGTGGTGATGGGGCTGGCCACGGCCGTCTACAACCCGTCCGTGCAGTCCTACGTGAGCGCCCATGTGGATTACCGCCACAGGGCCCGCGCCCTGGGCCTGGTGGAATCTTCCTGGTCCGCCAGCTGGTTTCTGGGCATTCCCCTGAGCGGTCTGCTGATCGCCCGGTGGGGCTGGGATTCTCCGTATCGGCTCCTTCTGATTCTGGGAATCGTTCTTTTTGCGGCCACTTTTCGCCTGCCCGATGCACCCTCCGGTGCGAAAACGAACCCCGGCTCCTCCGCATTGCCCGGCTCCGACAGTCCTCCAGCCGCAACGCCTCCCCGGAGGATCTGGCTGGCCCTGGCGGTCACCTTCTGCATCCTTTTCGGCAATGAGAACGTCATGATCGTCTATGGAGCCTGGATGGAAAGCCGGTTCGGCCTGAACGTCCAGTCCCTGGGGCTCTTTTCCACCCTGCTGGGTCTCACGGAATTCAGCGCGGAAATCAGCGTGGCCCTCCTGGTGGACCGGCTGGGCAAACGAAGGGGCCTCTTTCTCGGCATTACGGGAACCGCCTTGGGCTATCTGCTGCTCAGCTTCGCGGCCGACTCCCTGGTATCGGCCCTGGCAAGCCTCATGGTCATGGCCTACTTCTTTGAATTCTCCGTGGTGAGCTCCTTTCCCTACATCTCCCAACTGGCCCCCGCCGAGAGGGGAAAATGGCTGGCCGCCAACTACAGCCTGCTGGTGGCGGGAAGGGTTCTGGGGGCGGTGGTGGGCCCGGCCCTGTGGGAGCATTTCGGATCCCTCCAGCCCATCGCGCTGGTTTCCATCCTGGGGAACCTGGCGGCTGTCTGCTTTCTCAGCCGGGCCCCGCGCCCCCATGGAGAATCCCCTTGATACCTCACCGGGCAAACTATATTCTTAAACGGCGATGAGTTCTTCAAATCCCATGGAGAGGATTGGCCCATGAACGAAAAGCTGCTCAAGGAAGGGGAGCCGGCCCGGTCGAGCCTGCCCATGGCGCAGCCTTCGCCGTGTGAGCCCGCAACGGCCGGCGGCTGATGTCCATCTGCCGCGGCTCAGGCGAGCCCGCCCCGATTGGATCAGCCGTTCGCCGTCGGCCGGGTGGAAACGCCCGTGGGACCTCTTCCCCGCATTTCCAGCCGCCTCACGGGCCGGGACCGGTGGGCGACCCTGAAGGTTCGCTGGGGCGTCGGCCGCATGCACTACACGGTGGACCCGGGCCTCTACGCCCTGGGTGAACCGGGGCCTGACGATCCGGTGCTGGTCACGGCCAACTACAAGCTGAGCTTCGACCGGCTGCGATCCTCTCTGCCGGGCCGTTCCGCCTGGATCCTGGTCCTGGACACCAGGGGAATCAACGTGTGGTGTGCGGCGGGTAAGGGAACCTTCGGAACCGACGAGCTGGTCTTCCGGGTCCGGGCGAGCGGCTTGGACAAGGTGGTGAGCCACCGACGCCTGATCCTGCCGCAGCTGAGCGCCCCGGGGGTGGCCGCCCACAAGGTCAAATCCCTGTGCGGCTTCAAAGCCCTGTTCGGCCCCGTGGAGGCGCGGGATCTTCCTGCGTTTCTGGATGCCGGTTTCAAGGCCGCCCCGGCCATGCGCCGCAAGCGTTTTGACCTGGTCGACCGGATGGTCCTCGTTCCCGTGGAACTGGTGCATTCCTTGAAATGGCTGGCCCTGGCGGCGGTGATCTTCTTCGGCGTGGGCGGCATGCTGGGACAAGGGCCCTTTGCGACCGCGGCCCTCGCTTCCGGCTTGGGGCCCGTCACAGCCATGGCGGCCGGTGTTTTCGCCGGAGCGGTCCTCACCCCCCTCCTTTTGCCTTGGTTACCCGGGAGGGCTTTCACCACCAAGGGCATCTGTGCGGGCATTCTCCTGGCGGCCCTCCTGTGGCCTCTGGGACCCGGACGCGCTTCCGGCGCCCTGGACGCCTTGTCGTGGATTTTCGGAGTCGTTTCCGTGGCCGCCTACCTGGGCATGAACTTCACCGGCTCTTCCACCTACACGTCCCTTTCGGGGGTCAAGAAGGAGATGCGGTGGGCCGTGCCGATGGAAATCGCCGGGTTTACAGCCTTCGTGGGTCTGTGGCTGGCGGCCCGATGGGTATCGTGAAATGGAGCCAGGGATCAAGAGGATGCGCGCCAACTTGGTCTATCTGAAAGACGTCGTCACCCTCCGGTACGAAGCGTCGCGCTGCGTGGGCTGCGGCATGTGTTCCATCGTCTGTCCCCACGGAGTCTTCGTCCAGGAAAACGGCAGGGCCCGCATCACCGACCGGGATGCATGCATGGAATGCGGAGCCTGCGCCCGCAATTGCCCCACCGAGGCCATTAGGGTCCAGACGGGTGTGGGATGCGCCCAGGCGGTGATCAATTCGGCGCTGGGCAGGAAGGGGGATTCCTGTTGCAGTCTGGATTCAGGCTGCTGCTGAGCCCTCCGCCGTCACAGCCCCTTCACGAACGAAGCGGCCGGCCCACCGGCACAAGATAAAGAGGCACTTCTTCCTCCCCCAAGCCCAGCACACGACGCACGCCTTCATCCCGAAAGGCACCCACCACGACGCTCCCCAGACCCAGGGCCACGGCCTGCAGGCAGAGGTTCTGAGCCGCATGCCCGGCCTCCAGATGGGCGTAGCGGATACCCCTTCGCCCATAGCGGCCGGTGATGCGATCGTACACCGCGGAAAAGACGACGCTCACCGGGGCTTCTTCCACAAAGCGCTGGTGCAGGGCCTCACGGCACAACTCCCCGCGAAGATCCCCGCTCTTGCCGACGACCAAACCGTGGTCGTTGGGCAGGTAACGGTAGACCCCGTCGGGCAGGTCCTCCACGGCGCCCGCCACCACGTGGGTTTCCAGAGGGTAAAGGGCTCCTGCGGACGGGGCCGTGCGGAACCCGCGCGGGGAGGTCACGCCTTGCGCCGCCCAGAGAAGCTGGGAAAGATCCTGGAGTGAAAGAGGGGCGGATGCGAAGGCCCTGGTGGAGCGGCGCCTTGCCAAGGCCGCCTCCAGGGATATCGGGCCGTCCAAACGGGGCGGAGGCAGCACGACCTGTATTCTGTCCAAAGGGCTCATGGGCGCTTTCCTCTCGGGTTGGCTCCAGGTGAAACGGGATGTTAAAAAATAACCGAAACGCCGGGATTCCGGAAAGAAAGAGTCATTGGTCCGTATGAGAAAGGAGGGTGCCATGCCGACCTACGAATACCAGTGCCAGTCCTGCGGCCACGAATTCGCCATCGTCCAGAGCCTTTCCGAACACGGAAAGGCACCGGTCCACTGTCCTCAGTGCCGGAACGAACAGGTCAAACAGCTCGTCTCCCTTTTCATCGCCCAAACAAGCAAGAAAAGCTGAGATGGGGCCTCCGGGGCCGAAAACCCGGGGCCCCCGTTTCGCCTTCACTCCAAGCCCCCCTCCCGTGCCTTCCTTCCCGCCCATGCTTATAGTTCAAGAAGATCGACAACCGACAGGAGCCCTTCTCCGCCTCTTTGCGAACGGCGGTGCAGAAGAGCGAAGGAGCGTGCGGTGAAAATGAGGACATTGGGAAGACTCTGGATCTTTGTCGCGGTCTTTGCGGCGGGGATTGGAACCGGCTGGGTCCGGACGGGAGACAGCGTCATGGCGGGCGAGAAGAAGGAAAAGGAACTGGAACGGGCCACCTTTGCCGGAGGTTGCTTCTGGTGCGTGGAGGCCGATTTTGAGAAGCTGGAAGGGGTGGTGGAGGCGGTCTCCGGTTACGCCGGCGGTCACACGGAGAATCCATCCTACGAAGAGGTCTCGTCCGGGGGGACCGGTCATCTGGAGGCGGTGCAGGTGGTCTACGACCCTCGGAAGGTCACCTACCGGGAGCTTCTCGATTATTTCTGGCGCCACGTGGACCCCACCGATCCGGGAGGTCAGTTCGTGGACCGTGGGAACCAGTATCGCACAGCCATCTTCTACCACACGGAGGAACAGAAACGGCTGGCCTTGGAAAGCAAGGAAGAACTGGAGCGTTCCGGGCGTTTCTCCAAACCCGTCGTGACGGAGATTCTGCCGTTGGAGCGGTTCTACGAGGCGGAGGAATATCACCAGGACTATTACAAGAAATCCCCGCTACGCTACCGATTCTATCGGTTCCACTCGGGACGGGACAGCTTTCTCAAAAAGGCGTGGAAGGAGGAACCCAAACCCGCTTCCCGAGGAGGTCACCCATCCCCCTATTCCAGACCGTCGGACGCAGAACTCAGACGCACACTCACCCCCATGCAATACAAGGTAACCCGGGAAAACGGCACGGAACCCCCTTTTCGAAATGAATATTGGGACAACAAGGAACCGGGGATCTATGTGGACGTGGTTTCCGGCGAGCCTCTTTTCAGTTCCCTGGACAAGTTCGATTCCGGAACGGGGTGGCCCAGCTTCACACGACCCCTGGAACCGGAAAACATCGTGGAACACGAGGATCGATCGCTCTTTATGACGAGGACGGAAGTCAGAAGCCGCCAGGGGGATTCCCATCTGGGCCATGTTTTTGCGGACGGCCCGCCTCCCACGGGCCTTCGCTATTGCATCAATTCCGCAGCCCTGCGATTCATTCCCGCCAGAGACCTGGAAAGGGAGGGCTATTCGAAATACGTGGATCTGTTTCGCTGAGATCCACATTCCCTAAAAGAACTGGGAGCATCCGCCCATGAAAGTGACCCTGCTCATGGCCATGACGCTGGATGGGAAAATCGCCAAGCATGCCGACCATTTCCCTGATTGGACGCCTCCGGAGGACAAGAAGATCTTCGCCGCCTTGAGTCGGCGGGCGGGTGTGGTCATCATGGGATCGCGCACCTTCGACACTCTTGGAAAGCCGCTTCCGGGACGGCTGAACGTGGTCATGACCCGCGATCCATCCCGCAAGTCCCCATGGGACAATCTGGTCTTTACCGCCGACCCGCCCCGGCAGATTCTCGAGCGATTGGAAGCCCAAGGCTATGGTGACGTCGTCCTGGCGGGTGGAACCTGCGTCAACTCCCTCTTTGCCCGTGAGGGCCTCATCGATGCCGTCGTGGTCACCCTTTCCCCGAAGATCTTCGGCACCGGTCTCGGCCTTTTCTCCCCCGACGTGGCCATGGATCTCTCCTTGGAGGAAGTGGAACGGGCCGGCAGCGAGCTCGTTGTCTTGAGGTATCGTGTCCTTCAAGCGCGTGTGTCGGAAAACGCCGAAGCCGGCCGTCGCGTGGGCGTGTGTTTTGATTAAAGTTTTCCGACTATCCGGACGATTAAAACAAAGGACCGAGCGACTGACCACCTCTTGCTGAAGGACAGAATCTCCATGGAAGCAGCACAGACCTCTCCCAATCTGGACAGGCTCGTTCAACTGACGGGCGACCTGCCGGCCATGCCCCACGTGGCCAGTCAAGTGATCAAGAAAATCAGCGACCCCGACGCCGGTGCCGAAGACATCCAGAAACTCATCGCACAGGACCCGTCCCTGGCCGCCCGAGTGCTCAAGCTGGCCAACTCCTCCTTCTACGCCCGGTCCCGAAGCATCGCCACCTTGCGGGACGCGGTGGTGATCATCGGGATGAAGACCGTGCGCTCCCTGGTAGTGGCGTCTGTCACGCGGGATCTTTTCGACCCCTTCGGCCTCACGGAAAAGCTGCTCTGGGAGCATTCCGTGGGTTGCGCCCTGGGCGCACGAACCATCGCCACCCGTCTTCGCTATTCCCGGGTGGACGAATCCTTCCTGGCGGGTCTTCTGCACGATGTGGGCAAGATGATCCTGTTCACCCGTTTTCCCGACCAGATGCGCCTGATTATCCAGGAGGTCTACAATGACCCTTCCCTGTCCTTCGCCAAGCTGGAACGGGAGACCTTCGGGTTCGACCACGCCCAGGTGGGCCGACTCCTGGCCCGGAAGTGGCAATTTCCGGAAGAAATCGACGAAGCCATCGGCTGCCATCACAACCCGGCCAGGGCCAAGATCCTGCCGGCTCTTTCCGTGATCGTTCATCTGGCCAAAGCGTTCTGCCACAAGCTGGAACTGGGTCCCACCAAGAAGCCGGAACTGGACATGACCGGCGTTCCCAGCGCCAAGGCGCTGAAGCTGACCGAAGAAAAACTCACCGCTCTTCAGAAAGAGATCCGCCAGACCTTCCAGGCGGAAGCGGGTGCGTTGTCCTAAGAGGCTGTCCGAGAACTCCGCAAACCGTCACTCCCGCGCAAGCGGGAGTCCATAAGATGCCGGAAATCCTGGATCCCCGCTCCCCGTTCAAGCCGGGGACAAGCTTCGCGGGGATGACGGATGGAGACAAAACGAGGCAAAGCACCCATTGTCAGACAGCCTCCTAAGAACTTGTCCGAAAAAGTTTTTCCGGCTCAAGAGACCGGGCATTTCCGATCGCTTCGTAGCCGCGGGGCTTCAGCCTCGCCTCCCGGTCACATATCCTCGCCGTATTTGTCCAGGTAGCCGCGCGGAGTCACCATGCGTCCTTCCCACACGTACGTGCGGCTGTTTCCCACCAGCAGCACCGTCTGCATGTCCACATCCTCCGGGTCGAGACCACCCAGGGTGGTGATCCGGCAGCGCTGCCCTTCCCGCATGGCCTTTTGCACCACGCCCACGGGCGTCTCCGGGCTCCGATGGCGCATCAGGATCCGCCGCGCTTTTTCCAGCAGATCCGGACGGCTCTTGCTGCGGGGATTGTAGACGGCGATGACGAAATCGGCGGCTCCGGCCGCGTCCAGTCTCTTTTCGATGAGTTCCCACGGGGTCAGATGGTCGCTCAGGCTCACGGCGGCAAAATCGTGCATGAGCGGTGCGCCGAGAAGAGCCGCGGCCGCGTTGAAGGCCGCCACTCCAGGCACCACCTCCACCGACAGACACCCCTCTTTCGAAACCTCGGCCCCATCCCAGGTCTTCACACGAACGCCTTGCGCCCGGCACACCTCGAAGACCAGGCCGGCCATGCCGTAGATTCCCGCATCCCCGCTGGATACCAGCGCCACACGGCGCCCGTCCAGGGCCGCCGAGACGGCTTCCCGGCAGCGGGAGATCTCGCGCCTCATGCCGGACGCCCGAACGTCCTTTCCCCCAATCAGGTGCCGGATGAGATCCACGTAGGTCTTGTAGCCCACCACCACCTCGGCCTGCTCCAGAGCTTCCCGGGCCCGGGGCGTCAGATGGCGGGCATCCCCCGGCCCCAGACTCACCACGGTGAGGCGTCCCGAGCCACCGCCACCGTGACGTTTCGGGTCTTGTGCTTGAGGACGATCAGCCGGCCGCCCCCGGCTGTCCGAAGAGCCGCTGCTTCGCATACGCTTTCCACTCCTATGTGCCCCTGAACCGCAGGCGACGGGTTGGGCACCTCCACGGCCCGCAGTTCGGCGCGTTGGACGAATCGAATGGGCCGGTCCAGGGCCCGAGCCGCCTCCAGGAGGCCCTGTTCGTCGGCCTTCAGGTCCACACTGGCCAGCGTTCGAATGGCCTTGAGCGACAATCCGTGTCGGTGGAACACCTCCCGGATAAGATCCACGATCTCTTCCACCGGGGTACTTCGGTTGCATCCGATCCCCACCGTGAGAACCCTCGGCCGAAGGCTCACCGCCCGAATCCCTTCCGGAACCAGCCGCTCCCACACCCAGATACCGGGCGTTTCCTGTATTTCCATTCCCAGGGCCCGCAACCGATCGTAAAGGATCTCCCGGGCCCGCACCGGCCCTTCCGGCAAGGTGAGGAGCTCCCGTGGCAGCGAAATTGGGACGGCCCGGGGGAACCGATCCAGGTAAGGGTTCAGCCTGCCTTCCGGATCCAGGATCCAGAAAGGTTCCTCTTCCAGAACCGCCCGCGTCACCCGCGGAAGATGCTCCATCCCTTCGATCTCCAGCCCCGCCTCCCGGGCCGTGAGATCCACGGCGGCCTTTCCCGTCACGTCCGTGGCCGTGGTGATGACGGCCTGCCCCCCCAGCTCCCGGGCGATGCGGCGGGCCAGTCGATTGGCGCCGCCCAGATGACCGGAAAGCAGGCTGATGACGAACCGCCCCTTCTCGTCCACCACGACCACCGCCGGATCCCGGCTCTTGTGGCGCAGAAGAGGGGCGATGGAGCGCACCACGATGCCCGTGGCCATGATGAAGACCAGGGCGCCATGATCCTTCCAAAGCTCGCTCACCCGGTCCCGCAGCCGGTCGAACGGCTCGGCGCCCATGGCCAGCGCGAAGCCATGGCGCCGCGGAACATGCACGGTGCAGCAGCCCAGTGCCTGCGCGAGTCTCAGGGCCAACGCGACGCCGTTGGCCGTAAGCGCCAACACCGCCGCGGGTCCCGAAACGTCATGGAGAGGAGGGGCGGAAGCCATGGCCGAACGACTCATGGTAAAGGCGGGATCGCGTCCCGTGGCGCCCGGGATCCAGCGCATCCCCCACCAGGATCACCGCCTGCCGGCCGATGTCCGCCTCGCGAACCTTTTCGGCGATGTCAGCCAAGGTTCCTCGAAGGATGCGCTCATCCGGCCACCCCACCCGGTAGGCCACCACCACGGGCGTCTCTTGCGGGTAGGAACCGCACAGATCCTCCACCACGGCGTCCATCCGCGAGACACTCAGGTAGATGGCCATGGTGGCCCGGTGGGTGGCCAGGCTCCGGAGCGATTCCCGGTCGGGGACGGGCGTGCGGCCGGTGGCGCGGGTAAAGATCACCGTCTGGGACACTTCCGGCAGGGTGAGCTGGCAGCGGATGTGGGCGGCGGCGGCGAAGGCGGCGGACACTCCCGGGACCACCTCGTAGTCGATGCCGTCCCGGTCCAGGAGGCGCATCTGTTCCTGGACGGCTCCATAGAGGGCGGGATCTCCCGTGTGAAGCCGCACCACCAGCCGACCCCGTTTCGCCGCCTCCACCAACAGGGCATGGGTTTCCTCCAGGGTCAGCGGAGCGCTGTCGTAGACTTCCGCTCCCTGCCTGCATTGGGCCAGGAGAGCCCGGGGCACCAGAGATCCCGCATAGACCACCCGATCCGCCCGCCGGAGAAGGCGCCGCCCCTTCACCGTAATGAGATCCGGATCGCCGGGCCCCGCCCCCACAAAGAAAACCTTCCCGTTCCATCTTTTCTCGGCGTCAGCCATGTTTGCCGCTCCATCGACTCTCAGTTGGCATCCCCGCGGGGAGTCATGGCACAGACCGTCACCGGGTTGAGCGCTTCCCAACGGGCGGTCTCCCCGATGGGAACGGCACGGCTCACCTGGATCTGGCTCATTTCCAGGGAACACCCGTGGGCCCGGGCGAAATCCTGCACCTGGGCAAGGCTCCGGAAGGTGACGGAAGTGACGACCAGGCGCCCGCCGGGCCGCATCCTGGGCCGCACCTTTTCCAGCAAGGCCCGCAAGCACGCTCCGCCTCCGCCCACGAAGGCCCGGTCCGGGTCCGGAAGCTTGTCCACCTGCTCCAGGGCGTCCCCTTCCACCACGCAAATCTCACCGCAATGAAACCGGCGCACGTTCTCCCGGATCTGGGCGGCTCTTTCCGGCACCCGTTCCACCGCCCAGACGGCCCGGAGGGGCACGAGGCGGGCGGCCTCCACCGAGACGGCTCCGCTCCCCGCCCCCAGATCCCAGAGCACCTGGCCCGGCCGAAGCCCCAGCAGGGCCAGGACGACGCTTCGGACCTCCCGCTTGGTGATGAGCCCCCGGTGGTGGGCAAAGGCCTCGTCGTCGATCCCGAAAAAGGGAAGAGGCTCCGGCGTCCCGGAGAGCCCGGTGTCCGGCGACGGTCGAACCAGCACCACGTTGAGGGACGAAAAGGATCGGCCCTGGGCTTCGGCCGCCGTCAAGCAGTGAAGGCGCTCCGAGGAAAGCCCCAGGTCTTCGCCCACCCACAACGGCAGGCTTTCCAACCCCGAGGCGACCAGGCGAGCCGCCACCCAGGCGGGCGAGTGTCGGGCATCCGTGAGCAGCGCCACCGGGGTGCCTAGGCGAAGGTGCCACAACCATTCCAGCGTGGGCTCCCGGCCGTGAAGGCTCACCACCCGCACATCGTCCCACGGCATTCCCACCCGGGCGCAGAAGGTCTGAACCGTCGTGGGCCCGGGAACGAAAAGGAGCCGATCCCTCCCGAAACGCTCCAACAGGCGGCGCCCGACCCCGAAAAAGAGGGGGTCCCCCGACGCCAGCACGGCCACCCGATACGACCCGCTCAACTCTTCGATGCGGTCCAGAACGGGATCCAACGGAGACCGGATCGGAACCTTCTCTACGGGGTGATGGTCGAACAGCGCCAGGATCCGGCTCCCGCCCACCAGGACCTGAGCCCGCCGGACCAGTTCCAAGGCACGCCCGGAGCACTCGTCCGCACGGGCGCCCACTCCGATCACGGCCACCGTAGGAGGCTCCCAAACGTCCTCAGCGGTTATCTCCCGGATCTTCGGGTCTTCCTGCACCCTCTCCCCCGCCGAAAATGGTCTGCCGCGCCATTAGCGGGCGGGGATAAACCCCGCCCCTACCCGCTGGATCAACGCGCTTCAGTAGGGGCGGGCTTTACGCCCGCCCTTCAGGAGCGCGCCACGATCAAGAATCCCCCCGATTGGGAGAGAACGACCCTGGAATCCCCTTTCCTGGGAGCTGGCTTGCCTGCGAGGCGCCGGCCAAGGCCGCTCCTAGACTAGAAACGACGCATTTGCTTTCATTTGCGGTTATCTTCCCCATGACAGGGTTGCGCTGCGATGGAAAAGACAATCGCCCGTTTTTGCAACTTCGGCTAAGCCGTCACATCGGCCAGAAGCGCCCCGTCGTAATCGAAAAGGAGCAGCCGCACGTCCGTTTCCCGGCCCGCCAGCGCCTTGGACTGCCGGGCCGCCTCCCGGGCAATCCTTCGCACCACCCGGTGGACCGGCAAGGAGTTCACTCCCGGAGTGCCCTGGCATTCCAGCTCCTCCCGGCCGGATGCCGCCTTGAGAATTTCCAGGGCATGCCGTGCCGTGTTGGCCCCGCGGATCCGCCGGACGGTTTCATCCGGCATGCCTTCCTCCGCCGCACACCTGGCCACGGCTTCCAGATCCATGGCCACCTTGTGGGCATGGGTGTACGGGTGGCCTTGGGCCATCTTGACCGCCTTGCCGAAAAAGACGCTGTGGACGATGGAGCGGAAACCCTCCGCCACGGCCCTCTTGACGGCAAAGGCAAAGAAATCCGCAATCTGGACGAAAGATTCCGCCGGCAGCCCGTTCAAAAGGGCGCGAGCCATCTTCTCGCTCTTGCCGCCCGTACTGAGCACCACCTGGGGACATCCGTTGGACCGGGCCACGTCCAGAGCCACCTGGATCGTTTCTTCGTATGCCTGATGGGAAAACGGTCTGACAAGGCCTGTGGTGCCCAGGATGGAAATCCCACCAAGGACGCCCAGCCGGGCATTGAGTGTATGGCGCGCCAGATCTTCGCCTCCCGGAACAGACACTTCCACATGGACGGTGACCGCCGGCGCCGTTTCGGGCGGGCCGGGCACAGGGATCCAAACCCCGGGGCTTCCGGCAGGCGGGTTCCACGGCACACGATCCGCTCCGAAACCCACGGGAACCCCATGGAACGCAGGGGACGGCACCCGTCGAACTTCCTCCAGAAGGTTCTCCGCCAGCATCCGGCGCGGCATGGGATTCACGGCCGGCTCCCCCACGGCCACGGGGAGTCCGGGCTTGGTCACCCGGCCCACTCCGGCACCCGCCGTGAGGCGAATCCAACCGTCACCGTCCCTCAGCCCGCCTGTTTCGGGATCCGATGAAAAGCCCCCCAGGCACAACCGCACGCAAACCCGCGCCCGGTGGGTCACATCGGGATCGTCCCCGCCGTCCTTGATGACGCAGGCCTCCGCCCAGTCGCCGTGCCCGACGCAACGGGACACCTCCACGGGCAGGTAGTAGCCCGCCGGGAGTCGAACCGCCACAGACGAAGGACACTCGCCGGAAAGAAGACACCGGGCGGCGGCCCTCGCGGCCGCCGTCATGGCCGTGCCGGTACTGAAGCCCATGCGAAGCCGGCGGCGCCCCGCCGTCTCTTGCCCGCTCGTGCCGCTCATTTTTCCATCAAGACCCGAATTTTCCGTTTCGCGCCCACCGCGCTGCCTCCAGATCCGAAGAAAATGCATTCTGACACCAAGCCGTCCGCCTGTCCACCCCGGCGCGCCCACCGCCCCATCACCCATTACCCATCACCCATCCCCCATCCCCCATCACTCGTCACTCATCACTCATTACCCATTACCCATCACCCATCACCCATCACCCATTACCCATCACTCATTACTCGTCACTCATTACTCATCACTCGTCACTCATCACTCGTCACTCAACCCAGAGATCCCTCATTGACGGGACGGAAACCTTTGGCTAAATAGGAAGGTACAAGGTTCCTTGACATTGAGCCAGGATCAGGTGCCCGCCGGACGGGCTTAAAAGGGAAGACGGTGCAAATCCGTCGCGGTCCCGCCGCTGTGAACGGGGACGAACGCCGCATGGCCACTGTTGCAGCACGCCTGCAATGGGAAGGGCGGCCAGTAGGAGGATCCGTGAGCCAGAAGACCTGCCTGAGACCTGCGGGGAGAGACACCGGATGGGAAACGGCGTCTTTCCGCGAAGGGCATACCCCATAAACGGGAGCCTTTCGTCACAGGGGATGAAGAGAAACGGGTGCAATCCTTGGAGCCGCAAGGCTTCAAGGATTTTTTTTTGGAAAAGCGGGGGAAGTCATGAGCGAGGAGAGCAACGGCACTTCGTATCGTCCCGGCTTGGTACAGGCCGGCCGGAATATCGAAGAGGAGAGCTTTCGCATCATCGAGGCCGAAATGGGCCCCCACTCTTTCGATCCCGAGGCCTGGTCCATCGTGCGACGGATCATCCACACCACCGGGGACTTCGAATACGCAGAGCTCATCCGGATCCATCCGGAAGCCGTCTCCGCCGCCGTCCGAGCCCTCCGGGGCGGAGCCGCCATCTACGTCGATACCCGCATGATTCAGGTGGGGCTTTCCCCCTGGCGACTCCAGTGGTTTGGAAACCCGGTCTTCACGCCGGCGGCCGATCCCGAAACCCACCTGATGGCGGAGAAGCTGGGACTGACCCGTTCCGTGGCCGCCTTTCGCAAGATGGGCGAGCGCCTCACGGGAAACATCGTGGCCGTGGGCAATGCACCGACGGCGCTCCTGGAGGTGCTGCGCCTCTGGCGGGAAGACGGCGTGCACCCCGCTCTGGTGATCGGGGTTCCCGTGGGCTTCGTTCAGGCCGACACGGCCAAGGACGCCTTGTGGGAAGCGGACCGGATCCCCTCCATTACGGTTAAGGGAAGGAAAGGAGGCAGCACGGTGGCCGTGGCCGTTCTCCACGCGCTCCTGGAACTGGCCCAGAAAGAGTCAGGCTAATGTGAAAGAGAACCGCGAATGAACGAGAATAGACGCAAATCTTTTTAGTGGTAGAAACCGCGAAGGCCGCAAGGAGGGTGCCCGGCCATGCAATGGGCAGTGACTCATAGAGAATGGCCTATTGCGGCGTTCCGACAAATGCCCTTGCTCCGGCCCGCTCTTTCATCCATGCGGGGTGGCGCGAGGGGAGCCATGACTGCTAGGAGCGTGTCCGAGAACAGGCTTCCGTCTGGAACCGGTAAGAAGTCTGACCTCTTTCGTAGCCGCGGGGCTTCAGCCCCGCGAACGGGACCATCGCAACACCATGAATTGGCAGGAAATACGCGATGGCCCATCCAAAGCCCGGGGGTTCTTCCTCAGCCCTGAAGGACTGCGCTACGAGAAAAACGGTGATTCTGAGCGCTTCGGGACACGCTCCCGGGAGGCCGCCCCCTTCGTATTCGGGGCGGTTTGGGCGCCCCATGACGAAACGGCAAGGCACCATCCCCAAAGGGGATCAAGGCCTTCCCAAACGAAAGGACAAGGACATGCTGGGAACTTTCTACGGCATCGGTGTGGGTCCGGGAGACCCGGAGCTTTTGACTCTCAAGGCGGTCCGGGCCCTCAAGAAGGTGCGGCACGTGTTCGCGGCGGCCTCCAGCAAGAACGATTACAGCCTGGCCCTGGAAATAGCCCGGCAACACGTGCCGGCGGACACGCCCGTGAGCCTGCTGGACTTTCCCATGACCTTCGACAAGGCCCGCCTGGAAGAGGCCTGGCATGCCAACTGCCTCACCGTGGTGGAAAAGCTGCAGGCCGGCTGGGACGTGGCGTTCGTGACCCTGGGGGATCCCATGACCTTCAGCACCTTCATCTACCTGCTCCGGAAGGTGCGCAGCCGGCTGCCCCAGGTGCCCGTGGTCACTGTCCCCGGCATCACCGCGTACCAGGCGGCCGCGGCCTGCGCCGGCGTGCCCCTGGCGGAAGCGGAAGAGACCTTCACCGTGATCTCCGGGGCCAAGGGCGGAGAGGCCCTCCCCCAGGTCCTTCCCTTTTCCGACAACGTGGTGCTCATGAAGACCTACAAGAAATTTCCCGAGATCCTGGACCGCATCCGCGCCATGGGTTTGGCCGACCGGTGCTGTTTTGTGAGCCGGTGCGGCCTGGAAGGGCAGGCGGTGGAAAGGGATTTCGAAAAACTCGCCGAACTCAACCCCCACTACCTGTCCCTTTTGATCCTCAAAAAGCGGGGCCTGGAACCATGACCCCAGCCACCCGTTCGGGCCGTAACCGGTTGCTCCTGTTCTGGACCGTCGCAGGCTTCCTGGTACCCGCGGCCGCCCTTTTGTGCACTGCCGTGGGCCCGTTCCATGTGGAAGCCTCCCGGGTGTGGCGGATCCTCACCCATCCCCTGGACGCCGGACCGGCGTCAGGGGTCGACGAGACGGCGCGGTACATCGTCTTGAACGTGCGCCTGGCCCGCGTGGTTCTGGCCCTGTTGGTGGGGGCGGCCCTGGCACTGGCCGGATCGGTCTACCAGGGAGTGCTCCTCAACCCGCTGGCCGATCCCTTTACGCTGGGGGTCTCCACCGGAGCGGCCTTCGGGGCGTCGCTGGCCATCCTGGGCGGGTGGACGGCGTGGCGCCTAGCCGGGCTGGGCACGCTGCCCCTGGCGGCTTTCGCAGGGGCCGTGGGGGCCCTGCTCCTGGTCCTGCTCCTGGGGCGCGTGGAAGGCCGGGTCCAGACCACCACCCTGGTGCTGGCGGGCATCATCGTCTCCACCTTTCTTTCCGCCTGGATCAGCCTGCTCAAGAGCCTCAACGAGGACTCCCTTTCCACCATCGTCTTCTGGATCATGGGAAGCCTTTCCGGAAGGAGCTGGCAACACGTGCTGATCGTTCTGCCGTACCTTCTGGGCGGAGCCGGCGTCATCTTCCTGTACGTCCGGGAGCTGGACATCCTCGCCCTGGGGGACATCCCCGCCCACCAGATGGGCGTGGCCGTCTCCCAGGTGCGCTTCCGCCTCCTGGCGGCCGCCTCCCTCATCACCGCCGCGGCCGTGGCGGTGAGCGGCGTCATCGGCTTCGTGGGACTGGTGGTTCCCCACCTGGTCCGGCTTCTCCTGGGCCCCCGGCACGGGCGTCTGCTGCCCGCGGCCATGATGACGGGAGCCCTCCTCACCCTGCTTTCCGACACCCTGGCCCGGTCCCTCCTGCCCCACGGACAGGAGATCCCTTTGGGCGTGGTGACCGCCATCCTGGGCGCTCCCTTCTTCTGTTACCTGCTCCTCCACAAGAAAAGAGCGGTGCTGGCGTGATCCGTGTGTCCCACCTGTACTGCGGTTATCCCGGGCGACCCGTTCTACGGGATGTGAACCTGCGGGTGGAAGCCGGAGAGTTCGTGGGAATCCTGGGCCCCAACGGCTCGGGCAAGACCACCCTTGTCTTGGCCCTCACCGGAATCCTCCGGCCGGAAAAGGGAACCATCACCATTGACGGGCATCGCCTGGAAGATCTCCCGTCCCGGGACCGGGCCCGAAAGATCGCCGTGGTTTCCCAGGACACCCAGGTGCGCTTTCCCTACCCCTGCGCCGACGTGGTGGCCATGGGCCGCTATCCCCACCAGGGCCGCTGGCGCGGCCCCACGCTTCGGGACGCCCGGGCGGTCCGGCGGGCCATGGAGCTCACATACACCCTGGATCTGGCCCAACGGCCCGTTTCCGACATCAGCGGCGGGGAGCGGCAGCGGGTGCTGGTGGCCAAGGCCCTGGCCCAGGACGCCCCGGTGCTGCTCCTGGACGAGGCCACGTCCGCCATGGACGTCCACTGGAAGCTGCAAACCTTCCGGCTCCTCGCGCACCTGCAGCGCAAGGAGCACAAGACCATCCTGGCCGTCCTCCACGACGTGAACCTGGCGGCGGTCTTCTGCCCGAGGCTCATCTTCCTGAAGGACGGGGCCGTGGTGGCCGACGGCCCCGCCCGGGAGGTGCTGAATCCCGCCACCCTGGAACGGGTCTACGACAGCCCGGCCGTGGTCTACGACGTTCCGGGAAATGGCGCCCGCCAGGTTTTCTTCGTCCCCGACACGGAAGGAGCCCATCGGTGACAGCCCTCGGACGCAGCCTGCCGGCCCTGATCGTGTCCATCCTCCTGGTGCTCACCGGCGCCTCCCAAGCCGCCGTTTCCGTCACGGACGACTGGGGACAAACGATTCGGCTGGAGCAACCGGCGAGTCGCGTCATCCCCCTCTACGGCGCCTTTACCGAAATGCTTTACGCCATCGGGGCCGGCGGCCGGGTGATCGCCCGGACACAGGCCGATGCCCATCCGGCCGCCGTGCGGTCGCTCCCCGCCGTGGGCACCCACATGCGGCCCAACGTGGAAATGATCCTGGGGCTTCGCCCGGACCTGGTGATTCAGAGCGCCAGCCGCCGCACCGCCACCCCGGAAATGGAACGCCTCCAGGAAGTGGGAATCCCCGTGGCGATCTTCGCTCCCAAGGACTTCCAAGGAGTGTTCCATACCATGGAGCGCCTGGGAATCCTGACAGGGCACGAAAGGGAAGCCCGGGAGGCGGTCCGGGGACTGAGCCGAAGGCTGGAAGCGATCCGGCGCACGGTATCCAAGGCCGCCCAACGGCCCCGGGTCGTCTTCGAAGTCCGGAGCCGGCCTCTTACGGTGGCGGGCACGGGGTCCATGGCCCACCAGATCCTGGAGGCGGCGGGAGCCCGAAACGCCGTGGATCACCCCGGCGCCGTGGTCGTCTTCAGCCAGGAAGCCCTGCTGGCCCTGGATCCGGACGTGTACATCGTCCAGGAAGGCCCCATGAACCGGAATCCCGAGCCGCTCTCCCAGCGACCCCACTTCCAAAGACTTCGGGCCGTGCAGACCGGTCGGGTTCTGGTTGTGGACGAACATCTCTTTTCCCGGCCGGGACCCCGGTGCGTGGACGCCGTGGAAATGCTCGCGCGCAAGCTCCATCCGGACCTGTTCGCCCCCGCGCCATCAGCCGACACGGGCGGAAACGGCCCCCGCGCACAGGTGGGCGATGTGGGACGGCCAAGCCCCCGCGAGACCCCGGAGATTCTCCGGCCCCCATGGCTCCGGTGGCCGACGATCCAGAAGAGACTCCTCCAGCCCCTGGGGCGCCTCACCATCTTCATCGCCATCGGCCTTTTTGTGGGAAACATCATCGAAGCCCTGGGATGGACCCGGGCCCTGGGGCGCCTCACCGGCCCGCTCCTCCGCTGGGGGCGGCTGGGGAATCAGAGCGCCGTGGCGTTCATGGCGGCCTTCTTTTCAGGCGTCACCGCCAACACGCTGCTCATGAACGCCCACAAGGACGGCACCCTCACCACCCGGGAACTGGCCCTGTCCTGCCTGGTCAACACCCTGCCGTCCTACTTCCTGCACCTTCCCACCACCTTCTTCATCCTGCTGCCCCTGGTCCGGGAAGCGGGGATTCTCTACCTGGCCGTCACCCTGAGCGCCGCCGTCGCCCGCACCGTCGCCGTCCTGGTCGTGGGACGCCGTCTGCTGCCCGAACCGCCAGCCCATGGGAAGGAAGCGAGCGGGGAACCCGGATCTTCCCCATCGCTCAAAGAAGCACTCCGAAAGACCTGGCGGAAGTTCCGGCGCCGGCTGCTCCGGGTGCTGCGCTGGACCCTGCCCATCTACACCCTCTTTTTCCTGCTCAACCAGATCGGCCTTTTTGAATGGCTGGAAACGCACCTGGCCCGATGGGTCCCCACCCACGTGGTCCCCGTGGAAGCCGTGACCGTGGTGGCCTTCCAGATCATGGCCGAATTCACGGCGGGCGCCGCCGCCGCGGGAGCCCTCCTGGACGCCGGCACCCTTTCGGTCAAGGCCACCGTGCTGGCCCTTCTGGCCGGGAACATCATCTCCACCCCCATTCGCGCCCTGCGCCATCAACTGCCTTACTACATGGGGATCTACACCCCCCGACTGGGCCTGGCACTGCTCTGCCTGGGCCAGACGGTTCGGGCCGCCAGCGTGGCCCTCTTCGCCGTCCTGTTCTACCTTTTCTTTCCCGGCTGACGAAACGCCTCGTTCATTCCGATAATTGCTTTTTTGGGGTTGTTTTTGTGGCCTGTCCCGGGCCTTCTCGGTCCGTTTATGATTTCTTTACGTACGGTTACCTTATTTTCGCCCCTCTCGTTTTTTCCCTTGACGCGGGTCGGTGCGGCGGCTATATAGATCACACTATGAACGAGATGAGGCCCTTCAAAGACGATTTCTTTCGCTACCAGGCCCGGCGCTTCCAGGAACTCATGGAAGAGGTGGTTCAGTGTTGTGAGACGCGCACGGCCTATTTTTCCGAGAAGTTCGGCATTCCCAGCGCCGAGCTGCGATGCCTCATGCTCTTTCGGGAAGAAAAGTACCTCACGGTGAAGGGCATCGCCCAGAAGCTGGATGTGGCCAAGAGCCGGGTGACCAAGATCGTGAGCGGCCTTCTGGAAAAGGGGCTGGTCACCCGGATCGACGACCCGTCGGACGGCCGCGTGAAGCTCATCAGCCTCACCCGGGAGGGGCGCGCCAAGTCGGAAGAGATCGCTTCGCTCAGCAGCCGGATGCACGAGATGATCCTTCTGGAGATGGAGCCGGAGGAGCGCAAGATGGTGCTCACGGCCCTGGAGCGGCTGCGCACCAGCATGGAGGCGGTGAAGGAACGGATGATGTGAACCTCTTTTTTTGATTTAGTGGTTCATAGTATTAACAAAAAAAACGCGGGAGGACCTTTTCATGAGCACAGAACTGGCGCAGATCGAACAGCAGATCGCCGAGATGAAGGCCCAGCTGGAGGCGCTCCAGAAGAAGAGCCCGTCCAACAAGCTTTCCATGGTGGTCTTCAGCGGGGACCTGGATCGGGCCCTGGCCGCCTTCATCATCGCCACGGGCGCCGTGGCCATGGGCATGGACGTGGTGATGTTCTTCACCTTCTGGGCCACGCCCATCCTGCGGGATCCCAAGAAGAAAGTGGACGACAAGGACCTCATGGGCAAGATGTTCGGCACCATGCTGCCCAAGGGGGCCTGTTCCGTCAAGCTGTCCAAGATGAACATGGGCGGCATGGGAACGGCCATGATGAAGAACCTCATGAAGCAGAAGAACGTGGCGTCCCTGGATCAGATGATCGAGCTGGCCGGCGAGCTGGGCGTCCAGATCTACGTGTGCGAACTGTCCATGGACCTCATGGGCTTCAAGCGCGAGGAGATGATCGACTATCCGTCCATGGACTTCTGCGGCGTGGCCAAGTTCCTGGAAGAGGCCATGGACAGCCGGGTGCAGCTGTTCATCTAAAAAGGCAAGCCGAGAAGCCGGAAGGCTTCGGTTAACACGGGAAACATTCCCCACCCCAAGCAAGGAGGAACCACCATGAGCAACGCCATTCAAGCCGACAAAGTCATGGATCTCAAGGGTCTGCCGTGCCCCATGCCGGTGGTCAAGGTGAGCAAGGGAATCAAGGAAGTGGAAGTGGGCCAGATCCTGGAAGCCCAGACCACGGACCCGGGCTCCCTCACCGACTTTCCCGCCTGGGCCCGCACCAGCGGAAACGAGATCGTGGACACGATCCAGGAAAACGGCGTGATCCGCATCTTCATCAAGAGGAACGTCTAACGGGAAGGGGCCCCGGTGGGGCCCCGCTTTCCCATGAGGATTCAACAAGGGGGGTTCCCGTGCACACCATCTACTACCTGGTTCTCGTCCCCATGGTCTATGCGGCCTTCGCCGTCTTCATCGTGGGTTCCATCGCCCGCATGATCAAGATTCTCCGCACTCCCAAGCACCCCACGACGCTCCAGATCTTTCCCAAGAAGGAACCGGCCTGGCTCTACGCCCTGTCGGACACCTTTCTCATGCCCACCGTGCTCCGCCACAACCCGCTCCTGTGGGTCTTCCTGGCCCTCTTCCACGGCGCCGTGTTGCTGCTGGTGATCGGACACCTGGAACTTTTCAGCGATTTCGCCATCTTCCAGATCATTCCCCACGAAATCTTCATCGGAAAGGGCCTGGTCGGGCTCATGGCCGCCGTCTCCCTGCTCTACTTCCTCTTCCGGCGCTTCACCTCGCCCGTACGGGACATCTCGGTGGCCGAAGACTACTACCTGCTCATCCTGCTCTTTCTCACGGTCATCTTCGGAAGCGAAATGGACTGGGCCCGGCGCTGGTACGACTACGACGTCATGGGCGTGGACGCCTACCGCACCTACCTGTGGAGCATGATCACCTTCCAGCCCCAGGTGCCCGATGATATTCTCTTTTCCGGGCACTCCTTCATGCTGGTGCTCCACGTCTTCTTCGCCAACATCTTCCTCATGGTCTTTCCCTTCAGCAAGATCATGCACACCTTCTTCGCGCTGCCCGTGAACAAACTGAGAAGAGGTTAACCATGGACGCCAAGACGCGTGACGACCTTTTGCAGCTGTTTCAGTCCAAACTGAACCGGGCCATGACCTATTATCTGGAGACGTGCACCCGGTGCGGCGTGTGCACCACCGCCTGTCACGTCTACCAGTCCATGCCCCAGGCCAAGTACATCGCCGCCTACCGGGCGGAGATCGTGCGGCGCATCTACAAGAAATACTTCAAGGGCCAGGGCAAGGTGTGGCCGTCCTACGGCGAGGCCAAAGAGCTCACGGAGATGGCCCTGGAGGAGCTCTACGAGGCGGCCTATTCCTGCACCGGATGCCGGCGGTGCATGGTCTACTGTCCCTTCGGCATCGACACCCAGATGATCATGTCCATCGCCAAGCTCCTTCTGGTGGGCGCCCATGCCGAACCGGAAATCCTCACCCTGCTGGCGGACACCTCCATCGAGAAGGGAAAATCCATCGAATTCTTCAAGGAGGGTTTTCTCCAGGGAGTGAAGAACCTGGAACAGCAGGTGGTGGAAAAGTGGAAGCTGGAGGCGGAAGGAAAGACCGTCATCCCCGTGGACGTGGAAGGGGCCGATCTGCTCTATGTGGCCCTGGCGGGGGCCCATTCCATCATTCCGGCGGCGGCCGTCTTCAACGCGGCGGGCGAAAACTGGACCCTGAGCTTTTTTGAAGCGGTGAACTTCGGCGCCTTCGTGGGCGATCCCACCCGAACCAAGCTCATCCTGGAGCGGATCATCAACGAAGCCAGGCGCCTCAAGGTCAAAGAGGTGTGCATCTGCGAATGCGGCACCGCCTACCGGGTGATGAAGCAGCTTTCCGGCAAGCAGCCCTTTGAGGTGTCTTCCGTCACCGAGGTGCACGCCCGCTACATCCGGGAAGGGCGCATCAAGCTGGACAAGACCCGCTTCCAGGGCCCCATCACCTACCACGACCCGTGCCAGATCGCCCGAAACGGCGGGATCCTGGAAGAACCGCGCTACATCCTCCGGCACCTCACCGACGATTACCGGGAGATGGCTCCCGACCCCCGCTACAATTACTGTTGCGGAGGCGGAGGCGGCCTGGTGGCCCTGGGCGAGGAGACGCTGGACTTCCGCATGAAGTCGGCCCGGGTCAAGGCCGAGCAGGTGCAGAAGACCGGGGCGGCCATTCTGGCCACGGCCTGCGAAAACTGCCACACCCAGCTGGAAAACCTGAACCACCACTACAAGCTGGGCATGAACGTGCAGTTTCTCACCTCCATGGTGGCCGACGCCCTGGTGATCTAGAAAAACGATCATCAGATTCTTTCATCCCCGCGGGATGAGCGGGCGGGGATCAACCCCGCCCCTACCCGGCAGGTTCATTTTCCTTGGTAGGGGGGTGCTTTACGAACGCGCGCAAGAACCACACGCTGGGGAGGAACCGCCCCATTCAGGAGCAGCCCCCAAGGGCTGCGCCACGAGAGAAACGGTCGCTTTCTCGCCGTCGGCCAAGCCCTTAGAAAGATGGAGAGAGGGCGGACGGCCGGATCACGATGACGGGCCCGCTGCCGAGGCAGGCGGCCTTTTTTTGAAAGGGGGCACGTGCCAAAAGACACAAAGTCGGCTCGTACCCCCGCCCACAATCCCCAACAAGGAAAGGAGGTGATCCCTAGCCGAAGCTGGAAGGTGCCTTTCGGCGGCGCTCGGAACCCCGCCGGAACATCCCTTAACAAACGATTGGAAGGAGAGAGGTGAGATGAAAAGAACGGTTTCCATTGTCTTTTTACTGTTTCTTTTAGGGGCCTTGGCCGCGCCCCCGGCGCAGGCCACCAACGGAGACAACCTCATCGCCGTGGGCCCCGTCTCCCGCGCCATGGGCGGCGTGGGCGTGGCGGCACCCCAGGACGCCATCAGCGCCGTCTTCGTCAACCCGGCGGCCATGTGCTTCGGGCCCTACTGCCCCGCGTCGGAAGTGAATTTCGGCGGCACGCTCTTCATGCCCAAGGTGGACACCAAGATCAGCTTTCCCAACAACCCCTCCGCCAACGTCTCTTCGGACGGCTGGTTGTGATAACCCAAAATTGACCAGGAAAAGGGGCGAGTGATAACCGAAAATTGACCATCCTGGGCGGTAGTCCTCCTGTTAAGTTGGTGCAAACGGGTGCCAACAAGACGGGAGGAGAGGAGTGCTCAAGATGGACCAATACGAGTTGATCAGGACGGGGTATCGGGTCTACGGGAAAAGCATCAGTGAGCTGGCACGTCTGACCGGCCATTCCCGCAATACGGTGAAGAAGGCGATTCGTGGGGAACCTTGGGGATACAGGGAGCGGCAGCACCAGCCGTTTCCGGCCCTGGGGAGTTATCTGAAGATTATCGACAGATGGTTGGCAAGCGACAAGGACAAGCCTTCCAATCAGCGGCATACAGCGCGGCGGATCTACAATCGGTTGGTTCATGAACACGGCTTTAAGGGCAGTGAATCGACCGTGCGCCGATACGTGAGGCTGGCCAAGATGCAGCTAGGCTTGGCGGGGCCCGGTGCCTTCATCCCGTGCGATCCGGAGGCGGGCTACGAAGGGGAGGTGGATTGGGGCCAAGCGACAGCGCTGATCGCAGGGCAGACGCAGCGGCTGAAGTTTTTTTGCATGCGCAGCAAATATTCGGGCAAGCACTTTGTACGGTTTTATCCCTGCGAACGGCAGCAAGCCTTTTTTGACGCCCATATGCGCGCCTTTGAGTTTTTCGGGGGAGTTTTTCCGGTTCTGATCTACGACAACCTGACCACCGCTGTGGGCAAGGTCATGCGAGGCAAGGACCGCCAGGAACAAGAAGCCTTTTCCAAGTTCAAGGCCTATTACAGTTTCGAGGCGAAATTTTGCACTCCCGGCAAGGCCCATGAAAAGGGAGGCGTTGAAGGCCTGGTGGGTCTGGCTCGGCGCAATTACATGGTGCCGATTCCGGAGGCCGAAAGCCTCGAGGAGCTCAACGAGAAGATTCTGCAACAGTGCTTGTCCTACGGGAAGCACAAGATGGCGGGCCGGGGTCGGACGGTGAACGCTTTGTACGAAGAGGAAAAGAAGCACCTTTTGCCGCTTCCGAGGGAGGGGTTCAGCAACGTGAGGTTTTTGGAGGGGCGTGTCGATAAGTACGCCACGGTGGTTGCGGACAAGAATCGCTACTCGGTACCTAGCGCTTATGCGGGTTTCAAGGCCAAGGTTCTGCTTTACGTGGATCGGGTGGAGATTTTCAGTAACGGGAAAAAGCTGGCCCTTCATGAGCGGATGTACGGCAACAACAAGTGGTGCCTCCAGGCGGATCATTATCTGGAGTTGATCCAGCAGCGGCCGAGGGCCTTCCATAGTGCAAGACCGATTCGGCAATGGCGAGAGAGCTGGCCCCATGGACTTCATGTCCTTCTGGAGCGGTTTTGCGCGGCCCAGGGGGAGACCAAAGGAATCAAGGATTTCATCACGGTGCTCATGCTGTACCGAGAACATCCGGCCGATGAGATGGACGCGGCCGTGGAGCAGGCCGGTAAAAACCGAGTGAGCACGAGCGACGGGGTTCGTCATCTTTTGGCGCAAAGGGCCTGCGAGGTTCACTCCTCGGAGCCCTTGAGGGCCTGGTCATCGCTTCCTCCCGCGGATGTATCCGTCTACGGGCAGCTGGGAGGTGCGCTATGAGGCCGGGTGCTTTGGTGGAACTGGAGGCCAATCTGAAAGCCTTGAATCTTTCGCGAGTGGCTCGCAACCTGGAAGTTCTCCTTCGTCAGGCAAAAGAGGCCGGCATCGGCTGCGAAGAGTTTCTTTTGGACCTGACCCACGCCGAACTCCAGGCGCGCGCGGAAAGTCGTCTCAATCGGCGAATCAAGGAAGCGAAATTTCCCCTTCTCAAGCCCCTCGAAAGCTTTGACTTCGAGGCCGTACCGGACCTGGACATGAGGCTCTTTCGGCAGCTGGTGGAGGGTGAGTACATCCACGAACGGCGCAATGTCATTTTCCTGGGCCGAAGCGGCACGGGCAAGACCCACATGGCGACGGCCCTGGGGATGGAAGCGTGCCGAAAGAATTATCGGACCCGTTTTGTCACCTGCTACGGGTTGGTCAACGAACTGGTGGAGGCCAGACAGGAAAGGTTGCTCCAGCGGCTGATTCAAAAATACGTTCGTTACGACCTGCTGATTCTCGACGAGCTGGGCTACATTCCGTTTTCCAAGGAAGGTTCGGAGTTGCTGTTCCAGGTCCTGGCGGAACGTCACGAGAAGGGGTCGGTGATC
>JACIYN010000006.1 GCA_014359885.1 Desulfacinum sp.
TCCCCCATCACCTTGCCGTCCTCGCGGATGATGGAAATGCGCATGCCCGCCAGCCGGGACAGCCGGACGCACACGTTGTCGTAGGTTCCCGCCAGGGGCTCCTCGGCTTCCAGGCGTTCGGCCAGGATTCGGGCCAGGCGGGTGGTGTCGTCCAGCAGCTGGCGTCGCAGGGCGCGACCGGCCAGGTGGGTGACGGCCCAGCCGCCCAGGCTCATTGCCACAAGTAGGGCACAGGTGTAGGCGATATAGAGCTTCCAGAGCACATGGAGTCGACCCATAGCGGGATCCCCTTCCAGAGCAGGTGCAGGGCCAGGAGCACGGCGGCCGCGATGACGGGGGTCAGTACCCAGCCCACGGCGATCCGGCCCACCATCCGGGCGTTCACCGTCTTCCTGTCCCGCACCAGCCCGACCCCGATCACCGCCCCCACGATGGCCTGGGAGGAGGAGACCGGAACGCCGATCTGGGTGAAGACGTGAAGGGTGAGGGCCTCGGCCAGGACGGCCGCCAGGGCGGAGCCCGGGTCCAGAGGGACGATGCCCTTGCCCACGGCCATCATGATCTTGCGGCTGTAGGTGAGCACGCCCAGGGCGATGCTCAGCCCGCCCACCAGGGCGGCCGCGGGGGCGTCCAGCAGCCCGGCGGCCACGTAGACCCCGGTCACGTTGGCCACGTTGTTGGCTCCCAGACAGTAGGCGCTGTAGCAGCCCGTGACGAGAACTCCCAAGAGATAGAAGCGGTTTCGCGCCACCAGGGACGGCACGTGCTTCTCGATGACCTCCTGAAGGATGCGAAAGAGGAGCCATCCGCCCACGATGCCGCCCACCGGGGTGAGCACCCAGCAGGTCACGATCTTGTAGAGTTTGGTGAAGTCGGGGGTACCGTGCAGGGCGGCCCAACCCAGAAGGGCTCCCACCACGGCCTGGGACGTGGATGCCGGAATGGCGGCGTGGGTGAGGAACGTAACGGTGCAGGCCGTGGCCAAAGTGACCAGAAAAGCCGCATCGGCACTCAAGGCGGCCAGGGCGCCGTAGGTGCCCATGCACTTGGCCCCTTCCAGGACGGCTCCGGCCACCACGAAGATCGCCGTGAGCCAGATGGCCACGGCGTAACGCACCAACCCGCTGGCCACGGCCGTGCCGAAGACGTTGGCCGAGTTGTTGGCCCCCAGACTCCACCCCATGAAACAGCCGCTCAGGATCCGCCACATGTTGCCGTCCGCCCGCTAACGGAAGCTCACGCTCAGGATGTAGAGAGCATCGGCGGCGTCTTCCAGCAGATCGCTGAAACGGGTGAGGCTTTCCAGGAAATCGGCCAGGAACTTGCCGTCCCAGAAGCCCGCCACCGGCAGGGAGGCCACGCGCTGAAAGATGTCGTGTTTCAGGTCGTCCACCCTCTTTTCCAGGATGCGGACCGCCAGGGACTGTTCCCGCAGATCCCCCCCTTGCAGGGTGATCTCGAAGGCCACGGCCAAGATCTCGCACATCTGCCTGTTGAGGGAGGCGATCTTGAGGCATTCGTCGGTGAGGGAAGGGTGCAGCCGGATCATGGCGAAGGTCCGTGCGGCGTCTTCCAAGGTGTCGAAGGCCTCGTCCACCAGCTCCACGAACCGGCACAGGTTGGGGCGCAGGTAGGGAAGGAAGGCGCCTTCGAAGATGGTGGAAAGCACCTTCCTTCGGGCCATGTCGCCTTCCCGCTCCAGGTCGCAGATGCGCTCCACCAGATGTTCCTTGCGCTCGTTCAGGAGGCGGTCGAAGGTCTCGGTGGCCGAACAGAGGAGGCCCAGGTGTTCGCGCATGGACGCCAGCGCCTCCTCCTCTTTCCGGTTGCCCTTGAGAAGTCGCTTAAGCATGGCTGTTCTTGGCCCTCGCCACCAGGTTCGCCTGCATGATGTCCATGAGCGCCACCACGCCCACCACCCGGCCTTCGTCGCACACGAAAACGCGCGCCACGTTGGCCTCTTCCATGACCGCCGCCACCGCCTCCACGGTCTGGTCCTTGTCCACGCACCGAAGGGGCCGCCCCGCGATCTCCCCCACCCGCACGTTGTGCGGGTTGAGTCCCTTGGCCAGCACCTTGAAAACCACGTCCCGGGCCGTCACCACCCCGTCCGTTTCCACGGGCCCGTCGGCCACCACCAGGAGGGAGCGGATCCGCTTGTCCACCATGCGTTCGATGGCTTCGTACACGCTGGCATCGGCGGAGATGGTTTCCAGTCGTCGTGTCATGATGTCTTCCAGCCGCATCGTTCCCGTCCTTCCTTCCCGTGCTGAGGTTTCCTTTCCGGCGGCCCTTCCGGCCCTTGCTCCCCGGCGGAGCGCGGCGCGGCCTCCCATGGGCCCTGCGCCGTCCGGCTTCGTGTGCGTCCATCCCCGCCAGTGTGGTGCGGGGGCCGCCGGTCGTCAAGCCTTTCCGGAAGGATCTTCCCGGCCCCGTGCGGCGACGAAGACCTGCCGGGGAAGAGAAAGGCGGGAATCCAGGCGGGCCAGGGCGTCGTCGCGAGTGGTGGAGGCCACCACGGCCGTGCCGATGGTCTTTCCCGCCCCGTCCACCACCATCACCCGGTCTCCCGCATGCAGCCCGTCCGCGGTCCCCAGGCCGAAGGCCAGCTCCCAGCCGTCCGCTCCCTTGCGGGCCCGATAGACGGGGGCCACGCCCTGGCGGCGCAGGGCTTCGTCCCGTCGCGTCTCGGCCCTGTAGGACAGGCCCAGGCATGCCATGAGAACGGGAAGGGCCGTGGCGGCGACGATCCAGGGGCTCCAACCGAGAAGACGGCGAAAGAAGGACCGTTCGGCCTTTTGCAGGGCGTTTGCGTCTTCAAAAATGCGCACCCTGTACACGGGGTTTCGCGCGGCTTCCTCGGGGGTCTCCCCATGGAGAAAGACCCGAAGGGAGACTTCGCCCGCCGGAGCGTCGGGAGAGGCTTCCACGCGGCCCCGCCACAGGCGCCCCCGGCCTTCCAGAAAGACCAGCGTGACGTGGGGGCCGGACCTTTCGTAGGTCAGCCAATGGATGTCCGGGATGGCCGTTTCGGTCTTTCCCGCCACGGGGGCCCGGGAGCCCGCCACGAGGCGCACTTCCTCGTCGGGGGTCCGGAATCCGGCAACGATTGCGTCCATGGCCGAAACCAGGAGAAGGACGCCCGCCGCCAGACCTGCGATCCTCACCAGGGGCGGGGGAGGAGCCTTTTGCGGCTTCATGGAGGTCACCCTTCCCGAGGACCGGCCGCCCGGACGCTGCGGCACCGCCGGATGCAGAAGCGGGCCCCGATCACGGTGACCAGCGCCATGGGCAGAAAGCTCCGGATGAAAAAGGCCGCCATCATCTCCCCCCGGGCGGCCCCCCAATACATGCACAGGCACAGCTCGGCCAGAAGCAGAAGATCCATGGCGATCACGATCCCTTTTTGTCTCGCATTCATGCGGTCCCCCCGGTTTTTCCCGATTGTGGAAAGAACTTAACGCCGGCTAACGCATATCCCCGCCTTCAATATCCGTTTCGTCCCAGGAACTTGTCCGGAATGGGTGTGTGGCTCAAAGGCCGCGTATTTCCGGTCTTTTCGTAGCCGCGGGGCTCCGCCCCGCGGCCGGGACGAAGCGCCCTCCCCGGGCCTTACTTCTTTCGCAGATCCTGCTTGGACACGTTCATGACCCGGATGGCGATCCGTTCGGAACCCTTGGTTTCATAGGCGATCCGAACCACGTCTCCGGGCTCCGGCGGAATACCCACCAGGGCCCCCTCGGTCCGGTAGACCGAGGTGATGCCCGTGGGTCGCCCGTAGGGATTCTCGTGGCTGATGTTGGTGTCAAACTCCTCGATGGTGAGCGTTTTGGCGGCGGCATCCACCGCGATCACCTTGCCCTGGGCCACCTCGGCGGCCTGGGACGCCGCCGGAACAACCAGGCACGAAAGGGCGAGGAAAAGAACCCACAACCCGAACAGTCTTTTCATGGAGTCTCCTCCGGATGGTTTCTTCCGCGTTTTGGTCTTGGTCCGCCCCGGCCCCATGGTGGGTTTCGCCGGGGCGGACCGATCCCCCCTGCCGACGGCGGCCTTCGGCCGCCTCAGAAGCTCGCCTGGGCCTGCTCCCGGGCCTTCTTTTCGCGCAGCTCCTGGGCCGCGCCCTTGAACATGATGGCCATGATGTAGGCGCAGATGATCCCGATGGCGCCCAGGATGATCACCGCCGCCGCCGCGTTGAATTTGTACTGCTTCAGGATGATGGACACCATGCAGGCCACCACGGCGCATCCGAAGGCCACCCGGATGCCGTAGCCCTTGGAGTACTTGGTGGCCACGGTGCCGATCTGGGCTCCGATGGCCGCGCCGGTGAGCATGACGAAGACGGCCACCAGCTCAATGCGGCCCTTGAGGCTGTACGTGAAAGCCCCGTACAGACCGGAGACCATCACCTCGAAAAGGTCGGTGCCCACGGCGATGTGGGTGGGGCATCCCACCAGGTAGACCAGGGCGGGCATGCGCAGCAGGCCGCCGCCGATGCCGAGGAACCCGGCCAGCACGCCCGTGGCGAAACTCACCACGATGGGGAGCCACGCCGAGCAGGTGAACCCCGCCGCCTTGAAGTGCATCATGGGGGGAATGCGGATCTTATGGAGCGTCTTGTACCACGTGACGCCTTCCGTGCCCTTCTCTCCTTCCACGATGCCGGCCCTCTTCTTCTGGACGGCCTTGAAATAGTCGTAGAAGACCATGAACGCGATGAGAGCGAGAAAGACCACGTAAACCCAGCGGACCACGCTGCCCACCCGTCCGATGCGCTCCAGGAACATGACGATCTGGGCCCCGCACTCGATCCCCACCATGGTGCCCACCAGCATCACGATCCCCAGCTTGTAGTCCACGTTGCCGAACTTGGAATGGCGCATGGTGGACACCATGGACTTTCCGGCGATGTGGGCGATGTCCGTGCCGATGGCGAAGGCCATGGGAAAGCCCAGGATGTTCAACCCGGGGGTCACCATCCAGGCGCCCCCCATGCCGAAAAACCCTCCGATGACGCCCACGGCGAATCCGATGAGCACCAATCCCGGCCAGAAGATCTCCATGCCGGCGATGGGCATGTGCAGATAGAGCCAATCCATAATCCGCCCTCCTCGATTGCTAGTGTTCCACGATCTTGCGGCTCTTGAGGTCCAGGCCGGTACGGGCCATGATGAAGTCCATAAGTAGGCCGAGAAAGCATCCGTAGACGGCGGTGAGCACCACCGCCCACACGGCGAAGAGCCAGATGTTGGTGTTGTAGAGATCGGCGAAGTATTTGAGCGCCGCGTTTTGAATCACGCGGGTGTCCGCCACCACCACCAGCTGGCTCGCCTTGCCGCCGGCCGCCCACACGAGGGAGGGCGCCGCCACGGGCAGAAGCCCCGCAGCGCCCAGGACTCTGCGCATCCACCTTGTCATGTCTTCCACCTCCCTGTTGGTCGGTTACACAAATACACAAAAACTCTTCTTTCGTTCCCTTCCACTGCCTTCCGTTTTTCGGTTACGTCCTCCTTTCTCCATAGGGATTCCAGCTGTCTTCTCTTCTCGAGGGCCCCTCGGCCCCGTTCATCCCGCGTCGGGTCGCAGCCCACAGCAGGCAAGCTCCATGCCGGCGAAATCCCACATCCTTTGCGGGATCCGGGGAAATCCCGCGCTCCATGAAAGCTGGCGGTCTTCTCAACCCCTGCGGGCGCGCCACGGGGAGGATCCATCCGGGCGGAAAGGCGGCCAAGGGCGCGATGAACCACAAGTATTTGGTTATATGGGTGGTTTTAGGATATCTCGCCATGCTGTAAAGAAACCTGACGGATCCGACGCCGGTCCCGGCCGGATCCTCCGGGTGCAGAAGGGGAAAAACATTTGAATTTCCATTGGATGAAGATGGCGCGATTTTTGTGCGGCTTGGCACAAAGGTTGCCCTAGGGAACTCCGGCAAGGGGCTGTGGAAAGGTTTGGCGGCCGCCGAAGGAGGCGGGGAAACAGAGGTGGATCCATGCGCATCATCAAGCTGCTGAACGGTGGGGTGATGGAAGCCCGCGAGGCCTTCTCCTTCCGTTCCTTTCGACTTCGCACCAAGCTCTGGATGGTTCTGATTCCGGCGGTGGTCTTCATCCTGGTGGTGACGGGGTATCTGACGCACTGGTTTTCCAGCCGGTTTCTGGAGGAGGCGGTGCGCCGGACCGTGCTGCTCCAGACCCTGGGGGCGGCCCACGAGATGGAGCAGTTTTTCGACCGATGCCGGGAAGATGTCCTGTGGCTGGCCCGCGGTCCCCTTTCCCGAGACGAGGTGGAGCGGTTCCTGGACGCGAAGCGGTCCATCCGGGGGTGGGCCTATGCGGAGGCGGGGGTGGTCTTCCCCGGGCAGGGGCGGGGCACGGTGTGGCGGCTTGCGGAAGGGGTGCTGGAGACGGTTCCAACGGATCATTGGGCGGGTGTGTGGGACGGGGTGCCCGCAGCCGATCCCGTGAAGGGCGCAACAGGTTCCACAGAGGGCGGTCCATGGATCAGCCGCGTGGTGCCGGCCGTAGCGGCCCTCGGCGAGGCAACGGTCGTTCCGGGCCGGATCACCCATGTGATCCGTTTCATCGCGCCCGTGGGCCCATGGGGCGGATCCGGGGCGGGCGGCCCGTCACCACGGGGCTTCGTCTTCCTGAGCGTGGATGCCCGCCAGGTGCGGGACATCCTCTCCCTCTTCAATTCGGCCCAATCCCCCCTTTCGGGCTACGCGCGCAGCCCGGAACTTCGCTACATGTATTTCGTGGATCCCGGCGGGTGGATCCTTTTCCAATCGGAAGACCAGCCCCGCAGCCCGGCACCGCTGGGAACGGATCTGGCCCGCTGGAACCTTTCCGGGACCTTCGGGCGTCCGGGCCTAAAGAATGCCTTTCGCCCGGACAGCCGCCACCGGGACTTCTGGCTCATGGCCGGGGAGCTTCGGGAAGGCAGGCACGGCGTCCTCATCCGCCGTGTGGAGCCCCACGAAAAGACCCAGGTGGATCGGGTCTACCTGGGATACGCTCCCGTGCGTTGGCCTGCCGAGGGAAAGGGCGGGGAGGACTCCGTCTACGGCGGCGTCATCTTCGTGGATCGCAGCCGGCTCATCACCCGGGCGGGATACCGGCAGGTGGACGTCATCTTCCTGATCGGCATCGGGAGCTGTTTTCTCCTCTCGGCCATCGTGTGGGGGGTGAGCCGCCTGGTGACGCGGCCCCTGCACAAACTGGCCCGAGCCGTCGACGAGATCCAGGAATCCGGCCGGCTGCAACCCCTCTCCATTCCGGAAAAGGACCTGGAAACGGCCTTTCTCAAGGATGCCATCAACAATCTCATCGTGCGGATCCGGGAGCAGATGGAAACCATCGAGGCCCGGGACCGCCAGCTTCAGGAAACCCTCATGCGGGAAAGGATCTCCCTGGAGCAGGAGGCGGCCGTGCTGCACCGGGAGCGAAGGGAAATGCCCGAGGCCCTTTCGAAGCTGGTGGGCCGCTCGCCGGCCATGATCCGTCTCCGGGACCAGGTGGTCCGGGCGGCATCCGCCGACGCGGACGTGCTCATCCTGGGGGAGACGGGCACCGGAAAGCAGCTGGCCGCCGAGGCGATCCATGGGCTGGGGCCGCGCCGGGACAAGCCTTTCCTGGCCATCAATTGCGGGGCACTGGACGAGAACCTTCTCATGGACGCCCTCTTCGGCCACGTGAAGGGGGCGTTCACCGAGGCGAAGACGGACCGGAAGGGCGCCTTCGCGGCGGCCCACGGAGGGACCCTCTTTCTGGACGAGGTGGGGACGGCTTCGCCCAAGGTGCAGAAGGCGCTGTTGCGGGCCATCGCCGAGCGGAGGATACGACCTCTGGGGAGCGACGTGGAACAGGACGTGGATGTGCGCCTCGTTGCGGCGACCAACGAGGACTTGCAGGATCTGGTCCGGCGCGGTCTCTTTCGTGAAGACCTCTACTACCGGCTGAATGTCATCACGTTGCGCACGCCGCCCCTTCGGGAGCGACGGGAGGATATTCCCCTCTTGGCGGCCCATTTCCTGGACGAGGCATGCCGGCGCATCAAGCGGCCTCCGGTGGGCCTGACCCAGGGCGCCTTGGACGCCCTGCTGGCCCACGATTGGCCCGGGAACGTGCGCGAACTGGAAAACAGCCTCACCCGGGCGGTGGCCATGGTGGAGGGATCCTGGATTTACGCCTCCGATTTGGGTCTGGGGGGGACGGGAGATCTTCCGGAGGACGGCAAAGACGGAAAAACGGCAAATGAAGCGGCTTCGGACGCGCCGGGAGGGTCTAACGGATTCCCCGAGGCGCCCCGGCCGGGCGGCGGGGATTCCCTCCCGCCGCTCAATGCCCGGCAGGCGCGCGCCCTGCCTTCCCTGCTGGCCCGGGGCCACATGAGCCGAAGCGAATACCAGGAGGCCGCCGGGGGCATTCCCGCCCGCACGGCCCTGCACGATCTTCGGGACCTGGTGGAAAAGGGGCTGGTGAAAAAGAGCGGCCGCGGCCCGGCCACGCGCTATAAGGTGGTGAACCGGAAAACGTGAGGCGTGAGGCGTCAGGCGTAAGGCGTGAGGCGTAAGGCGTGAGGCGTCAGGCGTAAGGCGTGAGGCGTAAGGCGTGAGGCGTGAGGCGTAAGGCGTGAGGCGTGAGGCGTGAGGCGTGGGGAGTGGGGAGTGAGGCGGGGGCGGGCAATCGGGGAGAGTTGGGGCGGGGTTTATCCCCGCCCGTGGAAAACGTTTTTGCCGGAGCGGCCTCGGCCGGGATTCGGACCGCCGGCAGGCCGTCACCCCGCGACTTAACGCCTAACGCCTAACGCCTTACGCCTAACGGAGGAGAGACAGGCGTGGGATTCTGGCGGCGTGTCAAGGATCGATTCCGGTGGGAGCCGAAACCGGCTCCGGAGCAGCTGGCGGATCTTTTCCGCTACAAGTACGCCCAGTTCAGGGAACTGCTCGATTCCAACACGGAACTGGCCCGCATCGTCTCGGACATGGCGGAAAAGCTTCGGGGCATGGACCTGTTCGACATGAGCTACGTCCGATCCCGGGCGGCTCTGGGGATGTCCCACGCGGCGCGCATGGTCCGAAGCCTCAACGCCCTATCCCGTGACGGCTACCCCGGCCTGGAAAGGGCCCTGGCGCGCATCGGGGAAAACATCGCCCGGGAGCTGGAAGCGCGTTCCGGGCCGGAGCCCATGGCCGAGCTGGTGCTGGAGTTGTCCCGGGTGGACCGGACCCTGGCGCCGTGGGTGGGCGGCAAGAGCGCCAACCTGGGAGAGGTGCGCAATCGCGTGGGGTTGCGCGTGCCGGACGGCTTCGCGGTCACCACCACCGCCTTCGAGCTTTTCATGAACCAGGGGGATCTGAGGGATGCGATCCGAAAGCTCAAGGCGGAGGCGGACCTCACCTCTCCCGACCAGGTCCGGGAGGTGTGCGAGGCGATTCAGCATCGGATTCTCACCACGCCGGTTCCCCGGGACCTGGAAGCGGCTCTGACGCAGGCCTTCGACGCGCTGGAAGGCAGGGTGGGGGGGCGGGGGGCTTCCTCCGGTGGTCTTCGGATCGCCATGCGCAGCAGCGCCGTGGGCGAGGACAGCGAGCTTTCCTATGCGGGACAATACGTGAGTCAGCTCAACGTGGGCCGGGATCGCCTGGCCCACACCTACCGGATCATTGCGGCCAGTCTCTATACGCCGCGGGCGGTTTCCTACCGGTTCCACATGGGGGTGCGGGACGAGGACGTGGCCATGGGGGTGGCCTGCCTGGAGATGGTGGAATCCGTCGCCGCCGGCGTGGCCTATTCCATGGACCCGGTGCTCCGGCGATCGGATCGGGTGGTCATCACGGGCGTTTGGGGTCTGGGGCCCTATGCCGTGGACGGGAAAGTGACGCCGGATCGGTTCGCGGTGGGCAAGGGCGAGCCGTGGGACGTGTTGGAACGTCATGTGGCCGGCAAGCCCGTTCGGCTCGTCATGCGGGAGGACGGGCGGCTCGAGCCGGAGCCGGTTCCCGAAGAGGATCGGGGCCGCCCGTGCCTGGAGGAGGCGCATCTGCGGGAACTGGCCCGGGCGGTGGTGCAGTTGGAGCGCCACTTCGGGTGTCCGCAGGATGTGGAATGGGCCGTGGACGGCACAGGGAATCTCTTCATCTTGCAGAGTCGGCCGTTGCACGGATCGGAAGGTTCCACAGGCAAAGCCCATGGAGAGTTGAAAACGCCTGTGTTCACGGAGGCCGGGGGATCCCAAGGGGCGCCGCTCCGGGCCGTGGAACGCGAGGAAGAGGTCCCCCCCCCACGGCCCGGGAGTTCCGAGGCGGAAGCCGCACAAGAGCCGCTGTTGACTGGAGGGGAGACGGCGGTGGCGGGCGTGGCGTGCGGCCCCGTCCACCCGGTGCGTCGGGACGAGGATCTGGAGAACTTCCCCAGGGGGGCCGTGCTGGTGGCCCACCATTCCTCGCCCTCCTACGTGCTGGTGATGGACCGGGCGGCCGCCATCGTCACCGAAGCGGGCAGTGCCACGGGGCACATGGCGTCGGTGGCCCGTGAATTCTCCATCCCCACCCTGGTGGGGGTGGAAGGGGCCATGGAGATTCTGGCGCCCGGGCGGCTCGTCACGGTGGATGCCGGCGGCCGGTCTATCTACGCGGGTTGCCGCCGGGACTTGATCCTCCGCCAAGGAGAGCGCCGGCCGATCCTGCTGGGGACCCCCGTCCATGAGGCGCTCCGTCGTGTGGCATCCTGGATCGTGCCGCTGACCCTCCTGGACCCCAAGTCCCCGGACTTTCAGCCCGGCAACTGCCGAACCCTCCATGACGTCATGCGCTATGCCCACGAGATGTCCTACCATGAGATGTTCCGGCTGAGCGACGGGGTGTCCGGCGGGCAAGGGTGGGCGGTCAAGCTGGAGGCGGAATTGCCCATCGATCTTCACCTGTTGGACTTGGGCGGAGGATTGGATCCCCGGGCCGCGGGCCGAGGGCGGGTGACTCTGCAGGATGTGCGAAGCGTTCCGCTCCTGGCGCTCCTGGAAGGGATGACCCATGAGGCCTTTCGGGGTACCGGCCCGAAACCCGTGAATCTGCGCGGCTTCCTGTCGGTTCTTTCCGAGCAGATGTTGTCCCCTCCGCGGCTCGGAGCCGAGCGCTTCGGGGACCGGAGCTATGCCGTCATCTCCGACAAGTACCTGAATTTCAGTTCCCGGGTTGGCTACCACTACAGCATCGTGGACAGCTACTGCGGCCAAACCCAGAACAAGAACTACATCACCTTTTCCTTCATGGGGGGGGCCGCCGACGAGGTGCGCCGAAACAGGCGGGTGCGCGCCATCGGCCGCATCCTGGAGACCCTGGATTTCCAGGTGGACGTGGTGGGGGACCGCATGACCGCCCGCTACCAGAAATATCCCTGTGACAAGGTGCGGGAGCGCTTGGACCGGGTGGGGCGCCTCCTCCAGTACACGCGGCAGATGGACATGTTCATGAACAGCGAGGAAAGCGTGGAGGAGGCGGCCCGGCGCTTTCTGGAGGAACGCTACGGCCTGGACGAGTGACGGTTTCCGTCAGGGCCCTCCGTGGAGTTTTTCCCGGGCCCGCTTCTTTTCCAGGGCCCCGTCGATCTTGCTCGTCAGGTCTTCGATGGGGCAGGGTTTCAGCAGGTATTCGTAGCCTCCCAGGCGCATGATCTCCACGGCTGCATCCACGTTGGCATGCCCCGTGAGGATGATCACCTCGGGAAGGGGGTCGATGGCCTTGATGCGTCCCAGCGCCTCGATGCCGTCCATGCCCGGCATCTTCACGTCCAGCACCACCACATCCACATCCCCCTTCTGGATGCGGACCAGGGCCTCATGGGCCGAACCGGCTTCCTCCACATCGTAACCCCGCCGCCGCAGAAGCTTTCCCATGGTCCAGCGAAACCTTTCCTCATCGTCCACCAGGAGCACTCGAGGCCTTTGTCCTTCCATATGGGATCCTCCTTCTACCCATTTCCCCGGCGGCCCGCTGCAGGCTCTTTCATCCATGCGGGGTGGCGCAAGGACGACCATCATCGTCGGGGTCCGCCGGCTGGCCCGGGTGTTCAAAGGGCCGGCCCTTCTCCGGGTTTCCGGGGCAGTCGGACCGTGAACCGGCTGCCGCATCCCTTCTTGGACTCCACCAGGATGAATCCCCCCAGGCCGGTCACGATCTTGTGGCAGACGGCCAGGCCTAGGCCGGTCCCCTGGCCTGCGGCCTTGGTGGTGAAAAACGGGTCGAAGAGACGGCCCATGTTTTCGGGCGGGATTCCGCAGCCGGTGTCTTCCACCGCCATGTCCACCCAGCCGGGAAGGCTTTCCCCGATGGTCACGGTGATGGTTCCCGATGGTTCCATGGATTGCTCGATGGCCTGCACCGCGTTGTTGAGCAGGTTGAGAACCACCTGCCGAAGCAGGGGGGCGTCCGTGAAGACGGCCGCCAGGCCCGGCTCGTAGCAGCGACGGATGCGGATGTCGCGGCCGCGAAGAACCCGCTCCACCAGCTGGACCATGTCTTCCACCAACCCGATGGGATCCACCCACTGGCGCAGCGGCTCCCGCTTGCGGGCGAAGTCCAGGAGCCGGTGGGTGATGTCGGCGCACCGGCGCACCTGGTCCCCGATGACCGCCAGCGAGTCGCGGATTTCCGCGGCCGTCTGTCGGGGCAGGGGCGGGGCGTCTTCCAGAAGGGCCTGGATCCATTCGGCTTCCCGGCCGATCACGGCCAGGGGATTGTTGATCTCGTGGGCGATGCCGGAAGCCATCTCCCCGATGGCCGCCAGCTTCTGGGCCTGCAGGAGCTGGCGGGTTCGCAGCTCGTCCTTGGTCCTTTCCTCGCGAACCCTGCGCCGGAGCATCATGGAAAAGACCGCGGACAGAAGGGCCGAGCCGCCCAGGGCGGCCGCGGCCAAGGGTTCCCCTGCCATGAGGAACCCGACGGCCAAGGCCGAGGTGAGGATGGCGGGACCCGTCGCTGCGACCAGTTCCATCTTCCCGCGCCGTCGGGCCTCAGCGGATGGCGGCACCTCCGTTGGACCGTCCGTCACAGCGAATCCTCCTTGAACGTCGTCCGAATCCCGGATCCAAGAGCCCGTCCGCGAATCCCCGGTTCCGTCGCTCCCGCGAAAGCGGGAGCCCATGGCGTGCGAGGCCTTGCCGTCTTCGGCGTTCGGTAGAGACGCGGCATTGGGCCCATTGTCGGTCAGCCTCCCAGGAGCACGGCCGGTGCAAGGCCTGGAAACGCCCCCCTGCAAGAGAGGGCAAAAACCGCGCCAGCCGGCGAGGCTGTCCCGGTGGGATTCGTGGAAACAGACGGGACGCTTCTGTCTGACGTTGCGGTTACCCATGGCGCGCCCAAGGCCGTCCCCGGCAAAGCAGAACTACCGGCCGCGGGATCCCCCTTTACGATCTGTAAAAGAACCTGACACCCCCGACCCCCGCCGGAATCTCCTTCGGCGTCTCCCCAGCCCCGCCTTCGGGCCCGCGCGCAAGGCAGGGAGCGGAGTTGCCTCCATCCGGACCCGTTGGCATGCCCGTTGCCTTTGGATGTGAAAGCGAACCGCCAAGGAACGCCAATGGACGCAAAGGAGTTTTTTCCATGGTAGGAGCGGCGTTGGCCGCGATTCGGATCGCCGGCAAGCCGGCTCCTACAAAAGGTGTCTTGAGGCACGGAGCGGACGGAACAGGCAACCACAGGCTCTCCAGGGATTGAGGTGACAGTGGGCCGAGGGAACCCTTTGGAGCGGAACCTCCGGATTCTGATCACGGATCGAAACCGACACGTGCGGGCCTTCCTGCGCAGGGAGCTGGCCCGGGAGGGGTTTGAGGTGAGCGAGGCCTTCGACTGCCGGGACATGCACCGGCAACTGCGGTCCTGTCCGTCCTTCCATGCGCTCGTCTTCGATCCCGATGTGGCCTACGGATCGGGCCTGGAGACGCTCCGATTCCTGAAGGACCACTACCCGCAGCTCCCGGTGGTGGTGCATTCCTACTGCGATGAGTCGCCGGAGCTGGCGGGGATGGCCGATGCGGTGGTGGCCAAGAAGGGGCCCACGTGGGAACTGAAGGCCGTTCTCCGGCGCGTCCTCCTGGGCCGGGCGGAGAGCGGGGGAGGGCAAGAGGCCTCGAGGGGGCCGGAAGCGGAAGGCAACACCTTGGATCGGGGGCCGGACGGCCATGAACGGTGATCGCTACTACCACAGCCTGCGCCGCAACATCCTGGGCATCATCCTGGCGGTGTCTCTGCTGCCGCTCCTCATGATCGCCGCCATCGCCGGGTGGCAGTTCCACACGGCCTATCGCCACAAGGTGGTGGATCATCTGAGCGAACTGGTGAACAACCACGCCCGGCACATCGACACCTTCCTGCAGGAGAAGCTTTCCGACATCCAGGTGCTGGCGGCGGTCCACCCCGTGGATCGGCTGAAGGACGAGAAGTTCCTGGGGAGGCTCCTCATCCTTTTGCAGGAAAAGCACGGCGGGGTCTTCGTGGACCTGGGGCTGGTGGATGCCCGGGGTTTTCAGCAGGCCTATGCCGGACCGTTCCAGCTCACCCAGGCCCGCTACACCGACGCCCCCTGGTTTCAGGAGGCCCTGGCTCGGCCCTACACCATCAGCGACGTCTTTCTCGGTCTGCGCGGACTGCCCCACTTCATCGTGGCGGTGCGCATCGGGGAGGGGGCCGACGCCTGGGTGGTGCGGTCCACCATCGACTTCGTGGCGTTCAACCGGCTGGTGGAAAACCTTCGCATCGGCAGGACCGGTCAGGCCTTCATCGTGAATCGGCAGGGGGAGTTCCAGACCCGGCCCAACCGGGAGCCCGATTTGCCGCCCCAGGAACTCCTGGCGGGACTGCAGCCCCAAAAGGTTTCCCATGATCTGCCGGCGGTGCCCGCGGAAGGGTCCGTTCCCGGTCGGGTTCCGGGCCGGGCACCCTCCGCGCCATCCGACGACGTCCGCCCGTTCTGGACCGAAAGGCGCGTTCCGGAAACGGGGCGATCCCTTCTCGTCTTTTCCCGCCCTCTCAAGGGCGGCCAGTGGATCCTCTTCTACCTCCAGGACGTCCAGGACGCCTTTTCCGATCTTTACCGGGCGCGGCGGCTGAGCCTGGGCGTGCTGGTGCTCAGCGCCCTGGCCGTGGCCGGCACGGCTTGGACTCTCTCCCGACGGGTGGTGAACCGCATCATCCAGGTGGACCGGGAAAAGGAGATGATGAACGAGCAGGTGATCGAGGCGGGCAAGCTGGCGTCCATCGGCGAGCTGGCCGCCGGGATCGCCCACGAGATCAACAATCCGGTGGCCATCATGGTGGAGGAAGCCGGCTGGGTGGAGGATCTGCTGGGGGATCTGGAAAAGGGGGAGCCCTTGGACGTGGAGGAGGTTCGCCGGTCCCTGAGCCAGATCCGAACCCAGGGCGCCCGCTGCAAGGAGATCACCCATAAGCTGCTCAGTTTCGCCCGCCGCACCGACCCCACGGTGCAGCAGGTGCAGCTGAACAAGCTGGTGCAGGAGGTGGTGGGGCTGGTGGAGCAGCGGGCCAAATACGCCGGGGTCCGCATCCGCACCCACCTCACCGATGGGATCCCCTGGGTGTCCATGTCGCCCGCGGAGATGCAGCAGGTTCTCCTCAACCTGGTCAACAACGCCCTGGACGCCATGGAAAAGACGGGGGGCACCCTGGACATCACCACCCGGTTCGAGGACGGCCGTGTGATCGTGGACGTGGCCGATACCGGGGAGGGGATCCCGCCGGCCAACCTGCAGCGCATCTTCGACCCGTTTTTCACCACCAAGCCCGTGGGGCGCGGGACGGGCCTGGGCCTGTCCATCTGCTACGGGATCGTCAAGAAGATGGGGGGGGACATCACCGTCAACAGCGCCGTGGGCGTGGGGACGGCCTTCCATGTGTACCTGCCCGCCGGCGACGGCGTGGAGCGGGAGAGGGCGGAAAATCCAAAGGAGGAAGAAGATGGATCGAACGATGGTTTTGCTGGTGGATGACGAGGTGCCCTTCGTGGAGACCATGACCAAACGGCTCGGGAAGCGGGGCTTTCACATCCTCAAGGCCTTCAACGGGCCCCAGGCGCTGGAGGTCCTCGACGACGACGACAAGGTGGACGTGGTCATCCTGGACGTGAAGATGCCGGGCATGGACGGGATCGAGACGCTTCGGGAAATCAGGAAGCGCCGACCCCTGGTGGAAGTGATCATGCTCACGGGGCATGCCACGGTGGAGACGGCCATCGAGGGGATGCGCCTGGGGGCCTTCGATTACCTGATGAAGCCCTGCGACATCGAGGATCTGTCGGCCAAGGTCCAGGAGGCCAAGAAGAAGAAGGCCCGCCATGAGCAGAAGATCCTGGAGGCCAAGGCCCATGCCATTGCCTTGCGCCGGGGCGATTGAGGGGACGGGAAACCATGGCAACCATGGGGACGCACGAGGCGCATCCGCACGCGGTGGACATCCTGCTGGTGGATGACGAGAGGGGCTTTGCGGATGTGTTGAGACGCCGACTGGGGCGTCGGGGCATCCGGGTCACCACGGCCCTCAGCGGCACCGAGGGAATCCAGAAGCTCCGGGACCGCCGGTTCCACGCGGCCGTCCTCGATCTCAAGATGGAGGACATGGACGGCATCGAGGTCCTCAAGATCTTCAAGCGGATGGATCCGGACATGCCCGTCATCATGCTCACCGGGCACGGTTCGGAACAGGCGGCCCGGGACGGCATGGCCCACGGGGCCTTCGACTACCTGACCAAACCCTGTGAGCTGGAAGAACTGGTGGAAAAGATCTGTCAGGCCGTGGGGCGCAGGAGGTGAGATCCCATGGAAGAGGTGCGGCTGTTGCTCGTGGACGACGAGGTGGAGTTCCTGGAGACCCTCATCAAGCGCATGCGAAAGCGTCGGGTGGAGGCCGTGGGGGTTCGCAGCGGGGAGGACGCCCTCAAGTACCTGGAGGAGCATCCCACGGACGTGGTGGTCCTGGATGTGAAAATGCCGGGCATGGACGGCATCGAGACCCTCAAGGCCATCAAGGAAAGGCATCCTTTGACGGAAGTGATCATGCTCACCGGCCATGCCAACCTGGAGGTGGCCATCCGGGGCATGGAACTGGGTGCCTTCGACTACCTGATGAAGCCCATGGATATCGATGAGCTCCTCTACAAGGTGGAGGACGCCCACAAGAAAAAGAAACTGCAGGAAAAGAGAATGCAAGGACGAAAGGGGGTGGGGGGACACGGGGAGACAGGCGACTGAATGGTTTTGCGGGGGTTGTGATCGTGCGAACACGGACAAAGGAGACAGAGGGTAAAGAGATGAAAAAGGGACGATACATCTACGAACTGTTGATGCGCGCCTCCATGGCCCACGCCCGGTGGGACTACGAGGCGTCCATGAACATCCTGAGGAGCAGGAAGCGGCTGGCGATCCTGGGCCTGCTGGCTCTGCCGGCCATCTTTCTGTCAGTGGCCATTGCGGCCGATCCGGAAACCCTCCCCGCCATCCTGGGCGGCAAGAAGGCCTACAGTCCGGCCTTCTACACACCGGAAATCTTTCTGGTCTCCATTCTCATCGGCCTGTGTGCGGGCCTGATCACGGGGTGCATCGGCGCCGGCGGCGGCTTCATCATCACGCCCGCCCTCATGAGTGCCGGGATCAAGGGCATCCTGGCCGTGGGCACCGATCTCTTTCACATCTTCGCCAAGGCCATCATGGGCACGGCGGTCCACAAGAAGCTGGGCAACGTGTCGGTTCCCCTGGCCGTGTGGTTTTTGGTGGGGTCCGGAATCGGGGTCACGGGCGGCGGGGTGATCAACCGCACCCTTTACGAGAAGAACCCCGTTTTGAGCGACACCTTCATCAGCGTGGTGTACGTGGTGCTCCTGGGCTTTCTGGGGATTTACGCCCTGGTGGACTTCCTGCGCCTTCGCAGGTCCGGTGAGGACGTGGGCGCCCACCACGGGGAAAGCGCCCATGGGGCCGAAGCGGCTTCGGGCAAGGTGGGCCTGCCGGCGCGCCTCCAGGCGGCCCACATCCCGCCCATGATCCGCTTCGACGAGGACCTGGTTCCCGGCGGCAAGAAGATCCCGGCCCTCTTCGTGGTCCTGGCCGGCGCTTTGGTGGGTTTTGTGGCGGCCATCATGGGGGTGGGCGGCGGTTTTCTCACCTTCCCCATCTTCGTCTACGTGCTGGGCGTTTCCTCCTTCACCACCGTGGGGACCGACATTCTCCAGATCATCTTCACCGCGGGCTATGCCTCCATCAGCCAGTACGCCGTCTACGGCTTCATCTTCTACACCCTGGCCATGGGCATGCTCCTGGGCTCCCTTTTCGGCATCCAGCTGGGAGCCCTCACCACCAAGGTGGTCAAGGGCATCTACATCCGTGGGTTTTACGCCACGGCCATCATGGCCGGTTTCGTGAACCGGCTTTTCGCCCTGCCCGGCAAGCTGGCGGAGATGAAGATCATCACGCTGGCTCCCGGAACCGGCAAGATGCTGGCCACGGTGGGCAACTACGCCTTCTTCATCTGCGTGGGCATCTTCGCCGCCTGGGTGATCGGAAAATTCGTGACCAGCCTCGGAGCGCTTCGGGGAGAGGAGGCCTAAGATCATGATTCGCAACAAAAAGGCTTTTACGCAAGGGGCTCTTCTGAACGTGTCGTTCTTCGTGGTGCTGGCGGTCATGTTTTCTCCGCTCTTCGGGGGAGAAAACGCCTTCCACGCATCGGATCGGCTCTTCAACACCATCTCCAAGGGATCCACCTACTACATTCCGGATCTCCAGGAGAAGGCCAAGGAATGGGACGGCAAGGAGGTGAACCTGGAGATCTCCCTCAGCCCGGACCGACTGGCCGACAATGCCGTCAAGGTGCTCATGACGGCCGGGGTCATGGTGGGCCGGGAGGAACAGGCCCTGAAGATCCGGGGCGATTTCGGAAAGATCCTTTCCGCGGCGCTGGCCGACAGTGACGCCATGTACCACAACCGGGGCGAAGAGGTGAGCTCCCGCTACGGCATACCGGAAAAGGAGGCCCTGTTCGCCTGGTGGAGCACCTTCATGCAGATGGACAAGGCGCTGAAGGAGCAAAAGGAGTTCAAGGCCGCCAAGTTCCTCCAAGAGGTCGTCGCTAAGGGGGTGGAGGTGGGTTACAATTATTACGGCATCGCCCCGGAAAGCGCCAAGTCCAAGGCGGGGATCTTGGCCTTCGCTCTGGTCTTCTACGTGATCTACACCCTGTGGTTCGGCTACGCCATCCTGATGTTGTTCGAGGGCTTCGGCCTGGAAATGAAAAAAGGCGCCAAGAAGGAAGTGTAGCAGGTTTCTCCGGTCGTGGAGGAAGCAGAGCCGGCTGAACGCCATAACCCCCCAGTCGGACGCGGCCGGCTCCTTCCTCCCTCCCCCGGCGGGGCGGCCCACCCCGCCGGGGCCACACGCAAAACGGGCGGATGCGCCCTCCGGCGGGGCGCGTTCCCGGGGGAATCGCCGGGGGCTGGGGGTACAGGGAAAGCCGGCGGATGCGGTTCTTCGGTGGAGGAGGGGCTCCGTGGTTGGAAAAGCCGTCCAGGTCGTGACCACATGGATCCGGGAGACCGCTCTTAAACTGGGCCTCTCCGGATCCCGGCGCCCCGGCTCACCGCGCAATGTGGACGAGCTGCGGCTGGCCTTTCAACACCGCTACCACCATTTCAAGCTGCTTCTCAGCGCCAACAACCGGGCCCTGGAGATCATGAGCGAAATGGAGGAGATGCTCCGGGGAACCCGGCCCTTCGGCATGACCTTCGTCCGGTCCCGATGCACCCGCGTGTCCACCCATGTCTTCCAGATCATCCAACACCTGGATGCCCTGGCCCCCGGCAAATACACGGAACTCTACGAACGATTCCGGCACATTCAAAGGCAGATCAACCCCTTCGTCCACGGGGACCGCCCGAGGCGGGAAGGCCCCCTGGTGGTGCCTCTGGACCGGGTGGACAAGGAATCCGCCGACCTGGTGGGTTCCAAGATGGCCGCCCTGGGGGAGTTGTCGCAACGGCTGGGTGTGGCGACCCCCCGGGGGTTTGCCGTCACCGCCTTCGGCACGGCCCGGTTCCTGGAACACGACGACTTGCAAACAGAAATCGAAAGGCGCCTGCAGGCGGCCCGGCCCGAAAGGCTCGATGAGCTCTTCGCCCTGAGCGCCCAGATCCAGCAGCTGATCATCCAAGCCCCCGTGCCCCCGGAGCTGGAGCAGGCCGTGGGGGAGCACATCCGGCGTCTGGAAGAGCAGCGAGGCGGACCCCTTCGGTTTGCCGTGCGCAGCAGCTCCCTGGTGGAGGACCTTCCGGGCATGTCCTTTGCCGGCCAGTTCCGGTCCGAACTGAACGTGAGTTCGGAAAACGCCTTGCAGGCCTTCAAGGAGGTGGTGGCCAGCAAGTACGGTCTGGCGGCCATGACCTACCGGCTCCACCACGGCCTGCGGGACCAGGACGTGGCCATGTGCGTGGGTTTTCTGGAGATGGTGGACGCGGTGGCCGGCGGAGTGGTCTACACGCGCCATCCCGTGCGGCCGGACGAGGAGGTGCTGGTCATCAACGCCGTGTGGGGGCTTCCCAAGTCCGTGGTGGACGGCAGTGTGACACCGGATGCCGTCTGGGTTTCCCGCCGGGAGCCCCACCCGGTGCTGAAGCGAACCGTGGGCCGAAAATCGGTCAAGTACGTGTGCGACCCGGACGAGGGGGTCTGTCGTTTGGAGGCGGTGGGCGAAGAGGCGGACCGGGTTTGCCTGTCCGACGAGCAGGCGGCGGCCCTGGCGCGCCTGGCGCTGCGGATCGAAGCGCACTACGGTGCCGCCCAGGACATCGAATGGGCCTTGGACCCTTCGGGCAGGGTGATGGTGCTCCAGGCCCGCCCTTTCGGCACGCAACGCGCGGCGGTCTCGGAAACGCTCCAGGGGGAGGATTCGGGTGCGGTCGGGGAGGCGTCGCCCCCGCAGAAGGTCCTCCTCGGCGGGGGAGTGACCGCCTCGCCGGGTGCGGCTTCCGGCCCGGTTTTCCTGGTCCGGCGCGACGCCGACGCCCTTGCTTTTCCGGAAGGGGCCGTGCTGGTGGTGGGCCAGGCTCTTCCTCGCTGGGCCACCCTGCTGGGGCGGGCCGCGGCGGTGGTGAGCGAGCAGGGCAGCGTGGCCGGCCACCTGGCCAACGTGGCCCGCGAGTTCGGCGTCCCCGCCCTTTTCGATGTGCCGGAGGCCTGTTCGCGGTTGGAGCCGGGCCGCGTGGTCACGGTGGATGCGGACCGGCGCCGCATCTACGCGGGCAAGACGGACCTGCCCTCGTCGGCTCCGTCCCCGCGGCCCGCGCTCATGAAGGGAACCCCCGTCCATGCCGCCCTGGAAGGGGCCTGCCGTCACATCGTGCCGCTCCATCTCCTGGACCCGGATTCCCCCCGATTCTCGCCGCGCCATTGCACCACGTTCCACGACATCACCCGGTTTTGCCATGAAAAGGCCGTGGCGGAGATGTTTCGGTTCGGATCGGAACACGACTTTCCCGAACGGGCCGCCAAGCAGCTCCGTTGCCGGGTGCCCATGCAGTTCTGGATCATCGACCTGGACGACGGGTTCATCGGGGACATCCCGGGCCCGTATGTGACCCTGGACCGGATCGCTTCCATCCCCATGCGGGCCCTGTGGGAAGGCATGACGGCCGTGCCGTGGGAGGGCCCGCCGCCGGTGGACACGCGCGGATTCATGTCCGTGCTCATGGAGGCCACGGCCAACCCGGCCCTGGATCCGGCCGTGGCGTCCCCCTACGCCGTGCGCAACTACTTCATGATCTCCCGGCATTTCTGCAGTCTCCAGTCCCGGTTCGGATTTCACTTTTCCACGGTGGAAGCCCTGGTGAGCGACCGGACGTCGGAAAACTACGCAAGCTTCCAGTTCAAGGGAGGGGCGGCGGACCTGAGGCGCCGGATCCTGAGGGCCCGGTTTGTGGCGGATCTGCTGGAGGTGTTCGACTTTCGCTGCCAAGTGCGCGAAGACGCCGCCTTTGCCCGCGTGGAAGGCCGGTCCCTTCCGGAGATGGAGGATCGGCTCCGCATCCTGGGCCACCTCATCATCCACACGCGCCAGCTGGACATGGTCATGGACAACGCCGCGTCCGTCGTCCACCACAAGCGCAAGATGTTGGAGGAGATCGAGGGGATGCTTCGGCGGGGGACCACGGAGCCGTCCGGGGAGGAGGCCGCCTCATGAATCCGGTGACCTACAAGACGGATCTCATCACCGTGACCTTCAGCAGGCGCAAGCTCCTTCGGCGCAACCGGGTTCTCTCCGTCCTGCTGGGCCTGAGCGACCTGCTGTCCCAGCCCCGAAACCTGGAGGATCTCCTGCAGGAGGCCCTGGACTACGTACTGGCCCACACCCCCTTCGATGCCGGGCGCCTCTATCTGATGGAACCCGACGGCGCCGGGCTGCATCTCGTGGCCCATCGGGGCATGGACGTGGCGGGCCTGGAGCGGGTGAGTCTCCACGAAGGGTTCACCGGCCGCTCGGCGCGCACCTGTTCCTTCATCGCCCAAAGCGTGGCCTCCCTGGGGGATGCCCGGCGGGTGCGCCTGCTGACCTCCAAGGGGCTGGCGGTGGTGGTCTGCGTGCCCTTCGTGGTTCAGGACCGGGTGGAGGGGGTCATGAATCTGGCCGCCCGGAAGGCCGTCACCCTGGACCAGGACCAGGTGGACCTGCTGATGGTTCTGGGGCACCTGATCGGTGCGGCGGCGGTCCACATGAAAATGGAGGAGGAACTTCGGGCGACGATCCGGGAGCTGCGGGCCAGGAAGGAGACCATCAAGCTGTTTGTTTCCACCATCACCCACGATCTCAAGAGTCCGGCCGTGGGAGCCTACGGGCTGGCCCGGAGGCTCAGCGAGCTGTGCCGGGACCGGCTGGATGAGCGGGAGAAGGCCTACTGCCAGCAGATCCTCAAGGCCACGGAACACATCGTTTCCATGGTCGACGAGCTCAACGGGTTCATCCGGACCCGCGAGATGCCCCTGCGCCTCCAATCGGTGTCCGTCGGGGAGGTGTGGCGCGCGGTGCACCGGGAATTCTCCGAGCAACTGAGGCAGCGGGGGGTGGCCTGGCAGGAGGAGGGAAGTCCGGAACCCGTCACAGCCGATGAACTGATGCTCTTCAGGGCCTTTCGGAACCTGGTTCAGAACGCCCTGATCCATGGGGGCGAGTCCCTGAAGACCCTACGGGTCGGCCGGCGGGACGCCGGGACCCACCACGTCTTCTTCGTGGCCGACGACGGCCGGGGAATCCCCGAGGAGGATCAAGGGCGCCTGTTCGAGCCCTTCCATCGGTTGCGTTCCAGTAAAGGCGTTGAGGGATCGGGCCTGGGCCTGGCGATCGTGCGGGAGGCGGCACTCCGGCACGGCGGGGACGCCTGGGTCCGATCCCGTCCCGGAGAGGGGACTGCCTTCTTTTTCAGCGTGGCCAAGGGATTGGAGCAAACGGAGTCGGCAGAGACCGCAGGAGGGTAAGCCATGTTCAAGAAGATCCTTTTTCCCGTGGATTTTTCCGATGTCTCTCCCCGCATCGTTCCCGTGGTGCGGGAGGTGGCCTCCCGGTTTGATTCCCGGGTCCACGTGCTCTTCGTGGCCCGTGTCTTCGAGCACCTGGGAAGCATCTACGTGCCCCATCCGTCCATCAGCAGGTTCGAAGCGGAAATCATGCAGGGAGGGGAAAAGAAGCTGGAGGAGTTCGTGCGGGAACACCTCCAGGGCATGGACGTGGTGCCCCAGGTGGTTTCGGGGGATCCGGCGGAAGAGATCCTGAAATACGCGGACAGCGCCGGCGTGGACCTCATCATCCTGGGCACCCACGGCCGCAAGGGCCTGGAACGGGCCATCTTCGGCAGCGTGGCGGAACGGGTGGTCAAGGGGGCGTCTGTGCCGGTGCTCACCGTAAATCCCTACAAGCGGTGAGACGCGGGGGACGGGTCGGCTCCCGCCCCGGACCGGGGGCTTTCACCGTCCATGCGCGTGGGATTGTGGGGGCGAAGGATCCTTCGCCGTCACCGGCCGGGCGTGCGGGAGGCTAATATGAAACGCGGCCTCGTTCCGTTCGTGCGCACGGCCTGTAGGGGCGAATAATCATTCGCCCCTACAGGGGTCTGCTTGCCAAAGGTGCGTTTCATCCTTCGTTGTCACGGGCCGTCCGGGATGGGGGCTATTATGAAAGAACTGTACTTTCGGTATCTTGCAGGAGCATGGGGAGCTCCAATCAACACCGGATAGGAGCACCATCCCCTGTGGGGGCACCATCATCTGTGGGAGCACCATCATCTGTGGGAGCGGCGAAAGCCGCGAAAGGGATGGCCGGCCATTCCACGGCGGTGGGGCCGGCAGCTTGTCGCGCCTCGCGGCGCTCCCACAGAAAGAAGAAAGCTCCCACCGGGCGGAAAGCACCTCGGTGCAGGCTCTTTTATCCGCGGGCGGCGGCGAGCTGCGCCGGAATGGTTCGGTCGTTTTAGGATCCAGCTGGAAACCCGAGCGAAGACGGAATGCAGATCCAAGGAGGCGCTTCATGGGATTGCGGAACCTCGAGCGGATTTTCAAGCCCGGGTCGGTGGCGGTGGTCGGTGCCAGTGAACGGGGAGACAGCGTCGGTGCAGCGGTGATGCGCAACCTGGTGGAGGGGGGATACGCCGGGGCGATCCATCCCGTCAACCCCAAACGGAAAACGATCCGGGGCCTGGAGGCATGGCCCACCCTCGGCCGGGTGCCCGGCCCGGTGGATCTGGCCGTGGTGGCCACCCCCATCAACACCGTTCCCGCCATCATCCGCGAATGCGCGGCCAAGGGAGTGGGCGGTGCGGTGGTCCTTTCCGCCGGCGGAAAGGAAACGGGGGAAGAAGGGCGTCGCATCGAAGAGGCCATCCGCCTGGAGGCGGCGCAGGCCGGGGTGCGCATCATCGGTCCCAACTGCCTGGGAATCATCTGCCCCGGAGAACACCTGAACGCCAGCTTTGCCGCGCACATGCCCAAACCGGGGCGGCTGGCCTTCATCTCCCAAAGCGGGGCCTTGTGCACGGCCATCCTGGACCTGTCCCTCAAGGAGGGCATCGGGTTCAGCCATTTCGTGAGCATCGGGTCCATGCTGGACGTGGATTTCGCGGACCTCATCGATTTCTTGGGCAACGAGCCCCGCGTCACCAGCATCCTGCTCTACGTGGAAAGCATCCCCCACATGCGCCGCTTCATGAGCGCGGCGCGGGCGGTTTCCCGCATCAAGCCCATCGTGGTGCTCAAGTCGGGCCGGAGCCCCGCCGGGGCCCGCGCGGCGTCCTCGCACACGGGGGCCATGGCGGGCGAAGACGTCCTGTACGACGCGGCCTTCAAGAGGGCGGGGGTGGTTCGGGTGCGCACCATCGGCGAGCTGTTCGACTGTGCGGAGCTTCTGGCCAAGCAGCCGCGGCCGGAGGGACCCGGGTTGGCGATCATCACCAATGCCGGCGGTCCCGGCGTGATGGCCGCGGACGCCTTGGCGGACTACGGGTTGGAGCCCGTCGCCCTCTCGCAGGAGACCCTGACCAAGCTGGATGCCTTCCTTCCCGCCTTTTGGAGCCGCAACAATCCGGTGGATATCCTGGGCGACGCCTCTCCGGAACGCTACGCCCGGGCCCTGCAGGTGTGCATCCAGGCCCCGGAAGTGCATGGAGTGCTCCTCATCCTGACCCCTCAGGCCATGACGGACCCCACCGCCGTGGCCCGGGAGGTGGCCCGAACGGCGATCCGCAGGCCCTGTCCCGTCCTGGCGTCCTGGATGGGCGGCGTGGACGTGGAGGAGGGGCGGAACGTCCTCAACCAGGCGGGCCTGCCCACCTACCCCACGCCCGAGGCGGCCATCCGGGCGTTCCTCTACCTGCACCAATACGAAGCCAACCTGAGGATGCTTCGGGAGATTCCCAAGCGCTTCCGCCAGGATCTCACCTTCGATATGGATCGGGCGCGGCAGATCATCCGAAAGGGACTGGCGCGCTCCAACGGGGTGCTCACCGAGGTGGAGTCCAAACAGCTTCTGGAAGCCTATGGCATCCCCGTGGTGGCCACCCGGCTGGCTTCCCACGAGGACCATGCCGTTTCCCTGGCGCTGGAGCTGGGCTTTCCGGTGGCCATGAAGATCTGTTCGCCGGACATCCTCCACAAGACGGAAGCGGGCGGCGTGCGCCTCAATCTCCACAACGAGGCCGATGTCCGGAGCGCCTTCCGGGCACTCCTGCAGAGCGCACGGGCCTACATGCCCTCGGCGGACATCCACGGCGTGGCCGTGCAACCCATGGTGCGCGGCGGCCAGGTGGAGATCATCGTGGGCGCCAAGAAGGATGACCAGTTCGGGCCCGCCCTTCTCTTCGGCATGGGGGGAATCCTGGCCGAGATCCTGAAGGACCGGGCCGTGGGCCTGCCGCCCCTGAACCGGGCCCTGGCCCGACAGCTCATGGAAAACACCAAGGTCCACCGCGTGCTGCAGGGTTACCGAAGGATGCCCCCTGCGGACATGGAGGCCATGGAGGAGCTCCTGATCCGCTTGAGCCAGCTCGTGACCGATTTTCCGGAAATCATGGAATTGGACATGAACCCGGTGGTCCTTTTCCAGGCAAAGCCCTGGGCGGTGGACGCCCGGGTCCTGGTCCGGGAGAGCCGCGTCCCGGCCCCCATGCACCTCATCATCAGCCCCTACCCGGCCGCCTATGAGCTGCACACCGTGACGTCGGGAGGGCTTTCCGTCTTCACCCGTCCCATCCGTCCGGAAGACGCCCCGCTCCTGGTGGATCTGTTCCACGTTCTGTCTCCCACCAGCATCTACTACCGCTTTTTCAGCCCCATCAAGGAGCTTTCGGAAGACATGCTGGCGCGGTTCACCCAGATCGACTACGACCGCGAGATCGCCCTGGTGGCCCTGGAGGAGGGGGCCGGGGACGGCGAGAGGATGTTGGGGGTGGCGCGAGTCATCTCCGATCCCGACGGAAAGCGGGCGGAGTTTGCGGTTCTGGTGGGCGATCCCTGGCACGGCAAGGGCGTGGGCGCGCTCCTGCTGGAACGGTGCCTGCGCATCGCCAAGGAAAGGGGCATCCAAACGGTTTACGGGACGGTACTTCGAGAAAACACGCAGATGCTGGCGCTGGGGCGCAAACTGGGTTTCGCCGTTTGCAGCGTGCCGGAAACCAACGAATGCGAGTTGACCATCGATTTAACCAAGGTGGACTTCGGGAATCACGAATCCGGGAGAACCTGAGGAGCGCAGCACCTGCGGGAAGAGGCGGTTCTTCCCGCACACGGAAAGGACGTCGGGAGCCGGCGCAGCGGGCCCCAAGCGGGGAACCCGCGCCGGCAAGGAGGGGCAGAGATGGAAAAGAAGAGGATTTTGGCGGCGGTGGACGGATCTCCATGGTCGCACCTGGTGGTTCAGTACGTGGCCCAGATGGTCGATCCCGGGATCCTGGAAATCGTTCTCTTTCACGTGAGTTCGCCCATTCCGGAGAGTTATTGGGATCTGGAGAGGAACCCTGCGTTCCGGAGCCGCCTGGCGCCGGTGGCCGCTTGGGAAATGGCCCAGAAAAAGGCGGTGGAGGACTTCATGGGAGCGGCCACGGCCTCCCTGAAACGGGCGGGGGTGCCGGAGGAGGCCGTTCGGGTCGTGATCAAGCAGCGGGAAGTGGGCATCGCCCGGGACATCGCCTTCGAGGCCCACAAGGGCTACGACGCCGTGGTGGTGGGGCGCCGGGGCGTGAGCGATGTCAAAGATCTGATCCTGGGAAGCGTGGCCACCAAGCTGCTGGGCCGGGTGGTGGACGTGCCCCTCTGGATCGTGGGAGAGACCGTGAGTCCCGACGGGGTCCTGGTGGCCATGGACGCCTCCGACGAGGCCCTCAAGGCGGTGGGTTTCACGGCGTCCATGGTGGGGCGGAAACCCAGGCGGGTCCTGCTGCTCCACGTCATCCGCGGCATGGATCCGGGGGCCCAGAGTGTTCTGCGGTTCTTCGCCCCCGAAGAACAACGGGACTGGTTGCAGAAGTCGGAAGCGGAACTGGAACGGGCGGTGGCCCATATGGACGCCGTGTTCGAGAGGGCCTTCACGGTTCTGGAAGCGGAAGGAGTGCCCCGGCACCTGATCGAGACGAAAGTGATCACGGGCGCCACCAGCCGGGCGGGCGCCATCGTACAGGAGGCCCGGGCAGGCCATTACGGGACCGTGGTGGTGGGCCGGCGGGGCTTGAGTCGCGTGGAGGAATTCTTCATGGGCCGGGTGAGCAACAAGGTGGTCCAGCTGGCCAAGGACCGCACCGTTTGGGTGGTGAACTGACGAGGGCTGGTGCTCCCTCGCAAACCTAGTGACAGTTTATTGAAAACGCGAACTTGTCCTGTTCGCGCTCCCTGTAGGGGCGAATAATCATTCGCCCCTACAGGGACCTGTTTTCCAAAGGCGCGGTTCATCCTTCGTCTTCACGGCCCGTCCGTGGTGGGGGTAGGGAGGTGGATGCCATGAGTGGAACCGTTCTTGTCGCCGTGGATGCGTCCAAACAGAGTCTGAACGCCGCCGCCTTGGCGGCCCGGCTCATGAGTCGTCAACGGGACCAGCGAGTCGTGCTCGTCCACTGTCTGTCCCAGGAACTGCTTTCCGCCATGCAGAAGGCGGTGAGCAGCGGGGTCATCGAATGGCAGGAAATCGAAAAACGCCAAGTCCGGATGGCGGAAGAACTTCTGGAGAAGGCCCAAAAGTTCTTCGAGGACCTGGGGGTGGACCGGGACCGGGTGGAGCTGTCCGTTCAGACGGACGGAGAAAGCCCGGCCCGCACCCTGGTTCGAATGGCCGAGAGCCTGGGTTGCCACAGTCTCTTCCTGGGCCGGCGGGGGCTTTCCCCCATGAGACGCCTGCTGCTGGGCAGCACCTCCGACAAGGTGGCCCAATACGCCGTGGGGCGAACGGTCTGGGTGGTGGACGCCCCGCTGGAGGAACCCCGGGAGGTCCTGGTGGCCGTGGATTACCGGGAGGAATCGGAAGCGATCATCGACTACACGGCCCGGTTCCTGGCCCCGGTCCCGGGACTGAGATTCACCTTCCTGCACCTCATCCCCCAGATCCCTCCCGCACTCTGGGACGACGGCCGGATTCTCAGTTCCCACGAACGGGAGGAGCGTCTTGTCAAGGTCGAGCGCTGGATCGAAGAGTGCCGCCGGGCCGTGGACGGATATTTCGAAAAAGCCCGGGCGCTGCTGAAGGAAAAGGGCGTTCCGGACGACCACGTCAAGACCCTGGCCCGCCCCATTCGGGAAGGGATCGCGCGGGACATCGTCCGTTGGATACGGGAAAAACAGGTGGATGTGGCGGTCCTGGGAAAGAAGAGCCTGGGCAAGGGCAAGCCGTTTCTCCTCGGCAGCCATGCCAACAAGATTCTGCACCATGCCGGAGGTGCGGCCCTGTGCCTGGTGGGCCACATGCCGGAAGAGGGCTGAGAAGGGAATTTTTCCCGCGGGGCATTGGGCGGGCTGCTCCGGCCCTTCAGACGGCGCGGGCGGAAAGCACCCGTTGCAGCTCCTGGGCCAGGTCCTCGATGCGGTAGGGCTTGGCCACCACGCCGCAGAAGCCGAACTCGTGGGGCTTGGCCATGATCGGATCGCTGGAGTAGCCGCTGGACACGATGGCCCGCACCCCGGGGTCCAGCTCGCGGAGCCTTTGCAGGGTGCGGCGCCCGCCCATGCCCCCGGGGATGGTGAGGTCCAGGATGACGGCATCGAAGGGATAGCCCGAAGCCATGGCTTCCCGGTACAGGTCCACCGCCTCTTGGCCGTGGCGGGATGCGACGCATTCGAACCCCAGATGCTGCAGCATCTCCGAGAGGACCTCCAGGACCACGGAATCGTCATCCATGATGAGGATGCGACCCGACCCGGAGGTCATGGGTTCCTGAGCCGACGGGGTCTCCTCCATCACCTGCTCTTCCCTGGCCGGAAGGTAGACCGTGAACGTGGTTCCTTCGCCCGGAACGGATCGGACGGCAATGTGACCGCCGTGCTTCTTCACGATGGAATAGGCCGTGGCCAGGCCCAGCCCGCTGCCCTGGGCCTTGGTGGTGAAGTAGGGGTCGAAGATGGATTCCAGGTGCTCTTGGGGGATGCCGCATCCCGTGTCGCTCACCGAAAGGGCCACGTAGCGGCCGGGCGGGAGAGGGAGCGTGCCCGGATGGTCCAGGTTCCGGTTGGTCAGGCGGATGCGGATCTCGCCGCCTTCGTCCATGGCCTGGTGGGCGTTCAGGACCAGATTCTGCACCACCTGGCTGATTTGTCCCGCATCGAATTCGGCCGTCCAGAGGTCCTCGTCCACGGCGAGTTGGTACCGGGTGGCCGTGCCCCGCAGGGTGAAGCGGGCGGAATCCTGGACCACGTCCTGGATGCGCCCCGTCTTCTTCACCGGGCTGCCGCCTTTGGAAAAGGTGAGAAGCTGCCGGGTCAGCTCCCGGGCCCGGGCGCAACCGCGCTCCAGCTCCTCCAGCCGGTTCTCCACGGGGGCCCCCACGGCCAACGATTGCTTGATCAGGGAGACGTGGCCCAGGATTCCCGTGAGGATGTTGTTGAAGTCATGGGCGATTCCGCCGGCCAGCACACCCAGGGACTCCAGCTTCTGAGCCCTCAGCCGCTCGGCTTCCGCGGCCTTGCGTTCCGAGATGTCGCGCACCACGCTCCACATGGAATCCGGACGTCCCGCCTCGTCCCTGTGAAGATAGAGGCGCACCTCCACGTCCAGGAGCGTTCCATCCTTTCGGCGGAGCTGCTTTTCGAAAAGATCCGAAAAACCGCGCTCCAGGACCTGCTCCCGGATGGTGCGCTCTATCGAATCGTGCCAGCGTTTGGGAGTGACGTCCCGGCAGGAAAGGCCCACCACCTCTTCGGGACGGTCGTAGCCCAGCATCCCGGCGAAGGGTGTGTTGCATTCGATGATCGTTTGCCGGAGGTCCAGCCGGGCGTAGCCGTCCAGGCTCCTTTCATACAGTTCCCGGTAGCGCCGCTCCGAGGTTCTCAGCCGCGCTTGGGCCCGCTTGCGTTCCTGGAGTTCCGACAGGAGCCTGCGGTTGGCTTGGGAAAGCTCCACCGTCTGCTGCTGAACGCGCTGCTCCAGAGCCTGGCGGGCCTCGAAGATCTCCCGGTCCAGGTCATGGCGGGCGATCATGGCCCCCATCATGTCGGCGGCGATCTTGAGAGCTTCGATCTCCGTTCGGCTCCAGACTCTTTCCTCCCGGCAGTCGTCGAATCCCATGAACCCCCACCAGTCTCCGCTGACGAAGATGGGAGTCACCACGAGCGAAAGGATCCCCTGGGACTGGAGGATGTGCTGCTCGGAAGCCGGGAAATCGCGCACCCGGCCGTAGACGGCCTCTCCCCTTTCCATCAGATGCACCCACCGGGAAAAGCCGCCCTCATGCCAGGGAAAATTCTGGAGATCCGGATTGTGGATCTGCGGCTCGATGCCCGGCGCCGCCCATTCGTGGCGCTGGCTGGTGCAGAAGGTTCCATTTTCGTCCAGATGGTTTTGAAAGATGTAGACGCGGCTGACCTCAGCGGCCTCCCCCAGCCGTTGAAGGATGGATTCCATGGAAGCCCCCGAAGGGGATTCCCTCAGGAAATGTTGCGCCGTGAAGGCCACGGCCTCCAGGATGGCATCCCTTTTCAGAAGGGCCTCTTCGGCGGCCTTCCGTTCCGTTATATCGAACAGGACGCCGTGGAAGCTGGTGGAGCCGTCCGGCTCCTGGGATACGGAGGCCTCGTCCCAGAACCAGCGGCTCTTCCCGTCGACCCCCACAAGCCGGTATTCGCATCGGATGGGACGCCCTTCGCTGCGGGCAAGGCGGCGAATTTCCAGCACCCGGTCCAGGTCGTCCGGGTGGATGCACCCTTCCAAAAAGTCCCGGCCGGAAGGCATCTCCCGGAAGCCGCAAGCCAGGAAGGATTCGGCCTGGGGACTGACATAGAGGGTCCGGCCGGCTCCGCTTCCGCTTTCCCGGTAGATGATGGCCGGGACTTCTTCCACGATCTTCCGGTAGCCAGCATCATCCAACGGGCGTTGAGCCGCGGGTCGAAGGTCTTCGGGGTTGAGCATGGGGGTTCTTTCTCCCAATGGGCCTCGGTATACCTTTATGGGATTCGAGGCATTCCATAGGTGTAGAGATGGTGCGAAGAGGACGTGATGGCGTTTTGGGTCGTCTCCATGATCGCACTCATGGCGAGGCCCGCCACCCTGCACGGATGAAAGGGCCTGCACCGAGGCCCTGTCCACCCTGTGGGAACGTCGCGAGGCGCGATGAGCCGAGCCGGCTACACCCGCATGGAACGGCCGGCCACCCGTTTCGCGGCTTTCGCCGCTCCCAAATCGCGTTCATGCCCGTGGCCGTCCATTCGCGTTCCTTGACCGTTTTCTTTCATATCAAGCACATATAGTTTTTCCGCACCAGTCCAAAATGTCAATAACAATTGTGATAATAGGGTCGGATACCAAGGAGTTACCTTTCGTGAACCCGGCAAGAATCCGGCATCTGGACTCGTGAAAAATTTCAAGCATTCAGCGCAAGATGCCGATAAAATCCCAATGGTTCCTGTAACGATGAAGGCCGAAACCCGAAAGCGGGAGCGCCCATGGAGATCATCACGACGCACAAGAACGTGGACTTCGACGCCCTGGCATCGGTGGTGGCGGCCCAGAAGCTCTATCCTCGGGCCCGCATCGTGCTCCCCCGATCCATCAACGCCAACGTGAAAGCCTTCCTTTCCATCCACAAGGACCTTTTCCAGGTCCTGTCGCCTTTGGAAGTGCCCCACGACGCCGTGAAACGGCTCATCGTGGTGGACGCCAAGCGCTGGGACCGTCTGGACTGCCTGGACCCCCTTCGCCACCGGCCGGATCTGGAGGTGCACGTGTGGGACCACCACCCGGGAGAGGGCGACATCGAGGCCCGCGAGTTTCGCTGGAACGAGACGGGGGCGGCGGTGACCCTGCTGGTGGAGGAGCTGGCGGAACGGGGGACCCCCCTGGATCCGGTGCAGGCCACGCTCTTTCTGGCGGGCATCCACGAGGACACGGGGCACCTCACCTTTCCCTGCACCCGGCCGCGGGACGCCCGTGCGGCGGCCTTCCTGCTGGAAAAGAATGCCGATCTCCACGTGATCCAGACGGCGCTGCGGCCCGGCTACGGCCCTCAGCACAAGGCCATCCTGACCCGCTTGCTGGAAACGGTGGTGCGGGAAAAGATCTCCGGCCACGTGATCTGCTTCGCCCGGGCGGATGTGAGTGGCTACGTGCCGGACCTGGCGTCCGTGGTCACCATGCTCCGGGACGTGCTCAGCTGCGATGCGGTCTTCGGCCTCTTCTGGGACGAGCGGCGCAACCAGACCATCGTCATCGGCCGAAGCGGCGCGGACACCCTGGATCTGGCCCAGGTGCTCCGGACCATGGGAGGCGGCGGCCGGCCCGAGGCCGCATCCGCCGTGGTCAAGGCCGCCAGGCCCGACGGGGTGGAAACCTGGCTCCGCGAGATCCTCAGCCAGAACGGCAACGGCTCGGTCAAGATCTTCGATCTCATGTCCTTTCCCGTCTTCGTGGTGGGACCCGAAGAGACCGCGGAAGCCGTGCATGAAGAGCTCCGTCGGCGGGGCCACACCGGGGCGCCCGTGGTGGAGGGCGAACGCCTGGTGGGCGTCATCTCCATCCGGGACCTGGTCAAGCTCACCCGCCCCACCCAGCGTACGGCTCCGGTGAAGGCCTACATGAAAAGGGAGGTGCTGACCATCAGCCCCCAGTGCACCGTCACGGAAGCGCTGCGCCTCATGGTCAAACACGACATCGGCCGCCTTCCGGTCCTGGAAGACGGCCGCCTGGTGGGCATCGTCACCCGATCCGATCTGATGCTCTACTACTACAATCTGATCTAGAAAACGGACCTCATTGGTGATCCCGGCCAAAGCGGGGATCCATGCGGACAAAGGCAGCGGTCTCAGAACTTCACGGTCTTGATGATCGACTCGTATTCCTGGACCTCCTCCGGGGTGAGTTCGCGCCGGAGGAGTTTCCTGTTCACCAGGATCGGGCACTTTTCGTGCAACGCCAGGGCCACGGCATCGCTGGGGCGGCTGTCGAAGACCACCTCCTCCCCGCTGATCTCGGCCACGATCCGCGCATAGTAGGTGTTCTCCTTCATGGTGTAGATCTCCACCCGAAGGAACCGCACCCCGGCCCGCTCCAGGATCGTGAGATAGGTGTCGTGGGTCAGGGGACGCTTGGGCTCCACGAACCCCTTTTCCTTGGCGATGGCCGTGATCTCGCTGTCCCCCACGAACATGAGGAAGTACTGGCCGGCGTCCTCCGATTCCTTCAGGATCACCATGTTGCCCTGCTGCCGGTCCGTCTTGATGTAGACCTCGTTGGCCACTATGAAATCACTGTTTTCCATCGAGCCACCTCCTTCGGGGTCCCGTTGGTTGCGGATGCCGCTTTTCGCGTTTCCTGGAATTATAAGGACAAGGGGCGTAAATCGTAAATCGTAAATCGTGAGTGGTGAGTGGTGAGTCGGTGGTCGGGACTGCGGGAGATCCCTCCCCCCTTTTCCAAAAGGGGGCCGGGGGGGATCGGTCCCCATGGATGAGCATGGAAAAAGGGCCATTGACATTACCGACGAGTGGTTTTAGAAGCCGTAAACGAAATGGTCCTGTCACAGGAATATTGACATAGCAGGTAAAGCGAATCGCAGGAGGTGGATCATCATGCGCATCTGTTTCCCGGTATCTCAAGAAAAGGGGTGGGAAAGCCCCGTCTTCGGTCATTTCGGGTCGGCGCCGGCCTTTGTGATCGTGGATACGGACAGCGGGCAACTGGAGGAGGTGACAAACGGCGATCTCCATCACGCCCATGGCATGTGCCAGCCCCTGAAGGCCCTGGGAGGCCGGCAGGTGGACGGTGTGGCGGTGGGAGGCATCGGCATGGGCGCCCTCATGAAGCTCCAGGCCCAGGGAATCACGGTCTATCGGGCCGTGGAAGGGACCGTGAAGGACAACCTGGCCATGCTCAAGGAAGGGAAGCTTCCCGTCTTTGCGGCCGACTGGACCTGCGCCGGCCATGGCCATGCGGGAGGTTGTGCCCATCGCTAGCGCCCTGCGGACACATTGCTGCGCGGGGGTGGTTTCCCCCCGGCGTTTCCGGCGGGATGCAGGAAGGATAGCAATGCCGATTTACGAATACGTATGCGGTCGGTGCGGCCGGGTTTCAGAACACCTGGTCTTCGGGGGTTCCGAACCGACGGTGTGCACCCATTGTGGAAGCGGGGCCCTCCACAGGCTCTTGTCGGCACCGTCTCCGGCCTCGGGGAGTCGTCCGGCCCATCGGGTGGCGGGTGCCGGCGACACGGGGTGCTGCGGTTCCAGCCCGAGCACCCGGGGATGTGTTCCCGGGTCCTGCTGCGGGAAGGCCTAGGAGTTAGCCTGAGAATGGCTCATTCGCTAGAAGGCCCTCCGAAAACGGCGGGGATGATCGGGTTTCTCGTAGCGCAGCCCTTTAGGGCTGCGGAAGAGCCCCCGGGCGTCGGGTGGACAGTGGGGTATTGCGTGTCAATTCCAGGGGGTGCGTCGGCCCTTTCCCGCGGGGCTAAAGCCCCGCGGCTACGAAAAGAGCGGAAATCCTCCGGCTTCCTGAGCCGGGGAGACATTCTCGCATAAAGTCCCATCACGCGGGACAAGACAACGAAGGATGAAACGCACCTTTGGGAAGCCGGCTCCTGTAGGGGCGAATGATGATTCGCCCCTACAGGCCGCGGGCACGAACGGTGCGGGGTCGCGTTTCATACGAACTTCCGGCGGACCGAAGCCCTGGCGGCCGGCTTCCGGAGATCCCGTCCTGGCCGGCGATCCGAAGTGCGTCCGCCCTGCAGGGGTTGCGGGCGCCGCGGTGCAGGGGTTCCGCTACCGGATTTTCCAGCGGGTACCTTCCGGGGTGTCTTCCAGCTGGACGCCCATGGCGGCCAGCCGGTCGCGGATCCGGTCGGCCTCTTCGAAATCCCTGGCCTTCCGGGCCTGATTGCGTTTTTCGATCAGCTCCTCCACCTGGGCTTCCGAAAGGCCCTTTTCCCGCACCTTGAGCCGGCGCAGCTCCTGGAAGAAGGCTTCCGGAGATCGGGTGAGCAGTCCCAGGACGCCGGCGTGTTCCCTGATGCTGTCGGCCGCACGCCGGGCCAGGGCGGCGGCGGGGCCTTTCAGCTTCTTGCGGCCGAAGGAGTCCAGGAAGCGCTGGAGCGCCCGCTGGACTTCGAACAGGTGGCCGATGGCCTGGGCCGTGTTGAAGTCGTTGTCCATGGCTTCCCGGAACTGCTCCGGCAGGGCTTGGATTTTCTCGAAAAGCTCCTTGTCCTGGGCCATGAGCGCCCTTTCCTGGGCCGATTCCGCCGCCCCATCGGGCGCCCGCTTTTCCGCCTCTTCCAGGGTGGCGTAGAGGCGTTCCAACGCCCGTTCGGCCTCGGCCAGGGCTTCGTCGGAAAAGTCCACGGGGCTCCGGTAGTGCTTACTGATCACAAAAAGCCGCAGCGTCTCGGGGTGTACCGACTTCAGGATGTCCCGAATGGTGAAGAAGTTGCCCAGGGACTTGGACATCTTTTCGTTGTTGATGTTGACGAACCCGTTGTGGATCCAGTAGCGGACGAAGGGCACGCCGAAGGCGGCCTCGCTCTGGGCGATCTCGTTTTCGTGGTGGGGGAAGATGAGGTCCTTGCCCCCGCCGTGCAGATCGAAGGTGGGGCCCAGGAATCGGCTGCCCATGGCCGAGCACTCGATGTGCCAGCCCGGGCGGCCCGGTCCCCAGGGGCTGTCCCAGGCGGGTTCGCCCGGTTTGCTGCCCTTCCACAGGACGAAGTCCAACGGATTTCTCTTGTTGGGATCCACCTCCACGCGCGCTCCCGCCATCATGTCGTCCAGGCTGCGCCCGGACAGCTTGCCGTACTCGGGAAACTTCTCCACGGAAAAGTAGACGTCCGATCCCGCCTGGTAGGCGATGCCCTTTTCTTCCAGTCGTCGAATGATCTCGATCATCTGGGGGATGTTGTCCGTGGCCAGGGGTTCCAGGTCGGGCCGGAGCACGTCCAGGGCGTCCATGTCCTCGTAGAAGGCGGCGATGTATCGGTCGGCGATGGTGCGGTAGTCCGTTCCCTCCTCGTTGGCCCGCTTGATGATCTTGTCGTCGATGTCCGTGAAGTTGCGGACGTAGGTGACGTCGTAGCCCCGGTACTTCAGGTATCGGTAGATGACGTCGAAGACGATGGCCGAACGGGCGTGGCCCACGTGGCACAAGTCGTAGACGGTGACGCCGCACACGTAGAGCCGGACCTTGCCGGGTTCCAGGGGCTGGAAGGCTTCCTTCTTCTTGGTGAGCGTGTTGTAGACGGTCAGGGTCATGAAACCGCTCCTTCCTCTCGCTTTTCGATCAGGACCACGGCATAGGCGGCGATGCCTTCCCTTCTGCCGACGAATCCAAGCCCTTCGGTGGTGGTGGCCTTGACGTTGACCGCTCCGGGCTCCAGTCCCATGGCGTGGGCGATCCGTTCGCACATCCGGGGGATGTGGGGCGCCAGCTTGGGCCGTTCGGCCAAGACCACGGCGTCTGCATTGACCGGCCGGTACCCGGCGTGGCCGACGCGCCGCGTGCACTCCTCCAGCAGGAGAAGGCTGGAAATCCCGCGATATCTCTCGTCCGAGTCCGGGAAGTGGCGGCCGATGTCGCCCAGGGCCGCCGCCCCCAGCAGGGCGTCGCAGACGGCATGCACCAGGACGTCCGCATCCGAATGACCCAGGAGCCCCCGGTCGTGGGGAATCTCCACGCCGCCCAAAACAAGGGGCCGGCCTTCGGCGAACCGGTGCACATCGTAGCCCATTCCCACCCTCAAGGGTTTCCTCCCTCCGCCTAATTTCTTGCGTTTATGGCCGCCCTCGAGCCACCCTGCGTGGGTGAAGGGTCCGTAGCGGGCTGCAACTCGTCCCGTGGGAGCGCCGCATTACCGCCCATTCGCATACACAGACCGTTTCCTTTTGCTTCAAGCTCCCCCACGGAGGTGCGTGACAGCGAAGGATAAAATGCAGCTTTCGGAAGCTGACCGCTGTAGGGGCGAATGATCATTCGCCCCTACAGTTCCGTGTGCGGATGAGACCCGGTCATGTTTCCTAAAGACTCCGCGGCCGTGATCCGTCGCGGGCGGTGTCTTTCAGGTGCTTCCAGGCCCAGCGGAGGTCCTCCGGGGTGGTGATCTTCACGTTGGTGCGTTCCCCCTCCACCACGGCCACCGCAATTCCCAGTTCTTCCACCAGGGCGGCGTCGTCTGTGGCCCGATGACCCTCCTTGCCCGCCCTTTCGTAGGCCGTGCGAAGGATGTCCCGGCGGAAGACCTGCGGGGTCTGGGCGAGCCACACATGACGGCGGTCCAGGGTCTTTTCCACACGACCGTTTCGGACCAGCTTGACCGTGTCCACGGCGGGGCAGGCGCAGACGGCGGCGCCCGTTTCCCGGGCGGCCTCCAGGGTGCGTCGGAAAAGATCCGGGGAGGCGAAGGGCCTCACCCCGTCGTGGATACAGACCCAGCGACAGGTGGGTGGGAGAACCTCCAGGCCGTTGCGCACACTGTCCTGGCGCTCCCGGCCTCCCGCCGTCACCCGGACGGGGCAGGGCGGCTTCACGCCGTCCAGGAGGCTCTCCGCCCATTCCAGAAACGGAGGGGGAACCACCACCACCACGCCGCTCAGGAAGTCCAGGCGGTGGAGGACCTCCAGGGTCCAGGCCAACAAGGGTCTTCCCTCCAGATGGTGGAACTGCTTGGGGTGGGAAAGGCCCATGCGCACGCCGCTTCCCGCGGCGGGCACGATCATCCACACCTCTTCGGCGGCTCCGGTTCCCCTTGGGTCGTTTCCCATTGCGACTCCGCGCGCTTGCGCCTCCGGCGGCGCCGGTGCATCCCGGGAGCGCGGCCGTCCCACCCGCACTGCCCCGGGAAAAGGCTTTCGGGAACAGGGTCGGACAAGCTTCCGGCGCATGCATCGGCCGACACAAAAAAGGGGGATTGGAGGAGCGCGTAAGCCGGGTTCTGTTCCCGCCGGGAAGGGCGGGCCCCGATCATTCCTCTAGGCCCGACGTTGCCGCCGGGCTCGAGCGGCCGACCCGGGAGCTTCAGGCGGGCAACCCTTAAACGCTCCCCTACTTGGCCTTGCTCCGGGTGGGGTTTACCGAGCTCCCGGTGTCACCACCGGGACTGGTGAGCTCTTACCTCACCGTTTCACCCTTACCGAGCACCCAACCGGTGGAGTGCTCGGCGGTCTGTTTTCTGTGGCACTTTCCTGCTCGTCGCCGAGACTGGGTGTTACCCAGCACCCTGCCCTGTGGAGCCCGGACTTTCCTCCCGTCGCGCCCGCGGGGCGCGACCGGCGATCGGGTACGCTCCTCCAAATCCCCTCGAAAATTAGCAATAAATGGCAGGGAGTGCAAGGGACGGAGATGTTCTTCGGGTGCCGGTCGGGTGAGGGCGGCGCTTGGCTGTGGCTAAACCTTCAAGACCGGGGCTTGCCGCAAGCTGCGCGCAGCTGTTGGAAGGTTTGAACAAAGCGCCCTCCGGGAACGGCCTGGTCGAATTGCGCAAGCCAACGCACTATGTAGCCTGCATCCACCTCCGGCTTCTTGATGAGTATGGACCGAACGTCTTCCAGGTCCCGGGGCCTTCCGGCGAAGAGTTTGTGGATGATCACGTCTTCGGCGGAGGCGAACATAACATCCTCTCCCCCGATGTGTACGGAAACGGCTCGCCCGATGGCCTGTCGCTCGTAAGGGGTGAACGAGAAGATCAGGTCCACGCGGATCCCCGTGCTGGGCTCGATGGTCGGCAAGACGTGGGTATCCCGAACGAAGGCTTGATCATCTTCAGGAAGGATTTTGAGACCTGCCGAAAGGGCGGCCTCTTTGACAAGTTCCAGGGAGTCGATGTCGACGCCTAGAGTGATGTCGATATCCTTGGTCAAACGTGGCTCACCATGGACGAGAAGCGCCTGCCCGCCGATGACCATGTAAGGCAAGGAAGCAGCTTCAAGGGACCGGGCTACGGCTGCGAGGATTGCGTCAAACATGGTTCAGGATTCTCGCAATCCGTATGTCCACCTCGATGCCCTCCAAAGGGTCTTTCAAGGGCATTGCACCGACGGCTACGGCTTCCTGCCACAAGGCTTCGAAGATGCGCAGCTTGGCCGCAGGATCCGTCTTGTCCTGTCGGATCCTTTCCTCGTTGAACCGCTGCAACTTCTCGGGATTGGTGATCATGGTCCGGCTCCACCTTTGGGAGAATGGTTTTCCTGATCCGCTCTCATACCATGGCGGACATCCTCCGCCCCTCCAAATCCCCTTGAAAATCAGCCATACATGGAAGGGAGTCCAAGGGACGGAAGGCGGGATGGAATGAAACGGATTTCAGTCCACGGGCCGGATGTTTCGGCGGGCCCAGTCGATGAGTTCCTCATAGGTGGTGCCTTTGGGGAAAAACTCGGCCACGCCCAGCTTCTTGAGCTCATCCACGGCCGCCTCATCGAAATAGCCTCCGGCCGTGACGCCAATGGAATGGGCGCCGTTTTCCCGGAGCCGCTCCAACAGGTCCCGGAACTGGTCCGGGGTCGCGCCGGGCAGGGTGGTGATGCCGATGTGGTCCACCGATTCCTGGAGGGCCGCGTTGACGATGGCCCGGGGATCTTCCGATTCGGTGTAGATCACCTCGAACCCGGCCTCGCTGAAAGCTCCGGAAAGTCTCATGAGGGCCGCCTCGTGGCCCTCTCCGAATTTGGCCATGAGAATCCGCACTTTTCGCCCGGTCATATCTTCCCCCTCGCGTTCCTTGGTGGTCGCCCCGGCGAGCCGGGTGGGGTGGAGCGGCACTGCGGCGTGTGCCCGCCCGGTTCGGACTCCTTTACGGAGCCTTGTCTCAGCTTCCCTGATACTTGAACGAAATGGCGACCCGCGCCCGATAGGCGACCACCTTCCCCTCTTCCAGTTTCATGTCCAGCTTGGTGATTTCGGCGATTCTCAGGTCCCGGAGCGATTTGGCCGCCGTCTCCACGGCGTTCTTGGCCGCCTCTTCCCAGGAAACGGTGCTGGTACCCACCAGTTCAATGATCTTGTAGACGCTTTCCGCCATGGGTGCCCCCTTTCCGACCTGCGTGCCGTGCAGGTCCGCGGCACCCGCCGCGACCGCCGCTCCACGCCCATCCCCGCGCCCCCCTTTGGGAAAGAAGGGAGGCGGATCACGGATTACGGATCACGGATAACGAACATATAACCGGGCCGGGAACGGAAGCGTAGAGAAAACCCGGTTGCCGTCAAAAAAGGCGCAGCTGCCCCGAGGTGCGGTAGGGCAGCCCCAGGTGCTCGAAGGCCAGGCGGGTGGCCACGCGACCCCGGGGGGTCTTCTTCAAAAACCCCTCCTGGATGAGATAGGGTTCGTACACCTCCTCCAGGGTGTCCTTTTCCTCGGACACGGCCGCCGCCAGGGTGTCGATGCCCACGGGGCCGCCATCGTATTTTTCGATGATCGTGGAGAGGATGCGCCGGTCCATGCGATCGAAACCCCGTTCGTCCACGTCGAGCATCTTGAGGGCCGCATCGGCCACTTCCCGGGTGATCACGCCTTCCGCCCGCACCTCCGCATAGTCGCGGACGCGGCGAAGCAGCCGGTTGGCGATGCGTGGGGTTCCCCGGGACCTCTTGGCGATCTCCAGGGCGCCGTGATCGTCGATGGCGATGTTCAAGATCCGGGCGGCGCGCACCACGATCTCCTTGAGATCCTTCACGGGGTAGAACTCCAGGCGGAGCACCACGCCGAAGCGGTCCCTCAGGGGCGGCGACAGGAGCCCGGCCCGGGTGGTGGCGCCCACCAGGGTGAAGGGCGGGAGGTCCAGTTTGATGGTTCGCGCGGAAGGGCCCTGTCCGATGATGATGTCCAACTGGAAATCCTCCATGGCCGGGTAGAGGATTTCTTCCACCACGTGGTTGAGCCGGTGGATTTCGTCGATGAAGAGAACCGATCGGGGTTCCAGGTTGGTGAGGATGGCCGCCAGATCTCCGGGTCGTTCGATGACGGGTCCGGAGGTGGCCCGGAAGGGCACGCCCATCTCGTGGCTGATGATGGCCGCCAGGGAGGTTTTCCCCAGGCCCGGATGCCCGTGGAGAAGCACGTGATCCAGCGGTTCCCCGCGCTGGAGGGCGGCTTCCACGAAGATCTTCAGGTTTTCCTTGAGGGTGTGCTGGCCCAGGTATTCCTGGAAGGACCGGGGTCGGAGGCTGTTTTCCAGCCCCAGGTCTTCCTCCCGGGGATGCGGTTCCACCAATCGGTCCGTCATGTGGAAAGCCTTCTTCCTTTGGGGCTTGCGGCCGGGGCGTGCACGGCGATTTTCGCGGCGCTCCCGCCGAGGCAACCCCCACCCCTAACCAACGGGTTATCCGCTTCGTGGGGCCCGGTTTTACGCCCGCTCTCCAAAACCCCACGACGGGAGGGAATCGCCCGGTTACATGAAACGCCACCTTGTCCTGTTCGGGCGCGCGGCCTGTAGGGGCGAATAATCATTCGCCCCTACAGGGCCCTGCTTCCCAAAGGTGCGTTTCATCCTTCGTTGTCACGGGCCGTCCGTGATGGCAGTTAATGATCATGGCGAGGCCCACCGTCACCCCAGCATGCGCAGGGCCTCGCGCAGCAGCGCTTCCAGCGATGGGGTAGCGTCCCCACCGCCGAGAGCGCTTCGGGCCTTCTTCAGGGCCTTGGTGGCTTCCGAAGGCCGATAGCCCAGATTGACCAGGGCCGAAAAGGCGTCGGCGAAGCCGTCGTCTCCCGGCGGGGATTCGATGAAAGGCGCCTCCCGTTCGGGCACCTGCAGCTTCAGGCGGTCTTTCAGTTCCAGCAGGATTCGCTCGGCCGTCTTCTTGCCGATGCCCGGAATCTTCTGCAGCCGCTGCCGGTCCTGGAACTGTACCACGCGTCGCAGTTCGTCCGGCTGGATGCCGGAAAGGATGGTGAGAGCCATCTTGGGTCCCACGCCGGAGATGGCGATGAGGAGCCCGAACATCTCCTTTTCTTCCACCGTATGGAAGCCGAAGAGCTGCAGGGCGTCCTCCCGAACGTGGGTGTGCACGTAGAGGGAGGCCGCGGCTCCCGTTTCCGGGAGATGATAGAAGGTGCTCAGCGGCACGTGGACGCAGTAGCCCACGCCATGCACGTCCACGATCACGTGATCCGGGGCCTTGTGGCGAAGGATTCCTTCCAGATGGGCGATCATCGCTGCTCCCACACCTGCCGGCAGAGCCTTGAGCTGCGCGAGTGGATGTGGCAGACGGCCACCGCCAGCGCGTCGGCCGCATGGGAACTCAGCCGGCCGGTAACGCCCAGCAGGGTGCGAACCATCTGCATCACCTGGTCCTTGTCCGCCTTGCCGTAGCCCACCACCGCTTGCTTGATTTGCAGGGCGCTGTATTCGAACACGGGAAGCCCGGCGTGGACCCCGGCCACCACCGCCGCACCGCGCGCCTGGCCCAGGATGAGGGCGCTCTTGGCGTTTCGGGACATGAAAACGTCCTCCACGGCGCATTCGTCCGGAGCCGTTTCCCGGATGAGCGCATGGATCCTCCCGAAGATGAGCCCGAGCCTTTCGGGGAAGGGAAGGGACCCGGGAACGGCGATGGTGCCGCTCGTCACATGCACCAGCCGGTTTCCGTGACCGTCCACCACGCCGTAACCGGTGTGGCGGGATCCCGGGTCGATGCCCAACACTCGAATCATGGATGCCCGTCCGCGCTCATGGGGGTTCGTTTTCGGGGCGCTGCGCCTTTACGCCACGGCGTTCAGGATCTCGTCCGGGATGTCGAAGTTGGCGTAGGCATGCTGCACGTCGTCATTGTCTTCCAGCATGTCCATGAGTCGCAGGAGCTGCTGGGCGGTCTTTTCGTCTTCCACCCGCACGGTGGTCTGGGGCACCATGGTCACTTCCGCCATTTCATAGACCAGGCCCCGTTCGTCGAAGGCGGCCTTCACCTTTTCAAAATCGGCCACCGTGGTGACCACCTCGAACTGGTCCTCCTGGTCCCGCACGTCTTCGGCGCCCGCCTCCAGGGCCACCTCCATGACTTCCTCTTCGCTCACCTTCTCCTTGCTGAAGACGATCATGCCGTGCTTGTCGAACATCCAGGCCACGCAGCCGGCCTCCCCCAGGCTGCCCCCGTTCTTCGTGAAGATGTGGCGCACCTCGCTGGCGGCACGGTTGCGGTTGTCCGTCATGGCCTCCACCAGGATGGCCACCCCGCCCGGGCCGTAGCCCTCGTAGATGACCTCTTCGTAGGCCGCTCCTTCCAGTTCCCCCGTACCCTTCTTGATGGCCCGTTCGATGTTGTCCTTGGGCATGTTTTCCGCCTTGGCCGCGGCGATGGCCGCCCGCAGGCGGGGATTGGCCTCGGGGTCGCCGCCGCCCATGCGGGCCGCCACGGTGATTTCCTTGATGAGCTTGGTGAAGATCTTGCCGCGCTTGGCGTCCTGGGCGGCCTTCTTGTGACGAATGGTGCTCCACTTGGAATGTCCTGACATCGGTCGGTCCTCCCTTATGTCGGCATCGCCTTGTAGTCCATGGCGAGAATGTAGATTTCCTTGCTCTGCTTTCTGGATGCGTCCGGCTTGACCACCTTCACGCGCCGGAACCGTCTCTTGGTTTCGGCCACCAGGGCATGGAATGCGCTCCCCTGGAAGATCTTGGAGCAGAAATGCCCGCCGGGTCGAAGCAGACGGCAGGCCAGATCCAGGGCCCGTTCGTAAAGGAGCTCGGAACGGGCTGCGTCGGCCGCCTTGATCCCGGAGGTCTTGGGAGCCATGTCGCTCAAGACCACATCGAACGGGGCGTGGTCGCGCAGAACCGCCTCCGTCTCCTCGTGGAAGATGTCCCGCTGGTAGGTGATCACGTGGGAAGGAAACGGGTGGGCAATGGGCTGAAGATCAACGCCCACCACCAGTCCTTTTGGGCCGACCACCCGCTCGCTGAACTGGATCCACGACCCGGGCGCCGCACCCAGGTCCAAAACCCGCTGACCGGGTTTGAGGATCCGGTGCTTCTTTTGGATCTGTTCCAGTTTGTAGACGGCGCGAGCAAGATAGCGTTCTTTCTTGGCCCGGTGAAAGTAATGGTCCTGATAGGGATGTGGCATCTATTAACCGCCTAGAAATTGTCTTATTTTTCAAAGCTCATCTCTTAACACAAAGACCAGATCGTTGCAATCGGGGACGAACGCCTGGGGCGGGTTTTGACACGGCGCGCCCCGCGCTTTATGGTGACCGGTAGATGGATGGATTCCTCTCATAGCATCCCACACAACGGAGGTGTCTCATGACGCAAAAGGGTGCCGGTATTGAGGATCTGAGGGATTTTGCCGTGTCGGCCATCCGGCGGGCGGGCGAGGAGGCCTTGAGCTACTACGGCAAAGGGCGCGGCGACGTCAAATTCGACGAGGATCTGGTCACCGAAGCGGAACTTCGTCTCATCGAATCCTTCCACCATCGGCTCCAGGAAAGGTTTCCCGGCCATGAGGTCTTCGGCGATGCTCCGCCGAGAAAGGAGTACGTGCACGGTCAGCAAGGGCACCTGTGGGTGTACGACGCCCTGGACGGAGTGGCCAACTTCCAGGCCGGCATCCCGCTTTGGGGAATGTCCCTGGCCCTGCTGGAAAACTTCTGGCCCGTTCTGGGACTCTTCTACATGCCCGCCACCGGGGACCTTTTCTACGCCGAACCGGATACCGGCGCCACACTCAACGGAAAACCCATCCAGATCGCCTACTCGGGAGACATCAACAACGAAAGCCTGCTCTTCACCTATTCCCGGTTCCACACCCATTACCGTTCCAACTTTCCGGGCAAGATCCGCAACCTGGGCTGCACCGCGGCCCACATCTGCTATGTGGCCATGGGCCGGGCGGAAGGCGCGCTGCTCAACAGCGTTTCCTACCAGGACCTGGCCGCCGCCCAGGTGATCCTCAAGGCCGCGGGGGGCGCCATCGAGAAGGTGGAGGAGCCAGGGCCCTTCTACCTCAACGAGCATTTCGAAAGCCGCCGCATCGAGGTGCCGCTGCTGGCCGCGCCCAAAGGAGCCCACGAGGCGGTCCGCGGCTACCTGAACCGCACCTCCACGGTCTGAGACCGGCCTAACGATCATGACTCGCTTTGCGCCACCCCGCATGGATCGAAGAGCGAGCCAAGAGGCATTTTCCGTAGGAGCCGGCTTGGCGGCGATCGGGATCGCGACCAGGACCGCTCCTGCAATTGAAAAGACTCGCGTCTATTCGCGTTCATTCGCGATTGTCCTTCCCATCACCCCCCATCGCGGGGGTCCCGTGACAAAGAAGGAAGAAACGCGCGTTTGGGAAGCAGGCCCCTGTAGGGGCGAATGATTATTCGCCCCTACAGGTCGCGCGCACGAACGGAACGAAGTCGCGTTTCATATGAACTGATCGAGTTTTCTTCGGATGTCCTTGTCGCCGCGCGATCGGCGGGCGGGGATGAGCTCCGCCCTTTTTCCCCTTTTCCTTCAAGCGACGGCCGGTTCCTGCCGATGGAAAGGTCAAGAGCTTGACGGTCGAGCAACTCCATGGAAAGGGGACGGAGACGTGGCGGATCGTCCGGGCGGAAAGCCCGTGGTCACATGCCTGGAATGCGGGTGGTACCCGCTCTGTGAGCCCGACGATATCTACCGGCCGTGCGATCAATTCATCCCCACCGATGAATTGGCGGACCGGATGGGCCGGCGGCTCCATGAAGTGCTGACCCGCCATGGGGCGGACCAATCTTCCGATCCCTCGGACCGCATGGACTTTCCTGGATGCGAGGAGGACGGAGAAGTCCACTAAGAGCCTGTCTGACAATGGGTTCTTTGCCTCGCTTTGTCTCCATCCGTCATCCCCGCGAAGCTTGTCCCCGGTTTGAACGGGGAGCGGGGATCCAGAATTTCCGGGAACCTATGGACTCCCGCTTGCGCGGGAGTGACGGTTTGAGCAGTTCTCGGACAACCTCCTAGGAGCTTGTCCGACAATGAACCCGGAAGGCCTTTCCCCTGGGAGCGCGGGCCTCCGGCCCGCACGAGAAGCGGGCGAGACGCCCGCGCTCCCAGGAAATGCGCGTTTTCCCACAAGCCAGGGCGGGGCCGCCGGGGGCTATCTCCTGAGGGCATGGCTGAAGACGGCGGCCAGCACCGCCGCGGCCAGGCATGCCCAGAAGACTTCCTGGAGACCCCCGGCGATGACCACCTGGAGTTGGGTTCGCAGGGGTTCTGCCAGCGCTTCCTGCATCTCCGGTTTGAGGAGTTCCCGTAGGGCGCTGAGGTTCTGCAGGTTCTGCGGGGAGGCGAGCCCTTCCGCCTGCTGGAGAGACCGGGAGACGGCGTGGGTGAGAAGACTCCCGGTGGCACCGATTCCGATGGTCCCCCCGAGCGTCCTGGCGAATTGATGGGAGGAGGTGGCCACGCCCAGATCCTTGGGAGCCAGGCTGTCCTGGACGATGAGAAGCGTGGAGATGGAAACGAAGCCCATTCCCAGCCCGGCCAGGAGGAGCACGACGGAACAGGCGCCCAGCGGCGTGGCGGCGTCCAGAAAGAGGGAGGCCGTGCAGGCTGCGGTGAGAAACCAGGATCCGGCCACGGCGGCCTTCTTCTTGGCGATGCGCTGGGACATCTGGCCGTAGGCCCAGGCTCCCACGGACCAGCCCAGGCTGAGCGGGATCATGGCCATTCCCAACCGCGACGGGCTTCGAGACAAAACCCCCTGGATGAAGAGGGGAAAGAAGGCCGAAAGGGAAAAGACGGCGAAGCTGCAGCTGAAGGCGGCCGCGTTCCCCAGGGTGAAGCCCGGGGACCGGAAGGAGGACAGGGGGAGGATGGGTTCCCTGGCTCGCCTTTCCGCATGCAGGAAGGCGAATCCGGAAAGGAGGGCGCAGGCCGCCAGGGCCAGGATGGGGGGAGAGGACCAAGGATGGGTTTCCCCCGCCAGCAAGAAGACCGCAAGAAGGCTCAAGACGCACACCGAAAGCGTAAAGGCCCCCAGGAAGTCCACGTCCGGTTTTCTGTTGGTCTTGGTCTTTGGCTGCATGTGCAGGAGCACGCCCGCCAAGGCCGCCAGGCCCAACGGCAGATTGATGAAAAAAATCCATCGCCAGTTCAGGACTTCCACCATAACGCCCCCCAGGGCGGGCCCCAGCAGGCTGGACACTCCCCAGACGAAGCTCACCAGCCCCATCATCTTGCCGCGCCGTTCCGGAGCCGAGATGTCCGAGATGACGTAATAGCAGAGAGCGAAGTTGGCGCCCGCCCCCACGCCCTGGACGGCTCGGGCTCCGATGAGCTGCACCATGGAACCGGCCAGGCCGGCGGCCAGGGAACCGGCCAGAAAGATCAGGATGGCCAGGGTGAACAGCCACCGTGCGCTGAAAAGATCGCAGAGTTTTCCGAAGATGGGCAGGGCCATGGCCCGGGTGAGCAGATAGGCGGAAAAGACCCAGCTGTAAAGCGACAGGCCTCCCAGTTCCGCCACCACGGTGGGCATGGCGGCCCCCACGATGAGCGCATCCAGCGCGCCGAGAAAGAGCGCCGTCAGGGCGGAAGCGATGATCCAGTAGTGGGATGGGGGAAGGCGCGATGTGTCGGTCATGGAGCCCCTGTGGCGGGCGGCGGTCGGGCCCGTGGCGGCACAAAAGAAAGGGGTCGGCGCTGACCGCCCACCCCTCGAATTTTCCTGGTGCCGGAGGGGAGAATCGAACTCCCACGGGCGCAAGGCCCACTGGATTTTGAGTCCAGCGCGTCTACCAGTTTCACCACTCCGGCAAGGCGGCCGAATTATAGGAGGCGCTTTTCCGGCGTGTCAAGCAAAAGTCCCGGCCGTCCCCCGGGAACGTCCGACCTCAATGGACGTCCTTGGGATCCGGCGCCTCGTTCTCTTCTTCCGCCTCCTCGGCGAAGAAGGCCCGGTTGCTCTCCAGTTCCTCCAGGAACACCTTTGCGGCCTTGGGATTGAAATGCTCCGGGCTTCCCACCATGCGCACGGTCACGAGCAAGGCGTGGGCCAATCCCAGAAGGGAGTCGGGCGGTCCTTCCAGGACGACCTTGTCGCCCCCGTACTTTTCGATTTCCACTTTCACGTGATACTGCTGGGCGATCTGATCGTAGTGGACGTGGCGAACGAAGGTGCGCCAGTCGTTGGGGTGCTGCTTCCACAAGACGAAGGCTTCCTCCAGCTCCGGGCCGTGGTAGGCCAGAAGGAGCCGCAGGAACGAGAGCACTTCCTCGGAAGCCACCTGCTCCACCATGGCCAGACGCTTGTCCTGTTCCCCCAGGGCCAGCCAGGAAAGGAAATGGGTGAGGTCCCGGCCCAGGTAGGTCCCCATGAGCTGGCTGAACTCATCCCAGCTTTCATTGTTCAGGCTTCCCGAAAGGCGACGGTCCAGGATCTCCAGGATGCGGAATTCCGCCTCCGGATGCGCTTCCAGGAACTTTTGCAGGTCCGTGCTGGCCCGGCTCAGCAGGTCCCGGGTCTCCTCGTCCGTCAGATCGTCGGTCAAGAGCTTGAGCCATTGGGACATGGACTCTCCTTTCCTGCCGTGGCGTCAGGGGTTGGGATTGGAATCGGAAGGGGCGTCGATGCGGCGTGCCGGCGGATCCGGCAAGGGGCGTGCGCGGTTTCGATCCGTCCGTTGCCGGGGCAGCAAGAGGGACGGGCGGAATCGGGTTTCCACGGCGACGATGCGCGCCGCCGTGCTCTGTCGGGGGATCTGGGTCTGGTCCACGGCCCGCTCCAGGATCCTCTCGCTGCACATCTTGATGCCGGCCAGGGCCTCTTCGGCTCCCGACCGGGTCTGCTTCAGGGCGGATTCGGCAGCCACGAGCATCTGTTCCACATGGCGTTTTACAAGGCGAAGGGCATCTTCCATGCTCGTTCCGGCGGGCGCGCTCAGAGCGTCGTTGGCGGCCTCGGCGGCCTTTTGATGGTGCTCCAACAGGGCCTCCAGGGTTTGGGAAAGGAGGCTTTGGGGAAGCTCCCGGGGGGCCGGATAGGGGATGTTCCTTTCCGCATCCTGCAGGAGCTCGCGAAGCGATTCCCAATAGTAGGCGTCCCCCAGTCGGTGGAGCTCCCGGAGTCCCTTTTCGATGCGGGTGCGGGCCCGGTCGCAGACCCGTTGGACCTGGTACACGTTCATGTAGGCGAAGATGTGTTTTTCCAGCGCGCCCTGGTACTCCCGCAGTCGGGTGAGCAGGGAGAGGCGGATGGGGACCAGGGGCTCCGAGGGTCCTTGTCCAAGGGAAGCCGGGGAGTGAGTCACCTGGCGTGCGTTTACGTCCTGCGTCATGTCTTTTCTCCCGAGCCCCTTCCTCGCAGGTGGAAAAAGGCCTAAGTCTGGAGGCTCTGCAGGGTCTTCAGACCCTTTTCGTAAATGGTGTGCTTCAACAGCGCCTCGGCATCCAGAAGGGTGGAGGTGAGGGCCCGGATCCGGTGAAGGAGGTTGTCCACCGCCCGTGTCTCCCGGTGTGCCGAGGCGCGCTCAAAGGCCTGGGAAAACTGGCCCAGCAACAGATCCATCTGGTGCCGGTCCTGGTCATCGTACCAGGAGATCCGATCCAGAAAGGCCTTCCGGGATGTGGACCGCTCCCGGTCCAGGTTTTCCATGAGCAGGTCCAGGGTTCGCCAAGTGCTTTGGTAGTGAGGATCCATCCGGTTGCGAAGGGCCTTGATGTTTTCGTCCATCAGGTGCTCCATGCGCTTGCAAAGAAAGAGGAGCTCCTTGATGTTTTCCAGGTTCTGCAGGTAGTTTTCGATGACGTGGGCCAAGGCGCCCGTGTCGTGGATCGCCCGGCCCAGCTGTTCCACCTTGGCCGTGAGCTGCTGCTTGACGGCGTCGTTTTGGGCTCGCCACCCCGACCGGATCGTTTCGATGAGAGGCAGGGCGTCTTTGACCAGTGCCACGGAAGTGCCCACGGTGGCCAGGAGGGTGGAAAGTTCAGTGGGCATGGGAGGCCTCCTCTTTCAGCGAGCCTAACCCCCGGGCCATCTCCCTGTCAAACCGAGAGTTTTTCGTGAAAGGCAAATCACGCCTTGCGCCCTCGCGCCAGGGGGATCGCCTCATTCTCAACAATCGAATCGCCGGAAACATATCTTGCGCCCTCCCGCCAGGGGATCGCCCCCTGGAAAGCTGTGCGAGAACGGGTTTGTTTCGTCAACCGAAAAGGGCCCCCTCTTCTTTCGTAGCCGCGGGGCTTCAGCCCCGCGGAAAAGAGGCCATCAGAACTGTTAGGAGTGGCAGGTAATACCTGATGGCCAACCGACGTCCGGGGATTCCTCCGCAGCCCTAAAGGGCTGCGCTACAACGAAAGCGGTCATCCCCGGCGTTTTCAGACAAGCTCCTGGCGACAGCCCAGCCCATGGGAAAAGTGTTGACACGGTCCGGGCGCCCTGCTATAGAAACGCTCACTTGCGGCTGGGGCTGTAGCTCAGTTGGGAGAGCGCTTGAATGGCATTCAAGAGGTCAGGGGTTCGACTCCCCTCAGCTCCACCAGCGGAGACAAGAAAGCGGCCGGTGGGTTTCCCGCCGGCCGTTCTTTTTGGATCCTTAATATCCCTCCCATCCCCCGTAATCCGTGATCCGTGATCCGTAGGAGCCTGTCCGAGAACTCCGCAAACCGTCACTCTCGCGCAAGCGGGAGTCCATAAGGCGCCGGAAATCCTGGATCCCCGCTCCCCGTTCAAACCGGGGACAAGCTTCGCGGGGATGACGGATGGAGACAAAACGAGGCAAAGAACCCATTCTCGGACAGCCTCCGTAGTCCGTAGTCCGCGTAGTCCGTAACCCGTAACTCATCGCTCATCGCTCATCACTCGTCACTCGTCACCCGTCACTCATCACTCGTCACCCCTCCCCCACCAGTTCCTCCACCAGCTCTTCCAGGTGCTTCAGGCTGTTGCACACCCGTGAGAGGCTGCAGAAGGGCGCGTAGCTCTCCATTTCCGAATCGCCCGTTCCCCACAGGGTTCGGGGCTCCGGGTTGAGCCAGATCACTCGGGAGGCCCTTTGGGAAAGGCGCCGAAAGGCGTCCAGGGCGGGATCGCCCCGGTTGTTTCGCGCGTCGCCCAGGATGACGAGCGTGGTGGAGTGCTGCACGACACCGGCGTAGCGGGCATCCAATTCCCGGAAGGCGGCTCCGTAGTCGGTGAGACCGATCTGGAGCGGGATCCCCTCGCCCCGGAGCAGCCTTCGGAAGATCGCTTCGGGATCGCTCCCGTCGAAAAGCGAGGTGATTTCCACCAGGTTGGAGCAGAACGCGAAGGTTCGGAGCCTTTTCACGTATTCGTGAAGGCTGTGGAGCACCAAAAGGAAAAAGGCGGCCACGTTCTGCACGGACCGGCTCACGTCGCAGACCACCACCAGTTGGGGCTTTCGAATCTTTTTGCGGCGGAAGACGGGTTCCACGGGGACTCCGTCGAAGGCGGCGCTTCGCCTCAGGGTGGCCTTCAGATCCAGCCGGCCCCGGCGGGTCTTCTTCATCCGCCTTCCGAACCGGGTTCTCAGGCGTCGGACGATCCTCCGGACCGCCGCCAGGTAGCGGGGAATGTCCGCTTCGGGCAGGGCGGTGAGAGGCTGATCGGCGAGATCCGACGGGTCGGGCTGGTTCCACCGGGCCCGGGCGTAGAGCCGGGTGAAGGTCTCGGCAAATGTCTTGACTTCCCGAACGAGGCTCGCCGCGCGCCTTTCCAGCATTTGGGCCGCTCGGGCTCCTCCCGCCCCCAGGGCCATGAGGGAATTCACGTCCCCGGCCACGGCCGGCGCCCCCATTCGCTGAAGGGCCTGAAACACCACCGCACCCCGTTGGGTGAAGGCGGGCGGGGGAGCCAGGGCCAAATCTTGGAACGCGTCCATCACGAGGGCCAGGACGGCGGCCCGATCGCCTTGCAACAGGGCGGCGGAAAGGGTGGTAATGTCTTCGGGAATGGTCAGAGGATTCCATTGGTCCCCTTCTTCCGCCTGCGGCAGCAGGGCCTCGTACATCCCCACGAAGGCCTCGAAAAGGCTTTCGAAAAGCTCAGCTTCCCGGGGTGACTTGGCCAGGCACGCGCCCAGGGCCGCCTTCAGGCCCGCGCGGTTTTCGATGCCCAGAACGACCGCCGCCCGGTGGGCGTCCAGGGCTTCGGCCACGGACACCGAAAGCCCGGCGGTCCGACACAGATGCACGAAGGGAATGAGGAAGGTGGACACGTGGGGGCTTTCTCCTCGTCTACACGGGAGAGGCGTAGCGCAGATCTTCCCGAGCCCGGTCCAGATCCTCGTGGTGCTTGAGCAGGATGGATAGGGTCTGCCGGACGATCTCCCGATCCAAATGGGAAGCGTTCAGAAGCACCAGGGCCCGGGCCCAGTCGATGGTTTCGCTCACCGACGGCACCTTGCGCAGATCGTCCCCCCGAAGCTTGTGGACGAAGGCCACCACCTGACGGCCCAGCGCTTCGCTGACGTCGGGAACGTGCAGCCTGAGGATCTCCATTTCCCTTTCGGGGTCAGGGAAGGGCAGGTGCAGGTAGAGGCAGCGGCGGCGCAGCGCTTCGCCGATCTCCCGGGTGGCGTTGCTGGTCAGGAAGACGAAAGGGCGCCGGCGTGCCTTCAGGGTCCCCAGTTCGGGGATGGACACCTGGAAGTCGGAGAGAACCTCCAGCAAGAAGGCCTCGAATTCCTCGTCGGCCTTGTCCACTTCGTCCACAAGAAGAACCGCTCCGCCCGGGGCCTGGAGCGCCTGGAGGATGGGGCGCGGTTCCAGGAAGCCCTCGGAAAAGAAGAGGTCCCCCTGGTTTTGGATGCGCCGAAGGGCCTGTTCCAACGTGTCGGCGCCCTGGAGGAGTTGGTCCAGCTTTTCCCTGAGGATCTGCGTGTAGAGGAGCTGCTTTCCGTACTTCCATTCGTAGAGGGCCTTGGATTCGTCCAGTCCTTCGTAGCACTGGAGGCGGATGAGGGGGAGGTCCAGCACGGAGGCCGTGGCCTTGGCCAGCTCCGTTTTGCCCACGCCCGCAGGGCCTTCGATGAGAAGCGGTTTCTCCAACCGGGTGGCCACGTAGACGATGGAAGCGGACGCTTCGTCCAGGACGTACCCCTTTTGGGCATAGGCTTCCATGATCTGCCGGGGACTGCTGAAAACGCCGGAAGCGGGCATGGGATCTCCTTGGATTAGGATTGGAAGGGGTTCTCTTCTTCAAGCCGCCGGAACCACTCCTCCCCCAGCTTTTTCTTCTTCAGTTCGTTGACATGGGAGGCCAGGCGGAGAATCGCCCGGGCGTCGGCCAGGGAGTCTTCCGGATGCGCGGCGGTTGAAGGTCCGGCTGCGGCCCAGCTTTCCAGCTCCTCCAGGGCCCCGGCGCCCAGATGGCGCAAGCCGCCCAGGATGAGCCGGATCTTCCGGACGGGTTCTTCGCCGTCCACGGCGGAGCCCACCCTTTCCATGAGCACCTCCATGGATTCCAGGCAGCAAAGGATCCGGCCCACACGGGCCATCCGCTCCGCGTCCCGGTCGCCGGGATCGGCATCCGCCGCCAGCCGGATTAGGCAGCGCCGGAGGCACCCCACCAGGACGGCACTGAGGGCCACGTCCTCCAGGTCCCGAAAAGGGAGGATCACCTCCTCGTAGGCCCGGCCGGGGGTTCCCACCACGGCGGATGCGGGCACAGGAGTTCCCCGCAGGTGCACCGTGGCATGGGGACAACTTCTGAGGAAGGGAAACGTGGGACCGGATTCCACCTCCAGCCGGGGGGCATCCCGCGGAACCAGGAAGGCCGTGAAGGCTTTTTTCGAACCGTCCCGGCCCGTTTGGGCCGCCACCAGAAAGTGGGAGGCGAAGGTGCCGTTGGATACCGGTGTCTTAACGCCTTCCAATGTCCAGGTTCCGTCCTTCTCCCAAGCCCTGCTTTGGAGCCGGGCCGGATGGGCCCCCACGCCGGGCTCGCTGACGGCCAGCGCCACGGAGGCTTCGCCCGAGGCCGCGCGGGGGAGGAGTGCCTCGCCCAGATGGGGAGTGAGAGGCAGGAGGAGGTGCCGGGAAATCACCAGGTGGATGCACCAACTGAGCCCCATGCCAGCGGGCATCCCCAGGGCCACGCACCGGGCGAGATAATGGAGAAAGGACGCAGTGTCCCTTCCCTGGCCTCCTGCGGCCCGGGGCAGGGTCCAGCCCAGCAGCCCCCACCGACCCAGGGCACCCCACAAGGCCGAAGAGAACACGTCCCCGGGCATTTCCCGGAATGGGCTCAGGAGCTCTTCCGGCGCTATAACGCGTGGCATGGCGAGGTTTCCTTCGGGAGCGTCCATCCTAACGGCCGTGGCGAGGTTCGCCACCCCGCATGGATGAAAGAGCGAAACAAGAAACATTTTCTGTAGGAGCCGGCTTGCCGGCGATCCGAACCGCGGCCAAGGCCGCTCCTACAATCAAAGAGATTCGCGTTTATTCGCGGTTGTCCTACACATGAACCCCCATCACGGACGGCCCGTGACAACGAAGGATGAAACGCACCTTGGGGAAGCAGACCCCTGTAGGGGCGAATGATTATTCGCCCCTACAGGCCGTGCGCACGAACGGAACGAGGTCGCGTATCATATAAGACCGTGCGATTTTTTCTTCGAGTGTCTCTTACTCCGCGTGAATAGCGGGCGGGGATGAACCCCGCCCCTACCCAAGGGGTCCGTGCCTTTTTGTAGGGGCGGGCTTTACGCCCGCCCTTCAGAACCTGTCCACGAGAAACAATCATCGAGTCCAGGGCCCTTCGGTTCTTCAGTGGCGCGGTGTGCGTCACGGACTTCGTTGTCATCGTCTGTCCTGATTCCTTTACCACGAGTGGGCTCCCGGGGCCAGGGCGCGGTGACGCTCGCCGACGGTAGGGGCGGTTCGAGAACCGCCCCGCCGTTTCGGCCGATGAGGCGGGCCTTGTTTTTCCCCTGGCTTTCGGCTAACGATCATGGCGATCGGAAAGGCGAAGACGGCTACCGGAGCTCCTAGGAGCCCGTTCGAGAACGGCAGATTTACGCCGTTCAACGCCCATGTGTCATCCCCGCGAAGCTTGTCCCCGGCTTGAACGGGGAGCGGGGATCCAGAATTTCCAGTAAGTTATGGACTCCCGCTTGCGCGGGAGTGACGGTTTGCGGAGTTCTCGGACAGCCTCCTGGGCGGTAAGGAAAGGAAGGGACATGGAAACGGGCTACGAAGGGATTCTCAGGGGATATCTGGAAAAGGCGTGGGCGCGGGGTGTGGAGGAGCTGGTTCGGGCGCTGCCCGCCGAGCTTCCATCCGATGGGGGGTTGCGCTTCCGGGCTTTCGGGACGGATTGCATGGTGCATCCGGATCGTATCACCCTGGACGGCCGTCCCGAAACGGGGGTGAAGGGCGTGCTCACGGCCATCTACTGTGCCTTCGCACCCAAGGAAGAATCTCCCCTGGAGCCCCTTGTGGCCTTCAAGGAAATCCCCAACAGCGGTCCCTACCAGGCGGCCTTTGCGGCCAACGCAGAAAACCTCCTGGTGCCCCACGTGGATAAAATCCATGAAAAGCAGGAGGCCGTGCTGGCGGCGTTTTCCGGGCACCTCAACCCGGACGCCCCCGCCGGCGATTTTTCCTTCACCCTCTACCCCCTTCCCAAGATCCCCCTCTACTACATCTTCCATCTGCCCGACGAGGAATTCCCGGCGGCGGTGACGTGCCTCTTCGGCGGCAGCTCCCACGCCTTCATGCCGCTGGACGCCTTGGCGGACGTGGCCGAATACACGGGCCGCCGCCTCCTGGAAATGCTCCGGACGGCCTAAGTGGTTGACATGGAAGGATGAGTTTGTTAGTGGGGCGGTTGAGAAGGCGGAACGGCTGAGGTGATGATCGAAATCAGACGCTGAGAACGTGGAGACCGGACGACGGCCACCCATGACGAGACGCCAGTTCTTCCAAAGGATCCTGACGGGCGGATGCGCCGCCGCCCTGACCCTCCTGATGGACCAGGACGCCGATGCCGCCCCCTTTCGGGGGGCGTGCAGCGGTCGGATCAGCTTCTATAATCTCCATACCCAAGAATCCCTTTCGGTGCGCTACATGGGCTCCGGCGGACGGCTGGACCCGGCGGCGCTGCGCCGGCTGGACCACCTGTTCCGGTGCCATTACACGGGTCAGGTCCGCCCCATCGACCGGCGCCTCTACATGCTTCTGGACGCCGTTCGCAACCGGCTGGGCGTTGGGGACAAACCCTTCCTGCTCGTGTCCGGCTACCGCTCGCCCAGCTACAACGCCCTGCTCCGCAGGAACGGGCACGGGGTGGCCAAGAAGAGCTACCACCTGAGAGGCATGGCGGCCGACATCCGCATGGACGGCGTTCCGCTCACCGCCATCCGCAAAACGGCGGCGACCCTGCGCGCCGGCGGCATCGGCTCCTACCCCGATTTCATCCACCTGGACGTGGGCCCGGTGCGCTACTGGTAAGATCCAGTCGATGCGCCCTCCAGCCCCAGCGCCCTTTCCAGCACCCGATCCCGATTGTAGATGTCCTTCCGGAAATGAAGCACTCCGGCCTCATCCACCCAGGCCGTGAAATACACCAGGTGCACCCTGCACGGGCGGGGAAGGGGCACCACGTGCCTCTGCCCCGATGCGATCAGCTCTTCCATGCGTTCCCGCGTCCAGGACGGATCGTCCTGAAGCACGAAAAGGGCCAGGTCCAGCGGTTTTTCCACACGGATGCACCCGTGGCTCAACGCCCGGTGGGGTTTCCGGAAAAGATGCCGATGGGGCGTGTCGTGAAGATAGACGTTGAAGCGGTTGGGGAACATGAACTTGATGCGGCCCAAGGCGTTCCATGGGCCCGGTTTCTGGCGGAGTCTCCCCGGAAAAGCGGAGGGGGTGATCCGGGACCAGTCGATGGTCGCGGGATCCAACACCGGGCTGTCCTCGCTCCATCCCGCCACCAGTTCGTAATGGTTTCGCTCCAGGTAGCCGGGGTCCTTCCGGATCTTGGGCAGGAGTTCCTTGACGGCGATGCTCCGGGGCACGTTCCAGTAGGGGTTGATCTCCAGGTAGCGCATTTCCTTGCTGAAAACGGGCGTTTTGGTCGCGCTTTCCCCCACGATGACGCGCATGGAAAGGACGACCCGGCCCTGGTCGTAGGCGGTGAGGGAAAAGTCCGCCGTGTTCACCAGAATGGAGCGGTCCCCCCATCGGCGCGGCAGCCAACGCCAGCGCTCCAGATTGGCCAGCATCTGCCGAAGGCGCTCCTCGGCGCTCACGTTGAGGGCCTCCAGGGTGCGGGGCCCCACCACGCCGTCCACTTCCAGCCCGTGACGGCCCTGGAACCTTCGAACGGCTTCTTCCAGTTCCCCGTCGAAAACCGCCGGGTCCGAAGAAGACGGATGGGGCAGGTCGCCGCTTGCCGCCAGCCTGCGGCGAAGGGCGGCTACCCGCTCGTCCCGGTCCCCGGGGTGCAGGGTGGGGCCGGGCGGCACGGAGGGCCAGCCGCCCCGGGAGACCAGGGCGCGCTGGGAAGGGACGGCCGCCAGGAGTCGCCAATAATCCTCATGGGGCGGCGCGAAATGCCGCACGGTCCGCGCCACGTCCCCGTGCACCAGCAGATCGTTCAAGCCCTGGACGATGTCCGCCTTGTGCCGGGCCGAAAGCCACTGGGGATAGAGCTGTTCGGGGTCCACCCGGCCCGTGGCCAGATGGGAGCACAAAATCATGAAGGCGTCGGTGAGGACCACGTCCAGGCTCGCCGGTAGGCGGGGGTTCAAGGCACGCCCACGATTTCGGGCGTCTTCCACGGTTTCCAGCAACGCCCGGATGCAGGACCAATGGTAGTCCTCCGGGTTCAAGCCGTGGTCGCGGGCATGGGCCAGGACCTGTACCAGGGCGGGCACCAGGGGGCCCGACCCGTCTTCGGTGACCCAGGCGGGTCTGTAGTCCCGTCCGGCGTAGAAGCCGATGAGATCCCGATCGGCGTGGATTTTCTGGCACGCCACGAAAAGGGTTCGGGGCGGCGTGCCGTCGCCCAACAGGGTCCTGATGGTTTCCGGGAGCGTTTGCGCTCCGGCCGGGGCGGCGAGGAACAGCAGAAGAAGGACGACGGCAAGCCGGCGGGCGGGGTCCGCCAGGATCCTTCCTGGACCTGTCCCGCCACCGGAGAAGGGGCCGCCCTTTGGGGGCGGGACAAGAGGTTCTCGTTGGGATGGGGGTCTGTCCGGGGTTTCTTGCCACGGGTTCGGCTTGGGGTTCAAACCTACTCCCGGATCCGTTTCCGAGTGGACGGGTGCGGAGTGGCGGCAGTTCGTGCCGGAACAGGCAGACAGAGGGGTCATGTTTTCGGCTCCTTGACGTGGTCCGGTGGCATTTTCTGGGTGCATGGGATTCCGGTTGACGCGCCTCCTATTTTGGGCTTTGAATGGAAGGCGACGCAAGGGGTGGCGGAAACTTTTCCTTCACCCGGTTCGGCACAGGAGCGGGGCGGAGCATGTGCCTTTCGTCACATGAATCGGCGGCATCTCCGGCTCAAGGTCCCGGGTTTGTGGGGAGTTTGCCAGACATTCCGGTGGTCTGGACGGGAAATGTGCAACACTAAAAAAAATGTTTCACAATGTTCGCCGCCTGTGCTAGAAGGAGTCCGGCCCATGGATGGCGGGATCAGAGGCCGATGAAAGATTTCAAGAAGAAACGGGATACCCTGGAATATCTGGCTCTGGTCACCCAGCTGGGGCTGACCATGGCGGGCAGCATCCTCTTCTGCTTCGTCATCGGCTACTTCCTGGACAAGTGGCTCCACACCAAGGGCCTTTTTCTGGTGATCTTCATCGTGCTGGGGGTTGTGGGAGGGGCCGTGACCGTCTATCGGCAGATCACCCAGTTGCCCAAGGAATGAAGGGGGACCCATTGGAGAGGGCGGATCTTTCCGGCTACCACGGATACCAGCGGCGGTTGGCGCGGGGTGCCTTCACGGTGGCTGTCATGACAGGGCTCTTGGTCTACGTGGCGGGCTACGGCGCCGTGGCCAAGGGGCTGGTTTTGGGATCCCTCTTCAGCGTCCTCAATTTCGTTCTCATGGCCCAGATCCTTCCCTACCAGCTGGGCGTGGGGGCCAACCGGACGAGGGCCACCGGGATCGCCCTGGGGTCTTTAGGGGTGCGTCTGGCTCTCATGGCCGTTCCCCTGATTGTGGCCGCGCGTTCCGACCGGTTCAATTTCTGGGCGGCGGCTGCGGGGCTTTTCACCATTCCCGTGGCGATCTTCGTGGATCACGCGATCCTGCAGCGGTTCAACCGCTTCCGGATGCAGGAGCATTGAGTCTATCTTTAACGGGTGCGTACTTTTTTTCCAGTTACGGGTCGGGGAATTTGAGGTAGACGATGGAAGAGTTGACGAAAGTATGGACATGGTCGCTGGATGTCGCGGGGTTCCACTTGGTGTTCAACGCGACGACCATCGTGATGACCCTCACCATCATGGGACTTCTCATTGCGTTCGGCTGGTTCGCAACCCGGCAGACGGGTCTGGTCCCCAATCCCTTCCAGGTGGTGGCCGAGCTCTTCGTGGAGACCTTCTGGAACCTGACCAAGGACGCTCTCGACGAAGACATGGCCAAGACCTACTTCCCTCTCATCTGCTCCCTTTTCATGTTTTTGTTGCTCTGCAACTGGATCGGCATCTTTCCCTACATGGAAGAGCCCACCAAGGACCTGAACACCACGTTGGGACTGGGCATCATGGGGTTTTTCATCGCCCACTACGCGGGGATCAAGACCAAGGGGTTCGCCGCGTACGCCAAGGAATACTTCCAGCCGGTCTTTTTCATGATGCCCCTCAATGTGATCGGTGAGCTGGCCAAGGTCATCTCCATCTCCTTCCGTCTCTACGGCAACATCATGGGCGGTTCCATTATCATCCTGGTGGTTTCCCACCTGGTGTACGGACTGCTCATACCACCTTTCTTGTATGCCTTCTTTGGGTTGTTCGTGGGTACCGTACAGGCGTTTGTGTTTACGATGTTAACGCTCGTCTACATCTCAGTGCAGGTAAAATAGTATGGCTTTCGATCACGTGACTTGGATCAAGGCGGCATCGTACCTGGGTTCGGGATTGGCGGTGGGCTTTGGCGCCATCGGAGCGGCGCTCGGTGAGGGTTATACCGCCGGCAAGGCCAACCAAGTGCTGGCGTATCGGCCCCGCATGTCCGGCGACATCCTGAAGACCATGCTGGTGGGCCAGGCCGTGGCCGAATCGGCGGCGATCTTCGCCCTGGTGATCTCCATGCTGTTGGTCTTCGGTGGGTTGGGCGGGCCGACGCCCCTGTCGGCCTGGGCCTACTTGGGCGCGGGCCTGGCGGCGGGGCTTTCGGCCATCGGATCGGGCGTGGGGTCCGGTTTTCCCGCGGCGGCGGCCTGCGAGGGGATCGGGCGTCAGCCCAAGGCCAGCGGACAGGTGACCCTGATCATGCTCATTGGCTCGGCCATCACGCAGACGCCGTGCATCTTCGGCTTGGTCATCGCCTTTCTCCTGATGTTCGTGGATTTCAGCGCCAAGCCCTACTACCCCTATTGGGCGGCGCTGCTGGGAGCGGGGCTTTCCACGGGGCTGGCGGCCATCGGCCCGGGGGCCGGAGGCGGCCTGGTGGGGGCCAGCGCCTGTAAGAGCGTGGCGCGCCATCCCGAAGCCCAGCGTCCTGTGACCACGGCCATGCTGGTGGGCATCGGTACCACCCAGTCCACGGCCATTTACGGGTTTCTCATCAGCTTGATCCTGCTCTTCAAGAGCTTTCCGGCCAGTACCAGTTACGTACCTTCCTTTGCCCTGTTGGGTGCCGGCTTTGCCATGGGCTTCGGTGGGATCGGCCCGGGCATCGGTGAAGGCATCACCGGCGGTTATGCCCTGGACCAGGTGGGGCGGATACCCGAAAAGGCGACGCTGTTGACACGGACCATGCTGGTGGGCCAGGCCGTGTCCGAGTCCACGGGTATCTACTCGCTGGTAGTGGCGCTGCTGCTGGTGCTGAACGCATAAACGTGACTTGAGAGTCTTTAGTGGAACCAATGGAATAGACCAAAAGGGGAGGTAAGGATCCATGGAATTTTCGGGTGCTGATCTGATTCGTGCTGCGGCGTTGTTGGGAGCCGGACTGGCCATGGGACTGGGTGCCATCGGTCCCGGCGTGGGCGAAGGCTACGCGGCGGGCAAGGCCTGTGAGGCCATCGGCCGCCGTCCGGAAGAGGCCGGCCTGCTCACGCGAACCATGCTGGTGGGCCAGGCGGTTTCCGAGTCCACCGGTATCTACTCGCTGGTGGTGGCGCTCCTGCTCATGTTTGTCGTGCAGTAAGACTCGAAAAAAGGCGTGTGAGCCATGATCAGCCTGAATGCCACGATCTTTGTTCAGGTCACCTGCTTTCTGGTGCTGCTCTTCATCCTCAACCGGCTGATGATCCAGCCCGTCCACAAGCTCATCCTGCAAAGGGATGAAGCCGTCCGGGAGCGGGAGCGGGCTCTGGATGCCGTGAGCGAAGAGCTCCAGAAGATGGCAAGGGCCTACGAAGCCCGACTGAAGGCGGCGGAGGCGGACGCGCAGGCGGCACGGGTCGCCCTGCGGGAGCGGGCAAGCCGGGAAGCCCACGAGACCTTGGTCACGACCCAGCAGGAGGTCACAGAACTCCGGCAGAAGGTGCGGGCCGAGGTCCTTGCGGAGCTGAACAGGGCCCGCAAAGACCTGAAGAAACAGGCGGAGGCTCTTTCTTTCGAGATCACCACCAAGGTGGTTGGCCGAAGGGTTTGAGAGGTCTGGAGTCGGACGATGTGGAGAATTGCCGTTGGTGCCGTGGCTGCTCTGGGAGCGGCCTTCATGGTGGCCGATCCTGCGAACGCTTCCTCAACCGTTTTCGGGATCGAGCGGGCCGTGTGGGATTTGGCCTGGAGATGGATCAACTTCGGTATCCTCATGTTCTTTCTGGTGAAGTACCTCAAGGATCCCTTGGTCAACTTCCTCAAGGGACGGCGCGAGCAGATCGCCCAGGTCTTCGAGGGGCTCAAGGAGAAGGAAGAGGCCCTCAAGCGCCAGCAGGAAGAGCAGGAAGCTCTCCTGGCTCAGCTGGACGAGAAGATCGAGAGCATTCGCGCCTACTACCACGAGATCGGGCAGGAGGAGAAGGAGAAGATCCTGGCTCAAGCGGAGCTCACGCGCAGACAGATCCTGGAGGACGCCAAGATCGCCGCGGAGCGCGAGTTTGAAGAGGCCAAGAAGAGGTTCCGGGCGGAAGTGGTGGACATGGCGGTGGCCCTGGCGGAGCAACGGCTCAAAAAGAAGATCACCAAGAAGGATCAGACCAATCTGTTGCAGGCCTACTTGGGACAACTGAGCGAGATCAAGGCAAAGGCCAGCTGAAGGTTGGTCACGTTCCAGCGGATTCCTACAGAGCCCTCTCGGATAATCGAGAGGGCTTTTCTTTTGCGAGGGGTGGATTCCTAATTCCCGAAAGGGGCCATGGGCCGCCTGCGTACACTCCCAAGAGCCTGCCTGAAAACGCAAGGGATGACCACGTTTCTCGTAGTCAAGCCCTCAGGGCTGCCGAGGAATCCCCGGACGTCGGACGGGCCATCTGACGTGCTGCTAGTCGGGTCATGGTCTTACCATGCCCTTCGCCGCGGGGCTGAAGCCCCTCGGCTACAAAAGAAGGTGGGTCCCGGGCCGGTGGATGAAGGAGGCCTGTTGTTGGACAAACTTCCAGGAGGCTGTCCGAGAACTCTACTAACCGTCACTCCCGCGCAAGCGGGAGTCCATAACCTGCTGGAAATTCTGGGTCCCCGCTTTCGCGGGGATGACGAATGGGCGTTGAACAAGGCAAATTTGCCATTGTCGGACAGGCTCCTAGAGGAATACAAGACGGAGTCCGTTTTCGTCCGCCTTGGGGTGCCTCAGGCGCGTCAGGGGGTTGAGGGCCCGCAGGCGCTGCCGGCGCGCGATCGCAGGGGCGGCTTCCCGCCAGGCGCGGCGGCCTTCGTCCACCAGCTCGTCGAAGAGATGGAAGTCCGACCAGCGGATGTGGGAGACCGCGGGGCGGACCACGATATCGGCTTCCAGGAGGCGCAGCTTGTTCAGGGCGATGCGGGACGCCTCGCTGCTTCGAAGGGCGTATTCCAGGGCCGAATCGGGAAGGGGCTGGATGTCGGAGACGTCGGAAGAGGTTTCCACAGCCACCACGAAGTGGGCTCCCAGGCGCCGGGCCGGGAGGCACGGGACGTTGTCGATCCAGGCGCCGTCCACCAGGAGGCGGCCGCGGTGGCGAACGGGCGGCCCCATTCCGGGAATGGACGCGCTGGCGGCCAAGGCGCGAAGCAGAGGGCCCTTGACGAAGACCACCTCGTCCCCGGTGAGGATGTCCAGTGCCACGGCTCCGAAGGGCACCGGAAGTTCCTCGATCCGAACGTCCGGCACCAGTTCCCGAAGCAGCTCCCAGTAGTCGTCTTCCGGAACCAGGCTGGGTTGGGTGACGAGCCGGGTGTAGAAGTATCCTTTGCGGATCTGCTGACCGAAGCGATCGAAGAGAGAATGGGTGGAGGCGCCCCCGGATTCATCCACCGCAAAGGAAAGGGTGTCCCGGAACCGTTCGCTTTCCACGAACCCGCGGATCTTTTCCTGCACGACCTGGGCCGAGCCGTAGTGGGCGTAGAGGGCGCCGATGATGGCCCCCATGCTGGTGCCCACGAGGGCGTCGATGGCGATCCTTCGTTCCTCCATGGCCTGCAGGGCGCCCAGGTGGGCCAGGGCGCGGGCCGCTCCTCCGCTCAGAACCAGTGCTGTCTTCATGGAACCTACTTCCTTTGCGCAAGTTGCCTGCGGGATTGTGGTTGGCGCTTCGGTTCGCCCTGTCGTATGTTGGCACCGCTGATCATTGTTTGGAAGTGACCGGCATCGTAGCATAAAGCGAAAAGCGGCTAAAGGCCTGGGCTGCGAAATCGGTGACGGAGCGGACTTGAACGGCGATGGGCGCAGAGAGGGGGGCAGGTCATGCGATTGAAGGAGCATGAATATGTGCGGCAGACGCTGGAGCGCTACACGAATCTTTCCCTGGATCGCTTCTGCGAACATGTGATCATCACCAACTTTCGGCGCTATACCCAATGCTTTCTGGAAAAGACCGGCGGGGAATTCAGTGAGGGGAATTTCCGCGCGGTGACGGTGCCGGACTTGAATTGCACGCTCGTCGATTTCGGCATCGGTTCCCCCCAGGCCGCCCTGGTGATCCATTGCCTGGCGTACCTGGATCACCTGAAGTCTGTGATCATGCTGGGCATGTGCGGCGGGATCGACGACACCCTGGAAGTGGGGGATTTCGTGGTGCCGTCGGCGGCCATCCGCGGCGAGGGGACCAGTCGCCATTACCTGCCTCGGGAGTTCCCGGCCATCCCCGCCTCGTCCGTGAACCTCTTTTGCATCGGGGCCGTCAAGCGGGCGCATCTGGTACCCAAGTGCGGCATCATCTACACCACGGACCGGCGGCTGTGGGAATTCGACGAGGCCTTTGTGGACTACCTTCGGACCCAGCGGATCCTGGCCATCGACATGGAGCTGGCGACGCTTTTTGCCGTGTCCTACCGCTACGAGGTGCCCATCGGATCCATCATGCTGGTCTCCGACATGCCGTTGCAGCGCCGGGGCATCAAGAGCAAGGAGCTCCATGAGAAGATCTACGAGGACTTCATGGAGACCCATATCGATTTGGGACTGGAGGCGGTCAAGGCCTTGGATACCCACTGGGACGAGGTGGCGCGAAAGCTCACCAGTGAATGGTAAAGAGACGGGAGGATCGTATGGAAAGAGTCATGATCGAGGCGGGGACCCACCGGCTGGAAGCGGTTCTACGGACGGGCAGCAACAAGGAGACGGCGGTCCTGTGCCATCCCCATCCCCTCTACGGAGGCACCATGGATGTGCCGCTTCTCCTGGTCCTGGAGCGCGTTTACCGGGAGGCGGGCCTGGGAACGCTCCGCTTCAACTTTCGGGGCGTGGGGCGGAGCGGCGGGACGTACGACGAAGGGGCCGGCGAGTCGGAAGATGTTTTGGCCGTCTGCCGCTACCTGGTGGACCGGGGGTGGTCGCCCGTGCACCTAGCGGGCTACTCCTTCGGCGCCTGGGTGGCCCTGAAGGCCTGCGCGGCGGGCCTGGATCCGGCCGGTCTCGTGCTCATCTCCCCCGCGGTCACCTTTCTCGACTTCAGCGGCCTCAGTCTTCCCCAGTGTCCGGCCCTGGTGGTTGTGGGGGACCGGGACGACTTCGCCGTCCTGGACCAGGTGCGGTCCTGGTATGAGGGCTGTCGGGCGGGAACCGCCGTTCGCCGGCTGGAGGTGATCCCGGGATGCGATCACTTCTACTGGGGCAGGGAAGCGGAGGTCGCCTCCCGGGTGCAAGCCTTTCTCTCGGACTGCCTGTAGGGGCGACTGATCCTTCGCCCCTGCAGGTCGTCATGGAGCCAAGCCCATCGGCGCCCATTGGAGTTTATTCGCGGTTTTCCCCCATATGGACCGGGCGGCCCGAAAAGAAATCGTCCAGCAGCCGGTTCAGCTCGTCCCGGCATTCGGCATGGAGGGCATGGCCGGCGCCTTCCAGCTCCACCAGGACGGCGCCCTGAATGCGCCGGGCCAGGATGCGCGCATTTTCCGGGGGCACCAGGACGTCTTCGGTGCCCGTGACCACCAGGGTCGGAACGGAAAGGGACCCCAGGCGGTCGCAGCAGTCGAAGGTCTGGATGGCGGCCAGTTGGGCATGAAAGGCCTCCGGAGGCTGGAGCGGGACGCTCAGCTGGGCCTTCCTGTAGGCCTCCACCGCCTCCGGATCTTCCTCCAGGGCCCGACGGCTGAAGAAGAACGGCAGGTTCTTTTCGATGATCTCTTCCTGGCTCAACCCTTCATTGTCCGTAAACCGGGCGATGACCTCCGGATCCGGGGAGATCCTGACGTCGCCGCCGCAATGGGTGCAGCCCAGGGCCAGGGCCTGGAAGCGCCCGGGGGCCCTAAGCACCGTCTCCTGGGCGATCATGCCGCCCATGGAAAGTCCGGCCAGGAAGCAGCGCTCGATGCCCAGGTGATCCAGCAGGGCCAGCGTGTCCGAAGCGAAATCGCTCATGGTGTAGGGGCCGGGAGGCATGGAAGAGCGCCCGGCGCCGCGGTTGTCGAAGACGATGGTGGTGTACCGGCGGCTGAAGTAGGGAATCTGGCCGTACCAGGACCAGGTGCCGCCGCCCAGCCCGCTCACCAGGAGGAGCGGCGGGCCGCTTCCATGCACCTCGTAATAAATTTCCACGGAATCCGTTGGGCAATACGCCATGGCTCCCCTCCTTTCCGTTGCCACCTGTATAGGGCCCTCCAGGGCGTCGGGTCAAGCGTGTAAGCGGGCTTTTTGATTGTGAGAATCGGCATGAGGATCCCCGGGGATCTGTGCATGCACGCCTAAGGTGCTGTTATCTCAAGTCGGATCAGTTGGCATTTTGTGCCTGTGGGAACTTGTGCTATGAAGCGGCCATGATGTGCCCCGAGCGCCCGACGACGGGCGGATACGCGATGCCAGAGAGGTGCTGAACCATGGAGATACAGCCCTTTTCCCCGCCGAAGTTTTTTCCCGCAACGGCTCTTCCCGCAGGCAAGGAGGGGACCATGAACGCTCGCTTTACCGTGCGAAAGGACATCCTGGTGGTGGACAAGGAAACGGGTCTGATGTGGCAGCGGGGGGCTTCCTCGGATCGTTTGATGTGGCCGGAAGGCTTCGCCTACATTGAGCGGCTCAATGGGGAAAAGTGGGGCGGTTTCGACGACTGGCGCTATCCCACCCAGGAAGAGCTGGCCACGCTCTTGACGGAAGAAGAGAATCGGGAGACGGGCCTCTACATTGACCCGGTTTTCGGGGACCAGCGCTGCTGTTGGAGCTCCACGGAGGCGGAGCACCACAGGGCGGTCTACGCCGATTTCTATTACGGCGATCTCTACGTGGTGGAACAGAAGTATGCCAACTTCTTTGTCCGGGCCGTACGCAACGCTTAGGCGGCCGGAAGGCGAAGGGGTTCGGATGCAGCGGCGGCCGATGGAACCGCTTCTGGAAGTGGCCTTGGTGGAACCGGAGATTCCTCCCAACACCGGCAACGTGGCCCGCACCTGCGCCGCCACGCGCACGCCTCTGCATCTGGTGGAACCCCTGGGATTTCGCATCACGGACCGGCACCTGAAGAGGGCGGGTCTGGACTACTGGCCCCATGTGCGGGTGCAGGTGCACCCCAGCCTGGACGCCTTCCGCCGGGCCGTGGGGCACCGGCGTCTGGTCTTCTTTTCCAAGAAAGGTACGCGCGCTTACTACGATTTCCTCTTCCGGCCGGGGGATTGCCTCGTCTTCGGATCGGAAACGCGCGGTTTGCCGCAGGAGCTGCTGGAAAGCGATCCGGACCGAGTCTTATGTATTCCCATGGATTGCGAACAGGTGCGCAGCCTCAATCTGGCCACGGCGGTGGGCGTGGCCCTTTTCGAAGCCCGCCGGCAGTTGAGCACGCGCGCGTCGGCCGCCCGGGGGGCTGGAAGGCCCGCGGAAGGTTTCGCCGTCCGGCCGGAAGCGCTCGGAGGGGAATGCCTGGAGGTGCGGAGCCGGTGAAGTCTGGTGCGCAGAGAACAACGAACGTGCAAAGGGTTCCCATGGAAACTTTGAGCAAGGAAAGCTTGCAGTTCAAGATCCTGGAGCTGTGCCCGGAGGTCCAGGAGATGGGCCTTTACTGCGTGGTCATGGGCAAAGGGAACCGGTACTGAGTGGTCTTCTTTGAGAGCAGGGACTGCTCGAAGAAGGATCCACCGCTGAGTTCTTTCGTTGTCAGAACCTCCGGCCCACCCAATGGGAACCAGTGGGAGCGGGACTTGCAAAACGCCGTGCGCGAAGCGGAAAGAAAACTCACAGGAATGGCGAGAAAGCGGAAGCGGTCGAAGAAGTCGGACCATCATCCAATGGCTGGAGCGAGCACGAGTGGCGGAAATAGAGTGGAAAGGCATCACCTGGAAAGCTGCCTATGGTGAATTGTCCATCAAGGAGCTGCTGACCATCCTCAAGGGCTACGGCCCCATGGAGATCCTGAAGTTCCGCAAGCCGGGGGCCTTCTGGGGTGAGATGAGCGTCTCCCTGACGCCGGACGGTACCAAGGAAATCACCATCTACCATCTGGAAGTGGAGGGGCCCCGGCGCCGGGGACGGGGCCGCGAGGCGCTCCAATGCCTCAAGGCCATCTTCAAGGGGGACGTGTTCGTGGAGGACCCGGGGCGGATCATCCGCGTGACCAATGCGGACGAAACGAGCCTGCCCTTCTGGGTGAAGATGTATGCCGAGGGCGTGATCGACGCCCTGGACAGCGAGAGTCTGAAGATCCCCAGGGACTTGCCACGGGAAAAGGCCCTCCAGCTCCTCTGTGAATTGGAGGAAAAGAAGACGGACCCTACTCCCGCCCATGCCTCCCATGAAAGCGGCAAGTAAGATACGCTCTCTTGAAGAGGCGGAGGCCTTGTGCCGGGAGCTGCGGCAGAGGGGCCGGTGCATCGTCTTCACCAACGGCTGCTTCGACCTTCTCCATGTGGGGCATCTGCGCTATCTGGAGGCCGCCAGGGATCTGGGGGATTTCCTGGTGGTGGGGGTCAACTCGGATCGTTCCGTTCGTACCATCAAGGGCCCCAAACGGCCCATCCTGCCGGAATCGGCCCGCTCGGAACTGGTGGCGGGCCTGCACTGCGTGGATTGCGTGGTCGTCTTCGACACGCCGGATCCGCTGCCTGTCATCCAACGGCTCACCCCCCATGTGCTCGTCAAGGGAGCCGACTGGCCCGAAGACAAGATCGTGGGAGCCCATTGGGTGCGTTCCCACGGGGGGCGGGTGGAGCGGATCGCCGTGGTGGAGGGCTATTCCACCACTTCCATCATCGAACGAATTGAAAAGGGATATGGGATACGGGATAAGGGGTAACGGGTAAAAGAGGTTCCCGGGTAGGGGACGTGGGCGCTCCCGCGGCGGGTCTCATCCGACCCTTCCATCCTCTAATCCTTAATCCTGGATAGGGATTGCCAGGCGGCGATGACCGCCTCCGCGGCCTCTTCGTGGTTCAGGCCGTCCAGGGGGATCCGGGCGTCGGCGTAGCGTTGGTAGAGAGGCTTCCGTTCTTCATAAAGGCCTTGTAACGTTTGGCCCGGAGCGCGCACCACCCCCCGTGCGTCCAGATCGCCCAGTCTCTGTTCCAGGAGGCTGCACGAAAGATCGAGCCACAAAACGATCCCATGGGCCTTGAGGTGGGCCATGGCCCGTTGGCTGTAGACCACGCTGCCGCCGGTGGCGATGACGGTCCCCTTTGCGGTCAGATTGCAAACGGCCTCTTCCTCCACCCGCTTGAAGTGAGCAAGGCCGGCCTCGGCGATGATCTCGTGCAGCCTCTTGCCGTGCTCGGCCTGGATGTGGAGATCGGTGTCCAGAAAGGGAGCGCTCAGGGCCTTGGCGATGAGCACTCCCAGGGTGCTCTTTCCCACCCCCGGCATTCCGATGAGCACCAGGTTCGGATCGGCCTTCATGAGCCGCTTGGCTGCCTTTTTCTCCATAAACCTTTTCCACCCCATTTTTTGCGGTCAGTCCCCCCGCTCCCCTTTGGCAAAGGGGGGAGAATGGGTCGAACTTCCGCCCCAGCCCCCCGAATCCCGAATCCCGGATCACGGATCACGGATCCCGGACGACGAAACCACAAAGCCCTGTTCCCGAAGTCGCCGGCAGAATGCCGGCAGCCTCTCGCGGCGGTCCGCCAGGATCCGGTCGAACCGCGCCTGGGCCGTCTCCCGATCCTTGTGACGGCAGAACCGGCGGATGATGCGTTCGCTTCTTTCCTGCAGCCCCCGGACGTTCTTTTCGTGGAGGCGGCGCAGTTCCTTCCGGCGCTTGGCGTCCATCTCGCCTTCTTTCACGATGACTTCCAGATAGGCGCGCAGGGGTTCGTCGTACCACTGGTTGAGGAGCCGCCGGGTTTTTCGGAGAAGCCCCTCTTCCAGCTCCCTCCAGAACGCGTCCAGGGGTTGGGTCTCCTTGCTGTTCCGATGGGATTCGGCGGCCCCTTGTACGAAGAAGATGAAGTCGATCTCCAGGTATTCCAGAAGGATCTTTTGCAGGTCTTCCGCCAGGGAGTCGAAACATTTGGCCAGGTAGCGGCGGCGGTAGCCGGGGCTGAAGACGACTCCGTGGTTCCGTTCGAACTTGGGCAGGAAGGCGATCTTCCGGTCGCAGAAGCGTTGGACGAAGGCCACCATCTCCCGGAAGTAGGCGTCCACGGTCTTGCCCTTCTTGGGGGGCTTTCCCAGTTGTTGCAGCTCGTATTCCAGTTCCAGCTTGAGCTGGGCGTCCTGGCGCCGGTCTCTCAAAAAGGAAAAAACCATCAGACATCCTCCAGGTGCGGCTGGAAGGGGCGCGCCGTTTCCAGCAGGGCCAGCCGGTGGGAACGGATCCGGCGGTAGAGTTCCGCAACCCGCCTTTGAAAACGGGCGGGTTCGTCCGTGAGCCTCCGGGCCTGGGGTTCGCACAGGAACCAGACGCACACGTACGGGCGGTAGATGCGGGGGAGCCGGCAGCCTCCAGGTCCCAGGTAACGGCACGGTGCATCGGGTCGTGTCCGGGTCTGCCCCAAGGGGAAGGCTTCGTCCAAGCCCAGAAGATAGAGCATGTCGGCCAGGTTGTAGAAGATGCCGCCCGCCGTGCAACACGGGTCCCGGCACGTGGGGCAGGTTTCGGCACAGGCGGCATCCATCCACGGGTCCAGTTCTTCCACGGCCCGCCGGATGCACAAGGCATGGGAACGGAGCTCCCTTCGCACCTCTTGGGGCAGGAGGCGGGCCGCCGCGGCAAAAAAATTCCGCCACCGTCCATCGGAAAGGGGGTGGCGGAAGCAGTTGGATTCTTCTTCAAACATCGTCTTACGGAAGGAGACTACTCCACAAAGTCGTGTTCGATGGCGCGGACCACCAGCACGGGGCAGGGAGCGCGGAGCACCACCGTGTTGGCCACGCTGCCCAGAAGCGCGCTGGCGAGAGCCGATCTTCCGTGGGTTCCCACCACGATGAGATCCATGCCCTGTTCCTTGGCGTACTTGATCACTTCCTCCGACGGACGCCCCTTACGGATCTCGAAACCTAGCTCCGGAATGCCTTCTCTCCAGTCCTGGGGGACCATCTGCTGGAGTTCCGCTTCGCGCTCGGAGACCATCTTGCGCATGACCTCCACGAAGTCCCCCTTGTAGCCCTTGACGCTCAGTTCATGGACGGCGTCGATGATCCGCTGGTTGATCACGTGGAGAAGGGTCAGGGAGGCCTTCCTGTCCTTGGCCAGTTCCACGCCGTATCGGACGGCCTTCTGGGAATACTCGGAAAAATCCACCGGCACCAAAATCTTTTCCAGTCGAATCATATCCCGCTCCTAAGGTGTGTGTGGTCATTCCGCCAGAAAAGGTTCGAGGGGGCATCCGGGGCAGGAGGCCTTACGGCCGCAGTGTTCGTGGCCCACCCGAACCATGAGCGCATGAAGCTCCTGAAAAAGATACACATCGGGTTCCAGACAGTCCATAAAATAGTTCCTCAGTTCGTCGTAGGCCACCTCCTCGGGCACCCATCCGTGACGGGAAAAGACCCGGTGGGTGTAGGCGTCCACCACAAACGACGGCTGGTGGGCGGCGTAAAGCACGATGCTGTCGGCGGTTTCCGGCCCGATGCCGTTGAGGGAAAGGAGCTCCCGGCGCAGGGCGCCCATCTCCTGGCCCAGAAAGGCTTCCAGGTCGCCGTTCCACTGCTCAGCCAGATGTCGGCAGAATGTGAGAACCCGTTTGGTCTTCTGGTTGTAGTAGCCGGACGGCCGGATGCACCGGCGCAGATGGTCCTCGTCCGCCCGAAGGATCGCCTCGGGGTGGAGAAGTCCTTCGGCCTTCAGGTTGTGGATGGCCCGTCTCACGTTCTTCCAGGCCGTGTTCTGAGTCAGGATGGCGCCCACGATGACCTCAAAGGGGGTGTCGGCGGGCCACCATCCCTGGGGGCCGTAGGCGTCGAGAAGGGTGGCGTAGACCCGGTGGACGAGCCGGGCGCGATCGGTTGGTGTCACGGCAGGCCCACCCCCGCGATCTTCGTTCCACAGGCCGTGCAGCGGCCGTCCCTAAGTCCCACGTTGTGCATGGAGAATCCGAACCGTCGAAGGACCGTGGCCCCGCAGCCAGGGCACAGGGTATTTTCGCCCTCGTCTCCCGGGATGTTGCCGGTGTAGACGTAGTGCAGACCGGCGTCCAGCCCGATCCGCCGGGCCGTCTGCAGGGTCTCCGCGGGGGTGGCGCGCCGGTCGGTGAGCTGGTAGGTGGGATGGAACCGGGTCACGTGCCAGGGGGTTTCCGGTCCCAGAGAGGCCACGAAGCGGGCCAATTCCCGGAGTTCTCCCGGGTCGTCGTTCAGTCCGGGGATGATAAGCGTGGTCACTTCCACCCAGACGCCCAGGCGCTTGAGGGTGCGAAGGCTTTCCAGGACGGGCTCCAGGCGGGCCCCGCACTGGTCGCGGTAGAACCGGTCCCGGAAGGACTTGAGATCCACGTTGGCGGCATCCAGCACCGGCGCCAAGGCCTCCAGGGCCTCGGGGGTCATGAAACCGTTGGTGACAAAGACGTTGGTGAGTCCGGCCGATCTGGCCCGGGATGCCGTGTCCAGGGCGTACTCCATGAAGATGGTGGGCTCCGTGTAGGTGTAGCTGATACTCGCGCAGCGCGACTTCAGCGCCTCTTCCACCACCCGCTCCGGAGGGGTCTTGCGGCCGTAGATGGTGCCGTGTTCCCGGGGCGCTTGGGAGATGTCCGCGTTTTGGCAAAAGAGGCAGCGGAAGTTGCACCCCACCGTGGCGATGGAATAGCTCCGGGTGCCCGGCTGGAAGTGGAAGAGCGGCTTCTTTTCGATGGGATCCACGTTGGCCGCGATGAGGCGGCCGTAGACGAGGGAAAAGAGGGTGCCGTTTTCGTTTCGGCGGACGCCGCAGATCCCCGTTCGCCCCCCTTTGATGACGCACCGGTGGGAGCACAGGGCACAGCGGACCGCACCGTCCTCCAGCCTTTCGTAGAAGCGGGCTTCCTTCATGACGAGCGTTCCTCCATCACAGCGCGTGGACCCCGGCGTCTTTGCCCGCCGAGGAGCGGCCGTTGGGCAGGCGCCAGCAGGACGTCTGGGCGCGGGCGCGCCCGGGGTTCATGACCTTCTCCATGAGCGGCTCCTGAAGGGGCCGGGTCAGGGGCCGCAGGTCGATGCGCATGGCGATGAAATGGCCGAACGGATGGACCTGGAGCCAGGGGGCGCTTTCCAGAAAGTCCACGTGGGGAACGGCCCACAGGGGGAGCAGAAAACAGGTGCGCCACACACAGGGAGGGGGACCGTGGAGCACGGAGCCCGCCATCTTCTTGAGATGGACCACGGAATAGAAGGACGCCTTCCGGTACAGGGAAGGCTTCCACAGGAACTCCAGGCGGCGGTAGCAGGCGCTCAGGGACCACTTGTTGAGGACCCCCAGGAGCACGTGTTTGCGGGCCACCCGGCATGCTTCCGCCAGCGCCTCCCGCGGCTTTTCCACAAACTCCAGGGTGGTGATCAGGGCCACCGTGTCGAATTCGTTGTCGCTGAAGGGCAGATCTTCCGCGAACCCGTGGCGGACGGAGATCTTTTCCGGAAGCCGGCGCTGTGCCTCCCGCACCAGCTCCCAGGACGGCTCCACGCCCGTGACCGCATGGCCCCGGTCGCTGAGCCATCGGAGGAAGGAGCCCGTGCCGCAGCCCACTTCCAGGACGCGCTGGGCGTGGACGGGCGCCCACACCCGCTCCAGAAGCTGGCGCTCCAGGCGAAGAGCGGTCCGGCCCGTCTCGCTCTTCGCCCAGCGCTCCATCCTCAAGGCGTCTTCCAGCCGAAAGACGTATCCCACGGGCCCACCCTTCAGGGGTAAGGATTAAAAGGATTAAGGGGTAAAGGGAGAAATCCCCCTGCCCCGCCACTCGTCACTCGTCACTCATCACTCGTCACTCGAGGACCGCGCCGCGGGCTCCGCTGGTGACCATCCTGGCGTAGCGGGCCAGGTAGCCGTGGCGGATCTTGGGCTCCTTGGGCACCCATCGGCTGCGGCGCGCCTCCAGCGTGGCCTCGTCCACCTTCAGTTCCAGCCGTTTGTTGGGAATGTCGATCACGATCTCATCGCCTTCTTCCACCAACCCGATGGGGCCTCCGGCCGCCGCTTCCGGGCTGATGTGTCCGATGGCGGCCCCCTGGGTTCCGCCGCTGAAGCGCCCGTCGGTGATGAGGGCCACGTCCTTGCCCAGGCCCATCCCCATGATGGCCGCCGTGGGGGTGAGCATCTCCTGCATGCCCGGGCCGCCCTTGGGCCCTTCGTAGCGGATGACCACCACGTCGCCCGGGCGGATCTTGCCGTCCAGGATGGCGGAGGCCGCCTCGTTTTCACTCTCGAAGACCCGGGCCCGGCCGGTGCGCTGCAGCATCTCGGGGGCCACGGCGCTTTGCTTGACCACCGCTCCCTGGGGAGCCAGGTTGCCATAGAGGATGGCGATGCCCCCTTCCTGGTGGTAGGGGTTGTCCAGAGGCCGGATCACCTGGTGGTCCACGGCCTTCACCCGTTCCAGGTTGCTTGCCACCGTCCCGCCGGTCACGGTCTCCACGTCCAGGTGGATCAGGCCGCCCTTGGCCAGCTCCTTCATGACGGCCTGCACGCCGCCCGCGGCGTTCAGGTCCTCCAGGAAGTGGGGCCCACCGGGCCGGAGGCTACAAAGATGGGGGGTCCTGGCGCTCATGACGTTGAAGAGATCCAGATCCAGCGTGATCCCCGCCTCATGGGCGATGGCCGGCACGTGGAGCACCGTGTTGGTGGAACAGCCCAGGGCCATGTCCACCGCAATGGCGTTTTCGAAGGATTTCAGGGTGATCAGATCCCGCGGGCGCTTATTCGCGGCGATCAGATCCATGATCTTCATGCCCGCCGTCTTGGCCAGGCGGAACCGGGCCGCCGACACGGCCGGAATGGTTCCGTTGCCGGGTAGAGCCAGCCCCAGGGCTTCACTCAAGCAGTTCATGGAGTTGGCCGTGAACATGCCCGCGCAGGACCCGCAGCCGGGGCAGGCGCAGTCCTCCAGCTCCTCCAGTTCCTCCGCGGTGAGGGTCCCCGCCTTGTGGGCGCCCACGCCCTCGAAGACCGAAATGAGATCCACGGGGCGATTGCCCACGCGCCCGGCCAGCATGGGCCCTCCGCTCACCAGGATGGTGGGGATGTTCAGCCGGAAGGCGGCCATGAGCATGCCGGGGATGATCTTATCGCAGTTGGGGATCAGAACCAGACCGTCGAAGGGGTGCGCCGTGGCCATCACCTCCACGGAATCGGCGATCAGCTCCCGGCTGGCCAGGCTGTAGCGCATGCCGTCGTGGTTCATGGCGATGCCGTCGCACACGCCGATGGTGGAAAATTCCACGGGCGTTCCGCCCGCCATGCGCACGCCTGCCTTGACCGCCTGGGCGATCTTGTCCAGATGGATGTGGCCGGGAATGATTTCGTTGAAGGAGTTGACGATGCCCACGATGGGGCGTTCCAGTTCCTCCCGGGTGTAGCCCATGGCCTTGAACAGGGAACGATGGGGGGCCTTTTCCGGTCCTTTCTTCATGAGATCGCTTCGCATGAAAACCTCTCCCTCTCTTGCGGGCAATGGATGGCGGTCCGTGCGGGCCGAAAGCAGAGATCGAAAACCTTCACAATCTTCAGGACTTGCCCTGTTCCCGTGAAGTTACTGTAACCCTTCCGGTCTTGGCAAGGGAAAAGGGGGCGTCACTGAAGTGGGAACGCCGGGGATTCCTTCCTTGACAATGACATTGCCACTTCTATATCAATAATCGAGTCAGATGACTTTGTCGTATCCCAATACGAAGGAGGCACATCCCATGGACATTGAAAGCGGCAAGGCGCTCTATCCCATCGGCATCGTGGCCGAGCTGCTCAACATTCATCCCCGAACGTTGCGCATCTACGAGCAGGAAGGCCTGATCAAGCCGGCGCGCCGGGGCGGCAAGCGTTACTATTCCAACAACGACCTCCAGTGGCTCAAGTGCCTTCGGCGGCTGCTCACCGAAGACGGCCTGAACATCGCCGGGGTCAAAAAGCTGCTCACGGTGGCTCCGTGCTGGGAGATTCGAGGCTGCGGGGAAGAGGTGCGCAAGGACTGTCCGGCCATCCTCAACTTTCCCGTTCCCTGCTGGGACCTGGTGCCTCGCGCGTGCCAGGAAAAGGGCCAGGTCTGCGCCGAATGCGAGGTCTACATCCAGAAGAAGAACCATGTGATGATGCAGAAGTGCTGCGAAGAGCAGGAAGGGGACCGGGCGTGAGCCGGCGGGAGATTGAATCCCGGAGTTTCCTCTTCGGCCCCGTCCCATCCCGCCGCCTCGGCCGGTCCTTGGGCATCGACGTCATTCCCGCCAAGACCTGTTCCCTCGACTGCCTCTATTGCGAATCGGGCCCCACCACCCATCTGACGATCCAGAGGCGCGCCTTCTTCCCGCCCGATCGGGTGCTGGCCGAACTGGAGGATTTCCTGCGGCGCCGCCCCGGATCGGTGGATGCCGTTACCTTTTCGGCGGCCGGCGAACCCACCCTCTACGAACCCCTGGGGGAGCTGGCCCATGCCATCAAGAAGCGTTTTCCGGACCTGCCCCTGGTGATGCTCACCAACGGCACCCTTTTGTGGGATCCGGCCGTTCGCCGGGATCTCCTCCTTTTCGATCGGGTGGTGCCGTCCTTGGACGCCGCGGACGAGAAAACCTTCGCCGCCCTGAACCGTCCCCATCCACGCCTGGATTGGGAGAGGGTCCTGGAGGGCCTCAGGGCGTTTCGAAAGGACTACCGGGGCCAATATCATCTGGAGATCGTCCTGGTGCGGGGTGTCAACGACAGCCGGGAGCATCTGGAAGCACTCGCCCGCCTGGCGGAGGGCATCGGGCCGGACCGGGTGGAACTGAACACGGTAGTGCGGCCGCCGGCCCATCCCGGGGTCCGGGGGCTGGACTCCACCGCCATGGAGCGGGCGGCGGCCTTGTTCCCCGCCGGCTGCACGGAAGTGATCGGATCCTTCGCATCGTCGGGCCCTGTAGCGGATCCCGACGATCTGCCCGGGCGCATCGTGGAGCTGGTCCGGCGCCGTCCGTGCACCGTGGAAGAGATGGCGGCGTCCCTGGGGGTGTCGCCCGGCCGGGTTTCGGAAGCCGTGGCCGGTCTGGAAAAGACGGGCCGGGTGGTGCGGCGCCGGTTCCATGAGCGGGAATTCGTCTGCGCGGAACCGGGATCCGTGAACCGTGATTCGTAATCCGTGATCCGGGAGGCGCCTGTTCCCGGCGGCAGAGTTCTGCCCTACCACCTGTTCGCCCGGGGGCTCCGCCCCGCGACAGGCAGAGCGTTTGGACGTGATGGGTGATGAGTGACGGGTTGGTGGGGGCCCTTAGCCCTTGATTCTTGGCCCTTAATCCTTAATCCTTAATCCACTGATCCTGTAATCCCACAAGCTGCGGTGAGCCTGTGGCCGCGTTCAGGAGGATGCCGTGAGGACCTTGGATGTGGGCGTGGATGTGGGTTCGGTCAGCATCAACTGCGTGGTTGTGGACGACGGTGAAAGGATCGTCTGGGAGGCTCCCTACCTGAGGCATTTCGGGCTGGTGGTGCCCGAAACCCGTCGCCTTCTTCAGACCGTTCTGGATCGGTTCGGCCGGGAGGCCGTTCGTTCCGTGAGTTTTACGGGCGTGCACGGGGAACGCCTGGCCCGCCTGCTCTCCGCCCCCTACGAAGTGGAGACGGTGGCCCAGGTGCTGGGGGCGGTGCACGTGGTCCCGGGCGTGCGAACCATCATCAGCATCGGCGGCCAGGACGCCTGTCTCTTCCAGTTGGACTACGACGGCGACCAGTGGCATCTGGAAGCCTTCAACATGAACGGTCCCTGTGCGTCCGGAACGGGCTCCTTCATCGACCAGCAAGGCGAGCGGCTCGCTTCCTCCCTGTACGGCCCGCGGTTCGAGATGAGTCAGGAAAAGATCCAGAAGACCCTGGAGGACTTCATCGAGCTGGGGTTGCAATACACCAGCCCTGCCCCCGTGGCGTGCCGGTGCACGGTCTTCACCAAATCGGACATGATCCACCTGCAGAACAAGGGGGAGCCGCTTCCCAATATCATCGCCGGGCTCCATTTTGGAAACGCCGCCAATTACGTGAGCACCATCGTGGCCAACCGGGAGGTGCGCGAGCCCATCCTCTTCATCGGCGGCATGGCCTCCAACCGCCTGCAGGTGGAAGCCTTTCGAAAGTATTATCCGTCGCTTCGGGTGCCGCCGCACCACACGTCCCTGGGAGCCCTGGGAGCGGCCCTTCAGGCCCGCCGGGCGGGTCTTTCCAACCGGGTGGATCCGGATCGGCTCCGGGACGATGCGGAAGGCGGCGCCGTCGAGGCCTTTCCCCGGGCCCCCCGCCTGGAATTGCGCCATACCCGCTTCGATCCCCGAAACGATCTGGAACCCTGGGGACGGGTGGAAAAGAATCCCCTGCCGGTCTTCCTGGGGGTGGACATCGGGTCCACCACCACCAAGTACGCCCTCGTCGACTCCCAGGGCGTGATCCGGCACAAGTGCTACGTGCAGACCCAGGGCAAGCCCATCGAAGTCACCCAAAAACTCCTTCGAACTCTGCTGGACCAGGTGGGATCCCGGGTGAAGATCCTGGCGGTGGCCACCACGGGTTCCGGCCGGAACGTGGTGGGGGACTTTCTGGATGCGGATCTGGTGATCGATGAAATCACGGCCCACGCCCGGGGCGCGGTGGCCGTGGATCCCCGGGTGGACACCATCTTCGAAATCGGCGGACAGGACTCCAAGTACATCCGGATCGACAACACCCACCCGTTGGATTTCGACATGAACAAGGTGTGCGCCGCCGGCACGGGCAGCTTTCTCCACGAATTGGCCAACAAGATGAAGATCAACATCGTGGGGGAATTCCAGGAGATCGCCCTGGCGGCGGAGAATCCCGTGCATCTGGCGGAGCGGTGCACGGTGTTCATGGAGTCGGACCTCTTCGGCTACTACCAGAAGGGAGCCCGGCGGGACGATCTGATTGCCGGACTGTGCTACGCCGTCGTGCACAACTACCTGAATCGGGTGGTGGGAAAGCGGCGCATCGGCCGGCGCATCATGTTCCTGGGCGGCCCGTCGCTCAACAAGGCCGTGGTGGCCGCCTTCGAGAAGGTCTTGGGCCGGCCCCTTATCGTCCCGCGGCATCGTGAGGTGATGGGGGCCTACGGGGCGGCCTTGGCGGTGAAGGAAGCCTTCGAACGGGGGGAGGCGGCGCCCAAGGAAAGGGACCTGGAGGCGCTGGCTCAAGCACGGGTGGGATTCGTGGAATCCCTGTGCCGGGCGGACCGCACGTGCCACAACGAATGCAAGCTGAAGATCTACGATTTTGCGGGTCGAAAGAGCATCTGGGGAGGGGACTGCGGCCGATACGAAGTGAGCCGGCATCGGGGGCCCAAGGCGGAAAACGCCTTTTTGATCCGTAGGGACCTCTTCTGGGACGCCATCGAGCCTTGGGCGGTCCGGGCCGATGACCTGGGAATCCCCCCCGACCCCCCTTTGGAAAAGGGGGGAGATGGCCCTGCGGGCCGCTCCAGAGGGCTCACGCCGGGCGCTTCGGGCCCTGCGCATTGCGCCCGACGAGCTTTCTCTTCCGTCCCTGACTTGGAACGGGGCGAGGGGAGCCACGCTCATCACCCATCACTCGTTACCCGTCACTCGTCTCAGCCCACGGTGGGCGTTCCCCTGGGGCTCCATTCCCTGGAATGGGCGCCCTTCTGGGTGCGGCTCCTGGCCGAATTGGGACTGCGGGTGGTGGTGAGCCCCCGGACCGACAACCGCATGGTCCTGGCGGGCCTGGAATCCATGACCGCCGAGACCTGCTTTCCCGTCAAGGTCTTCCACGGCCATGTGCGGTTCCTTTCCCACAAGTGCGATTATCTTTTTCTTCCCAGTGTGATCGACATGCCGGGGCCGCGGCCGGAAGAGGCGGGGATGTTCTGTCCGTTGGTGGAAAGTTCCCAGTACATGGTTCGGGCCGCCCTGGGAATCGACGACGCCCGGATCATCCGGCCGACCCTCTACCTGCGGGAGGGCCCGGACGCGCTGGTTCCCGCCGTGCGAAAGAGCCTTCCCGCCGGGCTGCGGCGGAGCGTGGAACAGGTGGCCCGGGCCGTGCACACGGCCTGGGAATATCAAACGGCCTTCCGGCGGCGGCTCCTGGAAGCCGGCCGGGAGTTTCTCCGGGGGATTCCGCAAGGAGAACCCGTCTGGATCGTCACGGGCCGCCCCTACAACCTCCACGATGAACGCCTCAACCTGCAGCTGGGGCGGCACCTGGCGCGCCTGGGGATCTGGGCGATTCCGGCGGACATGATCGCCGTGGACGACGAAGACTTAAGCGACTTTCCCCGCATGTACTGGGGGCTGGGGGCCAGGATCCTTCGGGCGGCCAAGAAGATCGCCCGCACGCCGGCCTGGTTCGGCGTCCACATGACCAACTTCAGCTGCGGCCCCGATTCGTTCCTGGAACACTTCTACAAGCACGTTCTGGGGGACAAGCCGGCGCTCATCCTGGAGCTGGATGAACACAGCGCCGTGGCCGGGGTGCTCACCCGGGTGGAGGCCTACCGCAACGTGGTGAAAAACGTTTACCGGGAAAGTCGGGAAGCCCTGGCATCCAAGGCCTTCGGCCGATGGCTCAGCAATTGAGCTCCGCCGGGGCGAATCATCCTTCGCTTCTGCCTTTCGGATTTCTTGAGGCTCCGACGCCACGTATGGGATGACCGGAAATTCGGCGGCCGTTGGCTCCTTGCATCACGGTGACGGATCATGGACGAGAGGAAAATGGATACCGCTCGACTTCGACTGGTGCAGCGCTTCGACGTGACGGGCCGGGTTCTGTTGCTGCCCCGGATGACCCCCTTCGGAACGAGGTTTTTGGCCGCAAGCTTCCGGGCCTTCGGAGTCCCGGCGATGGTCATGGAAACCTACAAGGGGCTTTCCCTGGGAAAGGAGTACACGTCGGGAAAGGAGTGTTTCCCCTGCCAGGTGACCTTGGGGGACATCCTCCACTTCCTGCAGCGGGAAAAGGATCGGCTGGGATCCGGCTTCGATCCCCGCCGTTATGTTTACTTTTTGCCCGAATCGGACGGCCCGTGCCGGTTCGGCATGTACAACAAGCTGCAGCGCCTGGTTCTGGATACCTTTCCCGAATACCGCGACATCCCCATCACCTACCTTTCCACCCAGGACGCCTACTCCGTGGCGGGGCTCCTCCCACCCTCCAAGGCCCGCTATTTCCGCCGGGTGGCCTACGTGGCGGCCGTCATCGCCGACGTCTTCGACCGCATCGTGTGGCGGGTTCGGCCCTACGAGCTCCGGGCGGGGATGACCGACGGGTTCATGGAGGAAGCGGCCCGGGCCATGGAGTCCCTCATCCAACGGGTGGGCGAGGCCCGGGATTTCGAAGCGATGCTGGACCTGGTGGAGGACGTGGCGAAGACGGCGGCTGGCTTCGTGGATCCCGGAATTCCCCGAAAGCCCCGGATCGGCATCGTGGGGGAGATCTACCTCAGGACCCATCCCGAATCGAACCAGGACATCGTCCGGCAGATCGAGCGCTACGGGGGCGAGGTGGTGGATGCGTCCATCGCCGAGTGGATCAACTTCGTGAGCTATGAACGGCTCCGCAAGATGAAGCGCCGGGCGGTATGGGCCTTTCGCCGAAAGGACCGACGCGCCCTCAGGCAGGCCCTCAAGACCGCGGCGGTCCAGAGGGTGGAAAACGCCTGGCAGGCCTGGCGCCAGCGCCAAGTGTACGCCCGGGTGCTCCGCCATCTGGATATCCAGCCCGACCACTCCGTGGGGGACATCGAAAAATTTCTGGACGGCGGAAGGCATTTTTCCTTTGAAATCGGAACGGAAGCCGCCTTAAGTATTGGCGGGGCGCTGGCCCACGTCCACGAAGGGTTCCACGGCATCGTCAACGTCTTTCCCTTCACGTGCATGCCCAGCACCATCTGTTCGGCGATCCTCAAGCCGCTCCTGCTCCAAAAGCGCGTGCCCTACCTGGACGCGCCCTACGACGGGACGGTCCAGCCGAACCGGGAGGTGGCCCTGCGGACCTTCGTGTATCAGGCGCGCCAGTATCGAGACCGCCAACAAAACGGGAAACGGAGGACATGACGGCACAGCATCTACTGATCAACGCGGCTCATCCGGAGGAGTTCCGAGTGGCCCTTGTGGAAGGCCAGTCCCTGGAAGGCTTTTTCATCGAGACGGCCACGCGCGGCAAGGTGGTGGGCAACATCTACAAGGGCATCGTGGTCAACGTGCAGCCTTCCCTGCAGGCGGCCTTCGTGGACTACGGGGCGGACCGAAACGGGTTTCTGCCCATCTCGGAGATTCACCCGGACTACTACGCCACCGAGGTGGAAGGGCATCCCCGGATCCAGGACGTGCTCAAGACCGGCCAGGAAGTGCTGGTCCAGGTCACCAAGGAGGAGATCGGGACCAAGGGAGCGGCGCTCACCACTTATGTGTCCATCGCGGGCCGCTACGTGGTGATCGCCCCGGGGCAATCCCAGCGGGGGGTGTCCCGAAAGATCGAAGACGAAGCCCAGCGTGAGCGCCTCCGCGAGATCGCCCAGGAGCTGGAACTTCCCGAAGAGATGGGAATCATCCTGCGCACGGCGGCGGAAGGCCGCACCAAGCGCGAAATCCAGAAGGATCTGCGTTACCTCATGCGCATCTGGGACGAGATCCTCAAAAGGGTTCAGGAATCCCAGGCGCCGTGCCTCATCTACCGGGAGCGGGATCTGGCCATCCGGGTGGTGCGGGACTACTTCACACCGAGCATCAAGACCATCTGGGTGGACGATATGGAGATCTTCCGGCGGGTGAAGGAATTCCTGCGGATCATCAGCCCGCGCCACCAGCACGTGGTGAAACTCTACAAGGGCGACGCACCCCTCTTCAACAAGTACAACCTGGAAGACCAGATCGACCAGCTGTTCCAGAAAAGGGTTCCGCTCAAGTCCGGAGGCTACCTCATTATCGACCCCACCGAGGCCCTGGTGGCCATCGACGTCAATTCGGGGCGGGCCACCCGGGATTCGGCCCTGGAAGAAAGCAGCTACCGGGTGAACCTGGAGGCGGCCCAGGAGATTCCCAAGCAGCTGCGCCTGCGGGATCTGGGCGGTCTCATCGTGGTGGACTTCATCGACATGCGAAGCCGCCAGCACATCCGCAACGTGGAACGCCGCCTTCGGGACGAAACCAAGAAGGACAAGGCCAAGATCAAGGTGGGGCGCATCTCCCAGTTCGGACTGCTGGAAATCTCGCGCCAGCACCTGGGGCTCAACATCCAACTGGGATCCTACAGGGACTGCCCCTACTGCGAAGGAACCGGGATGGTGCGCTCCACGGAAGCGTCCGCCGTCTGGTACCTCCGCAAGATCTGGAACGGGCTGCTCAAGGACGACGTGGTGGCCGTGCGCGGGCGCTTCTCCACCGACGTGGCCCACTATCTGCTCAACCGCAAGCGAAACGACCTGGTGTACCTGGAGGACCACTTCGGAAAGGAAATCACCATCGAAGCCTCTTCCCAGCTCGCCCCCCACGAAGGACACCTGGAATTCGTCACCGTGGAAACGGAGGAGAAGGGGTAGGGGGATAGAGGGATAGAGGGGTAGGGGATATGGGGGAGGATTCAAGGGTGAGAGGGGGGCTGGAGCACGCCCCCGAAACCCCTGAATTTCCGCTTCCTTGATAAAGACCGCCTACGTCAGACGATCACGAACTTCTTGATGAGGCGCACCACCTCATCGGGTTCATCCACCACCGTGACCAGATCCGGATCGTCCGGCGAGATGAGGTGCCGCGCCAGGAGCGTATCCCGGATCCACTGGAGCAGCCCGTTCCAGTAGTCGCTCCCCACCAGGATCACGGGAAAGGGCTTGATGCGCTTGGTCTGCATGAGGGTGAGGGCCTCGAAGACTTCGTCCAGCGTGCCGAAGCCGCCGGGCATCCCCACGTAGGCCTGGGCGTATTTCACGAACATCACCTTGCGGACGAAGAAATACTTGAACTTCACCTGAACGTCCGCGTACGGGTTGCCTTCCTGTTCCATGGGCAGTTCGATGTTGAGGCCCACGGACTTGGCGCCCCCTTCGCGGGCTCCCTTGTTGCCGGCTTCCATGATGCCGGGCCCGCCCCCCGTGATGACGTTGTAGCCCGCCTGGGCCAGCTTACGGGCGATCTCCACCGCCTTTTCGTAGTCGGGATCGCCGGGTCGCACCCGCGCCGAGCCGAACATGCTCACGGCCGGGTAGATGTCCGCCAGCACCTCGAACCCGTCCACAAATTCCGCCATGATCTTGAACAAACGCCAGGAATCCTGCACCGTCATCGCGTCGATGATGTACTGCCGCTCCTTCATCTGTCACTCCCATGGTTTCGTGGATAATCCAACCGTTCCGGAAGGTCTCAACCCTAGCACACCTCACTCCCAAATCCCAAGGGAGCTGCTTCCTGGTGGGTTCGCGGGCGCGATCTTTTGGGTCCGCCCTAACCCAATAAAGTCACAAGCAACACCCCATGGCCCATCCGACGTTGGAAGATTCCTCCGCAGTGCTAAAGCGCTGCGCCACGAGTAACGTGGTCGTCCCCGGCGCTTTGAGACAAGCTCCTTGGGCCTTGTCCCTTCCGCCTTTTTCCTCCCATCATCGGGAAATATATTGAATGACGATAAAAAATTCGTTATCAAGCCAATGCGCTTGGACCATGCACCAAAAGCGACTTTTTCCCAGACGGAAACGGAGGCCGACATCCTATGGAAATGAAAGAATTCGTGAGAACCGCCCTCAGGAAGGTGAGCCGGAAGCTGGAAGCCGGCACCCTGGACCGGAACGAAGAGGGCTACTCCTTCGCCGAAGAAATGTTGCTGGACTGGATCTGGATCGAACTGAAGGAGGAGGCTCCGGACAAGGACGCCGTCATCCGGATGGAACTGGACGATCTGTACGAGATCATCGAAAGCGACGCCAAGATCTACGACGAATACCAGATCATCCTGGAGTCCTTGAAGCCGGAAGAAGAATAAGCGCCGGCCAAGGCCCCTTTCGAACTGGAGCGCTCCCCGGGGGCGCTTTTTTTGTTGGGGCCTTCGCGGCCCATGGAAAGAAGGGAAAATGGACGAAGTCAAACTGAAACCGGGGGCGGACCGGCGGGTGATCCAGGGACACCGCTGGATCTTCAGCAACGAAGTGGACGGTCCCCTCAAGGATTTTGAGCCGGGCCGGTGGGTGGACGTGGTGTCGTCCAAGGGCGTCCGGCTGGGTTCGGGCTACATCAACCCCCATTCCCTCATCGCCGTGCGTCTGGCTGCACCCGCCGGGGTGAGGCCGGATCGGTCGTGGCTGGAAGAGCGGATCCGGCAGGCGCTGCGTTACCGGGAGCAGGCGTATCCCGGAGAGAACACCTACCGGCTCGTGTACGGCGAGTCGGACGGGCTGCCCGGCCTGATCGTGGACCGCTACGAGGACGTCCTGGTGACGCAGGTGACCACGGCGGGCATGGCCGTCCTGGAGCCCATGGTGGAGGAGGTGCTGGCGGATCTCCTGCAACCCCGCGCCGTGGTGGCCCGAAACGACACCCGGGCGCGCCTCCTGGAAGGACTTTCGCTGGAAAAACGGGTGGTCCGAGGCGACCTTCCCGAATCCCTCCAGGTGCCGCTCCACGGGCTCACCCTGACCGTGGACCCCCTGAACGGCCAAAAGACCGGCCTCTTTCTGGATCAGCGGGACAACCGGGAAGCCCTCCGCCGGTGGGTAAAGGACGCGGAGGTGCTGGATCTTTTCTGCTATCAGGGGGCTTGGAGCCTGGTGGCTGCCGCGTCCGGCGCCCGCCGGGTGGTGGGGGTGGACCAGTCCCGTGAAGCCGTGGATCGTGCGGCCCGCGATGCGGCCGCAAACGGCCTGGAAGACCGTTGCCGGTTCCATGCCTCGGACGTTCTCGATTTTCTCAAGAGGGCCGGCCGCAAGGCCTTCGACGTGGTGATCCTGGATCCCCCGGCGTTCGCCAAGACCAAGAGCGCTCTCAAGAACGCCCTCCGGGGCTACACAGACCTCAATCGCCGGGCCATGCTGGCGCTCCGGCCCGGCGGCATCCTGGTGAGCTGTTCCTGTTCCTACCACGTGTCCGAACCCGTCTTTCAGGACATGCTGGTTCGAGCCGCCCAGGCGGCGGGAAGAACCCTGCGGCTTCTGGAAGCCCGGGGCCAGGCGCTGGATCATCCCGTTCTGGCCGCCATGCCGGAAACCCGGTATCTGAAGTGCCACTTCCTCCAGGTCCTGGATAGAACATAGGATGGAAGGATTAGAGGATTAAGGATTAGGGGGGCAGGGACTTGGGGCGGCGGATTCCGCCTCCCGGTTCCCGGATCACGGACTACGGATCACGGTTCCCGGCTCACGGATCACGGATTCCGGCGCCGCCTTTACAAGAGCAGGCGGGATGGATTATCAAGGGAAGAAATGAGCGGCATTCGAGCATTTATCCGAAACCCGGCCCGTGCCGATGTGTGTAGAGAGCCCGCTTGTTGTCCTCGGCGTCGAAGGTTGGCCCATCGCACAGGAATCCGGTTGAAAGGCTGAAGGAGTTCCCCATGGTACGCTGCTTCATGAGACGAATTTCACATGTGGTGGTCTTTCTTTTTCTTCTCCTCCCGGGGTTTTGGTCGAGCCCGGTGCACGCCCAGGGCCCGGGTCCCATGGATGTGATCAAGAGCGGCACCGATCGGGCCCTGGCGGTCCTGAACGTCTGCCGCGACGAAGAGTCCGATGAGGTGCGGCGGCAAAAGCGGGAAGAGATCAAGAAGATCGCCTACGATTATGTGGATTTTGAAGAGATGGGCCGCCGTGCCCTGGGGCGCCACTGGAAGAAACTCACCCCGGCCCAGCAGGACGAATTCCTGCGTCTCTTTAAGGATCTGCTCTATTTCACCTACATCGGTCGGGTGGACACCTACACCTGCGGTCAGACGCAGACCATCGCCTATGACGAGGAGAAGATCCTTGGCCGTTACGCCTTGGTCAAGACCCGCGTGTCCTACCAGGACCAGATGGTTCCCGTGGAATACCGCATGATCCAGACGGACAAGGGCTGGATGGTCTACGACGTGGTCATCGAAGGGGTAAGCTACGTCAACAACTACCGCAAGCAGTTCGATTCCATCCTGGTCAACAAGCCGGTGGACGACCTGTTTGCCATGCTCAGGGACAAGGTCGCCGAGTTGGAAAAGAATGACAGCCTTGGGTCCGGAAGGGCATCGTAAGAGGCTTCGTGAGCGCTTCCTGCGAAGCGGCTTGGAGGGGTTCCACGACCACGAGGTTCTGGAGCTCCTGCTCACCTTTGCCATTCCCCGGCGGGACGTGAAGCCGACGGCCAGGGCCCTCCTGGAGCGGTTTCAGTCGCTTTCCGCGGTCCTGGACGCCCCGGCTCAGGAACTGACCCAGGTGGACGGGGTGGGGCCCCATGCGGCCCTGCTCCTCACCCTCCTTCCCCGCCTTCTGGAAAGGTACCATCAGGATCGGTGGCGAACCGTCACCACGCTCAGTTCCACGCGGGACGCCGTGCGCTACCTGCAAGGGCACCTGGAGGCGGAACGAAAAGAGGTCTTCTGCATCCTGGCTCTCAACAGCCAAAACGGGCTGATTGCCGTGGAGCGGGTCCAGGAAGGAACGGTCAACCGCACGGCCGTCTTTCCCCGCCTGGTGGTGGAAGCGGCCCTGAGGCACCGGGCCACGGCCGTCATCCTGGCCCACAACCACCCCAGCGGGGAACCGGAGCCGTCCGCGGCGGACCGGCAGCTCACGCGGAAGCTCCGCCGCCTTCTGGGGGACCTGGACATCGCCGTCCACGACCACATCATCCTGGCGGGGCCCCGCTACTATTCGTTCGCCGAAAGAGGGGAGATGGACTGATGGAAAAGACCATGCCGGCCGTGGTGGTGCGCGAGACGGAAGGAAAGGGCGGCTGGAACGCCCTGGAACTGGCCCGGGTGGCGCGTCCCGTTCCGCAGGCGGGGGACGTGGTGGTTCAGGTGGAGGCCTGTTCCGTCAACCGGGCGGATCTTTTGCAGCGACGCGGACTGTATCCCCCTCCGCCGGGCGCCCCGGACATCCCGGGACTGGACGTGGCGGGCTACGTGGTGGAACGGGGCTCGGCGGACACGGCCTGGAACGAAGGGGACCGCGTCTTCGGCGTGGTGGCCGGAGGCGGCTATGGGCGCTACTGTGCCGTACCGGCGGAACATCTCCTGCCCATCCCGGAAAACCTCTCCTTTGTGGAAGCTGCGGCCGCTGCGGAAGTCTTCGTGGTGGCCTATCTCAACCTCTTCCTGGAAGCGGGCATGGTCCCCGGCGAGACGCTCCTTCTGCACGGGGGCGGAAGCGGCGTGGGAACGGCGGCCATCCAGCTGGCCAAGGCCAAGGGCCTGGAAGTGGCTGTCACCTGCGGCGAAGACTGGAAGGTGGAGCGGTGCCGGGACCTGGGGGCCGACCTGGCGCTGAACTACAAGACAGGCGATTTTGCGGAGGCCGTTCGGGACTGGACCGAAGGGCGCGGCGTGGACGTGATCCTGGACTGGATCGGCGCGCCCTACCTGGAAAGGCACGTGGACCTTCTGGCTCCCCGGGGGCGCCTCGTCTTCATCGGGCTCATGGGCGGCCATCGGGCGGATTTCTCCCTGGCCCCGGTCCTCACCAAGCGGCTTCGCCTCGTTGGCTCGGTTCTTCGCAGCCGGTCCCGGGAGGAAAAGGCCGAAATCATGGCGTCCTTCCGGCGGGAGGTGCTTCCGCTTCTCGCCCGCGGCCGGGTAAAGCCCGTGGTGGATCGGATCTTTCCCGTGACCGAAGCGGAAGCCGCACACCGGTACTTGAAGGACGGCAAGCATTTCGGCAAGATCGTCCTGCAGTGGAACGAAGAATCGGAGTGGAAAGGGCCATGAGGATCCGCGTCGATCGCGGGCGGCCATGAAGGCAAAGGATGAACAGGGTGTTAAGTTTTAAGTTTTAAGCGTTAAGTGTTAGGGGCTGGGGCGGCGTGGCGGCCGGCGGGGAGGAAGGGGGGCGTCTCTTTGCAGGTACTGAGGAGATAATCACTCATCACGGACAGGCCCGAAAGAACGAAAGATGAAAGGCATCCTTCGGAAGCCGGCCGCTGTAGGGGCGAATGATTATTCGCCCCTACAGTCCCCGTGCACGGACGAAACAAGACGACATTCCATGTAAAAGGATCGGGGGAATCCGGGGAGTAACGAAGAGAGGATAGGGGGAGCAGGGTGGAAGAGGAAAACGGCCGGGGGTGGATCTCACTGGAAGAGGTGGATTTCGTCCGATCGAGAAAGGAAATCCTTCGCCGGATTTCCTGGCGCGTGGAACCGGGCCAGCACTGGGCCGTGGTGGGAGCCAACGGGTCGGGAAAGACCACGCTCCTTCTTCTCCTGGCCGGGTATCTGTGGCCCACCCGGGGTGCGGTCACGGTGCTGGGCAAAACCTTCGGGCAGGTGGACCTGAGGGAGCTTCGCAAAAGCATCGGCTGGGTGGGTTCCTTCCTGCAGGAGCGGATTCCTCCCGGCCAAAGGCCGCTGGATCTCATCGTGGGGGGAAAGTTCGCCTCCATCGGGGTTTTCGACACGCCCACGGAGGCGGACTATGAAAAGGCGCGGCGGCTCGCCCGGCGGCTGGGCTGCGATCACGTGCTGGAAAGCCCCTACGGGGTGCTGAGCCAGGGGGAAAAGCAGCGGATGCTCATCGCCCGGGCGCTCATGTGCGACCCCCGCCTTCTTATCCTGGACGAGCCCTGTTCGGGTCTGGATGTGGTGGCCCGGGAACACCTTCTCGCCACGCTGGACACGCTGGGGAGTTCCCCGGACGGGCCCACGTTGGTGCTGGTGACCCACCATCTGGAAGAGATCACGCCCGCCTTTTCCCACGTCCTGCTTTTGAAGGACGGCCGGTGCCTGGCCCACGGCCCCAAGGACGGCGTGCTCACGGCGGAAAACCTGCAGGAAGCCTTCGGTCTACCCATGCACGTGGAGCGGCGGGGCGGCCGCTACTGGGCCCGCCCCCAGTCTCCTGTAATCCTTCAATCCTCTAATCCTTAATCCTTCAATCCTTTAATCCTCAAGATTCGGCCTTCCCATGCACGTGGAGCGGCGGGGCGGCCGCTACTGGGCCCGCCCCCAGTCTTCCCTAATCCTTCAATCCTACTCATACACTTTTTCTTCCACATCGTCGGCGCCCGGGGCGTCCATCTCCACGTCCCGGGTGAGGCGCGCCTCCTTCATCTTCCAGTATTCCTTGTACCACTCGTTGGCGATGATCACCGACATGATCTCGTTGGTGCCGGTCCAGATGGACGCCAGCCGAAGATCACGGTAGATGCGCTCCACGGGAAAGATGGTGGTGTAGCCGATCCCGCCCATGACCTGCATGGCGTTGTGGGCCACCTTCTGGCACGATTCGGTGACGAACTTCTTGGTTTCCGAGATCATGCGCCGGACGGTGGAAGCCGGTGCGCCCTCGTCCACGGCCTTGGCGGTCACGTGCACCATGGCCCGGGAGGCGTCCAGAAGCATGGCCGCTTCGGCCACCTGGAAGCTCACCCCCTGGAATTCGTTGATGGGGCGCCCGAAGGCCTTCCGGCGCGTGGAATAGCCCGTGGCCACCTCCAGGGCGGGCCGGGCGGCGCCGATGGTCATGGCGGCCGTTCCCAGCCGCTCGGGAATCATCATGGTCTTGAAGACCTCCACGCCCCCGTTCACGGCCCCCAGCACGTTTTCCCTGGGCACCTTCACGTCCCGGAAGACCAGGCGGCTGGTGCCTCCGCCGCGGCATCCCATGAGGCCGTACAGATAGGACGTTTCCACTCCGGGGCCCCGGTCCACGATGAAACAGGTGATCCCCTTGTGGGGTTCCGCATCCGGGTCCGTTCTCGCGTAGACCAGGAAGTAGTCGGCGCCCTCCCCGCCCACGATGAAGCGCTTCTGGCCGTTCAGGACAAAGTGGTCCCCCTTGTCCACCGCCGTGGTGGTGGCCCCGAAGAAGTCCGATCCGCCCCGGGGTTCGGTGAGGCACTCGGCGGCGAAGATCTCCCCCTTGAGCAGAGGCTTTACGTAGCGCTCCTTCTGGGCGTCGGTGCCGTGAAGCACGATGGCGTCGCAGACCAGTTCCGCCCCCACCCCGAAGGTGCAGGCAAAGATATAGCCCAGGGTTCCCACCTCCTCCATGGCCACGCAGGTGCTCACCCAGTCCATGTCCCGGCCGCCCCATTTCTTGGGATAGCGGCATCCCAGGAGGTTCCGCCGGCCGGCTTCCTGCAAGAATTCCTTGGGAAAGCGGATCTTGTCCGCATCCATGTCGAGGATCATTTGGCGCGGCACGGACTTGACGAAATCGCGCACTTCGTCGCGCCACCGGCGCGTCCTTTGGTCCAGCAAATGGTCGAACATGACCGGATCTCCTTTTCTGGGTTCAAAATCAGAACATCTCCCGAAGCTTGTACTTCATCACCTTGCCGGTGGGGGTGTGGGGCAGGGCGTCCACAACGTGGTAGATCCGCGGAATTTTGTACCTGGCCAGACGGTCCTGGAGAAACCGGCTGAGCTCTTCCGGGCTGGGTTCCGCCCCCGGCGCCGGCACGACGATGGCCGTCACGGTCTCACCCCAGTCGGGATGCGGGGTGCCGATCACGGCCACCTGGGCCACGTGGGGGTGTTCCACCAGGGCGTCCTCCACTTCCTTGGAATAGACGTTCTCGCCGCCGGTTACGATCATGTCCTTCAGCCGATCCACGATATAGAGATAGCCGTCCTCGTCGATGCGGGCCATGTCCCCCGTCCGGTACCAGCCGTCGCAAAAGACCTGGCGGGTGGCTTCGGGATCGTTCAGGTAGCCCTGCATCATGGAATCGGCCTTGAGCCAGATTTCGCCCGTCTCGCCCGGGCCGGCTTCCTCGGTTTCCGATTTCATGACGATGAGGTCCGCGCCGGGAAGGCCCTTGTTGCCGATGGAGCCCGCCTTGGTGGCGTGGGCGCGGGGAGGGAGCACCGTGCCGGTGGGGCCCGCTTCGGTCATGCCGTAGACCTGGTAAAACCGGTCGCTCTTGTAGCGCGCCTGGAGCATGCGGACGGTTTCCGGGGCGATGGGGCCGCCGCCGTAGATCCACGCCCGCATGGACGAAAGGTCGAAGTCGTCGAAGTTGGGGATCATCTGAAGGGGCATGAGATAGGAGATGGGGGCGCCGAAGTAGAGGGTGCAGCGCTCGTCCTGGACCGCCTGCAGGAAGTGGAGCGGGTGGTATTCGCGAAGGAGCACCGTGGTGGCTCCCACGTAGGAAGCGCCCAGGAACCAGTTGTTCAGCGGGGAGGAATGCCAGATGGGCATGGCCATGAGAAGCCGGTCGTCTTCGTCCATCTTCACGGCCAGAGCCCCGGTAATGGCCGCCATGATGACGCTTCGGTGGGTGAGGACGCAGCCCTTGGGCTTTCCCGTGGTGCCGCTGGTGTAGAGGATCTCGGCCGTGGCGTCGTCGGAAACGGCCACGGGCTGGAACGCCGGTGCCGATTCCAGCAGTTCCGCCAGCAGGGGCCGGTCCGGAGCCGGACTGTCCAGGGCGATCTGAGGGATGGAAAGGTTGAGGGCGCTCGCCGTTTCGGCAAGAGACCCGTCGAAGAGAAAGAGCTTGGCGCCGCTGTGTTCCAGGATGTAGCGCACTTCCGGAGCAGCCAGCTTGTGGTTCACGGGCACCACGGCGGCTCCGGCCTTCTGGGCCCCGAAAAAGGCCGTGACGAAATCGGGCGTGTTCTGGCTCATGACGGCCACCACGTCCCCGGGCTCGATCCCCCGGGCCTGCAAAACCCCCGCGGCCCGTTCCGCCCGATCCTTGACTTCCCGGAACGACACGCCCCGGCCCTGGTACCGGATCGCGTCCTTGGATCCGAACTTTCGTGAATTGCGGTCCACCATCTCCACCAGATTCATGGCTTTTCCTCCCGTTTGAGTTCTTCCAGGCGCTTTTCCAGCTTCTTCTGGACGGCCAACAGGTCCTGTTCCAGGAGGATCAGGTCCCGCATGCGGTCCCGGATCTCCTCCAGTTTTTTGCGGCCGTAGGCCAGGCTCCTTTCGATCTGGGCCACCTCGTCCACGTCCGTATCCGCCATGCCGATCATCTCGGCGATCTCGTCCAGGCTGAACCCGAAGCGCTTGCCGCGGAGGATGAGCTTCAGGCGCGCCCGGTCCTTGGCGGTGTAGATGCGCTGGTTTCCCGGCGTGCGCCGGGGGCTGATGAGGCCCTTTTCTTCGTAGAAGCGGATGGCCCGGGGGCTGATGTCCAACTGGGCGGCCAGCTGGGAAATGGTGAAGGTCTGTTGCGTGCGGTTTTCCTGCGATGTCATGGCGACCCCCTATAAGTGACGTTAACGTTAACGTAAGCTCTCTCGGCCTGTCAAGGATTTGCCGTCAAGGGACAAGGTAAAAGGGGAAAGGTGAAAGGGGAAAGGGGTAGGGGGTAAGGGATAGGGGATAGGGGATAGGGTTGACGGGGCGGGGTCTTCCTGCAAAGGCAGCGAGATCTATAGGGGTTTCGTCTGCGGCCTCCCAATGCGAAAGAAATGCGCATCGCCATGGGCACGCGGCGGAAAGATACCCCTTGACATCCCCCTCCAACCCCAGCCACGCTTTTAACGCCTAACGCCTAACGCCTAACGCCTAACGCCTAACGCCTAACGCCTAACGCCTAACGCCTAACGCCTAACGCCTAACGCCTTTTCCCTTGACGTGCGGGGCGGTTTTGGGGCATCTAACTGAACGAGCGCCCAGTTAGATGGGCCGGGACCCGCTCCCCTCTCCCACGTGCACACGCTCCCTGGGCTCCCCCCCCTGACCCGCTCGCCCCGGTCCCCAAGGCCCCAAATCGGTCGAATCGCCGCAAACCCCCGGGAGGGTGTCTGAAAATGCTGGGGATGATCGCTTCTTTCGTAGCGCAGCCCTTGAGGGCTGCGGAAGAGCCCCCGGACGCCGGATAGGCCCCCGGGTGTTGGCTCTGACTTCAAGAGGTTGCCATGGCCCTTTTTCCGCGGGGCTGAAGCCCCGCGGCTGCGAAGGGAACGGAATCTCCCCGGCATCTTGAGCCGCAGAGCCGCTCCCAGACAAGCTTCCGGCCACCGCGAAGACGGAGCAACCTGAACCCCACCGGAACCAAAGGAGGATCCCATGCTGGACAGTGTCGGCGACGTGTTGACGCTCACCGCAGGCAAGTTTCCCCATAAGACGGCGGTCATCAACTACGGCGGACCGTCCCTCACCTTCTCCCAGCTCCACGAACGCGCTAACCGGCTGGCCAATGCCTTGAGCCGCCTCGGGGTGCGCAAAGGGGACCGGGTGGCCTACCTCTTTCCCAACACCAGCACCTTTTTGGAAATCCATTTCGCCGTGGCCAAGATGGGGGCCGTGGGCGTGCCGCTCAACGTCCGGCTGGTGGGCCGGGAACTCCACTACCAGATCGACCACGCGGACGCCGTCTGCGTCATCTTCCATGAAGCCTTCCACGACACCGTGGCGTCCATCAAGGGCGCCCTTCCCAAGGTGCGGGCCTTCCTCTGTCACGGCCGGGAAGGGGACGGGGTCCTGTCCTACGAATCGGTCCTGCAGGGGGGAGATCCCCGGGAACCCGACGAGACCGTGCTCCTCTACGACCAGAACGTGGTGCTCTACACCGCCGGGACCACCGGAGTTCCCAAGGGAGCGGTCCTCAGCCACAAGAATTCCCTCTTCAACGCCATGGCCATGATCATGGATTACGGGATGCGCCACGACGATGTGCTCCAGGTGGTGCCGCCCCTCTACCACAGCGCGTCCCTGAACGGATTCGCCGTCACGGGGGTTTTGCTGGGGGCTACCCAGGTTCTCCACGCCGCGGTGGACCTGGGTGAGATCTTCCAGAGCATCCAGGACCACCAGGTGACCTTCACCTGGGGGCCCGCCACCCTTTGGCGCATGCTCCTGGCCTACCCGGACCGCGGCCGCTACGACACGTCCAGCGTCCGCATGGTGATCAACGGCGCCATGTACATGCCCGCCGACATGCGCCGGGCGGTCCTGGAAATGTTTCCCAATGCGCGGATGGGGGATACCTACGGCATGACCGAGGCCTCCCCGTGCACCACAATTCTCCGCCCCGAAGACGTCCTTCGAAAACCCGCGTCCGTGGGCGTTCCCCTCACCATCTGCGACGTGAAGATCTTCGACGAAAACGGCCGGGAACTGCCCCCCGGCCAAGTGGGCGAGATCGTCAACCGCGGAAACTTCATGATGGGCTACGACAAGAACCCGCAGGCCACGGCGGAAGCCGTCCGGAACGGCTGGTACCACACGGGCGACCTGGGCAAGAAGGACGAGGAGGGCTTCATCTACCTGGTGGACCGGAAAAAGGACATGATCGTCACGGGCGGTGAAAACGTCTATTCCCGGGAGGTGGAGGAGGTGATCGCGTCCCATCCGGCGGTCTTCGAGACGGCCGTGATCGGTCTTCCCGACGAGAGGTGGGGGGAGCGGGTGACCGCCGTGGTGGTCCCCCGCCCGGGGGCCGCCGTGAGCGAAGAGGAGATCCTGGCCCACTGCCGGAAGAACCTGGCCGGATACAAGTGCCCCAAGGCCGTTGTCTTCCGGGAGGAACTTCCCAAGAGCGCCGCCGGAAAGATCCTCAAGAAGGACATTCGAGCCGCGCTCGTGGGGTAGAAGGCAAGAGGCGAAAGGGGAAAGGTCAAAGGCAAAAGGCAAAAGGTTAAAGGGAAAAGGGGAAAATGGCAGGGAGTATGGCACGCGCCTCCGTCTATCCCCTACCCCCTATCCCTTATCCCCTAATCCTTAATCCTTCCAATCCTTGTTCCTTTCTTGAGCCATTCCAGGGAATTTCATAGCCGAATCAGCAAAATGGAGGACCAGCCATGAACGAACGCATCCAAGGATTTCCCGCCACGTCCAACGACGACTATCCACTCAACATGATCACCTTCCTGAAACATGCGGCCCGGAACTATCCGGAGGCGGAGGTGGTGTCCCGGAATCTGGACGGGAGCCTCCACCGGACCACCTACGGCGAAACCTGGATCCGCGTAAAGAGGCTCGCCAAGGCCCTGCAAGGGATCGGGGTCCGGCCGGGGGACCGGGTGGGCGCCCTGGACTGGAACACCCACCGGTTCATGGAACTCTACTTCGCCGTCTCGGGCATCGGCGCGGTGCTCCTGGAACTCAACCCCCGCATTTCCGGCGCCGAACGCGCCTACGTGGTGAACCACAGCGAAGCCCGGTTCGTGGCCGTCTGCGCGTCCCTCTTGCCCCTCATGGAACCCCTGGCGGCGGAATGTCCCGCCGTGCAGGGGGTGATCGTCCTGGACGATCTGGGCCGGGGTCTTCCGGAAACCGCCTATCCCGCCGCCCACGACTATGAAGCTCTCATCGCGGAAACCGACGACGATTTCCAATTTCCCTGGATCGACGAACGGTCGGCCTGCACGGCCTGCTACACGTCCGGGACCACCGGAAAGCCCAAGGGGGTCTACAATTCCCACCGGGCCATGTACCTGCACACCCTGGCCATCGCCCAGGCGCTGAACATGACCCAGGACGACGTCATCCTGCAGATCGTTCCCATGTTCCACGCCCAGGGCTGGGGCCTGTTCTTCTGCGGGCCCATGCTGGGGGCGAAGCTGGTCTTTCCCGGCCGTTACACCATGGAGGATCCGTCGTCCCTGGTGGATCTTCTGGTGGACCAGAAGGTGACCGTGACCTGCGGGGCGCCGGCCATCTTCCTGCCCATGCTGCACCACATCAAGAAGATGGACCAAAAGCCGGATCTCACGGGTCTTCGCATGATCAGCGGCGCCACGGAACCGCCCCTGGCCCTCATGAAGGGATACCATGAACTGGGGGGCGCCCGGGTGATCCACGCCTACGGGGCCACGGAAACGGCTCCCCTGGTGACCGTGAACCACCTGAAGCCGTCCCTGAAAGACCTTTCGGAAGAGGAACGCTGGGAGCTCCGAAAGAAGCAGGGCCTTCCCGTTCCGGGGCTGGACGTGTTGGTGGTGGGGCCCGACGGGGCGGAACTTCCCCGGGACGGGAGCAAGGTGGGCGAAGTGCTCATCCGCGGTCCTTGGATCACCCGGACCTACTACAAAGATCCCCGGAGCGACGAATCCTTCACCCGGGACGGCTACTGGCGAAGCGGCGATGCGGGAACCATTGACCCCAACGGATACCTGAAGATCACCGACCGCTTCAAGGACCTCATCAAGAGCGGCGGCGAGTGGATCTCGTCCATCGACCTGGAAAACGCCATCATGGCGCATCCGGACGTGCTGGAGGCGGCCGTGATCGGCATCCCGCATCCCAAGTGGGAGGAACGGCCGCTGGCCCTGGTGGTGCCCCAGGAAAGCGCCCGGGGAACCCTCACCAAGGAGGCCGTCCTGGACTTCATCCGCCCCCATTTCGCCAAGTGGCAGCTGCCCGACGAGGTGCTCTTCGTGGACGCCATCCCCAAGACGAGTGTGGGCAAATTCGCCAAGCGCGTGGCCAGGGAGCAGTACGCCGACTATTATGGCGGGACGAGTGACGAGTGATGAGTGATGAGTGATGAGTGCAGATTCGATGATTGCTCCCCCTTTTTCCAAAGGGGGGTCGGGGGGATTGAATAAGTGATGGGTATGACATGTGCGGAGAGCCTGTCCGTGGAAGGGAGGATGGAAAAGGATGCCTGAACTGGTGGAAATCGTCGATCACGGTCGGGTTCGGGAAGTGGCCATGAATCGGCCCAGGAACCTGAATGCCTTGAACCTCCAGCTCATGACCGAACTGGCCGACGCCCTCACGGCCGCGGCGGCGGACGCTTCCGTGCGCGCCGTGCTCCTGACGGGGCGGGGCAAGGCCTTCTGCGCCGGAGGGGACCTGAAGTGGGCCTTGGACTTTGCCGACGATCCGGGGGTGTCCTTGCACACCCTGGCGGGGCAACTCAACCGGGTGGCGGTGGAACTCCGCAACATGCCGAAACCGGTGGCAGCCGCCGTCCAGGGAGCGGCGGCAGGCGCGGGCTTCACCCTGGCGCTTGCCTGCGATTTTCGGGTGATGGAAAAATCGGCCTTCTTCCAGCAGGCCTACACGTCCAACGGGCTGTGCATCGACGGGGGAGGCACGTTCACCCTGCCGCGCCTGGTGGGGATGGCCCGGGCCCTGGAAATCGCCGCCTTCGACGAACGGATCCCGGCCGAGAAGGCCCTGGAATGGGGGCTGGTCACCCGGCTGGCCGAAGACGGCGCCGCCCGGGACGAGGCCCTCGACATGCTCAATCGCCTGGCCCAGCGCTCGCTCCATTCCTTCGCCCGCTGCAAGGATCTCTTCAACCGGGCGTTTCAGAACGACTTTGAAACCCAGGCGGAACGGGAGCGCCGGGCCCTGGCGGCCTGCGCCCGCCACGAAGACGGCCGGGAAGGGCTGCGGGCGTTTGTGGAAAAACGGCCGCCGAAGTTTGTGTGAGACGCCAGGTAGAAAGGGACAAGGATTAGAAGGATTAAGGATTAAGGGGTAAAGGGGTAGGACGGGGGTCTTTCTTCCCTCCTTTTCCCTTGAACCTTGCTCCTTGTTGCTTTCCCCCTTTCGCCTTTAACCTTTTACCTTTCACCTTTTACCTTTCCCCTTACCTCCAACCCGAAAGGAGTGCGCTCATGGTGTCGGGAAAACCGCTCAAAAGTGAGGATCAGGGCCATTACCACCGTTTCGACCGGGACAGCATCCAGTTTCTGCGGACGCGCTACAACCGCATCACCCGCTGGGTCATCGCGGACATCGTGCGGCGAAGCGCCTACCGCTACCCCGACAAGCCCGCCCTCGTCTTCGGGGATACGGTGCTCACTTACGCCCAGCTGGAGGAAGCCACCAACCGCGTGGCCCAGGGCCTCCTTTCCCTGGGCCTGAAGCGCTTCGACCGAGTGGCCATCCTGGCCCACAACACCCTCCACCACGTGCTCACCTGGCTGGGAACGGCCAAGGCCGGCGGGATCTACCTGGCCATCAACTACCTGCTGCGCGGAAAGGACATCGCCTACTGCATCAACCATTCGGAAGCGCGCTTCTTCATCGTGGAAGACGCTCTGGCCGAACTGGTGGACGGCGTTTTGGACGACATGCCCACGGTGTCCCACCGGATCTGGTCCAACCAGGGGGCGGGGAAGGCGGCCCCGGAAGGCTGGCTCGACTTCGACGCCTGGACGGAGGCCCAGTCCCCGGAAGAGCCCGCCGTGGACCTTTACATCGAGGATCCCGTGCAGATGACCTATACCAGCGGCACCGAGTCCCTTCCCAAGGGCGTGGTGCTCACCAACCAGTCCCTCATGGCCCAGTACATGGGGGCCATCGTGGACGGGGAGTATTCTTCCGAGGACGTGAACCTGAACGCGCTGCCCATCTTCCACTGCGCCCAGCGCGACGTCTTCCTCACGCCCTTCCTGTGGCTGGGGGCCACCAACGTGCTGCTTCCCACGGCCGATGTGCCCACCGTCCTGGAACAGATCGAAAGACACCGGGCCACGGTCTTTTTCGCCCCGCCCACGGTCTGGATCGGGCTCTTGCGCCATCCCGACTTCGAAAAGAGGGATCTTTCTTCGGTGCAGAAGGGCTACTACGGCGCCTCCATCATGCCCGTGGAGATCCTCAAGGAGATCCAGCGGCGGCTGCCGTCCTGCCGGCGTCTCTACAACTACTACGGCCAGACGGAGCTTTCCCCGTACCACACGATCCTCAAACCCGCCGACCAGCTCACCAAGCCGGGTTCCGCCGGCATGGGCGGCCTCAACATGGAAACCACCCTCCTGGACGACCTGTGCCGGCCCGTGGAAGTACCGGGTGTTCCCGGCGAAATTTGCGGCCGCGGCCCCCATGTGATGCTCATGTACTTCAAGGATCCGGAAAAGACCGAGGAGGCCATGGCCGGCGGCTGGTTCCATTCGGGGGATGTGGGCGTCCTGGACGGGGACCGCTACATCACGGTGGTGGACCGAAAGAAGGACATGGTGAAGACGGGCGGCGAAAACGTGTCCACCCGGGAGGTGGAGGAGGTGATCTACACGGATCCGCGGGTGTCGGAGGTGGCGGTGATCGGCGTGCCCCATCCCAAGTGGGTGGAGGCGGTGACGGCCATCGTGGTGCCCAAGGCGGGCGAGACCGTGACGGAAGAGGAGATCATCGCCCTGTGCAAGCGGGAGTTGGCCGGCTTCAAGGTGCCCAAGGCCGTGGTGGTGGTGGAGGCCCTTCCCAGGACCCCCACGGGAAAGATCCTCAAGCGCGACCTGCGAAAGCACTACAACGATCTTTTCCGCTGACGGCATGCAGGCGTTGGCATCCGGCGGCCTTCCGGCCCCTCGGCCGGGGCCGCCTCTCCGCCCGCTCAACGTGCCCAGGCTCTTGCGCTCGGCAACAGCCGGTCTCTTGCGCAGTGAGCCAAGGGGCGGCAGCGGTATTGGGGCCGCAACGCGATTCCTAAAAACGCAATAGATGAACTTCCGGGAAGTGGTCCCGCACGGCTCTGACCAATTTTTTGTCAGCGGTCCAGAGTTCGGTTCCGAGGCGTCGAGAGAGGGCTAGATAATGAGCATCGTAGGTGGCTGAAAGGCGCATCTGGCGGGAAATCTGAAGGGCTTCCTCATGAAGGATCGGATCTGTAAAGAGCCTGATGCCGAGGGACAAGGCAATTTGCAGGAGCGCCTCTGCTTCGTCGGTGTTGAGGTAACCGTGCCGTTCGTACCGGTGCAAAACATTGGTGATTTCGTAATGAACCAGTGCAGGCGCAACGGGTCTTCGTCCCGCATCCTTCCATGAACGCCACAGCTGTGCTGCGTGGGATTCGGGCCCTTCGCTGAGCACCAGTCGGAGCACGAAACTAGCGTCCACGCAGACCCAATATCTGGGCATCCCGTTCCTCTCTTGCCTGTTTGAGGACCTCCTCTGGAGGAGGGATCGGATCACCGCCACGTCGTGCCAGGATCCGGCGGTTCAAGACAAAGATGTCTTCCAACGTTTTTTCGTAATCGACGGCATGTTGGCCGGTGAGACGGTCGTATTCTTCTGCGGACATGATGACCACGCTGGGGCGTCCCTTCCTTTCTACGATGAAGGTTTCCCCGTTCGTCTCGGCGCGGCGCAAAACCTCCCCAAAACGGTCTCTCGCCTCTCGTGCAGTGAGGACATGGGGCATCTTGTCCCTCCACGGTGTTCTAAGGACAGTCGTTTAATTTTTCTTAATATTACTCTGCCGACGGAACCAGGCAACAGAGCATTCTGTTGCCCCTGTTTCACCAAGCTCCCTTATCCCATACCCCCTATCCCCTATCCCTTTCCCTACCGCCCCTCACAATCGTCGTCCCCACCGCAGCGCGTTCCTGGGAAGGGCGCAGCCCAGCTCGTCCTGGATCCATTCGGCGCCCAGGGGGTGAAGAGGCAGGAACAGCAGGCGCTTGCCCCGGAAGGCGAACCGGGCGCCGCGGATTCGCGGGAATAAATCCTCCTTGGCGGTCGCTACGGCGCCCAGCAGGATGGGCGTGAACTGGAAGGCTTCCACGGCCGGAAGGGTCACGGGGTAGAGTCCGTTCCGGGGCGCCTTGCTCCGCGTAGGATAATCGGGCTGGGCCACGGTGGCGAAGCGCGCCAGCCGAAGCAGGTGCTTGGGAGACACCTTGAAGGCGGGCACCACGAAACGGAAGGGGCGGGATGCCGCCTCCGGAGGGATCCGTCGGGGGATGTTGGCCAGGCGCACGAAGTCGCCCACGGTTTCCAGAGGCAGTCCCCCGCAGGAAATGTCCAACTCCCAGAAGGGAACCCAGGCGGCGCCCGGCAAATCGTTGTGGGAAAAGGATGCCTCCACGCGCTGAAAGCCCGTGGGCCCCATTTCCCAGAAGGAATCGCAGTTGCGGCAGAAAAGGACCAGCGTGTCCCGGTCCCCTTCCAGGTCGTCGCCGCAATGGGGGCAGAGCGTGGGCCGGAAGACCGGCGGGGAGGGCGAAGGGGCGGGCCGGGGAGGTTCCACCGGGACTTCGGGCGGGATCGCGCCCGGGGAGATCCTTCGGCCCGTCACGGCATCCACCCACGCGCCGTCTTCCCGGAAGACGGGGCTGTGGATCAGGCTCAGGGTCTCGCCGATGAAGGCCTGGAAGAAGGGCTTTCCGGAAGTTGCCTTGAGGCGCCCCCTGAGGCCGTGTCCCAGCCGTTTCAGGAATTCCTTTCGAAGGACAGAGGCGGCGAGAAAGCGGCCGGGGCTTTCCGGCCCGGCAAAGCGCAGCGGAAGGGCCTGGGGCCGCAGCCCCAGGGAGCAGGGAAGGCCGGGGAGATCATCGGCGGCGCAGGCGCTGGTGTCCAGAACGCGGTGGACCACCCGGTCCCCGTCCAGGGCGAAGACCAGGCCGCGGAATCGCCAGTAGGGGACCAGCAGCAGGTCCTTGCGGGCGTGGGCGGGGGCGGGCGGCAGCACGTAGGAAAAATGGGGCCGCTGGTCCACGAAGAGGCGCACCCGGCAGAAGGGGCACTGGAGGATCCGGTCCGTCTCCTCCAGGACCACGGTGCCTCCGCACTGGGGGCACGATTGGTGGATCTGGAAACTAGAGCCGTTCACCGCACTGGTCGCAGAAGGCGGCCTGCGGCAGGTTCACGGCCCCGCAGTTGCCGCACGTCTTTTCCCGGGGTTTTTCGGCCACCCCGTTGCCGCACCGGGGGCAGAACCGCGCGTTGGGCGGCACGTTCTTGCCGCAGTAGGGGCATTGGTCGAAGACCACCAGGTGGTGACCGCAAAAGGGACAAAAGCGCGCATCCTCCGGAACACTCCGGCCGCAGTCGGGGCAGGCGGCACCGGGTGGCTGAGGGCCTCCCGGGGACGGGGTTTCCTTTCCCGGATCCGGCGCGTCCTGGGCCAAGGCGCGGCCCAGAAGGCCCGGCATCATGAAGGCCAGTCCCAGCCCGGCGCCCTCTCCGGCGGCTCCCGGGTTTTCCGCCGCCTTTTCCAGGGCCGTGGCCGCCTTGAGCTTCAGGAGCTTGTTCAGGTCGTCGAAGAGCCCCAGCTTGCTCCGGTCGTCCATGGCCTGCTGGACCTCGGGCGGCGGCGTGATGGCGTTGATGTAGAGATGGGTGAGCGACATGCCGAAGTGGGCCAGGTCTTCGGCCAGGCGGGCCCGGAGTCGTTCAGCCCACTGGTCGTAGCGGCCGGGAAGGTCCAGGATGGTGGTGAGCTCTTCCCCCATGAAGTCGTTGAGGCGCGAGACGATCACGCGGCTCAGGTACTCCTCCACGTCTTCCGTGGAGAAGCGGCCCAGGGTGCCCGCCAGCCGGTTGATGAAGAGCAGGGGCTGCACGATGCGCACGTTGTAGATCCCGTGGGCGCGGAGCCGGATGAGTCCCAGCTCCTGGTCCTTGAAGGCCACGGGATCCCGGGTGCCCCACTTCAGGTTGGTGAAGACCTTGGTGTTGACGAAATAGACTTCGGCGCGCAGGGGGCTGGTGAAGGCCCAGGGAAGACTCAAGAGCTTCGTGAGGATCGGGATGTTGGCCGTTTTCAGGGTGTGGCGCCCGGGGCCGAAGCCGTGCACCGCCTTGCCTTGGTAGAAGAGCACGGCCGCCTGGCTTTCCCGCACGGTGAGTTGTGCGCCGAACTTGATCTCGCCGGAACCTTCCTCGGGGATGCGGTGGAGCATCTCCCGGCCGGTGGGGTCAAACCATTCGATGACTTCCAGGAAGACAAGGTTGTTAGTGCCCATGAGCCGTCCTTTCGCGGAGTTTTTGGGGATCCGATCCTCTTAACGGCAGATCCGCCCGATCCCTTGACAAAAAAGAGCGCGCTTCACCGTTCCGTCCCTGCGAAAGGAGGGTTTCCTGGGCAAAGGCGGACCCATGGCGGACTGCTTTGCAACTGGGAAGGGGGCGGAGCCCTGCAGCCAGGAGATGAGGCAGCTGGAACACCCGAAACGGGCTCTTACATGGATGCACCGGGGACGCGCTCATCATCACGATCGTTGGGACGACGAAAAGAGAAGAGCGAATGGCGGGTGCCGACGGAAGGGGAAAACAAGAAGACGGTGCCGGCGTGCGGGTCTTCAGAGCACCCCTTTGGGGGGCAGGAGCTTTTCGATGAGGGATTTGACAAAATCCAGGTCCCGGCCCTGTTTTTCCTGGATGGTCTCCAGCCGGGTCAGTCGCCGGTGCATCTGCCACTGCAGTCGAAGCACGAACCCCAGGATCACCAGGGCGATGGTGATAAAAAGCCCGAGAGTCCACTGCAGGGTGTCGAATCGGGCGTTCATTTCCGAACGGAGATCGTCGATGCGTTTGTTCAATCGGATGTCCACTTCATCGATGCGCTTGTTGAGGGATCCGTCCAGTGCATCCATTCGCTTGTTCAGAGATCTTTCCAGCGCGTCCATGCGATTGCTCAGGGATCGGTCCAGCGCATCGATCCGGGCTTCCAGGGACCGTTGACCTTCCTCCAGCCGGGAAAGGCGCTCCACGATTTCCCGGTCCGTGATGCGCGGCGCGGTTTCCACCGCGTTCCCGATCCCGGGCCCCAGAAGAACGAAAAGGAGTACGACGGGAAGGACTCTCTTCATATTGGGCTCCCTGCATGGTTTTCAGAGCACCCCCTTGGGGGGCAGGAGCTTTTCGATGAGGGATTTGACAAAATCCAGGTCCCGGCCCTGCTTTTCCTGGATGGTTTCCAGTCGGGTCAGGCGCCGGTGCATCTGCCACTGCAGTCGAAGCACGAACCCCAGGATCACCAGGGCGATGGTGATGAAAAGCCCGAGAGTCCACTGCAGCGTGTCGAATCGGGCGTTCATTTCCGCGCGGAGATCGTCGATGCGCTTGTTCAAAGATCTTTCCAGCCCGTCGAGCCGCGCTTCCAGGGACCGTTGTCCTTCCTCCAGCCGGGAAAGCCGCTCCACGATTTCCCGGTCCGTAATTCGCGGTGCGGTCTCCACCGCGTTCCCGATCCCGGGCGCCAGAAGAGCGAGAAGGAGTACGACGGGAAGGATTTTCTTCATACTGGGCTCCCTGCATGGTTTTCAGAGCACCCCCTTGGGGGGCAGGAGCTTTTCGATGAGGGATTTGACAAAATCCAGGTCCCGACCCTGTTTTTCCTGGATGGTCTCCAGCCGGGTCAGGCGCCGGTGCATCTGCCACTGCAGTCGAAGCACGAACCCCAGGATCACCAGGGCGATGGTGATGAAAAGCCCGAGAGTCCACTGCAGCGTGTCGAATCGGGCGTTCATCCCTTCGAATCGGGCGTTCATCTCCGAACGGAGATCGTCGATGCGCTTGTTCAATCGGGTGTCCACTTCATCGATCCGCTTGTTGAGGGATCGGTCCAGCGCATCGATCCGGGCTTCCAGAGACCGTTGACCTTCCTCCAGCCGGGAAAGCCGCTCCACGATTTCCCGGTCCGTGATGCGCGGCGCGGTTTCCACCGCGTTCCCGATCCCGGACACCAGCAGAACAAAAAGTAACGTGAGGGCGAGTCCTTTCTTCATGCTGAGATCCCCCTGCGATACCGGTCCACTCCATCATAGCACAAGAGATCGGAAGAAAAAGCGCCAAAAGGCCGGGAAACACCCCGCGCCGTTCCACCTTTGCCCTGATTGGTTCCTGTCCGCCGTTTACCCCCGATCCCCCACCTTCTACCCCTTACTCCTTACCCCTTACTCCTTACTCCTCTACCCCCCCATCCCTTTCCACCCATCTTTTCCTTGACAAGGCGGGCAGAGTCTGCCAGGTAACTGAACGAGCGCTCGGTAAGATTGTCCTCCCCTATTTTCCACCCGTGCCAAGGAGGTTTCCCATGATTGGATTGACTGCCTACGGCGCCTACGTGCCCCGATACCGCCTGGAACGAAAAGCGGTGGCCAAGGCCATGGCCTGGATCAACCCCGCCGTCTGGGGACTGGCCGGAGGAGAAAAGGCCGTGGCCAACGTGGACGAAGACCCCATCACGCTGGCGGTGGCCGCCGTCCGAAACGCCGCCCACAACGCCCCCGATCCCCAATGCGGGGCCCTCTACGCGGCTTCCGTCACCTTCCCCTACGCGGAACGCCAGAACGCCGTCATCGCCCGCGAAGCCCTGAACCTTCCGGAAACCGCCGTCGCCCTGGACGTGACGGGGTCCACCCGGGCGGGCACGTCGGCCCTCCTGGCGGCGCTGAACCAGGTGGCGTCCGGGGCCGCTCGCCGGGCCTGGGTGGCCGCGGCCGACGTGCACCGAGCCAAGATGGGAAGCGCCGACGAGCTCTTGTTCGGCGATGCCGGAGCCGCCTTGGCCGTGGGAACCGAGAATGTTCTGGCGGCCTTCGTGGGATCGTTCACCCTCACCGCGGACTTTCCCGGCCCTCTTCGGGAAACGGAAAAAAAGCTCCCGCGAAGCTGGGAGGAACGCTGGGTCCGGGACGAAGGCTACCTTTCCCTCATCCCCCGGGCCGTGGCCGCCTACGCCGAAAAGGCCCACCTCACGCCGGAAAAGATCGCCGCCGTGATCTATCCGTGCCCGTATCCGCGGGAACACGCCGCCATCGGAAAGCGCCTGGGCCTTCCGCCGGAAAAGGTGGCCGATCCCCTGGCCGCCCAGGTGGGGGACACCGGAACCGCCCATCCGCTCCTCATGCTCTGCCGCGCCCTGGAAACCGCCTCGCCGGGGGACCACCTGCTGGTGGTGGGGTTCGGAAACGGCGTGGACGTCCTCCACTTCCAGGCCACCGACGCCGTGGCGTCCTTTAAGCCCGCCAGGACCTTCGACGCGCTCCTGGCCCGCAAGGCGCCGCTGATTCCCTACGAAAAGGCGGTGGCCTTCCGGGAATTGGTTCCCGTGGAAACGGGCATCCGCGGGGAGTTCCAGGCGGAAACGCCCCTTTCCGTCCTGTGGCGGAACCGCCGGGCCGTCCTGGGCCTCCAGGGCACCCGCTGCACCCGGTGCGGCACGCCCCAGTTTCCCCCCCAGCGGATCTGCGCCGTGGGCGAATGCCAGGCCGTGGACGAAACGGAACCCTACCTCTTTTCCGACAAGCCCGCCCGGATCTTCAGCTACACGGGCGACAACCTGGCCTTCTCCCTGGATCCGCCCCAGATCTACGGGATCGTGGACTTCGACGAGGGCGGCCGCATGATGCTCGACTTCACCGACTGCACCCTGGAATCCCTCCGGGTGGATCAGCCCGTGGAGCTGCACCTTCGCCGCAAGTACCACGATGCCCAGCGCGGCGTGCACACCTACTTCTGGAAGGCCGTTCCCATCGAAACACCGGGACAATAAGGAGGCGACGACCATGGCAACGGGTATCAAGGATAAGGTGGCGATCATCGGCATGGGCTGTACCCGGTTCGGCGAACGCTGGAACGACGGCGCCGAGGACCTCATGGTGGAAGCCTTCCTGGAGGCGCTCCAGGACGCGGGGATCGAAAAGAAGGAGATCGAGGCGGCCTGGCTGGGTACCTGCTTCGACGAGGTGAACATCGGAAAGAGCGCCATTCCCCTGGCGCAGGCCCTGAAGCTTCCCAGCATCCCCGTCACCCGGGTGGAAAACTTCTGCGCCACGGGAACGGAGGCCTTCCGGGGGGCGTGCTACGCGGTGGCGTCCGGGGCGTGCCGGATCGCCCTGGCCCTGGGCGTGGAAAAGCTCAAAGACACGGGCTACGGCGGCCTTCCCGGCTTCGACACGGCCATGGGGACCCTCAACCGCTTCATCCTCCCCAACTTCACTGCCCCCGGCGGATTCGCCCTCATGGCCACGCGCTATTTCGCCAAATACGGCATTTCCCCGGAAGAAGGAAAGATGGCCCTGGCCAGGATCTCGGCCAAGAGCCACCGGTGCGGAGCGCTCAATCCCAAGGCGCACCTTCGAAAGGAGATCACCCCCGAGCAGGTGCTCAAGGCGCCCATCATCGCCTGGCCTCTGGGCCTTTTCGACTGCTGCGGCGTGAGCGACGGGGCGGCGGCGGCCATCGTCACTACCCCGGACGTGGCCCGGGCCCTCCGTAAGAATCCCGTCTTGGTAAAATCCCTTCAGATCGCGGCCACTTCCGGGGAAGAGATGCTCACCACCCGCTGGGACGGCACGTACATGAAGACCACCACGGAAGCGGCCAAGAGGGCCTACGCCGAGGCAGGGATCACCCACCCGCGGGAGGAGCTGAGCGTGCTGGAGGTGCACGACTGTTTTTCCATCACGGAGCTGGTGACCTACGAGGACCTACAGATTTCCGAGCGGGGGCGGGCCATCCGGGACATCAACGAGGGCTTTTTCGACCTGGAAGGAAAGATCCCCTGCCAGTCCGACGGGGGACTCAAGTGCTTCGGCCATCCCATCGGAGCGTCCGGGATCCGGATGATCTACGAAGTCTACAACCAGCTGCTCCACCGGGCGGGTCCCCGGCAGATCCCCGATCCCCGGCTGGGTCTCACCCACAACCTGGGCGGCATTCCGTCTTTCAGCGTGTGCAGCGTGGGCATCTTCGGCCTATAACCTTCCCCACAACCAGAAGGAGGACGCCATGATCCTGGCTTCACCGGAACGCATCCAGGAATACACGGAAAAGGGCTGCTGGGGAGAGCGCACCCTCATCGACGATTTCAAGGCGCACGCCCGCAAGATGCCCGATGTCACCGCCATGGTGGATCCGCTCAACAAGGAGGCCCTCCTGGGGGCGCCTCCGGAGCGGGTGACCTACGCCCGGTTCGAGCGGGCGGTGGACGCGGCGGCCACGGCCCTTCGCGCCGAAGGGATCGGAAAGGACGACATCGTCCTGGTGCAGCTTCCCAACTGCTGGGAACTGGCGGCACTGTACCTGGCCGTCGCCCGCACCGGGGGCGTCCTCTCGCCCATGCCCATGCAGTGGCGCGCCAAGGAAGTGCGCTACGTGGCGGAACTCACGCGGGCCAAGGCCATGATCACCGTGGAGGACTTCCACGGATTCGGGCACCTGGCCATGGCCCGGGAGGTGCAAAAGGAGGTGCCGGGCCTGGCCAAGCTCTACACGTACCGGGACGTGCGGCGCATGATGGAAGAGACCCCGGATCCCGCCTTGGACAAGGTTCCCGTGGATGCCAACGACGTCTTCACCATCTGCTGGACGTCGGGAACGGAGGCCCAGCCCAAGGGGTGCCCGTTGAGCCACAACAACTGGCGGTGCCAGGCGTCCATCCTGTCCGCCAGCGGCTTTCGCCCGGGGGATGTGATGCTCACCGCCGGGCCGCTCGTGAACATGGCCTCCGTGGGAACGGTCCTGGTGCCGTGGATCCATTTCGGGGGCACGGTCATTTTGCACCATCCCTTCGATCCCATGCTGCTGTTGAAGCAGATGGTGGAGGAGCGGATCCAATACACCCTGCTGGTTCCCGCCGTGGTGAACCTCATCCTGAAGCATCCGGCCGCCCAGGGGGTCGACTTGAGCTCCATTCGGGTCATCACGGTGGGTTCCGCCCCCCCGTCCCTTTGGGCCATGCAGGAATTCAAGAAGCGCTGGAATGTGGACATCGGCAACATCTGGGGCCAGAACGAAGGAACCGCCATCATCTCCGGCGTTCCGGACGTGCCGGACATGGAGATCCGGGTGGACCACCTGCCCCGTTATGGGGCTCCTGGGGTGGAATGGGCCACGCCCATGGCCCGGTTCATCCAGACCAAGGTGGTGGGCGCCGACGGGGAGGAACTCACGGAAGACGGAGCCGTGGGCGAACTGCTCTACCGCGGCCCCAACGTCATTCCGGGCTATTTCAAGCGGCCCGATCTCAATGAAACCTCCTTCGACCCCGAGGGCTACTTCCGCACGGGGGATCTTTTCCAGATCGTGGGCGATCGCTACCTGAAGTTCTTCGACCGGGCCAAGGACATCATCATCCGGGGCGGGTACAACATCAGCGCCCAGGAAGTGGAAAATGTGCTCCTGGCCCACCCGGCCGTGCAGGACGTGGCGGCCGTGGGCATGCCCGACGAAAACCTGGGCGAACGCACCTGCGTTTACGTGGTGCCCAAACCCGGGGAGACGGTCACCCTGGAGGGGATCGTGGCCTACATGAAGGAACAGGGCGTGGCCACCTACAAGCTGCCGGAACGCCTGGAGGTGGTGGACGTCATCCCCAGAAATCCCGTGGGCAAGATCCTCAAGAAGGAATTGCGCCAGGACATCAGGAAGCGCCTGGGCGTGGCCTAGGAGCCGGCGGGAGAAGGCCGCTTTTCCTCAAGGTGGATTGGGCCTCCTTCCATCGCGTAGTAGTAGGGGCGGTTCGCGAACCGCCCCTACAAAACGGATTCCCGTACGGTGGAACCTCTCCGGAGGTCAATGGGACGTATTCCAGAAGTTGCGGCGGAACCCCGCTGCTAAGGGAAAGTAGGGGCGAATGATTATTCGCCCCTACGGGTCCCCGCATCCGGCTGGCGCGTTTCGCCTTGTCCCTAGCAACTTTGTCCCTTTCGCCTTTGACCTTTTACCTTGAACCTTGACCCTGACAACCTTTCACCTAACCACAAGGAGGGTAAACCATGGAAAAGATGCTGGAAGGAAAGGTCTGTCTCATCACGGGCGCCGGCCGGGGCATCGGCCGGTCGGCGGCCCTGCTCTTTGCGGCCGAAGGCGGCCGCATGGTCCTGAGTGACCTGGATCCCGGGCCGGTCCAGGAGGTGGTGGAACAGATCAAGGCCGCGGGCGGAGAAGCCGTGGCCCTGGCGGGGGATGTCACGGCGGACGGCTTTGCGGAAAAGTTCGTCCAGACGGCCGTGGACGCCTTCGGGCCGGACATCCACGTGATCGTGAACAACGCCGGCTACACCTGGGACGGCGTGGTGCACAAGATGACCGACGAGCAGTGGGAGGCCATGCTCAAGGTCCACTGCACGGCCCCCTTCCGGATCGTGCGGGCCGCGGCCCCCTACATGCGGGAAAACGCCAAAAGGGAAGCCCAGGAAGGACGCGTGGTGATGCGCAAGATCATCAACGTGAGTTCCGTCGCCGGAACGGACGGCAATCCCGGCCAGGCCAACTATTCCACGGCCAAGTCGGGCATCCTGGGATTCACCAAGACCCTGGCCAAGGAGTGGGGGCGGTTGAACGTGAACGTGAACGCCGTGGCCTACGGCTGGATCGAAACGCGCCTCACCCAGCCCAAGGCGGAAGACACCGTGCTGGAAAAGGACGGCAAGAAGATCGCCATCGGCGTTCCCAAAAACCAGCTGGAAGCCTTCCGCATGATGATCCCCCTGGGCCGGCCCGGAACGCCGGACGAGGCCGCCCGGGTCATGCTCTTTCTGGCCTCGCCCCTTTCCGACTACGTGTCCGGCCAGGTGATCAAGGTCACGGGAGGCTGGTGATTTTGGCGTAAGTCGTGAGGCGTGAGTCGTGAGTCGTGAGTCGTGAGTCGTGAGTCGTGAGTCGTGAGTCGTGAGGCGTCAGGCGTCAGTCGTGAGGCGTCAGGCGTAAGGCGTCAGGCGTAAGGCATCAGGCGGGAGGGGTAAGGAGTGAGGAGTGAGGAGTAAGGAGTGAGGAGTAAGGAGTGAGGGGTGGGGAGTAAGGAGTGAGGGGTGAGGGGTGGTGACTCGGGGTCTGGGACCGGTTCTCCCCCCTTTTTCAAAGGGGGGCGGGGGGGATTGAAGTCATGAAGCGGGGAGCGCGGGGCGGGGGCTCAGCGCCCCGAAAAAAGGTTCGTCTCGGCGTCCTCGGCGCCTCTGCGGTGAAAAAAAGGAGAAAAGCCATGATCGATACAAGCCGGGTGGGGCTCACCCTGGGGCCCCTGGACCACAAGGTCACGTGGCGCGATGTGATCCTCTACCACCTGGGGATCGGCGCCCGGGCGGAAGATCTCCACTTCGTCTGGGAAGGGGCCGCGGGGGGACTCCAGGTCTGCCCGTCCTACGCGGTGATTCCCGCCTTCCAGCCCTTCTTCCGGGTGTTGAAGGAGCTGAAGATCGACCTTGGGACCGTGCTCCACGGCGAAGAGGCCATCCGGCTGCACGGGCCCATTCCGTCCGAGGGGATCCTGAAGACCACCGTCAAGGTGGCGGGAATCTACGACAAGAAAAAAGCCGCCCTGGTGGTGCTGGAAACCCAAACCACCGATGAAGCCGGGACGGCCCTTTTCGACACCCGGGCGAGCCTCTTTTGCCGCGGGCTGGGCGGCTGGGGCGGCGATCCCGGGCCCAAGGCGGAAAGCGTTCCTGTGCCCAGGGACCGGGCGCCGGATTTCGAGATTTCCCAAAAGACCACCCAAGAGCAGGCGGCGCTCTACCGCCTCTCCGGGGACGTGAACCCGCTCCACATCGACCCCGAAACGGCCCGGGCGGCCGGCTTCCCCAGGCCCATCCTCCACGGGCTCTGCACCTTCGGGTTCGCCACCCGGGCGATCCTGGAAGGGGCCTGCGGCGGGGACGTGAACCGGCTCAAGGCCTTCCAGGTGCGGTTCGCCGACGTGGTCTTCCCGGGAGACGTCATCACCACCCGGGGCTGGAAGCTCGAGGACGGCCGCTACGCCATCGAGGCCGCCACGGAGCGCGCCGTGGTGCTGTCCCACGCCCTGGCTGTGGTGGAGGATTAAGGATTAGAGGATTAAGGATTAGAGGATTAGTGGATTAGAGGGGGGCAGGACAGCGGGGAGTTCTCCCCCCCGTTTTTCGAGAAGGGGTCGGAGGGGGTTGCGGGGATTCCTCCGTTGACGAACGGGCGTCCGGCAAGGCATAAAGAGCCCGACGCCGAGGGAGCTGAGCCATGTATCGGGAAGAACATCAGATCTTTCGGGAGGCCTTCCGCCGATTTCTGGACCGGGAGGTGGCGCCGCACATGGAACGGTGGGAGGAGGAGGGGATCGTCCCCCGGCAGGTGTGGCGCACCATGGGGGAGGCGGGGTTTCTCTGTCCGTGGCTTCCCGAGGAATACGGCGGGAGCGGCGCCGATTTCCTCTATTCGGTCATCATCGCCGAGGAGCTGGCCAAGGCCGGGGCGGTGAGCGTCATGGCGCCGCTCCACAGCGACATCGTGGCCCCGTACCTGTACGCCCTGGGAACGGAAGACCAGAAAAGGCGCTGGCTTCCCCGGTGCGCATCGGGCGAGGTGATCCTGGCCGTGGCCATGACGGAACCCAACACGGGTTCGGACCTGGCCGCCATCCGCACCCGGGCCGAGCGGGACGGGGACTTCTGGGTCTTGAACGGCCAGAAGACCTTCATCTCCAACGGCATCCTGGCGGATCTGGTGATCGTGGCCTGCCGCACCGGGCCGCCCGATTCGGGCGCCAAGGGCATCAGCCTCATCTGCGTGGAACGGGACGCGCCGGGATTCACCCGGGGCCGCAACCTGAAAAAGATGGGCCTGCACGCCCAGGACACCGCCGAACTCATCTTCGACGACTGCCGCGTGCCGGCGGGAAACCTCCTGGGGCGGCTCCACGGCGGCTTCTACCACCTGATGGACCACCTGCAGCAGGAACGGATCATGGCCGCCGTCATGGCCCAGGCCATGGCCGAGGCCATGCTGGAGATGACCATCCACTACGCGCGGGGGCGCACCGCCTTCGGGCAGCCCATCGCCTCCTTCCAGCACAACGCCTTCAAGATCGTGGACATGGCCACGGAGGTGAAGCTGGGGCGCGCGTTCCTGGATCGCCTCATCGGGGATCACATGGAGGGGAAGGACATCGTCACCGATGTCTCCATGGCCAAGGCGTGGATCGCGGAGATGGCCAACCGGGTGGCCTACCAGTGCGTGCAGCTCCACGGCGGGTACGGCTACATGGAAGAATACCCCATCAGCCGCTTCTACCGGGATGTTCGGGTCATTCCCATCTTCGCGGGCACCACGGAAGTGATGAAGCTCATCGTGGCCAAACGGCTGGGGCTTTTGTGAAACCACCAAGGAGGGACCCATGAATTTCGACTTTCCAGAGGAACTGAAGATCCTGAAGGAGGAGGCCTACAAGTTCGCCGTGCGGGAATTCACGCCCGTTTCCAAGGAATGCGACCGGGAGGAGAAGTTCCCCCGGGAGGTGTGGAAGAAGGCGTGCGAATACGGGTTCATCGGCGCCTGGATTCCCGAGGAATACGGGGGTGCCGGGGCGGGATTCCTGGCCAACACCATCATCACCGAGCAGTTCAGCCGGGTGGACATGGGCATCGGGCTCATCATGGCGTCCTGCTTCGGAGCCGAAAACATCTACCTTTACGGCTCGGAAGAGCAGAAGAAGGAATACCTTCCGCGGATCGCCGCCGGGGAGATCATCTTCGCCGGGGCCTACACGGAGCCCAACGCGGGAACGGACGTGGCGGGCATCCGCACCCGGGCGGTCCGAGACGGCGACCATTTCGTCCTGAACGGCCAGAAGATGTTCATCACCAACGGCACCATCTGCGACTACTTCGTGGTCTTCTGCATCACCAACCCGGACGGGCCCCGCCACAAGCGCTTCAGCCTGCTCATCGTGGACGCCAAGTCGGAGGGCATCACCCGCAACAAGATCCAGGGCAAGATGGGCATCCGGGCCAGCGACACGGCGGAGATCAGCTTCGAAGACGTGCGGGTGCCGGCGGAAAACATCGTGGGCAAGGAAGGCAACGGCTTCTACCAGCTCATGGACTTCTTCAACACCACCCGCACCATGGTGGCCGGCCAGGGCGTGGGCCTGGCCCAGGGCGCCCTGGACAAGGCGGCCCAATACGTTCAGGAGCGGGAAGTCTTCGGCCAGCCCCTGGCCAACTTCCAGGGCGTGCAGTTCCAGCTGGCGGAGATGGCCACGCGCATCGAGCTGGCCCGGCAGCTCACCTACAAGGCGGCGTGGCTGGTGGACCAGGGCCGGATCGATCCCAAGCTGAGCGCCATGGCCAAGTACTACGCGGGCGAGACGGCCGTGTGGGTGGCCGACAAGGCGTTGCAGCTCCACGGCGGCTACGGCTACATCGACGAATACGACGTACAGCGCTTCTACCGGGACGCCAAGATCCTGGAGATCTACGAAGGCACCAAGGAAGCGGAAAAGCTCACCATCGCCAAGATCGTGCTGAAGGAATACCAGAAGGGCTAGAGGGCGCCACAACAGGCGGCGGGGCTCCGGTCCCGCCGCTCAAAGGCGGGAAAAGGTTCCCATGAAGGAAGACAAAAAGGACACGGCGGCGGAGATCCTCCAGGCCGCCCGCCAGCTTTTCTACGAAAAGGGCTACGAAAACGCCAGCACCCGGGAGATCTCCGCCCGGGTGGGCATCAGCAAGGCGGCCCTCTACCACCACTTCCGGAACAAGGAAGAAATCCTCTTTCGGATCTGCCTGCAGGCGGCCGATGAACTGGTGGACAACATGCGCCGGGCCATCGCCCGGAACGTGGGCTCGGGAAAGCCGCTCAAGGAGCAGCTCACCGACATCCTCATCGAATACCTTCGCACCTACATGAAAAACGAAAATTTCAATAAGATCCTCTTTCACGACATGGAGTACCTGCCGGAAGACAAAAAGCGGGTCATCCTGGACAAGGAAAAGGAAAACGTCCACCAGCTGAGGGCCTACCTGGCCGCCCTCATGGGCGACGGCGCCATCCGCCCCGTCAATCCCACCGTGCTCACCTTTTCCCTCATCAGCTCCCTCCACTGGCTCTACTTCTGGTACAAGCCCGGAGGACCGCTCACCCTGGAAGACGTGGCCGAACACATCGCCGACCTCTTCCTCCACGGCCTCCTGCCGGGGAAAGGTGAAAGGTGAAAGGTAAAAGGTGAAAGGCGAAAGGTAAAAGGGCAAAGGTAAAAGGTGAAAGGGCAAAGGGGCACGGCGGAAAGTTCGGAACCGCGCCCACAAAAATGCTCCACCCCCATTCGTCCACCTTGACAACCCCCGCCTCCGGCGCCACCTTCCTCACCCCTCACCCCTCACCCCTCACCCCTCACCCCTCACCCCTCACCCCTCACGGCTCACGGCTCACGCCTCACGCCTCACGCCTCACGCCTCACGCCTCACGCCTCACGCCTAACGCCTAACGCCTAACGCCTAACGCCTCACGCCTGAAGCTCCAGGGGAACGCGCACCAGGAACACATCCGAAGGTTCCGCCGCCCGCAGCCGGTAGGCCGGAAGGATGGCGGGCACGAAAAAGCCCCGGCCCCGCCGGTATTCCAGGCGCCCCGCGCCGCCGCTCCCATCCCAGGCAATCTCTCCGGCGCCTTGAGCCACGAAGAGCACCTCCGGGCCGCCGGGCCGGGAAAGCGTTTCTTCGTCTCCCCCGTCCGGCCGGAGCCGTTGCACCTCAAAGTCCGGGCACGGGACGGAATAGACCGTTCGCCGCGCCGCAGGATCAGGCGTGAGGATAGGGGGCGTTCCCGGCCGGAAGCGAAGGATTTCCAGCAGGGCGTCCACGTCCTTGTATTTCGGGGTGAGCCCTAAGCGCACCACGTTGTCCGAATTGGCCATGCACTCGACGATGTTTCCCTTGAGGTACGCGTGGGGGAGTCCCGCGTCCAGGAAAACGGCCTCACCGGCTTGGAGTTCCAGCCGGTTCAGGAAAAGGAGGACCAGGAGCCCCACATCCTCCGCGCCGTACTTTTCGTAAAGCGACAGGTAGAGATCGGCCAGGCTGTCCGGGTCCCGCCGGCCAGAAAACCGGCTGGCCAGGGATTGGGTGGTGCGTTGGAGGAGATCCAGGCGCTCCCGGGCCGTTTGGAGAAGCCGCGTGAAGGCCCGGCGGATCGCCTCCTCTTCCGGCCCGTACCCTTCCAGCCGGGCCGGATCGCCCGTGAAATCCTGGAGTTCGGGAAAGGCGCGAACGATTTCGATCCACCGGCTCAGCGGCTTGAATCCCGCCAGTGCCCGCAGGGATTCCAGGGCGATGGCGATCTCGGGCTTGTGGTTGGCGTCCGGGTAGTGTTCCGGGTCCCGCGCGTGGAGCGCCTCGGCCTGCGTCTTGTCGGGATGAGCCTGGATGGAAAGGGGCTCGGCGGCGGAAAGGATCTTGAAAAGGAAGGGCAGGCGGCTTCCGAACGCCCTCTGCACCCGGGGCCCCAGGGCGGCGTCCGGCCGGCGGGAGACGACCTCATGGAGCGGCAGCGTCTCCCCGTTCCATTCCAGCAGGGACGGCGCCGATGGATGGGCCCCCACCCACAGTTCCGCGGCGGGGGCGTCGGGGGGATTGTCCGCGCCCAGCAGACGGGGGATGAAGGCGGTGGGGCCCCGTTCGCCCCAGGCGTAGGGTTGGATGGGATTGTGCAGCCGGTAGGGCCGCGCTTCCAGTGCAAGGTGCTTCGCATCCATGATTGAACCTCCGTTATGGCGGCAAGAGCCGTCGCTGCTTTCAGCCTTGTTTCAAAGCCATGGGCGTTCATGGGCGTCCATTGGCGGTCCTTTTTTCGCAAAGATCTTCCGGGAAGCCGGATTTCCCTGTTCCCACGGGGCGATCCCGCATGGAGGGCATCCCTTGTGGGGGCGGTTCGCGAACCGCCCCTGCGCCGGGTAGCCGTCTGGGAACGGGTATATGGAGGTAGCCGGGTTACCCATTTTATATGAAACGCGGCCTCCTTCCGTTCGTGCGCACGGCCTGTAGGGGCGAATAATCATTCGCCCCTACAGGGGCCTGCTTACCAAAGATGCGTTTCATCCTTCGTTGTCACGGGCCGTCCGTGATGGGGGTTTATGTGAAAGAGAACCGCGAATGAACGCGAATAGACGCAAATCTTTCTACTTGTAGGAACTGCGAAGACCGCAATGAGGGTGCCCGGCAATGCAATGCGCGAGCAGTGACTCATAGAAAATGGCCTATTGCGGCGTTCCGACAAATGCCCTTGCTCCGGCCCGCTCTTTCATCCGTGCGGGGTGGCGCGAGGGGAGCCATGACTGTTAGGGAAGCTTCCTGGAGTGAATCTCCGGAACCCGCCGGCGTGAAAAGAATAGCAAGAAACCCGGCCCCGTGTCCCGTCCAAACGGACGCCTCCTTGTGCATGCCGGAGCATGGGCGGATGTCCGCCCTCCGCATGACCTTTCTTTCACTTTATTATTGACGAGTTGTGGAAGCTCCACTAGAGTGACCATGCGCCCGGTTGACTCCAGGGGCAGGAGTTCCGGGCTTCCGGCGTGAATTCGGGGTTTCCCCCGGAAAGACCACACTCAACTCCCGCTTTTGACAGGCACCGATCCTTGATCGGCAATTCGACCCGCAGCATCGAAGTTTCATCTTCCTCTTGGGTGACAAGCGTTTTGTTCCTTTGATTTTAGGCGCGGAAAGGAGGTGACGAAAGAGCGAGGGAAGCGCCGGCAGGGTAGGAGAGGCGATAGGAAGTGCTTTGCTTCAAACCAACCGGAAAAGAGAAGAGGAAAGAGATGACGAAAAGGGGCTTGCTGTTATCCATCCTTTGCGTATGTGCGGTGGTCTTTTGCGGGGCGTCCTGGGTGGCGGCCCAGCCGGCCAAGGACATCACCGAAGAGGTGATCGTGGGGCCGGGAAGCGTCAGCCTGGCCACCAAGAAGGACATCATGATGAGCTTTGGCGCCCTGGTGCGCTTCATCCCCACCTCCGAATCCAACTGGGACTTCGGGATGGGGGACAGCCTCAAAGGTGCCGGGTTTTTTAATGGCAAACTGGACAGCAACTTTTTCCAAACTCATTTGAATGAAGCGGGTGCCGTCCGGAAGGGCTACATCCGGAACGAGGACAAGCTCTATTTCAACGCCATGCCCGTGGATCGCAAATGGTCTTTCTATGCGGCGCTGGAATTCGACCGACCCATCGATACGGATACGGTGGACAACCGCGGCGGCCGCGGCGACAACAGCAACTTCGGTTTGGAGCGCCTGAACGTCAGCGTGGCGTTGCCCTTCAACACCCGGCTGCATGCCGGCTGGGACGTGTGGGGATTCGACCATTACGATGGCGCTTCCATGGTCTATTCGGATGACAATGCCGGGTTCTGGTTGGATGGCGAAGTCGGCAAGCTGACCTACAGCCTTGGGTATTTCAAACTCATGGACAACAGCTTTCAGAGTGGATTGGAGAGCGCAGTCGTCAAAGAGGAATTCTATGCGGACGACGATGATCGCGATCTCATTGCCTTCTGGGCAAATTATCAGTTCAATGAGCAGCACAAGATCAAATTCTTCTATGGTTACGACCGTATTCGAGCAATTCCTGTGAGGGATTTCTATACAGTAGCGTACGTAACGGCACTCGACAATGCAGATCTCACGACAGCGGATGCACTAGACCTTGTGGGTGTGTCAGATGGGACTCCTGATGTGACCGATCCCAACTTTCCGTTGGCGACCGGCATTGCCAATGTTGTGAGCGCAGGAACTCCCAAAGTTGATTCGCACCATGTTGCTGCTTACTACGTGGGCAATTATGGGCCGGTTGAGTTGTTCCTTGAAGGCGTTTACCAGTTCGGAAAGGCTGAGAATACCGGCTTGACACACGATGATATGGACATTTCCGCCTACGCATTGGCGGCAGACCTGACAGTGGAGCTGAAGGACTGGGTTGGCTTTAGTGTGAAGCCCCACGTGGGCGTAATGTACACGTCGGGTGACGATGATCCCAATGATGACAAGTTGGAAGGTTATACCGGTATCGAAAACGGCCAGCGATTCTCTAATCGTTGGGGTGGTGAAAACACCATCATCGGCGACACCAACTTCCTCCTGGGTACAGCCCTTTACGGATATCTCCCGGAATTCTACGGAAACGGAACCCCCGTCTTCACGGGCGGTCTGCAGAATTTCGCGGGGACAGGAAACGGCCGCGGCGACAACCCCGGCATGACGATGCTGAGCATGGGGGTGACCATCACGCCCAAGCGCTTCATCATCTATCGGACCAATGTGAACAACTTCTGGTGGAATGAGGACTTTGTGGTTAAGAGCTTCACTTATCCATACACTGTGACGGAGATCAAATCCGGCTTCGTGGGGACGGAGTGGGACAACGAGCTGACGGTGGCCCTGCACAAAAACATGTTCATCAAGGGCCAGGCGTCCTTCTTCTTCCCGGGTGACGTGATCGAAGACGTAACCGAAGCCCTGGGCGCCAAGAGCGACGACACGGCGTCGCGCTTCGCCGCCGAGCTCATCTGGAACTTCTAGCCGGAAGCCTCGGGACCGGCTGCACGGCGCCGGGTCCTTCCCCGGTGCCGCGCCCGGTTCTTTGACGTTCAGCCGGACACGAAAATGGGGTATAGTGAGCGCCTTCAGGCCGCTATACCCCTTTTCTTTGAACACCCAACGGCACAGGGAGTCGAACGCATGAAACGGTCCGTGACACCCCTCCTTATCCTGATCCTGGCCCTCCTCCATCTTCCCTTTTGGGGTTGCGGTTCGGCCCCGGATATCGTGAGCGAAGAAAAGAAGCCGGGCCAGAAGTACTCGGCGGCCGAGGTCCGTGAGATCCTGATCGACCATCCGTTCCTCCTTTCCGGGGACTACTTCCGGGAACGCCAGGACCTGAAGCCCATGGTGCTGGGAAGCGTCCTTTCCCAGGCCCAGGAAGAATCCACCGAAGAGCTCAAGGCCCAGCTCAAGGAAAAGGAAGAACGCCTGGCCAAGCTGGAAAAGGCCGTCTTCGAAGGAAGGCGCCCCGCCCTTCCCGCCGAAGCCCTTCGCATCAAGGTGGGCTTCCTGGTGGACCCGGAAAAGGTCCCCACCCACCTGGCGGACCGCCTGCTGGCCCAGGCCGACCGGCTCTCGGTCACCTACGATGTCCTCTTCGTCCACCACCGCGACCTGGAACAGGTCCTTTCCGGCACCGACTGCCTGCAGAAGCGGGACCTGGCCTGTATCACCCGGATCGCCGCCATCTACCCCGGTACGCGCTTCATCAACCTGGTGGAATCGGTGAGCGTCCCGGCATCCTTTCCCGGCACCGCCGCGGCCCGGTTCGGCATGGTGGACGCCGGCATCGGGTACCGCTACCCCCTGGTGCAGATGGAGATGCCGGTCAAAAACGACGCCGACGTGACCACCTTCCTGGAACTCATCGCCCGCCGAAGTTACGAACAGGCCCTGGACAAGAAGGACACCATGCCCTGGGTCACCCACGTCTTCAGCCAGCAGCAGGGCCAGTGGTTCGTGAGCGCCGGGAACCGGTCGGGCCTCCTGGTGGGGGACCTCCTGGACGTGGTGAGCGACGGCAAGCTGGTGCAGGCGCCCACGGGGGTTCCCGCCGCCTGGATGCCCGGGCCTCCCAAGGGGCGGCTCCGGGTGGAACGCCTCTTCGGAGATGACCTGGCCATCGCCACCCTGGTCTCCGGTGAGCCGCCGGAAATGGGCGACTGGCTCATCCCTGTCCGGGCCAAGCCGTGAAGTCGCTGGCCGTGAGTCGTGAGTCGTGAGTCGTGAGGCGTGAGTCGTGAGTCGTGAGGCGTGAGGCGTGAGTCGTGAGTCGTGAGTCGTGAGTCGTGAGGCGTGAGTCGTGAGGCGTGAGGCGTGAGGCGTGAGGTGTGAGGCGGAAGGCGGAAGGCGGGAGGCGGGAGGGGACTCCGTTCTCCCCCCTTTTCCAAAGGGGGGTCGGGGGGGATTGGCGAAAGGTCGGGCCAAGGGGGGGAGGGCGCCCCGGCGGGACCTTTTCAACGCCCTTGACATGCCTCGGCGTGTGGAGTTAAAAAGGCTGCCTCAGTCAACCAAACGGTAGGTAGAATCATGGAACCCCATCTCTTCTCCCCCGCCCACAACCCGTCGGACAACGTCACCAAACGCGAACTCTACCGCGTGGCCGCCCGCCTCTTTAAGGAAAAGGGCTACCGCGCCACGTCCATGCAGGACATCGCCAACGCCCTGGGCATCCAGAAGGCGTCCATCTACTACTACATCCGCACCAAACAGGACCTGCTCACGGCCATCGCTCGGGCCGCCATGGAAATGCTCCTGGCCGAAGGGGAGCGGATCGCCGGGGCGCCCCTTCCCCCCGAAGAAAAACTCCGGGAGCTCCTGCGAAGCCACGTGCGGCTCATCTGCGGGAACCTGGACCTTTTCACCGTCTCGCTTCGGGAGCTGACGCCCGTCAACGCCGGGGACCACTGGCGTGAGGTGGTGGCGCTCCGGGACCGCTACGAAGCGCTGCTGCGCGCCATCCTCCGGGAAGGCATGGAAAAGGGCGCCTTCCGGCGCCTGGACGAAAAGCTGGTGGGCTTCGCCTTCCTGGGCATGGTCAACTGGACGATCCGCTGGGTGGATCCCGCCGGCGAAAAGAGCCCGGAAGAGATCGCCTCCGCCTGGGAGGACCTTTTCCTGCACGGCGTCCGGGCCCAAGGGGGCGGAGCCGCCGTTCCGCCCAACGCCCGCAATGGGTGAATGGGCCCGCCGAAATCGCCCGCATCAACAGCCTGGGAGCGGAGGGAGCCATGAACTACCAATACCTGGACGTGGAACGCGACGACCATCTCCTCACGGTCACCATCGCACGGCCGGAAGCCATGAACGCCCTGCACCCGCCCGCCTGCCGGGAACTGGACCGGGTCTTCAACGAATTCCAGGACGACCCGGACCTGTGGGTGGCGATCCTCACGGGCCGCGGCCACAAGGCCTTCAGCGCCGGAAACGATCTCAAGTGGCAGGCGGAACACGGCGCCGCGGCGCTTCGCCGCGAGATCGATTCGCTGCGGGGCGGCTTCGGCGGCATCACCCGAAGGACCGACTGTTACAAGCCCCTCATCGCGGCGGTGAACGGCCTGGCCCTGGGGGGCGGCTTCGAACTGGCTCTGGCCTGCGACGTGATCGTGGCCGCCGAACATGCCCAGTTCGGCCTGCCCGAACCGAGGGTGGGGGCCATGGCTGCGGCGGGAGGCGCCTTGAGGCTGCCGCGCCAGATTCCCTACCACGCGGCCATGGGCCTCTTGCTCACGGGGCGCCGTCTTTCGGCCAAGGAGGCCCGGGGCCTGGGCCTGGTGAACGAGGTGGTGCCCGCGGCGGAACTCATGGCCTGCGCCCGGCGGTGGGCCGAGGACATGCTGGCCTGTTCGCCCCTTTCCCTGCGCGCCACCAAGGAAGCGGCGCTCAAGGGTCTGGAGATGCCGCTGGGGGAGGCGCTTCGAACGGTCTTTCCCGGCATGGAGGCGCTGCGGTCTTCCGAGGACTACATGGAAGGGGCCCGGGCGTTTGCTGAAAAGCGAAGGCCCGTCTGGAAGGGCTGCTGATCCCAGGGCGTCTTTTTTTTCTTCGGTATTCTACCGTATGATCGGTCGTATCACGCCGGCCCCCAAGAATCTCGCACAGGAAAGGATGCGCACCCATGGATTTCACCATCCCCGAAAACCTTCGCATGATGCAGGAAACGGTCCGCCGGTTCGTGGAACGGGACCTGGAGCCCATCAGCCGGCAGGTGGAAGACGAGGACCGCATTCCCGAAGAGACGGTCCAGAAGATGCGGGACCTGGGTCTCTTCGGGCTGGCCATCCCCGAGGAATACGGCGGCCTGGGCTTGGGCGTTCTGGGAGAATGCCTCGTCTACCAGGAACTTTCCAAGACCAACGCCTGCTTCCGGAGCCGCATCGGCACCAACAACGGCATCGGAAGCCAGGGGATCGTGATCGACGGAACGGAGGAGCAGAAACAGAAGTACCTGCCGAAGCTGGCCAGCGGGGAATGGACCGCCTGCTTCGCCCTTACGGAACCGGAAGCGGGATCCGACGCCGCCGCCATCCGCACCCGGGCGGAACTTAAGGGGGACCACTGGGTCCTGAACGGCAAGAAACACTTCATCACCAACGGGGACATCGCCGACGTGGCCACGGTCTTCGCCGTGACGGACCCCCAAAAACGCGCCCGGGGCGGCATCACCGCCTTCATCGTGGAGCGGACCTTTCCGGGCTATTCCGTGGGGATCATCGAGCGGAAGATGGGCCTTCGCGGAAACCACACGGCGGAGCTGGTCTTCGAAGACTGCATCGTGCCCCGGGAGAACGTGATCGGCGGTGAGGCCATGGTGGGCCAGGGCTTCAAGACGGCCATGAAGGTCCTGGACAAGGGACGCCTCACCATGGGGGCGTCCGCCGTGGGGACGGCGGAAAAGCTTCTGGAGCTTTCCATCGATTACGCCAAGCAGCGGGTGCAGTTCGGAAAGCCCATTGCGGAGTTCCAGGCCATCCAGTTCATGCTGGCGGACATGGCTACCCAGATCTATGCGGCCCGCAACATGCTTTACCACGCCGCATGGCTCCGGGATCAGCGCGGCACGGCCGTGGTGCGCGAAGCGTCCATGGTCAAGCTCTTCTGTACCGAGATGGTCAACCGGGTGGCGGACATGGCCGTCCAGATCCACGGCGGCATGGGCTACATGAAGGACTATCCCATCGAACGGTTCTACCGGGACGTGCGGCTCACGCGGATCTACGAGGGAACCAGCGAGATCCAGAGGCTGGTGATTGCGCGGGAGCTTCTCAAGTAGGCGAAAATCGACACGGAGAAGGACAAGGCCATGGAAATCAAAAGGATCTTCGTCATGGGCGCGGGCCTCATGGGGAGCGGCATCGCCCAGGTGGCCGCCCAGGCGGGTTACTCGGTGAGCCTGTGCGACGTGAGTCGTGAGGCCCTGGAGCGGGCCCTGAACAACATCCGCTGGTCCGTGGGAAAGTTTGCGGAAAAGGGGCAGGTGACCGAGCCCGTGGAGACGATTGTCGGGCGAATCGAGCCCACCCTGGAGGTGGATCCCGCCGGGGGAGCGGACCTGGCCGTGGAGGCGGTCTTCGAGAACCTGGAGGTCAAGCGGGATGTCTTCCTGCGGCTGGACCAGGTCCTTCCCGCCCACGCCCTCCTGGCCACCAACACCAGCGCCATTCCCGTCACCCAGCTGGCCGCAGCCGTTTCGCCGGGACGGAGGCCGAAGGTGCTGGGGCTCCACTTTTTCAGCCCGGTGCCCATGATGCAGGCCGTGGAGGTGGTGCGGGCCATGACCACCGGCCAAGAGGCCTTCCTGGCCGGGCGGGATTTCGTGCGGAGCCTGGGCAAGGAGCCCATTCTGGTGCACAAGGACGTACCGGGCTTTCTCATCAACCGCATCAACTTTCCTGCCACGCTGGAAGCCATGCGGCTGGTGGAGGCGGGCGTGGCCACCGTGGAAGACGTGGACAAGGGGCTGCGACTGGCGGCGGGCCGGAAGATGGGCATCTTCGAGACCGGGGACATGGTGGGGCTGGACGTGACCCACGGGGCCCTGCTGGCCATCTTCGAGGAAACCCGGGATCCCCGCTGGTATCCGCCGGCGATCCTGCGCCGCAAGGTCCAACTGGGACACCTGGGCAAGAAGACCGGCCGGGGCTGGTACGTCTACGACCAAGAGGGGAACCGGATCGGACCCGCCGACGCGTGAGGAGGATTAGAGGATTAAAGGATTAAGGATTAAAGGGCGGGGCGTCATGGCCAGAACTTCAGGATGCCCATGAGGACGGTGAGGAAGGAAAAGCCGATTCCCAGGGTCCATTGGACAGTGAGAAAGCGTTTATCCATGGCCTCGAATCGCTGCTCCATGGCCTGGAACCGCTGATCCACAGCCTCAAACCGGGCGCCCATCTCCCTCTGGAGAGCTTCGAAACGCCTGTCCATGGCGTGGAAGCGTTCATCCATAGCGTGGAAACGTTCATCCATGGCTTCGAACCGGGCGCTCATTTCCCTCTGGAGAGCTTCGAAACGCTTGTCGACCATCTCAAAGCGCTTGTCGATGGCCTCGAAGCGCCTTTCTGCAGCATCGAATCGGGCGCCCATCTCCCTCTGGAGGGCTTCGAAACGCTTGTCCATGGCGTGGAAACGTTCATCCATGGCTTCGAAGCGGGCGCTCATTTCCCTGTGGAGGGCTTCGAAACGTTTGTCGACCATCTCAAAGCGCTTGTCGATGGCCTCGAAGCGCCTTTCTGCGGCGTCGAATCGGGCCGCCTCGATTTCCCGCAGGGATTTGAGTTCTTCCTCCACCCGGACCATCCGTTCCATAAGGGAAAGTTCCCTGGAACGGCGTTCGTTTTCCTGGACAAAGGCAGCGATCTTCTCGGCGAAAAGCTCGTCCGCTTCTCTTCGCAGGATCTGCTGCACGAGGGCGGCGATCTTTTGCTCCAGCGCGGCGTCGTCCGTTGGATGGGATAGGGCCATGGATGCCTCCGGGGGATAACGTGTGCAAGTCGGTCCATGCACACTGGAGCTATACCACGGAGGGTCGTGTCCGGCAAGGCGATGTGGCGACGGACCTCCGTCCCCGCTCAACGAACAAGAACAACCGAAGACAGATATCCGGCAACGAATCACGAATTGCGGAAGACAGCTCACGGATCACGAATCACGGACAACGGATCACGGATTACGGATCACGGATCACGAACAACGGAGAACGGCCATGAAAGATGTGGTGGTGGTGAGCGGAGTGCGCACGCCGGTGGGCCGCTACCTGGGAGCCCTCCGGGACGTGGAGGCCTATGAGCTGGCGGCGGTGGTGCTCCGGGAAGCGATCCTCCGGGCGGGGATCGAAGCGGACCAGGTGGACGAGGTGGTCCTGGGGCAGGCCTACCAGAACGGCGAGTACGTGAACATCGCCCGCATGGCGCTCCTCAAGGCCGGCTGGCCCGAATCCATTCCCGGCATCACCCTGGACCGGCGCTGCTGCACCGGCCTGGACGTGGTGCGCTACGGTGCTCTCCTCATCCGCTCCGGAGCCGCGCGGGTGGTGGTGGCGGGCGGCGTGGAAAGCATGAGCAACGCCGAATTCTACCTTCCCGGCCATATCAAGTGGGGCGTGGGCGGCCGAAAGGGCATGCCCCGGGGCCACGGGGATTTGTCCATCTGGGGCCTTCCCTTCTACGACCGGATCCAGCGGGCCCGGGTCATGTCCCAGCCCGAGGAGCGCTACGGCATCCTGCCGTCCATGATGAGCTGGGCGGAGACCGCGGCCCGGGAAGAAGGCATCAGCCGGGAGGCGTGCGATGCGTGGGCCGCCGAGAGCCACCGAAAAGCCTGTGCCGCCTGGGACCAGGGGCGGTTCGCCCGGGAGGTGGTGCCGGTGGAGGTGCCGGGTTCCAAGGGGTCGCCGGTGGTGCTGGACCGGGACGAAACGCCCCGGGCCGACGCCACCCCGGAGAAGCTGGCGCGGCTCAAGCCGGTGCTGGGAGGCGTCTGCACGGCCGGCAATTCCTCTTCGGAAAATGACGGCGCCGCCGCGGTGGTGCTCATGGACGAGGAGACCGCCCGGGAATGGGGGCTTCGGGCCATGGCCCGCGTCGTCTCCTGCGCGGTGGCGGGGTGCGATCCCCGGCGCACCTACGAGGCGGTGCCCAAGGCCGTGAACATGGCCCTGGACCAGGCGGGGCTCGACCTGGACGCCATGGATCTCATCGAGGTCCAGGAAGCCTTCGCGGCTCAGGTGCTGGCGGACCTGAAGCAGATGGGGATCGGCCCGGACCGCTACGACCGGGTGAACGTGAACGGCAGCGGCATCTCGCTCGGCCACCCCATCGCCTGCACGGGCGTGCGCGTCCTGGTGACCCTGCTCCACGAGATGCGCCGGCGCGGCGTGCGCTACGGCCTGGAATGCATCTGCGGGGGCGGAGGCCTGGGAATCGCCGCCGTCTTGGAAAACCTATCCGATGGGCCTTTCCCGTTTTGACTCAGCCCGGTCCCTTGCGTATGCTGGGCGGCAAGATACGGACGACCGCATCCATCCATCGACTGCCAAGGAGGACGCCCTGATGAACGCCGAAAACCCCTACGCCCGTTTTGTTCGACCCGAAGAATGCCTGCTCTTTCTGGTGGACCTGCAGAAGGCCATGCTGGACTTGTGCGTGGACCGGGACCAGGTGGTGAAAAATGTCACGGCCCTCCTGGACATGAGCGCCATCCTGGAGGTGCCGGTCCTCTTTTCGGAGCACAACGCGGAAAAGCTGGGGGGCTTTTTGCCGGAGCTCACAGCCAGGGCGCCCGAAGCCCCGGTGCTCAACAAGCTGGAATTCAGCTGCTTCGAAAACCAGGTCCTGGCCGATGCCGTGGCGGCTTCCGGAAGGAAGACCCTGGTGGTCGCGGGGATCGAAACCCACGTGTGCATCTTCCATACGGCCGCCCACGCCCTCCGACTCGGCTACACGGTGCACGTGGTGGGGGATGCGGTAACGTCCCGAAGCGCCTTCAACCGGGAAACGGGCCTGAGACGCCTGGACCGGGCAGGGGCGGTCATCACCTCCACGGAAATGGTCACCTTCGAATGGCTCAACCGGGCCGGAACGCCTGAATTCCGCAGGGCCCTTCCCCTTCTCAAAAGCTTTTGACCGTGATCCGAGATCCGTAATCCGTAATCCGTAATCCGTGATCCGTGATCCGTGGTCCGGGGCGGGTGACGGGGAAGGAGTGACGAGTGATGAGTGATGGGTGATGGGTGATGGGTGAGGGGTTCCCCCCTTTTCCAAAGGGGGGGGATTCCCCCCTTACCCCTTAATCCTCTACCCCTTAATCCTTAATCCTTAATCCTTAATCCTTAATCCTTAATCCTTTTTCTCACGCGTAGAGCCCCTTGATGTTGCGGTGCAGCTCCCGGGTCTTTTCCATGCGGGCCCGGTCCCGGTCCAGGGCGATGGCGTCCAGTTCCTTCTGGAGCGGAAGAAGTTCCGGATCGTCGTGGGGTTTCCCGGCCCGGTGGGCGTCGATCATGGCCCGATAGAGGGCGATCATGCGGCTGATGAGGCTCACCGCGTATTCGCGGCCCTGCACCTTGAGGGTCGTAAGGCCCAGATCCATGTACTCCCAGAGTTCCTTGCCGTTGATGGCGAAGGCCACGTTGGGGTGGCGCCGGATCCGCTCGTTGATGCTTCGGATCTCCTCGTCCTTCCGGCCCCGCTTCTTGAGCACCATCTCGCGCTGTTCGTCCGTGAGCAGGCACAGCCGGAAGCAGCTGCCGCTCCGGTCCGGCCAGCCTTCGTATTCCACGATCTCGTTGCCGTCCTCGTCGTGGTAGATCTTCTTGATGTAGGAGTCGCTGATGAGTTCATGGAAGGTGCAATTGCCCACGCCCCCCACGCACCGGTTGCCGTGGATGAGCACTTCCGTGCCCACGCCTTCGGCGTCCGCGTCCGCCTTGAACCGGCGGAGCTTCTCCACCGTGTCGATTTCCGTGCTGGCCACGATCTGGGTGGCCCCGTAGGCCTTGAACCGGGCGATCTGGGCCCGGGTCTGGATGTTGCACCCCACGCTGGCGTGGATCACCAGCTCCGGAAAGTTCTTGCGAACCATCTCCATGACCGCCGGGGTCTTCACGATGACGCCCTCGGCGCCCCAGGCCGCGTACTTGGCCACCTTCTTCATGAGGACCATGAATTTTTCTTCCGGCACCTCGGCGTTCAGGGCCACGCGGATCTTGCCGCCCAGGGGCCGTGCCGTCTCGATGGCTTCCCGGATCTGGGAATCTTCCATCTCCCAGGCGCACTTGCGGCGGCTGAATCCCTTGGATCCCACGTAGACCGCTTCGGCGCCGTGTTTCAGCACGCCTTCCACCATTTCGAGACTGCCGCCCGGGGCGAGAAGTTCGTTCATGGATGCCTCCTTGTGTCGGGTCGAACTCCGTACGAAGGTGAGGAAAAGAGAGGTGAATGCGATGATTGCACTTCATAGTAATGAAAGGAAGCGAGGAGTGCAAGAGGCCAGGAGGGTCCGGCCTCCTATTGACCGGCGGGCCGGAAGGGGGCATAAGTCAGGGAAACCCTCAACCTCAATGCCAAGGAGGCTCTTCATGAAACGACACGTTGCGCTGATCTCCGCTCTGGCGTTGGTTCTTGCGGTCGGGCCCTTCGCTTCGGCCATGGCGGATTCGGGCATTTCCAAGCCGGAAGCTCTGGTGGAACGTGCCCGGGTGACCGTGCAGAGCCTCACGTCCGATCCCAACTTTTCCTGGCTCACCGAACACCTGAAGGAAGCCAAGGGCGTGCTCATCATCCCCCAGTTCCTGAAAGGGGGCTTCATCATCGGCGGATCGGGCGGAAGCGGGGTGCTGCTGGTCCGGGACGACAAGACCGGCCAGTGGAGCCAGCCGGTCTTCTACACCCTGGGGGGGCTCAGCATCGGGCTTCAGATGGGCGGTGAGGCGGCCGAGGTGATCCTCATGGTGCGGACCCAGCGGGGGGTGGACGCCCTCATGACGTCCGGGTTCAAGCTGGGAGGCGGCGCGTCCGTGGCGGCCGGTCCCGTCGGCATGGGGCTGGAGGGATCCACGCCGCACAACCTGAGTGCCGATTTCCTATCGTTCGCCAAGGCCAAGGGGGCCTACGCGGGCATGAGCCTGGAGGGGGCCGTGATCAAGGTGCGAAACGACTGGAACGAGCAATACTACGGCAAGCCGGTGAGTCCCGTGGACATCGTGGTGACGAAATCGGTGAGCAATCCCCATTCGGCGGCGCTCCGGGCCGTGCTGGGCGCCGTGGCGCGACGGTAGCCCCGGCAAGGATTTTAAATTTTCACCGCAGAGGCGCAGAGGACACAGAGGCGGGACGCCCCGAGGGGGGCGTCCCGTTCTTCTTTTCGGGGCGCTGAGACGCCGCCCCGAAAAGAGCCCCGCCCTTCGGGCACTCCCCCCTTGCCACCCTCCGGATCGTCGGCGCCGAGCCTGCAGCCTCACACGTGGAGCCTCCCATCGGGTGTGCCCCAGATACCACCGCGAGGGAAAACACTGCCTTGGAGTACCGACGAACTGTAGGGGCGAATGATCATTCGCCCCCCGCATCGTGCATTGATCTCTTGAGTAGGGGCGGGGTTTATCCCCGCCCGCTGATCTCCCTGGTGATAGAGAAACCCGGTGACAAATCGCCCGAATAAGGCCATTTCCGGACAGGCTTCCTTCGTCAACCCACAAAGAATCCGTCTTCATTCGTAGCCGCGGGGCTTCAGCCCAGCGGGAAAGGATCATCGTAACCCAATGAAAGGACAGGCAATATGAGAAGGTTCGTCCGAAGTGCACGGGTCCCCCCGCAGCCCTGAAGGGCTGCGCTACGAAAAAAGCAGTCATCCCCAGCGATTTCGGGCAAGCCCCTAAGCCTCCACGGCGACGGGCAGACGGCCGGAACGCCGGAGGATCCCGGCGATGCGGGCGTGCTCGTCGGAAAAGCGCGCTTCGTCTTCCGCGCTCACGTAGCGGCTGGCGCCGCTGCTTCCCAGATCCACGATGTCTTCCGACCACTCGTAGCCCCGCCGGGAAAAAAGGTCCCGAAGGATGGCGTTGAGCCTTCGGCTGGAACGGGCGCTCCCGCTTTCCCTCAGGAACCAGCGGCGGGGGGAAAAACGTTCGGGGTCTTCCAGAACGGATGCGATGGTCTCCCCAAGTTGCGCGTCGGGGACCGCCGCGCCCGTCTCTTCGTTGAAGAGGGCCGGGTTCATCCCCGCCATGGAAGACGACACCACGCAGGGCAGGTCCGCCCGAAAGAATTCATAGACGGCCCGGCAGGCGTTTTCGTAGAGCGACAGATGCACGCCCACGCGGCACCGGGCGAGCAGGGCCGGAACGTCCCGGCGCCTCAGGTTCGCCCGAACCGCCACCCGCGAGGACAGACCCCGCTTTTCCACGGCTTGCTGAAAGGCCCGGACCTTTTCCGGATCTCCCCGGCCCAGGAAGAGGGCCGTTCGGCCCCGGAGGCGCGGATGGTCCAAAAGATCCAGCATCAGGCCGTGGCGCTTGCGTTCCGGGTCGTCGAAGGTGGCGTTGAAGACCAGATCGTAGGCCGGCGGGGCCTTACGGGTTGGAGGCGGTTCGTCTTCCAGAAAGTCACCGTGCGCCAGGCCCACGGGCACCGCCCCGATCTGGGTGGAAAGAAACCGGGCGTCTTCCGGACCGCCCACCCCGAAAAGACACGGATCTTCCAACCGGCAAAAATGCCTCCACCACCCGTGGCGCCACACCACCCCCATGGGCGGTTCCACAAAGAAGACGTACCGGCGGCTGAGTTCGACCAGGACGGCTTCGTCCGCCAGGAGATAGGGAAGGGAAAAAAGGCGCAGCACCCCCTTTTCCCCGGTCCCGCGGGGGCGCTTCAGCACCTGGAGAAAGTGCCGGACGCGAAAGGCCTTGTCGGCCTTTTGCCGGACCTTTTCCAGGATCTTTTCCCGCTCGCGGCGGAGGAAGGCGGCCGTTTCGGGTTCCGGGGCCGCGGACCGGTCCGCGGCCGCCAGCCGGTCCCACTGGCCGGGAAAGGGAAGGAGGGTGAGGTAGAGCGCCGCCTGGCGCCGTACGAAGTCGTCCGACCCGTGTTCCGCCTCGCTCCGGAGGATCGGGGCCGCTTGGCGAAGCACCCCGTAGGGATGATCCAGCCCCGGCCCGGCTTCCAGCTCCGGGCGGTGCCGCACCAGAAGGGCCTCCAGGGCCCGCCGGAGATCCCGGCGCCGCGCCCCATGGGCCGCCCCGTCCCGCACGGTCCACAACCCGCCGCTTGCCACGGCATTCTTGAAATCGTCTAACAGATGCAACGCGCCCTGGTACTTCAGTGAAGCCCTCCAACCACGGCTCAAGGCCGCTCTTGGGCCATCGGTTAGGGAGAAAACGGCGGGCCCGATTGTCAAGAAATCTCCCTACGTAGGTGCTCATTGAGCGCATCCGATGCAAGTTGCCGGATGGCGTTGGAAAAAAAAGTGGTCACATCCGTCACCTTGAAGGACTCTAGGGGGCGGATTGTTTTCAGAGCATCGGGATTGCGAAGGATTCTTTCCAAGTGCAGTAAGTAACGGTAATTTGTTCTATGCTTTTGCTCTGCCAGTCTCACCATGGCACAGATATCGAGATGCGTCTTCCGGGCTATGGACCAGACATCATAAAAATCCTTGGGATCAAACCTGTCCGTCATGGCGATGATCTTATTTGCTGCAATGTCCTCCAGTGAATCCACATAAAGATCCCCTACCGGCACAGGCGGGAGGAGGCGCGGAAAGTAGAGGGGAACGAACTCGATTTTTAGGGATTCCAATCCATGACGGATAAAGAACTGCCGGCGGTCGGCAACCTTGTTGTAGGACACTTGCGCAAAATGCGTTTCAACCCAATGCCGAAGAACTTGGGTGTTTGGAATGTCCGACGGAAGCAAAGAAAAAAAATCCAGGTCGTCCGACAGGCGGTGTGACAAGTGAAATGCGGAAAGAGCCGTTCCACCTGAGAGAACATACTGGGCAGCGAAATCCGATTCGGAGAGCCGCTGGAGAAAGAACTTCTGGCCTTCGGTCAGGATGCGGTTTGTATGGATCTGCTCCTGCATGCCTTCACAAGCTCCTTGATGACGATCTCACGCACTCCTTCGCCATAGTGAACCTCATCCACGTAATCTGCGATCCGTTCCACAAGCGCCAGGAAATCCTCGGTGGAAAGGGTTCCATCCCTGTGGGCGTATTCCACAAGAGGCCAGAGGTCCACGATCCGCTGGGCATAGGTGATCCCGGGCAATAGATGAAGCCGGTCCACATCGTAATCCCAGAAGAGTTCCTTCAATAATCTTCTGTCCATGGGTAACACCCCCGAGCAAGGTATTTCCCAAGTATCTTGTCAGAAAAGGTGGAGGGCGGCAAGGAAAGCGGCGAGGAGGCACATGCCGGCGGCCTGCTTCCGGGGCCACGGGGGGACGCGGGCGGGAAGGTCTTCCCGGTAGCCGCGGGCGGCCAGGGCCAGGGCCGTGGATTCGGTGCGCCCCAGGGCCTTGCGGAAGAGGGCCGGGACGGTGGTGCGAAGCCGGCGGAAGGGGTTTCGACGGCGGTCGGCCAGCCGCGCCCTTTGGGCCAGGCGGATCTCTTCCAGGTCGTCCAGAAGGAGGGCGAAGAAGCGAAGGGACAAGGCGGCCATGACGGCGATGCGTCGCGCCGGAAGAAAGGGAAGCGGCCGAAGGAGCCAGAGAACGGCCTCCTGGAGGTCCCGGGGGCGGGTAACCGCCGTGAAGACCACGGCCCAAAGAACCATGAGAAGCAGGCGCCAGACGGTGGCCAGCGCCTGGACCGCGGCTTCCGGCGGGAACCAGGTTGCAAGGAGGGCGAGCCCCTCCTGCACGGCCGAGCCCGTCGTCGGGGCGCTGGCGGCGCTTTCCGGCGTCGGGACAACGGGGGAAAAGGCCTGGACGACGAAGATCACCCCGAAAAAGGGAAGCCAGCCGCGAACGGTCCGCCCCAGAAGATTCCACGGGAGGCGTGCGGCCATCACCACGGCCGACAATCCCAGGGTGCCCGCGACGAAGACGGGACCGGCGGGGCGGAGCAGCGCGCAGGTCAACGCCAGCACCGCGAAGAGCTTGGTGCGGGCGTCCAGGCGGTGCACGGGGGAAGGCCGGGGAACGTAGTGGAGGGCTAGGCGGCGAGCCACGGCTGCAAGCCCTTTCCCAGGAGCACGGAACAGGGAGGGCGCACGCCGTAGCGGGCCAGCTCCCCGGCCACGTGGGCGGGGGACCCGCATCGGGCCACCCGCCCGTCCTTCAGCACCAGCACTTGCTCCGCGTGGGCGATCACCCTTTCCACGTCGTGGGTGGACACCACCACGGTGCGTCCTTCCCGGCGGATCTCCAGGAGGGCGTCCAGAAGAGCGCGGCTTCCCTCCCAGTCCAGGTGCGTGAAGGGCTCGTCGAAGAGAACCAGCTCCGGGTCCACGGCCAGGACCCCGGCCAGAGCCACCCGCCGTTTTTCTCCTCCGGAAAGGGCATGGCAGGGTTTTTCGCCGAGGGCTTCCAGACCGAACCGGGCCAGGGCCTGATCCACGCGCCGGCGGACGTCCTCCCTGGAAAGGCCCAGGTTTTCCGGGCCGAAGGCCACGTCTTCCGCCACGGTTTCGGAAAGGATCTGGCTGTCCGGGTCCTGGAAGACCAGGCCGACGCGGGCGCGCACGGCATGGGCTTCCCGGGCGGGGTCCAGGCCCAGGACGCGAAGGGAGCCCCTCGAGGGCGGAAAAAGGCCGGCCAGAAGGTGGAGCAGGGTCGTTTTCCCCTGGCCGTTGGCTCCGCAAAGGAGCACGAAGGCCGGCGTGGCCACCCGGAAGGTGACGCCCCGAAGGGCGCGGGTTCCGTCGGGGTAGGTGAAGTGGAGATCGCTTGCTTCGATCATGAATCCCGAGTGTCCTTCTGGGGGATAATCACCGCAGAGACGCAGAGAGCACGGAGGAAGAACCGTGCCGGGGCGGAGAGATGCCGCCCCGGCACGGGCTGCGCCCCTTCGGGGGGCGACTCTGATCGTTGAGGCGCCTTCCAGCGCGAAGCGCGAGGGTTTGAGCCGGGCCGGCGTCTCAGCGGCCCGGCTCAAAGAAGGTTCCCTCTGCGTTCTCTGCGCCTCTGCGGTGAATGCTTAGCCGTCCGTTCAGGCGGAAGCCACCGGCAGGTGCCGAACCAGGGCCGGCCTAAGCGACCAGGCCAGCATCACCGCCGCGGCCGCCTTGGCCGCATCCCCCGCCAGGAAGGGAAGCATCCCCACGGCGAGAGTCTTGGTCCACGTCATGCCGGTCACCGCCTTGAGCCACGGTACGCCCACGGCGTAGATCACCAGCGTGCCCAAGATCACCGCCACCATGTCCGTGAAGCGGCTGGGCTTCGGGTGGCTCACCGCCCCGGCGATCCAGGCGGCGGCCACGAACCCCAGCAAGTAGCCTCCGGTGGGCCCGAGAAAATGGGCGAAGCCCCCCTTGAAATTGGCGAAGACGGGAAGGCCCACGGCGCCCAGGAGGAGATAGAGCCCCAGGGCGGCCGCCGCGCGCTTAGGCCCCAGGAGCAGGCCCGCCAGGAGCACGAAGAGGTTGGTGAGCACGATGGGCACCGGGCCGATGGGCACGGCGATCTGGGCCCCCACGGCGGTGAGGGCGGTCATGAGGCAGACGAGCACCATCTGTCGGATCGAATCCAGCGGCATGGGAGGGCCTCCTTCGTTTTGCGTTAACCTTTGGTTTTGAATGCGGTTAACCGAAAGGGGCGCCGGTGTCAAGGAAATATCACCGCAGAGACGCAGAGGGCACAGAGGAAGAACCGTGCCGGGGCGGAGAGATGCCGCCCCGGCACGGGGTGCGCCCCTTCGGGGGGCGACTTGGGTGGTTGAAGCGCCTTCTTGCGCGAAGCGCGAGGGTTTGAGCCGGGCCGGCGTCTCAGCGGCCCGCCTCAAGGACGTCTCCTTTGCGTTCTCTGCGCCTCTGCGGTGAATTTTTCAAAACATCCCCCCGGCCCTGAAGGGGTTTCCGCTAGCCGCTCCAGCCCTTCCTGTGCTAAGGAAAAGGCAGGCCGTTGGGCACTGCTTTCCGGGCGGCGCTCCGCCCGCATCCCGTGAACCCCTTTTCCCAAGGAGGTCCCCATGAAGCGTAAAGCCACGTATCGACTGATGGTCACCCGCCGCGAGATGCTCTACGTGCACGATGAGTTCGATCACACCCTCATGCTGGTGGAGATGGAAGGGGAGCCCATCGAGTACCAGGTGGGCGTGGCCGGAAAGTTCGTCTCCCGCCGGAGTGTCACCTTCCACGACCGGATCCGCGGGGCGGGCAAGATGATGGGCTACGCGGTGACCCACTTCGAGGAGGGGTCCATCTACAGCAGGTACGAAGGGGAGCGGGACCCCGAAACGAAGCTCACCAAGGGCACCTGGACCATCTACCGGGGCATCGGCAAGCTGGCCGCCATCCGGGGGAGCGGTACCTTCACGGTGAAGCCCGGCGCCCAGGACCGCGAGTATATCCTGGAGATCGAAGGCGAGTACGAATTGTAAAGGAGCCGCGAGGCAGAGCTCAAGAAGATCCGATGAACAGGGGGCAATCGTGCGGGGTGGGGTTGCCGCTCCCCCCCCGCAGCCCCAAGGACTGTCACACGATGAGCGCTGGCAGGCCGGACATTTCGTATGATGACATTCTCTCGGTGCTGCCGAGATTGGACAGGGAGCAACAGCTTCGTTTGCGCGACGTCCTGTCGTCTCTTCTTGAGACCACGAAAACGCATGAGGTCAAGCGGCGTCGCCACCTCCTGGAACTGGAAGGTCTGGGGGCGGAGATATGGGCGGGTCTGGGTGCTTCGAGCTATCTGAATGGTGAGCGGGATTCGTGGGAGTGATGAGAGTTTCAAAGGCCTGGAGATGTGGCCCATATCGGCGGCCATGGCCGAAAAGGCGGCGCGCTACCGAGCCGAACACTCCCTGCGCACCCCGGACGCTCTCCAGTTGGCTGCCGCCGTTGTGGGCGGAGCCGATTGTTTCCTCACCAACGACCGGAGATTGCGGAAAGTTGATTTCATCGAGGTTCTTGTTCTGGACGACTATGTGACGGATCCTTTGCCGTGAGGAATGGGAAGCCCGCAGGGTGCGCGCCGCGAAGGCGGCTTCAGCCGGGCGGCTGGGGCCGGAAGCGGCGGAAGCGCCGGGGGACCCAGTACCACTGGTCGGGAAACCGGCGGATCTGCTCTTCCATGATGCGGTTGAAGGCGGCGGTCATGGCCGCCGTCTTTTCTTCCAGGGTGCCGTGGGACGGTGCCGGAATTTCCGGCCCCATCTCAATCCGGTAGCGCCCGTCCGGAAGGCGGTGGTTGAAGACCGGGTGAACGGGGGCACCCGTGCGCAGGGCGATGTGGGCCAGGGTCTTGTGGGTAAGCACGTAGCCGCCGAAAAAGGGCGCCCAGACGCCCGTCTTCTTGCCTGCGTTCTGATCAAGCAAGAACCCCACCATTTCGTTTCGCTTGAGGGCCTTCAGCGTGTGGAGCAAAGCGGACTGCTTGGCGATCACCCGGTTTCCGGACCGTTCCCGCAGGCGGGTGACCCAGCGGTTGAAGATCGGCGGGCGCACGGGCCGGGCCACGATGTTGAGCCGGGCCGGGAGGAAGAAGGGCGCGCTGTAGGCCATCCATTCCCAGTTGCCGAAGTGGCCCGTGAGGATGAGCACGCCGCGTCCCCGTTCCAGGGATTTCAAGAGGTGATCTTCTCCGCGGGGTTCCACAAACCGCCGGAAATTCTCCCGGGTCATGCGGCCCATCAGGGGAAATTCGGCGAAGACCCGTGCCAGGTGCCGGAAGTTTTCCAGTGCCAGGCGCCGGGCGTCGGCCTTGTTCACCCCCAGCGCCAGCCGGATGTTGGCCTCCGCGGTCCTCCGGTGTTCGACGTCCAGCGCGTGCCACGCAGTACCCACGATCCTCAACGGTAAGCACTCCGCATCTCGATTGGCCGGATCCTTTCCCTCGGCCAGAATGGACACCTTTTCCTGGGCCGGCAACGAAACCCGAGAACGGGTTTGCTTGCGGTTTGCCCTAAGGGCGAAAGCACGTGCCGGGGCGGCCTCTCAGCGCCCCGGCACGTGAATTCTCCTCGGTTTTTTCCTCTGCGCTCTCCGCGTCTCTGCGGTGAGTTTCTTGTCAGGGTTTCCGGGCCGTCTCTGCCTGGGCCTTCTTTCCCACGTTCAGATCATAGGAAAAGACCGTGCTTCGGGCTTCCCAGAGTTTGAGCAGGTCCTTTCCCAGCACCAGGCTGGCGATGAGTTCCGGCGTGCCGTCCCCGTTGAGATCCCCCGTTCGGATGCAGCTCACCATCCCGCTCACCTCCCGGGTCTTCCAGTTTTCCACGAGCCCTAACTGGTCCCACGACATGGAGACGATCTCACTTGCTTCATAGTACTTGTACCCTTGCGGCAGGAAACTGCTGTAGTCGGGCGTACGATTAAGGACCAGTTCCAGGATGCCGTCCCCGTTGAGGTCCATCACGAGAATCGGCGAAGGGATGTAGTAGTATTCAACCCGATTGAAGCGTACGTCCTCGATCTTACCAATGAGCGCGTTGGTGGTCGCCCCGAAACGTTTCCTGCTCCGCCATATCCGGTTGCCGGACGCATCCAGGAGCACGAGTCGGTTGTCCTCAGTGATGACGGCATATTCAGCAGCCCCGTCGTTGTTGAAGTCGCCGGTAGAAAAGTTGAAAATATTACAAGAAGCCGGGAGACTGACAGGAGATGCTGTAACCGCCTTCCCATCCCGCAGCCGAAACTCGTAGATATCAGGTTCGAATAATTCCCCGAATCGGCCCGGCTGTTGCGCAAGGGCCAGCCGCCCTCTTCCGGGGAAGTGCACTGCATTGAGGTAAAGGGGAATGCGCTCCGCCAGAACGACCAGTTTGTTCCCGTTTAGCTCGATCACCTTGGAAGCCGGTTCGAGCCTCTCATCCACACTTTGGCTGCTTTCCGATCCGGCTGCCTGAGTCTTGTTCTTTTGCCTAAGGCACATCAAAAGGATCTCCAGGCGATCGTCCCCGTCCACATCCGCCAAGGAGACCCATTTAAAGTGCTCCAGATTTTCCGCTTTGTGTTCCGCCAGGAGCTGGAGTCCCTGGGCCACTCGGCGAAAAACCGCGAGCCGGTCGGAACTCACCGCCACAAGCTCGTCTCTGCCGTCACCGTCCACATCGCCCGTATCGATAGCCAGCAGAGCTTCCTTGAGGGTCTGACTCCTCCAGATGCCCGCCTGCCTCATGGAGCCTTCGGGTGTGACCTCGATGAAATTGGGATTCAGATAAGAAATGCTCTGGCCTCTGAGCAAAGTCTGTGGGAGCAGAAACTCGGGGTTGCGGTTTGCGTCGGCCGGAGCGGATAGCGATGGTTGTGACGCCGCAAGTGTCGCGGTCTCTCGTCCGTAGACCCGGTCGTTGACAGTCTCGGCGAGCTGATTCACCGCCGGGATGAGCATGTCCAGTTTTTCGATCTGGATGGGGATGTGAAGGGGCGAAGAAGCTTCGTCCACGGAAAGCAAGGTGGCGTCCAGGCTGAGGCTTTCGCCCAGGGACGTGATGCTCCCGAAAAGGACGTGATCGGCGCCAAGTTTTCCCGCCCATTTCTTGATCTCCTCGGCGGACTCCGGGGCACCTCCCGCCTTCAGTGAAGCGAACGTGGTCTGTCTGTCGATCAGCTCCACCTTGCCGGGCCATGCCAGGCGTGTTCGGAGCATGTCGTCGATGCCTTCCTGCAGGTAGGCCAGAGACGGTGGCGTGTTCATTTTGAACGGAAGCAGAGCCAGCCGGCTCGGGCGGGACTCAGCCAGGCTTGAGCCGCAGATGAAGAGAGGAGCGGCAACAAGGATCAACAAGAGTAACATGCAGGATCGAAGTGCTTTCATAAGGGGTCCTTCCCGTTGATCGAGATGACAGAAGACCGGGGACCTAAACTCCCCCTCCCGGGTCCCGCGCCGGGTCCGCGGGACTGCCCAGTAGAGACTAGCGAGAAGAGTGAAGCGAATGCAAGGAATTTTATGGCGCCGGGAGAGGGCTGGAAGGTGTGGGGAAGAACCCAGAAGCTGCGTGCACTTTTCTGTTGACAAGAAGACGCGATTTGCTAAAGGTGATCCGTGCTTTTATGCACAGGGGCTATTTGCCACAGGAGAAAGGGGGTGGTGAAACGCGCATTGTGAAGCAATCTGGTCTAAGGGGCTGATGTGAACGCAAGTAAGTGTCTTTCAGATTCAGTGGAGGAAAGAGATGAAGAAGAATTTGATCGTGTTCGTGGCCCTGCTGGCTGCAGTGGCCGTGGCGTTGCCGGCTTTCGCCGTCGATTTCAAGTACGGCGGTGTCATGCGGGTTCGTTGGATCAGCAACGACAACTTGGCCGATGGCCTTGACAAGGATGAAGCCGAAGGTGCGGACGACAACAACAATCTGTTCGATCAGCGCGCCCGGCTTTACTTTGACTTCGTGGGCAGCGAGAACCTGAGGGTGGTCACGAAGTTCGAGCTGGGCGACATCACCTGGGGCGCTGGCGACACGGGTGACGTGGGCGCCGACGGAAAGGATGTGGAGATCAAGAACCTTTATCTCGATTTCAACATCCCCAATACGCCCATCAACGCCAAGCTGGGTGTCCAGGGCATCGTGGCCATGCAGGGCTGGATCGCGGACGATGATTTTTCCGCGGCCGTCTTCACCATGCCGTTCGAGCCGGTGAAGCTGACCCTCGGTTACATTGCCGCCCAGAACGAGACGGCGACGGATGAAAGCGAAAACGTGGACGACTTCTTCATTCAGGTAGACTACGCCAACGGTCCTTTCAGCGGCACCCTCATCGGTTTCTATCAGTACGCCCATGACGCATTGGAAGTGGGACAGTTTGAAGGTGCTACTGGCTTCGGCCAGGCGCTTGACAACTCCTTGTTCGATCTGGGCGTGGCCCTGGGCTACAAGGCCGACATGTTCGATGTGAACGTAAACTTCGTAAAGAACTTCGGCAGCTACGATCTGCCCGGCGGCGGCTCCGGTGACTACACTGGCTGGGCGGCCGAGGCCATCGCCAACGTGTACGTCAACAACTTCACTTTCACCCTGGGTGGCTTCTACACAACGGGTGACGACGACGATGACAATGATGTTGATTACTTCATTTACCCGTACAAGTCCGGCTCCCACTACTGGGCGGAATTGATGGGTCTGGGCGTGCTGGATAAGTTCGGCCCGTCGGCCAACGACGGATACTCCGCCGGTGACGTGCCGAGCAATCTGTACACGGTCTATGCCGGCGTGGCCTGGCAGGCCCTCGAGGCCACCAAGCTCAGCTTTGCCTACTACTACATCGGCACGGCGGAAGACGTTGAGTCCGAACCCGGCAAGATGGACGACTCGGTGGGAAGTGAAATCGACTTCCGCCTGACCCAGAAGGTCGTGGACGGGCTTACCCTGGACGTGGTGGGCGCCTATCTGTTTGCCGACGACGCCTACAGCACCAACGACCAGGATGACGATGCCTACGAAGTGGGCGCTCGCCTCCAGTGGAGCTTCTAGTCGGCTTTGTGAGCTGACTTGAAAAGTAAAGGAGCCCGGGCTTTCGAGCCCGGGCTTTTTTTGTGGCCAGGTGCCCGGGGGAGCGACATAGAGTATCTTCGAGCTTGCTGACAAAGTAGGGCAGGCCTTCGGGGCCCCGGGGCAACCGCGGCATCGGATGGGCCACGGGGCATAGAGCCCGTCCTGTCATGGTCCTACATGGGCCTCCGCCCGCGGGGCTGAAGCCCCGCGGCCACGAAGGGAATGGAAAGCCCCCGGCCTCTTGGCCTTGAGGGCCGTTCTCGAACCAGTTCCCAACGGAGATTCGACGGACGTCGTGCGTTGAACGTAGGGGCGGTTCGCGAACCGCCCCTACGGCAGTTTTCCTTATCTGAGGCGTTCGGACGGGGAATCCCATGGCGGCCGGGGCCGCTCCTGCGGCATGGGCAAACGCCCAGGGGCTTCCCGGCGCTCGTCGGCCGTCGGTTCGCGGGGTCATCGGAGAAAGGCGCCCACGGGGCCCGCTGCGGTGAGCTCCTTCTTGGCCTCCGGGTCGGTGATCTCCTCCACCTTCCCGCCCAAAAGAAGCACCCGGTCGCAGGCGGCCCAGACCACGTCGTCCTCCTCCTGGAGCGTGCCCGAACAGTAGGGGCAGGCCCCTTGGGCCGGGCCGTGGTCCAGGAGCACCTGGCACGACGGGCAGTGCCGGCCCGGCGCGGAAAATCCGGCGGGAACGAGGATCTGGTAGACCCGCCCCTGGTTCACGGCATCGAGAACCGCTTCCAGGCCCAGCACCGCCTTGGCGGATCCGCTCTGGGCCTTTCGCGCCGTGGTGACGCATTCGGCCACCAGCTCCCGCTCCAGGGCCGCGTCCAGATCGCGCAGCACCGGTGTCACCTGCTCCAGCAAATCCTGGGGCCTGGCCGTGACGGACGCGCGCACCCGGGCCGCCACCCGGCTCAAAACCCCCTTGGGAAGCAGGCGCTTCAGCTCCGCGGTCACCTCTTCCGGACCCGCCAGCACCACCCGGTCGATCTCGTATTCCTCCACCATGTCGTGCAACGCGTCGGCCACTTCCTTCAAGAACCAGTGGCTCCAGGTGGCCGCGCGCCTCTGGAAGACCATCTGGGAGCGCATGTGGTCCGTTCCGGCGGTGCTCCGGTGGCGGACCGCGGGCGTCTGGAAGGCCTCCTCCATCTCTTCCACCTCCCCCATGGACGCCACGAGAAAACGGGCCCGCTCCCGGTCCACCACCACGATGCCGGTCCGCTCGTATTCCTTCCAGGCGTCCAGAAGCGGCCGGATGTAGGGGCGCTTTTCGTACCACGCCCCGTTGGGGAGCCGCACGGGAAGATCCTCCTGGTAGGTGTAGCCTTCCGAGATGTCGCAGAAAAAGACCATGCTCCGTCCCTTGGGAATGTGCACCTCCACCTGGCGCCGGACCCAGTCGGCGTCTTCCTGGAAATGGTCCCGCTGCCCGGAATCTTCCAGATCCGATTCCAGGTCCTTCAGGAGCTGGTCCAGCACCAGCTTGTGGGCGCCGCGGCGGTTGGCCCGCACCTGGGGATCCACGTTGAGATAGACGCTCAGGATCCACGACCCTTCCGGGGCCTGGCGCCGCGCCAGGCTTTCCAGGGAACTGGGATGCAAGGTTTTCATAGAAGACCTCCTGGGTTTGCAGGGTGGGAAGATGGGGTGGGCTGACTTGGTAATTGTTGCCGGCGGCGGTGGCGGGGTCAAGGGCTGGAGGGGTAAGGATAAGAGGATTAAGGATTAGAGGGGTATGGGATAGAGGATATGGGGTGAGGGGAGCCTTGGGAGCGGGCTTGCCTGGACGATGCGTTTTGGATCATTATGGCTGTGGGGAAAAAGGAGGCGGGTGTGGAAGGAAAAACACCGACCGGCGTGCTGGTGAGGCTCCGGCAGGTTCTTTTGGAGAGGGAGGACGTGGCGGCGGCTCTCCTTTTCGGGTCCACCGCCCAGGGCGATCCCTCGGCCCGGGATGTGGATGTTCTAATACTTCCTGTGGATCGGGACGCCGGACTGGATTTTTTGGTGGAACTTCAGGGTGTCTTGGCGAAGGCCCTGAATGTGCCGGCGGACCGGATTGATGCGGTGTTGTTCGACCCGGAGAAGGTTCACCGCGGAGTGCTCATGAACGCCGTCCGTACCGGCGTGCCCATCCTGATCCGCGATGAAGAGGCCTACACGGACGCCCTGGAGAGGCTCTCGGCCATCTTGTGCGTTGAAGAGGTCTATCGACGGCGTGCCAAGGCCTACTTGAAGGAGCTCACCGGTGTCTGAAAAACAGATCAGCAGGGACCGCATAAGGGAAAACCTGGCCACGATCCTGAGAGAAAAAACGGATATGGAAGACCTCCTGCGCAGGTTTTCCGACCAGGAGCTTCTACAGGATCGGCACCGCCTGAAAAGTCTGAAGCTATCGGTCATCCTCATCAATGAGGCGATGGGAAACATCCTGCAACACCTTTTGGCCAAGGCCTTCGGAGACGTGGTGGAAGGGTACCAGCAGACCATCGAGAAGGCCCATTCTCGCCGGATCATCAGCGAGGATTTGGCCGGCCGACTCAAACCCTTTGTCGGTTTCCGAAATATGCTGGTTCATCAATATTGGAGGATCAGCGACGACCTCTTCCTTGAAAACCTGCGGGACAATCTGAGCGACTTTGACGACTTCGGTCGGGAGATCCGCCGGTGGGTGGAAGAGAACGCCTGAGTGGGCGGGAGGGCCGGCGGAAAGAAAAAACACGGGGAGGGGCCCCGTGTTTTTTCTAGGTGTTGGGGGGTGTCGGGCCGGGACCGGTCAGCTGAGGAATTTTTCCTTCAGCTTGTCCCAGGGCGCGAAGGCGGCCAGGAGCACCGCCGAGATGAGATAGAAGGCGATGACCGACGCCGGGAAGGTCACGTACAAAAACGCGTAGACGGGAAAGAGAGCCGCCAACGATAAAACCATCTTCACCACGGGTTCCACCCACTTCTTGTTTTCTTGCCGTTCGTCCATAATCGCCGCTCCGTTTCTTGCTGAGGTGTCTTCGGGAGGGTTTCGCCGTCTTTTCTTCCGGACTTCCGGGCCGGCGGCCGGAGACGCCGTCTGAAAACAGAAGCGCCGGCCCGGAAGTGCGCGTTCCGGGAAATCGGTTCAGTCTTACCGAAGGCCCGAGGATTTTTCAAGGGGCAAGGCCCGGATTACGCCCTTTTTTTCACAACGTGAGCGGCCCCGGCCCCCCCGGCTTCCGCCGGATGGCGCCCAATTTCCCCATGCGAAGGCACCTAACGTCGCAATCTCACCAAGTTTTTGTTTGCGCGGTCCCCAGCGTTTGTGTATAGTTGCACATGATGCCCTCCCGGCCTCCTGGGCGGACCCCGGCGCATCAATCCGCGCGATCCTTATGGGCGGCACACCGCCGCCACGGCACGACCAGATCACGATTGCGAGGGTTCTCGGGACATCTCTTCAGATATCTTCTTTAGGAGGATGAGCATGGCAAACACGGTGACGCAAAGCATCATGGTGGTCGGAGGCGGAATGAGCGGCCTCAGTGCCGCGATAGAAGCCGCCGAAGCGGGCTACGAGGTCTTCCTGGTGGAGAAGAATCCCTACCTGGGAGGGCGCGTGGCCCAGCTCAACCAGTACTTCCCCAAACTGTGTCCCCCCTACTGCGGCCTGGAAATCAACTTCCGCCGGATCAAGGACAACCCCAAGGTGAAGGTCTTCACCCTGGCCGAGGTGGAGAGCATCCGGGGCGTGGAAGGGGACTTCGACGTGACGGTGAAGATCCACCCCCGGTACGTCAATGAAAAGTGCACGGCCTGCGGCAAGTGCGCCGAAGCCTGCACCCTGGAAATCGAAAACCCCTTCAACTACGGCATGGACACGGTGAAGGCGGCCTATCTGCCCCACGACATGGCCTTCCCGCTGCGCTACGTGCTGGATCCCAGCCTGGTCCAGAGTGCCGAGGCCCAGAAGGTGAAGGAAGCGTGCCCCTACGACGCCATCGAACTGGACATGGCGGAAAAGACGGTGGATCTCAAGGTGGGGAGCATCGTCTGGGCCACGGGCTGGAAGCCCTACGACATCTCCAAGCTGGACAACTACGGCGGCGGAGTCTACCCCAACGTGATCACCAACGTGCAGATGGAGCGGCTGGCGGCCTGGAACGGGCCCACCCAGGGAAAGATCGTGCGCCCTTCCGACGGCCAGGCGCCCAAGACCGTGGCCTTCGTCCAGTGCGCCGGATCCCGGGATGAAAACCACCTGCCGTTCTGCTCCGGTATCTGCTGCCTGGCGTCTCTCAAGCAGGCCACCTACGTGCGCGAGCAGTACCCCGACGCCACCATCTACTTCTTCTACATCGACGTGCGGGCCACGGACCGGCTGGAAGACTTCGTCAACAAGGTGAAGGCCGACGACAAGCTCATCTTCTTCAAGGGCAAGGTGGCCAAGATCACCCAGGACGACGCCACCAAGAGCCTCGTCTGCCGGGTGGAAAACACCATGACCGAGGAGCTCCACGAGATCCCGGTGGACCTGGTGGTGCTGGCCACGGGCATGCAGCCCAATACGTCCGAGGCGCCGCTGCCCACCCCGGTTCCCTACGACGAATACGGCTTCGTGGCATCCATGGACGCCATGCCGGGGATCTTCGCGGCGGGAACCACGCGCACCCCCGCCAACGTCGCCGAATGTGTTGCCGACGGCACGGCAGCCGCTCTCAAGGCCATCCAATCCGTCGTGAGGAGGTAACTCAATGGAGAAGAAACTCGCCACCTATATCTGTACGGGATGCGGCATCGGAGATGCCCTGGACATAGATCAGCTGGCCGGAGTGGCCCGGAAGGAATGCAAGGTGCCGGTGGTGAAGACCCACGCATGTCTCTGCAGCCAGGAAGGCGTGGATCTCATCAAGGCGGATATCAACGGCGAAGGCGTCAACTCCCTCATGATCGCCGCCTGCTCGCCCCGGGTCATGTACGATGTCTTCCGCTTCGACGGCTGCATCGTGGACCGGGTGAACCTGCGCGAACAGGTGGTCTGGTGCCAGAAGCCGGGCGATGAGGACACCCAGATGATGGCCGAGGACTACGTGCGCATGTCCGCGGCCAAGATCAAGAAGATGGAGCTTCCGGAACCCTACAAGCCAGAAGAGGAATTTTCCAAGGACATCCTCATCGTGGGCGGCGGCCTGGCGGGCCTCACCGCGGCCAAGGAAGTGTCCAAGGCCGGCTACAAGGCCGTGCTGGTGGAAAAGGAAAAGGAACTGGGCGGCTTCCAGAAGAAGGTGTCCAAGATCGCCACGTTCCCCTACAAGGGCCTGAAGGAAAACGACGTGGCCTCCCTCGTCCAGGAAGTGACCGCCGACGCCAACGTGACCGTCTACACCGGGGCCAAGGTGGAAAAGACCGCGGGCGGCCCGGGCCTTTTCAAGGTCACCATCTCCCAGAACGGGACGAAGGCGGAACACAGGGTGGGCGCCATCGTCATGGCCGCAGGCTGGAAGCCCTACGACCCGGCCCAGCTGGACGCCAAGCTGGGATTCGGCCAGTCGCCCGATGTGATCACCAACGTGATGTTCGAGGAGATGGTCCAAAACGGCGGCTTGAAGCGGCCCAGCGACGGCAAGGACGTGACGGCCGTGGCCTTCCTCCAGTGCGCCGGCCAGCGCGATCCCCAGCGGCTTCCCTACTGCTCGGCCACCTGCTGCACCACCAGCCTGAAGCAGGCCATCTTCATCAAGGAAAACAACCCGGACGCCAACGTCTTCATCGTCTTCAAGGAGATGCGGACGCCGGGCCAGGCGGAAGACCTCTACCGGCGGGCCCAGGAAGAAGGGGTCATCTTCATCCGTTGCCAGGACCCCGAGGTGAAGGTCATGGGATCGGCGGTCTCGGTGGAGGCCCTGGACGAGCTCCTGGGCGAGACGGTGGTTCTGGAAAACCTGGACCTGGTGGTGCTGGCCACGGGCATGGTGCCTGTGACCGCCTTCGGCGAGGACTACGCCAAAGTGCGCGCCCGCATGCAGCAGCAGGAAGGCGAGGAAAAGAAGCAGGAAGAGGAACTGGAGGTTCCCCAGGACGCCATCCGGGTCTCCGACATCCTCAACCTGCAATACCGCCAGGGTCCGGAACTTCCGGGCTTGAAGTACGGCTTCCCCGATTCCCACTTCATCTGCTTCCCCTATGAAACGCGACGGACCGGCATCTACGCGGCCGGCTGCGTGCGCAGGCCCATGGGCGTGGCGGCGGCCCTGGAAGACGGCGCCGGCGCGGCCCTCAAGGCCATCCAGTGCGTGGAGCTGGTGAGCCAGGGCAAGGCGGTGCACCCGCGCGCCGGGGACATGAGCTTCCCCGAATTCTTCATGCAACGCTGCACCCAGTGCAAGCGCTGCACGGAAGAATGCCCCTTCGGTGCCATCAACGAGGACGAAAAGGCCAACCCGCTTCCCCAGCCCACCCGGTGCCGCCGCTGCGGCGTGTGCATGGGCGCGTGCCCCGAGCGGATCATCTCGTTCAAGAACTACTCCATCGGCATGATCGGCGACATGATCAAGGCCATGGAAGTTCCGGAAGAAGACGAGGAAAAGCCCCGGATCCTGGTGCTGGCGTGCGAAAACGACGCCTACCCGGCTCTGGACATGGCGGGGTTGCGGCGCATGACCTACAACGCCTGGGTGCGCGTGGTTCCCATGCGCTGCCTGGGGTCCATGAACCTGATCTTCATCGCCGACGCGCTCTCCAGCGGCATCGACGGCGTGCTGCTCCTGGGCTGCAAGTTCGGCGACGACTACCAGTGCCACTTCATCAAGGGCTCCGAGCTGGCCAACATCCGGCTGAGCAAGATCAAGGAGACCCTGGACCGCCTGGTGCTGGAATCGGATCGCGTGCGCTTCGAGACCATCTCCATCACGGACTACGACAAGCTGCCGCAGATCCTGGACGACTTCGCCGAGACCCTGGAAGAAGTGGGTCCGAACCCCTACAAGGATATGTAAACCCCGGAACATGGAGCGGCCGTCCCGTGCGGGGCGGCCCCGTTCCACCCACGGCATGACGACGGGTTATCCGTTTGGGATCCGATAAAAACGAGGAGGCCTGAGGATGAGTATCAAGGTGGATCCGAACTTGATGAAGGATCTGAAGCACTTCGGGCTCAAAGACGCCAGCAAGTGCTTCCACTGTGGAAACTGCACCGCCGAATGCCCGCTTTCGGAAACGGGGACGCCCTTTCCCCGAAAGCTCGTGAAATACGCCCAGATGGGCCTGAAGGATAAAATCCTCCAGTCCAGCGAACCGTGGCTGTGCTACTACTGCGGGTCCTGTTCCGACCGGTGCCCGCGCGGCGCGGACCCCGGCGAGACCATGATGGTGCTGCGCCGTTGGCTCACCAGCCAGTACGACTGGACGGGATTTTCGCGGAAGTTCTACACGTCGGAAAAGTTCGAAACCATGGCCGTGCTGGCCGTGGCGCTCTTCGTGGGCCTGCTCATGCTGGTCTTCGCCCAGGAGTTCGACTGGCAAAACGCATCGCTGGAAAAGGCCTGGCCGGCCGCCGGCATGGAAATCGCCGACCTCATCATGGCGGCCATCCTGTCCTTCTTCCTCCTTTCCAACGTCTGGCGCTTCATCAAGTTTTCCATGGGTGACCTGCTCACCAAGATCCCATTGCGGATCTACGCGTCGGAAGCCAAGGAGCTGGTGCTGCACTTCCTCACCCAGAAGCGCTGGTCCAAGTGCGAGGACCGCACCCAGTGGGTCATCCACCTGCTCATCATGACCGGCTACACCACGGCCTTCATCCTGGTGGCGGTGCTGCTTTGCGGCGGCCTGGAACTGATCGGCCTCAACTGGGATGCGCTCCGCTTCCAGCGTCCCTATGATCCGGCCACGGGCCGCGACGTGATCTACCCGTTCTTCCATCCCATCCGGCTGCTGGGCTACTATGCCACCATCGCCGTGCTCATCGGCGCCACCTATGCGCTTTGGGGCCGCATGCGCCGGAGCAAGGCACCCTACAAGAACTCCCACGGCACCGACTGGATGTTCCTGGTGCTCCTGGAACTCACGGTGATCACGGGTATCGCCGTGCACATCCTGCGGCTCATGAACATCCCGTTCGCCATGTACGCCCTGTACATCCTCCACCTCATGGTGGCCGTGCCCATGCTGGTGCTGGAAGTGCCCTTCGCCAAGTGGGCCCACCTGGCCTACCGACCCATGGCGGCGTATCTCAAGGGCGTGAAGGAAAAGTACTACGCGGAACTGGAAGCCCAGAAGGCGGAAGCCCCGGCGGACGCCAAGGCCGAAGCGGCTTAAGGTTCACCACAGAGACACAGAGAGCGCAGAGAAGGCTCTTATTTCGAACCCGTGCCGGGGCGGCGAGCTGCCGTCCCGGCTTTTCTATGCTTCGTTCCCGGAAGCGTTGGATTCTTCAGGCGGCGTCTTTTCGAAGATTCTCCACAGGTCCAGGCGGATGGGGAAGGTGAGGAGGTCCAGGCTTTCGTTCCAGTTGAAAATGTCCGGGGAGCCGTAGACCCCTTGGGAAAGATGGTAACGCTCCACGTATTCCCGTTCCGGAAAGACGATGAGGTACTCCTTCACGCCGTGCCGTTCGTAGAGCCTTTTCTTCTCTCTCCGATCCTTGATCTCCGTGGAGGGGGAAACCACTTCCACCACCAGGTCCGGTACCCCCTGAATGTTCCTGTCCGTGATCCGGTCCCGCCTGCAGAGAATCAGAATGTCCGGCTGGACCACATTGTGGGGGTCGAAGACCACGTCCGTGGGGGCCGGAAAGACTTCGCATCCTCCCAGCTTTTCCCTTTGCAGGTAGAGCTCGCCCACCACGTTGCGGCAGATCCGCTGATGAAGCGGACTGGGTGACGGCGTCATGGCGAAGGGAACCCCGTCGATGATTTCCCATCTTTCTTCATCGGGCCATCCCAGATAATCCTGGTAGGTGGCCTTGGCCTTTTCTGGCGTGGTGCCAGGCATCGGAACCTCCGTCGCCGCTCAAACCCTTCCCCCTTTTCTCCCTACCCCCTACCCCCTACCCCCTACCCCCTACCCCCTATCCCTTACCCCCTATCCCTTCAAAAAACGCCCGGTTGGGCATGAACATCTTTCCGGGGTTCAAGATGTTGTTGGGGTCCAGGGCGCGCTTGATACGCACCATGGCGTCCAGCGCCCCGGGATGCACCTCCCACTGGAAGAAGGGGCTCTTGGCGATGCCGATCCCGTGCTCCCCCGACAGCGTCCCCCCCAGGCGCAGCACCTCCCGGAAGAGTTCCTCCACGGCCCTTTCCGCCCGGGCCATCTCGTGGGGATCGGAGCGGTCCACCATGATGTTGGTGTGGATGTTGCCGTCCCCGGCATGGCCGAAGCTCACGATGATGAGATCGTACCGGCGGGCGAGTTCCCGGTTGAAACGGATGAGGTCCGGGATGCGGGAGCGGGGAACCGTCACGTCCTCGTTGATCTTTCCGGGCCGGATGCGCCGGAGCGCCGGGGAGATGGCCCGGCGGGCGCTCCAGAGCCGCTCCCGGGAGGCGGCATCCCGGGCCGTCTCCACGTCCCGGGCGCCCATCTGCCGGCAGATCTCTTCGATCCGGCGGGCCTGGCCGTCCACCACGGCGTCCGGGCCGTCCACTTCCAGAAGGAGCAGGGCTTCCGCCTGGACGGGGAGCCCCGCCTGGACGTGGGCTTCCACGGCCTCCAGGGTGGCCTGGTCCAGAAGCTCCAGGGTGGTGGGGAGGATCCGGGAGCGCAGGATCGACGTGACGGTTTGGCACGCCTGGTCGATCTTGGGGAAGACGGCCGCCAGGGTGCGGACCGCTTCGGGGGCGGGGACCAGGCGGAGCACCACCCGGGTGATGACCCCCAGCGTTCCTTCCGATCCCACCAGGAGGCGGGTGAGGTCGTAGCCCACCACGCCCTTCACGGTCCGGGTTCCCGTGGTGATGACCTCCCCCGTGGGGAGCACCACCTCCAGGCCCAGCACGTAGTCCCGGGTCACCCCGTATTTCACGGCCCGGGGGCCGCCGGCGCAGGTGGCTACGTTGCCGCCGATGGTGGAAAAGGAAAGGCTGGCCGGGTCGGGGGGATAGAGGAGGCCGTGGCGGGCCGCTTCCTGCTGGAGGCGTCCGGTGACCACGGCCGGTTCCACCACGGCGATCATGTCGTCCGGGTCCAGTTCCAGGATGCGGTTGAGGCGCGTGAGGGCCAGGACCACGCCGCCCCGGTCCGGTACGGCCCCGCCCACCATGCCGCTTCCGGCTCCGCGCGGATAGACGGGAAAGCCATGGGCGTTGGCCAGGCGAAGGATTTCGGCGATTTCGGCGGCGCTTCCCGGAAGGACCACGGCCTCGGGGAGAGCGGAAAGCTTGCTGGCGTCGAAGCTGTAGGCCAGGCGGTCTTCCGGGGCCGTGAGCACATGCTCCGGGCCGCAGATCCGTTGGAATTCGGGGACGGGCAGGCGGGTCTTCGGTTTCGCGTTTTTCCATTTCATGGGCGGTTCACCTTTCCCGGCCATTTTAACCGCTTCCGGGGAGGGGTTTGGGAAAAAATTTCACCGCAGAGGCGCAGAGGTCGCAGAGCTTTTTTTGTGCCGCGCCGCCGAGAAGGGCGGCGCGGCACAAGGAGCGCCCTTCGGGATCGCTATAGATGAAACGCGACCTCGTTCCGTTCGTGCGCGCGGCCTGTAGGGGCGAATAATCATTCGCCCCTACAGGGGGCTGCTTGCCAAAGGTGCGGCTGTGCTGCCGGCGTCCCCGCGCCCCGACACGAAAAGGTTACCTCTGTGCTCTCTGCGTCTCTGCGGTGAATTTTACCGGCCGTTCCGCCTGCCGAAGGCCTCTTGACTTTCACCCTTCCTTCACCTTATGCTCACCCTGCAGGAACACGCAAGGGGATGGCGAGGGGGTGATGGGTCGTCATGGAAAGAACCATCCTGCACCTTCAGGTGCCGGATTTTTGCGCGGTGCTGGAAGAGCTGCGGGATCCGTCCCGGGCGCGCCGCCCGCTGGCGGTGGCCGATCCCGGACCGCGGGCCGTGGTGCAGGCGGTGAACCGGCTGGCCCGCCGGGAAGGCGTCCTGGAAGGGATGCCCCTGGTCCGGGCCCAGCGCCGGTGCCGCGCCCTGGTGGTGGTTCCCTGCGACCGGTCCTTTTACATGCGCGCCCACGGCGTGATCGCCCGCGACCTGGCCGGCTTTTCGCCGCTGGTGGAAGGGGCGGCTCTGGGTCGGTTCTTCGTGGATCTCACGGGAACCCGGCGGCTGTGGGGCCCGGCCACGGACACGGCCTGCCGGCTGGAAGATGAAATCCTTTCCCGCCGCCGGCTGGCTACCCGGGCGGGACTGGCGGGAAACAAGCTGGTGAGTCAGGCGGCGGCCGCCTGCGTGGAGCCGGGGGACGTGAGCCGCGTCTTTCCGGGAGGGGAAAGGGCCTTCCTGGAGGGCCTTCCCGTGACGTTGCTTCCCGGGATCGGCCCCGGCACCGCCGCGGTCCTGGGAGACCTCAACATCCGGCGGGTGGGGGAGCTGGCCGCCCTGGCCCCGGCGCATCTTTTTCCCGTCCTGGGGCGACGGGCGGGGCGCCTGCTGCAACTGGCCCGCGGAGAGGATCCGCTTCCCGTGGTGCCCTTCGAAAGGACGGCGGAGCTCCGGGTGGTGCGCCTGCTTCCGGCGGATGAAATCGACCGGGACCGGCTGGAAGCCTTCCTTTTCGACATGGTGGAGGAGGCGGGCTGGGCCCTGAGGCGCCGAAACCGGACGCCGGGCCGGGTGCGCCTTTTCGTGCGCCATGCCGACGGCGTGGAGCGGAGCGGATCCCGGCGCCTGCCCGCCGGGAGCGAGATCCTGGACCGGGTGCTCTTCGGCGCGGTCCGGGATCTTTTTCGGGCCGTGGCGTCGCGGCGCGTGGCGGTGCGCAGGATCGTGCTGGAGTGGTCCGGGTTCCGCATGCCCTTCGGCCAGCTTTCCCTCTTTCCGGACCGCCGGGTGGACCTGGCCCGGGAGCGGCGGATTCAGGCCGCCCTGGACGCCGTGCGGGGTCGGTTCGGGCGGAGCGCCGTCCGCTGGGGCGTGAGTCGTGAGTCGTGAGTCGTGAGTCGTAAGTCGTAAGTCGTAAGTCGTGAGGCGGAAGGCGGAAGGCGTTGGTTTGGCGGGGGATGGAGCCGGGGCGGGGGCCGAGGGAAAATCACCGCAGAGGCGCAGAGGCCGCAGAGGAAGAGTTTTCCGGATCGGGGCGCTGAGACGGCGCCCCGATCCGAGCCCCGCCCTGCGGGGCGATCTTCGGGGCGCGCGGCGAAAACGATCCCGAAGGGTGCTTCTTGTGCCGCGCCGGCCTCTCAGCGGCGCGGCACAAAGACAGTAGCTCTGTGCTCTCTGTGTCTCTGTGGTGAATTTTTAAAAAGGACCGCCCATGATCTGGCTGGTGCACAGCTGGTACTCCTTTCTGTGGGGAGTGAGTTCTCCGGAAGACCTCTGCCGCCGGGCCGCGGAGCGGGGCCACGCCGCCGTGGTGTGTTGGAGCGTGAGTCGTAAGTCGTGAGTCGTGAGTCGTGAGTCGTAAGTCGTGAGTCGTAAGTCGTGAGTCGTAAGTCGTGAGTCGTAAGGCGGAAGGCGGAAGGCGTTGGTTTGGCGGGGGATGGAGCCGGGGCGGGGGCCGATGGAAAATCACCGCAGAGGCGCAGAGGAAGAGCTTTTCGGATCGGGGCGCTGAGACGCCGCCCCGATCCGAGCCCCGCCCTGCGGGGCGATCTTCGGGGCGCGCGGCGAAACGATCCCGAAGGGCGCTTCTTGTGCCGCGCCGGCCTCTCAGCGGCGCGGCACAAAGAGGGTAGCTCTGTGCTCTCTATGTCTCTGCGGTGAAACCCAAAACGGTGAAACCCGAGAGGGCGGGGGATGATCTGGCTGGTGCACAGCTGTTACTCCTTCCTGTGGGGAGTGAGTTCTCCGGAAGACCTCTGCCGCCGGGCCGCGGAGCGGGGCCACGCCGCCGTGGTGTGCGCCGACCGAAACGGCCTGTACGGCTTGGTGCGCTTTCTCCAGGCCGCCCGCCGCTTCGGGGTGCAGCCCGTGGTGGGGGCGCACCTGGTGCGGGCCGGCCGGGAGGCCGTGGTGCTGGCCCGGTCCCCCAAGGGTTACGAGATGCTCTGCGGCCTCCTGACCCGGTTCCACCTGGAACCCACCCTCTCCCTGGAAGCGGCCGTGCCGGAGGCGCGGAGGCATCTGGTGCTCCTGAGCGATGATGCCCGGGTGCTCCAAGCGGCGGCGCCCCGGCTGGAATGCTACGCGGCCGTGGTGCCGGGACCGGAGGGCCGAAAGACGCTCCGCCTGGCTCAAGCCCTCGGGGTTCCGCCCGCGGCCGTCTTTCCCGTCTATTTCGCCGATCCCCAAGACTTTCCGCTCCACCGCCTGGTGCGGGCCATGGACACGGGTGCCGTCCTGAGCACCCTGGATCCCAAGGAGACGGCTCCGGCGGATGCGTGGCTCCAGCCGCCCCGGGAGGGCCTCCGCCGGTTTCCCCACTGCCCGGAGGCGGTGGCCAACGCAGAAACGATTCTTCAGAGCTGCCGGGCCCGGTGGCTTTCCTTCCGCACGGTCTTTCCGCACTACGACGACCGGGAGGCGGATCACTACCGGCTTCTCGTCCGTCGCTGCCGGGACGGCATCCGCCGGCGTTACGGCGGGACCTTTCCGGAGCTGGAACGGCGCCTGGCGGCCGAACTGGACCTCATCCGATCCAAGGGCTACGTGGACTACTTCCTGGTGGTGGCCGACATCGTGGCCCGCCGCCCCATCCACTGCGGCCGCGGGAGCGCCGCCGCCAGCCTGGTGAGCTACCTTCTGGGGATCACCCACGTGGATCCCCTGCGCCACAACCTGGTTTTCGAGCGGTTTCTCAACCCCCAGCGAAAGGACCACCCGGACATCGACGTGGACTTTCCCTGGGACGAGCGGGACGGGCTCCTGGAGGAGGTGGAGCGCTCCTACGGGCCGGAGCGGTTCGCCATGGTGTCCAACCACGTGGGATTCGGAGCCCGGGCGGCCGTTCGGGAGACGGCCAAGGTGTACGGCATGCCGCCGGGGGAAATCCGGGAGGTGACCCGGCGCCTGAGCGGCTGGACGCGTCCGAGCCGCATCGGGGAGCGCATGGAGCGTCACCCGGCCTTTCGGGGGTTTCGGCCGGATCCGCCCTGGCCGGAGATCCTGGAACTGGCGGCGCGCCTGGAGGGGCTGCCGCGCCATCTTTCGGTCCATTGCGGCGGGATGGTGCTGGTTCCCGACCGGGTGGACCGCCACGTGCCCGTGGAGCGGGCCGCCAAGGGCGTTCGGATCATCCAGTGGGAAAAGGATCAGGCGGAGGAAGCCGGGCTGGTGAAGATCGATCTTTTGGGCAACCGGTCCCTGGGGGTCATCCGCGACGCCCTGGAGATGGTGGCGGAAAACACGGGACGCCGCCTGGACTACGCGTCCCTCAATCCCCTGGACGATCCGCCTACCCGGGCGCTTCTGGCCCGCGGGGACACCATGGGCGTCTTCTACGTGGAATCCCCGGCCATGCGCCAACTGCAGCGAAAGACACGGCGGGGCGACTTCGAACACCTGGTGATCCATTCCTCCATCATCCGCCCGGCGGCCAACCGCTACATCAACGCCTACATCGAGCGGCTCCACGGAGCGCCCTACGAACCGATCCACCCGGACCTGGAGGAGCTGCTCAAGGAGACCTGCGGCATCCTGGTCTACCAGGAACATGTGGTGCAGACGGCCATGGCGCTGGCGGGCTTCGACTGGGCCGAGGCGGACGGCCTGCGCAAGGTGCTGAGCAAGAAGAGCCGGGAGCAGATCGAGGACTACCGGAAAAAGTTTGAGGAGGGGTGCCGGCGGCGAGGCGTTTCGGACGAGGTCATCCGTTCCGTCTGGGACATGTTCACGTCTTTTGCCGGCTATTCCTTCTGCAAGCCCCACTCGGCGTCCTATGCCCTGGTGAGCTTCAAGGCCGCCTGGCTCAAGGCGCACTACCCGGCGGAATTCATGGCGGCGGTGATCGCCAACGGAGGCGGCTACTACACGGCCCGGGCCTACCTTTCGGAGGCTGAGCGGCTGGGCCTGCGGATCCTGGGCCCCCATGTGAACGAAAGCCGCTGGAAGTACCGGGGAAAGGGCCGATGGATCCGGGTGGGACTGCAGCAGCTTCAGGGCGTGCGCCGGGAAACCGTGGACCGGATCCTGGACGAAAGGTCGAGAAACGGGCCGTACCGGAGCCTGGAGGAGCTGTTGGATCGCGTGCCCCTGCCGCCTTCGGACGCCGTGGTGCTGGCCAAGAGCGGAGCCCTGGACGAGCTCGGCGGGGCGTGCGGCATCAACCGGTCCCAGCTCCTGTGGTGGGTGCGGGCCCGGGCCGGGCGGGAACCGCCCGCGGGGAAGCCGCGTCGCGGGGCGACGTCTTCGTCCGTGGGCCTCTTTGCCTCCCGGGGTGGAAGGGCCGCTGGGACCGTGCCGCCGCTTCCGGCTCCGGACGAGGAGACCCTGTGGCGCCACCAACGGGAGGCCCTGGGTTTCGTCCTTTCCGTGCATCCCCTGCGCTGCCATGAAGCCGCCTACCGTGCCGGGCGGCGCCCCTGGATCCGGGCCGAGGACCTGGGGCGGGCGGTGGGAAAGACGGTGTGGCTCCGGGGCTGGCCCATCACCAAGAAGGAGGTGGTCACCCGGGAAGGGGATCCCATGGCGTTCGTCTCCTTCGAAGACGAAACGGCCATCTACGAGACGGTCTTCTTTCCCGGGGCCTACGCGCGCTTCTGCCGGACCCTGGGCTGGGAACGCCCCTATGCCCTGCGCGGGACGGTGGAAGAATCCTTCGGCGCGGTGAGCGTCACCGTAAGCCACCTGGAACCCGTGGCCTGAAGCCCCGCATTTGACGAATGGGCAGGAAATCTCTTGCCGTTTTCCGATGGAAGCCTATTGTGAGGTGACTTACCCAGCTGTAGGGGTTTACCCAGCTGTAGGGGCGAAAAATCTTTCGCCCCTACAGCCCGTCGGGCGGGACCGAACGGATCGACCGCGCGGAACACGGCTTCCATATCACCGTGTGATGAGCGGGCGGGGATAAACCCCGCCCCTACTTAAGAGATCCAGGGGTTTTTGTAGGGGCGGTTCGCGAACCGCCCCTGCGCGAACAACGCCCGCACTGCGTCTCCGCCGGTGTGTCAGCCCGCTCCCAGCACGGTGACTTCCACGCGGCGGGAGCGCGCCCGGTTGTCGTGGTTGATGAGAACCACCTGCTGCCACGTGCCCAGCGCCAGCCGCCCTTGGCGCACCGGCACCACCACGGACGGGCCCACAAGGGCCGCCTGCACGTGGCTGTGGCCGTTTCCGTCGTGCCAGGCCTTTTCGTGTTCGTAGTCCAGGCCCGGCGGTGCCAGGCGCTCCACGGCTCGCTTCAGATCCTCCACCACGCCCGGTTCGTACTCAATGGTGGTGACGGATCCCGTGGATCCCACGACCGTCACGTGCACCGTTCCCGACCGCACCCCGGACGCGTCAAGCACCTGCCGGAGCTTTTCCGTGATGTCCCGAATATCCACGCCCTGCTTCATGGGCACTTCGAAAGATTCCGCATGAACAATCCACCGGTTCATGGGCGCTCCCTGTTCCGATCCGGTCAACGAAGGGCAAGGGGAGGAGCGCAGAGGCGGGCTCTGCGCTCTTGTCATCACGGTTCATAATAGATGGGTTCGCCCATCTCTTTGAAGGAAAAGTTGTAGAAGACGTTGTGGCCGTTGTAGTCCAGCACCCGCAGGTCGTCGGTCTGCTTGAGGTCGCCCAGGATGATGCTGTACTGCAGCCCGTATTTCTCCTTCACCTTCTCCACGGGCAGCTCCCGGGCGATGAACTTCTTGATCCCCTTGGTGGCCATCTTCTCCACGAACTTGGGGTCCGTGAACGAATCGTAACTGGTGAGAATCAGGATAGGCCCCGTTCCGGTAAAAATGATTCCCGCCTTCATGGTCATCCTCCTCCTTTCGGGGTTACCGTTTGACCCGCCGCACCCGCGCGGGGGCGTCCCGGCGCCTCTTGTCGGGCTTGTTCCGCATCCGCACAACGGACAGGATGAGGATTGACAACCCTGCAGGAGATATTGGAAAACAGCGCCCGGAGCATGACCTGGAACGTGTGGAGGCGCGTGAGGCGTCTAGGGAATTAAAACCGTTCGTTTGCAAGGCCGGCAAGGCCTTTGTCGCACGGCGGATGCCTGCAGGAGGGATCCATGAAGCAGTACGTGATCGACCAGCTGAGGGAATCGGACTACGAGCAGATCCGGGACTACCTGACCCAGCACACGGAAACCGCCGCCATGGAAGGCATCTACTACGTGGACCTTCCCCGGGAGCTCTATTCCAGCCTGCAGAAGGACCACGGCGACTGCCAGCCCTACTACTTCGCCATCAACCTGACCCGAAAACAGGTGGGCTTCGAATGGCTCATCCGAAGCCGCAATACCCTGCGCTGTGCTTGCATCGGCTACGCCACTCCGGACCAGCGCGACTACATCATCGACTACGCCGACGGCATGCTGGAAAGGCTGCGGATCAAAATCTGAGGTCCGTGATCCGTGATGAGTGATGAGTGATGAGTGATGAGTGATGAGTGACGAGTGATGGGTGATGGGTGATGGGTGATGCTCCCCCCTTTTCCAAAGGGGGGGCCGGGGGGGATTCCTCTAATCCTTAATCCTTTAATCCTCTAATCCTTTAATCCTGCGGGGGCCAAGCATGCGGGAGCGCTCCAGGACCTTTCACGCGGATTCCAGCCCGTACCTGGTGCCCACGGAACATCCTTGGGACGCTCTGGCCGCCCTCGATCTCCAAGGGAAGCGGGTCCTCACCGTGGCCGGAAGCGGGGATCTGCCCGTCTTCCTGGCCGGGCTCGGCCCGTCGGACCTGGCGGCGGTGGATGTGTCCCGGAAGGCCTGCTGGATGTGTGAACTGAAGCGGGCCGCCTACGGGACGCTCAACCGGAGGGAATTCAGCCTCCTTTTCTTTCCCGGGATTTCAACCGCCGCCGGGGTGGAAAACCCGCCGGAAGACGCTCCGGAAGCGCAGCGGGCGTGTTACCGAAGGGTGCGCCCTCTCCTGAGTGACCCCGCCCGGGCCTTCTTTGATCCGATCTTCGGAAACGCTCCGAAAGGGTCCAACCCGCTTGCACGATTTCTTCGTCCTACCGACCGAGTGCACGTGCCGCTGCTTCCGTCCCTTACGGGAGACGATGCCTACGGGCGGTGGGCGGCCGGAGCCGCCCGCGGCTTTTCCATCGTGTGCGCGTCCGTGGAGGAATTCCTGGAAAAGGAGAACGTGCCCTTTCACTTCCTCTACCTTTCCAATATCCTGGAATACGTCCGGGCGGATTTTTACATGGCGGAGGAAGAAGCCGGGTATCGCCGGTTCCTTGAATCCTTCTGGACCGTTTTGGACCGAGCTCTGGAACCCGCCGGGACGGTGGGCGTCTACATCTTTCAGGGAAAGGACACGGCGGCCTTCCAGGAATGCCTCGAGGATCTGGCCATTCCCGTCCGCATGGGGTACAAGGCGAAGTTCGTACCGGTGGCGATCCGTCCGCCCGGGTTGGGCAGGACCGTTTGGCGCCACACCCTGGCCCTTCTGGATAAACCGCCTTCGTGAAAGTCCGTGACCGCATTTCGCATCAACCCTCCAGGTGGGAGAAGAACGGTATGGAAGACAAAGCCAAGGCGCTCATGCTGGAAGCCTTCACGGGCGAGGCCCGGGCGCATTTCCGGTTGCTCCTTTTCGCGGAAAGGGCCGACGAGGAAGGCTTCCCGCAGATCGCCCGTCTCTTTCGGGCCGTGGCGGAAGCGGAGAAGGTCCATGCCCGCAACCATGCTGCGCTGCTGGAACGGGTGGGGACCACGGAAGAGAACCTGCGGTCGGCCTTTGAGACGGAAACCTTCGCCAACCAGGTGGCCTACCCGAAACTGCTGAAAGAAGCCTGGGCCCTGGACGACAAGGCGGCCGTCTGGTTCCTCACCTCGGCGCGCAACGCCGAGGAGCGCCACGCGCGCCTCTATAAGCACGCCCTGGAGGACATGGTGGCGGATCGCATGCCCGTCTACCAGGTCTGCCGTCATTGCGGCTGGATCGAAGAGGGGGAGGTTCCTCCCGAGACGTGCCCCAACTGCAACAAGCCCCGGGACTATTTCGTCCGGGTCGGAGACTGAGAAAGGACAATGGATAAATGGCCGACAGCCGATTTGCAGCCGGCGAGATGGTGCTCCTCACGTCCCAGAAGGGAAAGACCTGGCTGGTGCGGGCGGGGGAGGGCTCCTTTTCGTCCCACCTGGGCAACGTGGATCTGAACGACGTGGTGGGCCGCGAAGAGGGCGAATGCCTGGAAACCACCCAGGGGGCCAAGGTCTTTCTCTTCAGGCCGTCGCTCACCGACTACATCTTCAAGCTCAAAAGGAAGACCCAGATCATCTATCCCAAGGATATCGGAGCCTTCCTGGTCTATGGAGACATCCGGCCCGGGGACGTGGTGCTGGAGTCCGGGATCGGATCCGGGGCGCTCACCTTGGCGCTTCTGCGCGCCGTGGGGCCGGAGGGGAAGATTGTTTCCGTGGAAAAGCGCCCGGAATTCGCCCAGCTGGCCCGCCGTCACATCGAACGGTTTTTCGGAGGGCCGCCGCTGAACCACGAACTGGTGGTGGGCGACATCGAGTCCGTGCCGGTTCGCTGCACAGCCGACCGCGTGGTGCTGGACGTTCCGGAACCTTGGCATGCCGTGGGCCCCGTTTCCGAACACCTGCGTACGGGAGGGCTCCTGCTCAGCTGGAGCCCCAACGTGGGCCAGGTGCAGCTGGTTTATAAGGAACTCAAGGCCCACGGCTATGCCAACGTGACCACCTTCGAATTGCTCAAGCGCAACTGGAAGATCGACGAGCGCCGCGCCCGCCCGGAAGACCGCATGGTGGCCCACACGGGCTTCATCACCGTGGCGAAGAAGATTGTCCGCACGTCGGGGGAGGCCCCGCCAACGATCCGGGATCCTGAAGCGCCGGTGCCGAAGTAGAGCATGAGCAGCCCGAACAACCTGAGCACTGGGGCTGTTCGGCCGTGAAGATGCGGATGAAGTGGCGGGCCGTATAGACAAGGCCCGCCGCCACCGCGATTCCGATCAGGATGTACTGCCACATTCCTCACACCTCCGTCCGCTTCCCTTCATATTTAATCCTTAATCCTTAATCCTCTAATCCTCTAATCCTCCCTAAAGTCCCAGCAGGCGTCCGCCCTGGTAGATGGCCGTGGCGAAAAGAAAGGCCACCACCGTGTTGAACGCCATGGAAAAGAGCCCCCATTTCCAGGAACCCGATTCCTTCACGATGCACGTCACGGTGACGAAGCACGGCGAATAGAGCATGATGAAGACCATGGCCGCGAAGGCGGTCAGGGGATTCCAGTGGGGATCCTTCTGCAGGCGCTGGCTGAGAGACAGGCTTTCGTCCGCTTCCACGTCCCCCAGGGAGTAGGCGGTTCCCAGGGTGGAGATGATCACTTCCTTGGCCGCAAAGCCGCCCACCAGGGCCACGTTGGTGCGCCAGTCGAACCCGCACCACCGGCTGAAGATCTCCAGGCCCGTTCCGATGCGCCCGGCGAAGGAATGCTTCAGGGCTTCCGTGGCTTCCCGCCGGGAAAGGTCCGAAAGGGCCGCCGCGGCCTGGGCCGCCACCGGATCGGGCGTTTCCGGAGTTTCGCCGGTCTCCAGCGCATGGCGAACGTCTTCCGGCAGAGCGGCCAGGATTTCCTGCCGCTTTTCTTCGAAGGCCGCCCGCTTTTCTTCCGGCAGGCCCGGAAAGGTCATGAGCGCCCAAAGCAGGATGGAGATGGCCAGGATGATGGTCCCCGCCTTGCTCACGTATTGCCAGATCCGTTCCCAGGTGTGGATCATGAGGCCCTTGAAAGTGGGGATCCGGTAGGGCGGCAGTTCCAGCAGAAACGGCGTGCTGGGGCCCCGCAGGATGGTGGACCGGATGATCTTGGCCAGTACCAGGGCGAAGACCCATGCCAGCATGGTAAGAAGAAACATCATCTGGGCCCGATTTTCCGTGAAAAAGGCGGCGATCAACATGGCCAGCACCGGAACCTTGGCCCCGCAATTCATGAAGGGAGCCGTGAGAAGGGTGGCCAGCCGTTCACGGGAACTGCGCAGCGTCCGCGTGGCCATGACGCCCGGCACGGCGCATCCCCCTGCGATGCCTCCCGAGATGATGAACGCCATGAAGGAGTTGCCGTGGAGGCCGAAGATCCGAAAGACCCGGTCCAGCATGTAGGCCGCGCGGGCCAGATAGCCCGTGTCTTCCAGGAAGGCGATGGCCAGAAACATGAGAAAGATCAGGGGGACGAATCCGACCACGCCGCCCACCCCGTCGATGATGCCCGAAACCACCAGGGACCGCACGGGGCCTTCCGGCAAGACACTCTCGGCCCAGGATCCCAGGGCGGCGAAAGCCGCTTCAAACCACCCCACGGGCACCTCGCTGTAGGTGAAGGTGACCTGATAAACGCCGTAGAGGATGGCCAGCATGATGAGGGGGCCGAAGAAGCGGTTGGTGAGCACCCGGTCGATCTGGTCGGAAAGGTGCAGCCGGTCGCCCCGCCAGCGCTGCTCCACGATGCCTTCCCGGAGAAGCCCCGAGATGTATCCGTAGCGGTGGTCGGCGATGATGGCTTCGGGGTAGCTGTCCAG
>JACIYN010000060.1 GCA_014359885.1 Desulfacinum sp.
GCGGTCCTGGCCTATCTGGGCCTTCGGACCCTGTGGAGCGCTTGGCGGGAGGCAAAGCCGGGCAACAGTACGCCCAAGGCGCCGCCGGCCGGGCGCATCCACGGCGGAACCCTTTCGCTCACGCGTGGAACCATCGTCTTCGGGGATCGAATCTACACTTATCCCACCCTTCCTCTGGCCGGGATCTCCCTGGCCGTGGGGGTGATCGGAGGGGCCTACGGCATCGGGGGCGGAGCGCTGATGGCGCCCTTCATCATCTCGGTCCTGAACCTTCCCCCGTACGTGGTTTCGGGAGCCACCCTCTTTTCCACCTGGTGCACCTCCGTGGTGGCGGCCCTTTTCTACGCCTTCGGCCCCACCTTCGGCACCCAGGCGAACGCCGCCCCCGACTGGCTACTGGGGAGCCTTTTCGGCGTGGGGGGCCTGTTGGGCATCTACCTGGGTGCCCGGCTCCAACAGCATGTGCCCGCCGTGGTCATCAAAGGGGTCCTGGCGGCGGCGGTTCTCTTCGTGGCCTTCCGGTACCTGCGGCCCCTGCTGGGAGGCTGAAGGAACGGCGCGGGGCTGAAGCCCCGCGGGAAAGGGCCGTCGTAACCCCATGACAGAACAGACAGTAGGCCCGACGGCCCACCCGACGTTCGGGGGATCTTCCGCAGCCCTAAAGGGCTGCGCTACGAAAAAAGAGATTATCCGCCACGTTCTCGGAAAGCCTCCGACGAGCTTGCCCGACAACGCTGTTTCCTGGGAGCGCGGGCGTCTCGCCCGCTTCTCGTGCGGGCCGGAGGCCCGGGCTCCCAGGCCAAGAGGCTTGAAGGTCCGTGGTCGGACAGGCTCTTAGGGCGGGCCGGCGCGCTCCCGCAGGAGCTTTCGCTCGTAGGCCTGTTCCACCTTGGGGATCAGATCGGCCAGCTTGCAGGGCTTCATCACGTAGTCGAAGGCCCCCAGCTCCATTCCCTGGATCCCCGATTCCACGGAAGCGTGCCCGGTGAGCAGAATGACCTCCACGGCGGGCCATCGGGTCTTGACCACCCGAAGCACCTCCAAACCGTCCATGCCCGGCATCTTCACATCCAGGATCACGACGTCGCACGGTTCGGTTTCCAGGACGGCCAGGGCCTCCTCCCCGGAGGCCGCCCCCCGGGCAGGGATCTCCCGACGCTCCAGGCGCCGGACCAGCGTCTCCAGGAAATCCGGTTCGTCGTCCACAACCAGCACTCGGTAGGGCCGCACCACTCCCCTCCCCTTTCAAACACGGTTGACGGCATCCAAGAGCTGACGAAGCCGTCCGAAATCCTTGCGTTTGAAATCCACCAACAGCCGGGGCAGGCGGAACACCTCGGGTTCGTCGGCCTCCTCCTCCAGCGCCTCCGCCGCCCGGATGGACCCGCCGGGCACCAGGATGTCCTGGAATTCCCGACTCCATTGGTCCACGGCCGACGCGGGCACAGGCTCCTTCAGGCGCAGCACCAGGACGTTGCCCACATACCGCAGGCTGTGGTAACGCCGATAAAAGGCCCGGATGGAGTCCACGGCCGCCTCCGGCGAGGTGACCCTTTCCAAGAGATGAAAGTCGTTGGCACCGATGAGGCCCCGGGCCAGCAGGTTTTCCCTGAGAAATTGGATCCACCGGAGCCAGTAGTCATCCCCGGGCGGCTCGATGAGCACCAGGGGCATGGGGTTGTGTTTGCCCGTCTGGAGCAGGGTCAGGGTCTCCATAGCCTCGTCCAGGGTCCCGAACCCTCCCGGAAAGAGCGCCACGGCATCCGCCTCTTTCAGGAAAGCCACCTTGCGGTTGAAGAAGTACTTGTAGTGGATGACGCGCGGACTGTTTTCCAGGACGGGATTGGGCGACTGCTCAAAGGGGAGGCGGATGGTGACGCCGAAGGAATGGTCGGGGCCGGCCCCTTCGTTGACGGCCTGCATGATCCCGGGACCGCCGCCCGTGATCACCATGAATCCGGCCCGGGCCAGCAGGCGCCCGAAGTCCGCCGCCATCCGGTAGGTGGGCTCGTGGGGGGCGGTTCGGGCGGACCCGAAAACCGTCACCTTCCGAACCCCGCGGTAGGGGCCGAAGACCTTGGCCGTGAAGCGCATCTCCTTCAAGGTGGTGTTCATGACCTTGAGGTCCAGAGGGGACGTGCTCTCCTGGCCGGCCTTGAGCGCCGCCAGAATGATCTGGCGCACCCAGCCGGGCTCCTGGATGCCTCCCGCCGCGTCCATCAAGGCCTGAATCTTTTCGTCCACGCCCGGGTTGGGTTCCGTGAAAGACAGCCGAAGGGGCTCCCGATTCATCCGTTTTCTCCCTCCACGCTCATGGGGCTTATCCGCGCTTTCCTCGAACCTTCCTCCCCGCCGCTCGGGTCCTCTCCTTGCCACTCTACCCCGTTCCCGGACCCGACTCCATATCCGTTTTGGGGGCGGGCTCACGCCCCGGAGGCCCGCGCTCCTAGGAGAAGACCTGCGGGTCCATTCTCAGACAGCCTCCCAGAGGATCTCCGAAAACGGGGATGCACTCCATGTAGGCCTTAGGAACCCGCTAATGCCCAGGGTAGCCGCGGGGCTTCGCCTACGCGGGGAAACTTGTCGAGGGCTCACCGTTCAAAAAAAACCTGCACCAAGGCGGTGTCCGCCCTGTGGGACCTTTTCTCTCCCTGTGGGAGCGCCGCAAGGCACGATGAGGTGGCGGCCGCAACGCCACGGAATGGCCGCTCGCCCGTTTCGCGGCTTTCGCCGCTCCCACACACCCCATTCCTACCTCATGGTCGTCGGTGGGCGTTCCGTTGAGACCCGGAATCGGGCCTATTCTCGGACAGGCTCCTAAGCGCCAAGGTCGTTGACCGGCAAGGTCACCGTGAAGACGGCGCCGCCCTCGGCGCGGTTGGCCGCTTCGATCCGCCCGCCCAGGTTCGTCAGGATGCTGTGGCAGATGCTGAGCCCCAACCCCGTTCCGCTTCCCAGCTTCTTGGTGGTGAAGAAGGGATCGAAGATCTTGCCCAGGATCTCCGACGGAATCCCGGGACCGCTGTCGGCCACCTGCACCCGGACCTCGCGGGCCGCCGGATCGAATTGCGTCGTCACCCACACCTGCCCGTCCCGGCCCACCGCATCGATGGCATTGTTGAGGATGTTGAGCAGGACCTGTTGGAGCTGGGCGCCGTCGCTCACGACCTCCGGGGCCGACGGATCCCGCTCCACGTGAATCCGGATGTTGCGATGGAGGGCCTCGTTTTCGAGAAACTGCAGGGTCTCCTCCACCAGCCGGTTCAAATCCACCGGCTGCCGCACGGGTTCCATCCGCCGGGCAAAGCCCAACAGGCGATGCGTCACCTTTCTCGCCCGATCCACGTGTTGTTCGATCTTGCCCACCGCCTCCGCAAACTCCCGGAAGTTCTCACTGGCCTGAACGTCCTCTTCCTCCAGCAGATCGTGGATCCAACCGGCCTTTTCCTGGATCACCGCCAGGGGATTGTTGATCTCGTGGGCGATGCCCGCCGCCAGCCGGCCCAGGGCCGCCATCTTGCTGGTCTGCAGGAGATTGGCATCCAGGGCGGCCTTCTGCCGGTCCGATTCCTCCAATTGGGCGATCACCAGGCGAACCACGAAGACAGTGCCCCCCACCACCGCGCAGATGCTCAACACCATCAACCCCAGCGCCAGGGAGCGGGTCTGCAGGATGGGAAGGAGCTCCTCCCGGGGGTCTTCCAGCACCACCAGCATCCACGGCACGTTCCGGAGCCAGGTGGCGGCCATGAGCATCCTGCCCCTGGGGAGCTCTTCGTCCAGAAGACGCGTGCCCCGAAACCGGGCCAGGTTGGGGGTGGGCGCCTCGGTGAGCACCTGCCCGTGAAACCGGGATGCCGTCTGGAGGATGTTTTTTTCGTTGACCAGATAGGCTTCCCCGCCCTTGCCGACCTGGGCGGCCCGGACCATGGATTCGAAAAGATCCGTGTTGATGGTGGCCCTCAGCACCCAGCACCGGGTTCCTTCCCAGCGGAGGACGGCGATGACGAAATGGGGCACCTTGCGAACCCCCAGGAAGACGTCGCTGATATGCACCCCCCGCTGCATCACCGATTGAAACCAGGGCGCCTCCCGATAGTTGACTCCCAGGAGCGGATAGGGACCCGCATAGGCCAGGTGGTCCCCGTTTTGATCGATCACCCCCAGGTCCACGTAATATTTGGAACGTCGTTGGATGAGTTCGAAAAGATCCTGCAGGACCGAAGAGCGAACCAGTTCGTCCAGGGTATGGGTGTAGGCCAGGGTGGTGAGCTGGGAGATCCTTTCGTCGAAGAAGAGATCCAGGGCGTGACGGCGGTCCTCCGCCACCGTCCGCAGGGTTTCCTTGACCCGCGCCGAGTAAGCGCGGTCGAACTGCACGTAGAGGCTCGCCCCTACAAGGAAGAGGGGGATGAGGGAAAAGCCCAGCGTCACGGCTATGAGCTTGAGGCGCAGCAGCGAGTAGTCTTTGTCCATGGGGGATTCCGCCCTCATCGGCCGGCCCGGATCGCCGCCGGGACCGGCCTTCACATGGCACTAGGAGCTTGTCCGGAAATGGTTCTACGGCCTACATGGCCGGGGAATTTTGGTTCTCCTCGTAGCCGCGGGGCTTCAGCCCCGCGGAAAGGGTCATCGTAACTCCATGAAGCGACAGGAAATAGGCGATGGCCTATTGGGCGCCCGGGGGTTCCTCCGCAGCCCTAAAGGGCTGCGCTACGAAAAAAGCGGTCATCTCCGGCGTTCTCGGACAGCCTTCTAGCCGGGAAGCGCGGTGATCAGCGTGGGCGTCTTGACCATCTCGTAGAGCTGGCGCTTGCAGAGCTTGTAGCGCTCGAAGTAGATCCGGGCCACTTCCTTCATGAGCACGTAGCCGATGAGCGGATTGGCCTGAATCAGCTCCTCCAGGCGCCCCACATCCACCTCCAGGAGCTCCGTATCCTCCTGGCACACAGCCGTGAGCGTGTACTGTTTGGACGGCATGAAGGAGGCGACTCCGAAGACCTCGCCGGGCGCCCGCGTCTCAAAGGCGATCCCCACGGTGTCGCCCGGGCGCAGCTCGCGAAGGCTGACCATTCCCCTGGTGACCACGTAGAACTTGCGGGCCGGATCCCCGTGTCGATAGATGATCCCGCCTTTCTGGAGAACCCGCTTTTCCGTAAAGCCGCCGATCATCTGCAGATCGGCTTCGCCCAGAACATTAAAGAAACCGCTGGACCTCAATTCCTCCACCGTGGTCATGGCACCCTCCTTTGCATTTCCCAATGCACCACCGGTGCCGAAAACCGACGACCGCCGCCGTTGGACCGTCGCGGCACCTGGATGCACAAGAGGGCAAAAATCGGACCAGCCGCCCCTTTCGGTCGCCGCCCCAAACCGCCCGACGGGATGGATCGCGGATCGGGAGGCATCGAGCGGTTTCTTTACAAACCGTAAAAAAACCTGACACCATCAGCGGGGACCTCTCCATTGGGAGCGCCCGCGGGACGGACGATTCGCGCCCCCTCCACCTTGGCCCGCTTTATGCTCTCCAAGCCGTCGAAATCGGCGGAACCTGCGATTCAGGAATCTTTACCATAGGAGGTTCCCATGTTCGTCGGCTGGCACATGACGCGAAATCCCGTGACCGTGTCTCCGGACACCCCGCTTCCCTCCGCCCGCGAGATCATGGAAAAGAAGGGCTTCTCCCACCTGCCGGTAGTCGATGACAAGGGACGCCTGTGCGGCATCATCACGGACCGGGACATCAAGAAGGCCTGGGCCTCCCCGGCCACGACCCTGAGTGTTTACGAGTTCACCTATCTTCTGGGGCGTCTGAAAGTGTCCGCCGTGATGACCCGGGACGTGATCACGGCCCATCCGGGAACCAGCGTGGAACGGGCCGCCTGGATGCTCCGGCGGCACAAGATCGGGGCGCTGCCCGTGGTGGACGACCGCAACCAGGTGGTGGGCATTCTCACCGTGTCGGATCTGCTGGATCTGATTCTGCTGGCCACGGGCATGACGGAAGACAGCGCCCGGCTGCTCCTTTTGGTGGGAGATCGCACCGGGACCATGGCCGACGTGGGCCGGATTCTTCAACAGGCGGGCATCAACATGCGAAGCGCCCTCACGGTGACCCTGCCGGATCACCCGGGGGTCTGGCAGCTTATCATCCGCGTGAACATGGCCGCCAAAGAACCCGCCGCCCGCGCCCTGGAAGAGGCCGGCTACCGGGTCCTCACCCATTACGTGGAGGACCTGTCACCCTTTCTTTCGGAATAAGCCGGCGGTTCGTCATCCCGCCGGCAAAGCCGGAACGGCGAGGAGAGCCCCAACCCACAGGATGGTCCCTGCCAGGCTCACCCCCCGAGAGCATCGACCGAACCGGCTCTCCTCGCCTTCCCCCTTCCCGTGGGAGCACCATCATGTGTGGGAGCGGCGAAAGCCGCGATATGGGTGGCCGGCCATTCCATGGCGGCGGGGCCGCTCCCGGCTCATCGCGCCTTGCGGCGCTCCCACAGAGAGGGGAAAGCCACCACAGGGCGGGCAACGCCCCGTTGCAGGCTCTTTCATTCAGGCGGGGTGGCGTGCCTCGCCATGACCGTTATGAAGTTTTCGGACAAGCTCCTGGAGGCCGTCCGACAACGAACCCGAAAGCCTTTTGCCCTGGGAGCGCGGGCCTCCGGCCCGCACCAGAAGGGGGCGAGACGCCCGCGCTCCCAGGAAAATGCCATCCTTGGACACCCTCCTACGTCACGGAGGCCTCCACGCGGATTCCGTACTTTTCCATGCGGGCCAGCAGGGTGGGGCGGGATATGCCGAGAAGCCGGGCGGCCTGGGTCCGGTTGCCGCCCGTGATCTCCAGGGCCGCCCGGATCACCCGCGCGGAGAAATCGTCCACCAGCTCGTCGAAAAGCCTTTCGGAACGCCCCTGGTCCAGCTGCTCGAAGATCCATCGATCCAGCCAGGCCCCCCCGCCTTCTTCCCCGGCGGAAACGGCCCGACGGCCGGAAGCCTCCTCGGGGCCGTTTTCGCCCACGGCCCGCAGCACGTCGGCCGGCTCCAAGGGGTATCCCCGGTTGAAGATGAGGGCCTTTCGGATGACGTTGGCCAGCTCCCGCACGTTTCCGGGCCAGTCCATGGCCATGAGGCACTCCCGGGCCTCGGCGGTGAGTCCGGGATTGGGCGTTCCCAGTTCCGCCGCAAAGCGGGCCAGAAAATAGTCGGCCAGCAGCGGGATGTCCTCCCTGCGATCCCTCAGGGGCGGCAGCATCAGGGTAACCACGTTGAGCCGATAGAACAGATCATCCCGGAACCGCCCCTGGGCCACCGCCTCTTCCAGGTCGCGGTTGGTGGCCGCCAGGATCCGCACGTCAACGGGAATGGGCCGCCGGCCGCCCAGCCGTTCGATGCTTCGTTCCTGGAGCAGCCGCAGGAGCTTGGCCTGGATGCTCACGGGCATATCGCCGATCTCGTCCAGAAAGAGCGTTCCCCGGTGGGCCTGTTCCACCTTGCCCACCCGGCGGCTCGCGGCCCCCGTGAACGCTCCCTTTTCGTACCCGAACAGCTCGCTTTCCAACAGGGTCTCGGGAATGGCCACGCAGTTGATCACCAGGAAGGGCGCCTGGGCCCGGTGGCTGTGCTGGTAGATGGCCCGGGCCACCAGTTCCTTGCCGGTTCCGGATTCGCCGCGGATGAGCACGGTGGCGTCCGTGGCCGCCACGCGCCCGATGGCCTTGTAAACCTCCTGCATGGCCCGGCTCCGGCCGATGAGGGCGTCGTGCTGGAAGGAGTCGGGGACCGAATCCACGGCCACCTTGGTGCGCATGAAGCGGCCCGCCTTGAGGGCCTGGGAGATGAGATCCAGCATGGAGGGAATGTCGAAGGGCTTGAGCACATAATCGAAGGCCCCCATCTTGGTGGCTTCGATGGCCGTTTCCGTGGTGCCGTAGGCCGTCATGATGATCACGGGAAGCTTGGCCTCCACGTCCCGGATGGCCCGGTACGTCTCCAGCCCCGACATGCCCGGAAGACGCACATCCAGGATCACCAGGTCCGGAACGCGCGCCTTCACCTCCTCCAGGCCCACCTCCCCGGATCCGGCCAGGCGCACCGTGTGGCCTTCGCTCTGCAGAATCCTCCCGAAGCTCCGCCGCAGTTGGGGATCGTCATCCACAATCAGGATCTCAGCCACGCCCCACGCTCCTCACAGGGCAAGCCCACCACGAAGGTGGTGCCCTCCCCCGGCTTGGACTGCACATGGATCCAGCCCTTATGGTCCGCCAGAATCCGCTTCACGATGGGCAGCCCCAGGCCGGATCCCTCCTCCTTGGTGCTGAAAAAGGGCTCGAAGATCTTTTCCTGCAGATCCTCGGGAATCCCCGGCCCGTTGTCCCTCACCCGGATCAGGACCACCCGGTCATGGGTGCCCAAAGTGCCCGTCTCCTCCCGGATCTCCATGCGGCCTCCCTCGCCCATGGCCTCGCAGGCATTCAAGATGAGGTTCACCAGGACTTCCTTGAGTTGATCCGGATCGAGACGGATCTTGGGGAGGCGCCCGTTGCGCACCACGTCCACGCGAACCCCGTAGGATTCCAGCCGGTAGCGCAACAGCTGCAGGGTCATGTCCACCACATCGGAAGGACTCACCTGCTGCATCTTGAGCTTGGGCGGCCGGGAAAATTCCAGGAAATTCCCCACGATGGTGTCGATGTGGCGGATCTCCTCGGAAATCACCTCGAAGTCTTCCCTCTGGAGGTCGTCCAGATCCAGCGTTCTTTCCAGGGAAAAGAGGCGCATCTTCACGGAGGTGAGCGGGTTTCGGATGCTGTGGGCCACGCCGGCCGCCAGGCGCCCCACCAGGGCCAGCTTTTCCGATTGGATCAGGTGCTCCCGACTTTCCTCCAGCTGCTCCTGGGCCCGGCCCACGTCCTCCAGAAGGTGGTGCACCCGCCGGCTGAGAGCCTTCACCTCGTCGCGCTCTTTGCCAACGGACGGATCGGCTGCGTCTTCCCGCACGAAGGCGAGCCGCCGGATGGGTTCCAGGATCTGGCGCCACAGGACGAACGCCAGCAGGCACCCCGCGCCCAGGGACAGGGGAAAGGCGGCGGAAGCCAGGGCGGTGAGCAGCCGGGCCCGCCCGGCATAGGCCAGGCGCCGCTCTTCCATCTTTTTTTCGTGGAGGGCCTTGAACTCTTCCGCCAGGGTGTAGATGGCATGGAACTGGTCCCGCACCGTCCAGTGACGGCGGGCCCCTTCTTCCTTGAGGCCCTGCCGGTACAGATCCACCACCTGATCGCGGGAGGAGATGAAACGCACGTAGGCCGACTCAATCCCGTTGAGGATGGATCGCCCGTCTTCCGCTTCCGCCAGCTCCCGGGCCTTGGCGAGCCAGGAGAGGAAGGCCTGGTGATGGTCCCCCAGGCGCTCGAGCCATTTTTCATCTCCCGTGAGATAGTAGTAGGTGAGATAGCCCTTCTGCATGGCCAGGGCGCTCCCCAGCTTTTCCGCCGCCACCAGGGCCTGCAGATCCCTTTCCACCATGGTTCCGTAGAGTGCCTGGGTGTGGGCGATATACCAGACCGTGATGAGCGCTCCGGCGCAGTTGACGCCCACCAGGGCCGCCAGCAGTGTGACGATGCGGGCTCGAAGACTCATCCTCGCCATGGCTTCCTCGCAAACCCGGGTCTGCGGTTTCCCGCTTCTACGGGCGGATGTCGATGGTGGGCACCATCCCCTTCAGGTCGCCGTCCGGGTAGGGTTGGATGATGTTGAAGACCATGTTCTGCCCCTTCTGGGCATGGCCCAAGCCCGCGGTGCCATCGTAGTAGGCGCCGTTTTCTTCCAGGATGTGCTGAATGCGGTGCCGAAACGCCTGGACGAAGGTTTCACCTTTCCCCTTGAAGACCATCCGGCCCCGGCTGAATTCCCCATCCACGCGGGAGAGTTCCTCGGCGGAGACGCTGTTTTCCTCCAGATCGGCGGCATTTCGCACCAGCCCCCACACGATGCGCCCTTCCGGAATCTCCAGCGGTTCCTCCAGATCGATGAGCGTGTGAGGCATGACGATGCAGCCGGCTCCCACCTTGAGAGGCGCCCGGTCGGTGCCGCGAACGAAGGAATTGAAGCCCACGAAGACCTTTTCCCCCAAGTGGGCGCCGACGATCTTGCCGCCGTGGGCCGTGACGTTGAAGCCTTCCAGGGTGGAATCCACGATGTAGCAGTTTTCCTGGGCGTTGGCCCCCGGCCCCATACGCGCCCCGTTGAGATAGGCCCGCTGGGCCACCAGCACGTTCCGCCCGATGGTGCTTTCGCCCTTGACCACCGAATAGGGACTCACCGACGCCCCCTCCGGGATCTCCAAGCCGCGGCAGCAACCCACCGATTCGAAAACCTCCTGGAATTCTCCCTTCCGTGCCTCCACGAAGTCCATGAGGATCCCCGTGGGCACCTCGCCCGGCTTCACGCTGACGTACCGTGCCAGGGCCTCGTCCGCATAATTGTAGCGGAATTCGAACGCCCCATCCGCCCGGATCCAGATGGTCCCGGCCGGCACCTCCCGGTGGTTCAGCTCCCCGGTCTGCACGTAGGAAAAGGCCCCGATGACGCAGTCGTGCACCGTGGTCAGATCCACCGTGGCGAAGGGACCGATGAAGCAGCCTTCCACCGGTGCCCCGTGGATGTTGGCGTAGTGCATGGCCACCGTGTTCCGGATCTGGAACTCTTCGGGGCTCTCCGGATCGTGGGAGTTGTTGTGCACCAGGGTCTTGATGAGGAAGCTGTCCCGGATCCGGATCTCTTCGTCCTCGTGGAGCGGAATCCGGATTCCCTTGTGCTCGAAGAGCGTTCCTTTGCGTTTGAGCTCGTCCCCGCGGATGTCGCTCTTGTAGAGCACGGCGTGCTCCACCGTGCACCGCCCGAGAAAGTAGCTTCCCGCCAGGCTGGAATGGGCGAAGCTGAAATGCAGCGGATAGTGGGGCGTCAGTCCGTAGAAGGCGTAGAACTTGACGAATTGGTCCACGGGGATGATTTCCCGCACGTAGGGGCCCACGTCGAAGGCGGGCTCCCGCAGATTGATGTTGACCCTATCCACGATACGATCGATCAGCTGTTGTACGCGACTCATGATTGACCTCCTCGCCGCCTTGTCCATGACGGCTGGTTGGATGGATTCTTCAGGACGCCCGAAAGCCTGCCCTAGGAGGCCGCCCGAGAATGCCTGATTTGCCCCTTTCAAAGTCCACCCGTCATCCCCGCGAAAGCGGGGATCCAGAATTTTCAGTGAGCCATGGACTCCCGCTTGCGCGGGAGTGACGGTTTGTGGATTTCTCGGACAGCCTCCTAAGAGGCTGCCCGAAAACGTCGAGGATGATCCCTTTTCTCGTAGCGCAGCCCTTTAGGGCTGCGGAAAAGCCCCCCGCACCTCGGACAAGCCGTCGGCTTTCCTTAACCCCCGCCTGTTCAGCGGGCGGGGATAAACCCCGCCCCACCCCGGTGGGTCGGTGCGCTCTTGGAGGCGCGCTTGACGCGCGCCGGAGAAAGGATCGCCCAATTCAAAATGGGCTGCCGGTGAACTCGCAATGGTAGGGGCGAAAAATCTTTCGCCCCTACCATTCCCAGGTAGCTCAAAGGTTCTCGGCCCTTCCTTCGAGGCCCCCCCGAGGAGGGCGCATCCAACCGGCGCTGCGGTTTCCCTTCCCCGTTGTTGGCGCAGGGGCGGTTCGCGAACCGCCCCTACAGCCGACGGGCACTTTGGGCGCTTGTCCGAAAACGCCGCGGACGGCCTCCCAGTTCAGCATCCCGCCGATCCGGACCGCCGGCGGGCCTTCCGTTCCGGCCGTTATCCTCCCACGGTCACGGGCATGCCCATGAGCGGCCACAGGACCGCCGCCGCAAACCCCACCACCACCATGAGCAAGATGCTGGCCGGGATGCCGTAGAGGAAGAACTCGCCCGTGGTGAACTGCTTGGACTCGTAGGCGATGGCGTTGGGAGCCGCCCCCACCAGCAGCAGGAAAGGCATGCCCGCCGTCACCAGGGACGCAAAGAGGATCACCTCACCGGCCACGCCCAGGTACGGGGCGATGACCAGCGCCACGGGAAGCGAGATGGCGATGGCCGCCACGTTCATGATGAAGTTGGTCATGATCATGACGAAGAAGGCGATGCTCATGACGAAGATGAACCAGTTGGCTTCTTTGAACATGGTGAGCCAGTTCACGGCCAGCCACTTGGCCGCTTCCGTCTCCCAGAGGCAGAAGCCGATGCTCATGGCTCCGGCAAAGAGCAGGATGATGTTCCAGGGGATCTCCTCCAGGTCGTTCAGATCCAGGATGCCGAAGACATAGAAGAGGATGGTGGAACAGAGGATGAGCGCCGTCTTGTCGATGAACTTGAGGGCCGGGATGAACGAGCGCAGGCTCATGATCACGATGACCGTTCCCACGATCAGGGCGGCGATGATCTCGTTTCGGGTCATGGGCCCCAGCTGGGCGTCCAGCTCCTTGGCCTTCTCCCGCAATCCCGGGATGACCTTCTTTTCCGGGCGGCAGACAATCATGAAAAAGCCCCAGAGCAGGAAGGTCATGATCCAGCCCACGGGGAACATGTAATAGGTGAGTTCGAAGAAGCTCACGCTTTTCCCGGCGATCTCGTTGTAGAAGCCGAGGGCCACCGCGCCCCGTGCCGCACCGAGGAGCGTCACGATGCTGCCAGCCCCGGCCACGTAGGCCATGCCCATGAACAGGGCCTTGCCGAATTTGGTGGGCCGGTCGTTTTCGCCGTACAGGGCGTAGATGGACACCAGCAGCGGATAGATGGTGGCCGCCACCGCCGTGTGGGCCATGATGTGGGTGAGGGCCGCGGTGACCACGTAGCAACCCAGCAGGATCATGCTGGTGCGATCCCCCACCACCTTCAGCATCTTGTAGGCCAGGCGCCGGGTGAGGCCGGTCTTTGTGAAAACCATGCCGATCACAATGGATCCGAAAATGAAGAGCACGGACGGATCCATGAAGTCCTTGAAGGCCACCTTGGCCGGCCGCACCAGGAAAAGTACCTGGAGAGCCCCGATGAGCAGGCTGGTGACGCCGATGGGCACCACCTCGAAGACCCACCAGGTGCCGGCCCACAAGAAGATGGCGATGGCCGCCTTGCCTTCCCGGGAAAGCGGGAAGTGCTTGCCCATGGGATCCACCGCATCGGGCCAGGGCGGGGACAAATAGACCAGCATGAAGAGAAAAACACCGGTAAACATGAAGGCGAGCCGCTTCCAGTCCAGACGGCTCTCAGCCTTGATGGCGATATCGTGCATGGAGGTTCCTCCGGTTTGTGTGCCACTCTTGGTTAGAGTTCACAGGCCTTGATGCGTTCGCTCACTTCCACGTACACGTCCGTGAGCCGCAGGATGCCCACGATCTCCCCCTGGCGGGTGACCAGAAGCGACTGGTGGGGGCCCATGACCAGCTGATGGATGGCCTCGTTCAAGCCGGCCGTCTCTTCCACATATTCTCCGGCGCTGGGGCTGTGCATGATGTCCCGCACCCGAATGCGCGCCGCCTTCTTGCACAGATCGTCCAGGGGCTTGTCCAGCAGGGACAGTTCCCGGGTGATGGCGCGGATGAGTTCCGGGCCGAAGCCGAAGCGGCTCAAAAGGCCCAAGTCCCCCACGCCCTTGTATTTGGGCTCCAGGGCCCGAAGCACGTCCAACTGACTCACCTTTCCCACCACACGGCCCGAGGCGTCGCACACCAGCACCGCCCGGTGCTTGTAGGGCCGATCGGTGGATCTATGCTGGGCCTCTTCCAGCGCCAGGACCGCCTGGTACAGACTGGCGTCCTCGGGAACGCAGGCGTATTCGGAAAGAGGCACCATGAGTTCTTTCACGGTATTTTTCGCCACAGGCATCCTCCTGTTGTTCGGCACGTTCTGGAACCCGAACTTAAATTGCATGTTGTGCCCAAATGAACGATATCGGGCGCGCAGGACACCCCCTCCTCCCGCCGCACCCAAGGGGGGAGCCTACCAGCCCCGCCGCTTCATGATCCCGTTGATCTCCGCCTTGCGGATCCGCTCTTCGTGCTCCCGCTTGCGGGCCAGGGCGCCTTCCAGCTTTTCCACCAGATCCGGAATCTCGGTGGGTTTCATGAGGTAATCGTAGGCGCCCAGCTTCATCCCCTCGATGGCCGTTTCCACCGTGGCGTGGCCCGTGAGCATGATCACCTCCACCAGGGGCTCCCTCTGCTTGATCTCCCGAAGCGTTTCGATCCCCGATTTTCCGGGCATCACCACGTCCAACACCACCACGTCCACCTTGGCCTCGCCGAGCTTTTCCAAGGCCTCGTCGCCGCTGTAGGCCTTCACAACGGAGAATTCCCGTGCCTCCAGGCGTTCGGCCAGGATGTCCACGAACTCCACCTCGTCATCCACCAACAGCACATGCGCCTTCATGGACTCTCCTCATTTCTTCTTGTCTTCGTCCATCACTTCCCGGGCCGTCTTGAAATCCCCCGCCTCGGCGAAGGTGGCCGCCACCATGGCGTCTTCCATCTTCTTCTTGTAGGCCAGGCGGAGCGTCTTGATGAGGTGATCCACGTCCACGGGCTTCTGCAGGTATTCGAACGCCCCCAGGCGGCGGGCCTCCTCCTCGTCCTTGTCGGACCCGTGGCCGGTGAGGATGATCACCTGCACGTCGGGATAGTTCTTGCGCACGCGCCGGAGCACCTCCATGCCGTCGATGCCGGGCATGCGCAGGTCCAGGACCATCACGTCGGGAACCTCGTCGCTCACCAGCTGCAGGGCCTGTTCGCCGTTGAAGGCCACGTCCGAACCCACGTCGCGCATCCGGAGACGCTCGGAAAGGGTCTTGACGAATTCTTCCTCGTCGTCCACCAAAAGAACCTTGATATTCTTAGCCATTCTTCTTCTCCCTTTTCCCCTTGCGGGCCCCATCCTCTTTCTTCAACATCCTTCTCGCCACATCGGGAGCCCCCGCCTCGGCGAAGGCCGCCGCCACCATGAGATCCTCCCACCGCTGCTTGAGGGACTTGCGGGGCCGGCGGGGTTCCCGCCGGGCCGCCCCGGCGGCCCGAATCCGATCCTCCAGGGCCTGCCAGTCGAAGGGGACGAAGAGGTCGTCGAAGGCCCCCCGCCGCATGCCCTCCATGGAAAGCTGCACCCGGCCCTTGGGAACCAGCAGGATCACCGGGACATCCATGGCACGGGTCTGATCCAGGAGCACCCATCCCTGCCCGCTGTCCTCCCGGCATCCCAGAAGCACCACATCCACGGGTTCCGCCTCCAGAAGCCCCAAGGCCTCCTGCTGGCCGTCCGCTTCCAGGACCCCGTAGCCCCGCCGCCGAAGCCAGGCGCAGAGGCTCCCCCGGAAGCGCTCGTCTTCCTCCACCACCAGCAGGCGCACCGCCATGGAACCGGCCCCTTAGACCTGCACCACGCAGTAGCGGACCCGAACGCCCGCCAGGCCCACGTCGGCCAGGAAACCGGAAAGATCACGCCCGGGGGCGGCCTCCCGGCCCAGCACCAGGCGCCGGGCGGCATCGGCCAGGCCCGCCTCGGCCAACGCCGCCGCCGAGAAGAGATCTTCCAGCCGGGTTCGGGCGTCCGCCTCCATGCGCTTCCAGCCCAGGGACGGAACGGATGCGGGATCCAGGTTGGCTTCCGCCAGGGTCACCGCGGTCCACAGATCTTCGATCTTCTTCTTGATGGACATGGCATCCTCCTTTGTTCGGGATGGTTTCTGCTTTCGTTCCCGCCTTCACAGGAAAAGAGAGCAAGGAAGATGCCAAGTTTTCTTTAGCAGGAAGTTCAAGAGGTTAGAGAAAGAGGGGGAGGGGGAGCCTGCGATTGAGCACAATATGAAACGATGTGATACGAACAGATTGATACATTATGATACATCCTGGCGCGACCCCAGCCGCAACCTCACGCCGGCGGCGTCCCCGTCCAGCGAAACGCCCAGATCCCGGGCCAGATCCCCCAGGGCCCCGTCGGCCAGCGCCTCTTGGAGACGCCGCAGCCCCTCGGGCCCCAGGGCCGTCCCGGGCCAGGAAAGGATCACGGCCGCCCCGCCGCCTTCCCCCGGTCCGCAACGGATCTCGAAGCGCCCCCCTTCCGGGAGGGCCTGGGCCACCGCCGTGATCACCCGAAACAGAAGCATCTGGAGGCGCACCGGGGAGGTTTCCACCACGGGGCCCTCCCCTTCCCGCACCACCTCAAAGGAAATGGAGCGCCGGCGCAAGAACCGCTCGCTCAGCACCCGAAGATCCTCCAGCAGATCCCCCAGGTTCACGGCGGCCGTCTCCCGGTCCGCGCTGTGGGCGAACCGGTTGAGGTGGGTGAGCACCCCCGTTCCCCGCCGCACCTGGTCCCGGACGGACCCGAAGGCCTTGAGGAACCGTTCCCGGTGGGGAAAATCCCGGGCGTTGGGAAGGCCCATGAGGTCTTCCAGGAGCCCCACCGATTCGCCGATGATGGCCAGCACGTTCTTCATTTCATGGGTGGCCCCCGCCGTGAGCTTCCCCATGAAGGCCGTCTCCCGGTCCAGTCCGTTTTCCATGGATCCCTCCATCGCCTATCGCCCGGCGCAGGCTTCCTTCATCTTGGCCATGAGCGTTTCGATGTCCAGGGGCTTCATGAGGTAATCGAAGGCGCCCAGGCGCATCCCCTCAATGCCGTCCCGCGTGGCGCTGTGGCCCGTCAGCAGAATCACGGGAAGATCGGGCTTCATCTCCTTGATGCGCTTGAGCACGTCCAGCCCGCCCAGGCCCGGCATGCGCACATCCAGGACCACCACGTCCAGGGGCTCCTGCTCCACCCGCCTGAGCGCCTCCTCGCCGTCCGACGCCACGAGCACCTCCATGCCCCGGATCTCCAGCCGTTCCGCCAGCGTGGAGACGAATTCCACCTCGTCATCCACCAACAGCACCCGCAAACCTTCCATGCCGATCCTCCAGGCCTTTCATTCCTTGGTAAATTCCGGCGGCTTCTTGGGCAGGTAGACCGTGAAGGTCGTGCCCCGACCCTCCTCGCTCTGCACCTCGATGCACCCGCCCAGCTTCTTGACGATGCCGTAGGTGATGGGGAGCCCCAGTCCGGTTCCGTAGCCCTTCTTGGTGGTGAAGAAGGGCTCGAAGATGTGCTTCAGGGTCTCCTGGTTCATGCCGTGCCCGTTGTCCTGGATGCTCACCGCCACCCGGTCCAGGTCCGCATCCCAGGTGGTGATGGAGACGATCCCGCCGTCGTCCACGGCGGCGAAGGCGTTGTTGAGGATGTTCAGGAGGACCTGCTGGAGCTGGCCGCGGTCGGAGGCGATGCGCGGCAAATTTTCCGCCAGCTGGAGCCGCAGATCGATATTGCGGTAGAGGGCCTCCTTTTCCAAAAACCCCAGCACCTCGCCGATCACGTCGTTCAGGTCCAGCACCTCGATCTGCACGTCCATGCGCCGTGCAAAGCCCAGCAGCCGGTGGGTGATGTTGCGGCAGCGGTCCACCGACTGGAGGATCGCCTGCACCAGGGCCAGGAACTTTTCTCGCTTGGGGAAGTCGGGGGTGTGTTCCATGAGGTCCTTCATGAGACCGGCCTTCTCGTTGATGATGGCCAGCGGGTTGTTGATCTCGTGGGCCACCCCCGCGGCCAGCCGCCCGATGGACGAGAGCTTGTGGTGGTGCTGCATCTCCCGAAAGGCCGCCTCGCGGCGCTCATCGGCTTCCCGGATCTTGCGCACCAGGATGCCCGTGAGCTTGTAGACCACCAGAAAGATGAGGGCCGTGCCGCCGAAAAAGAGCAAGAGCAGCTCGCTTTTGAGCGTGGTCCAGGCCTGGAGCACCTGGGCGCGGGGCTTGACCACCATGAGGACGAAGCCGGGGTGCACCAGGTGGGCGTAGGCCACGAAGACCGGGCGGCCGTTGGGATCCACCGCCTCGATCACATCCGCCTGGTAGCTCACCCGGGGAACGGGCAGGGGACAGGGACTCAGCACCCCCCCGTAGAACCGGCTGGGAGTCTGGAAGACGCCTTCGCGGTTGACCAGAAAGGCGTCGCTTTCCGGATCCAGGCCCATGGAGGCGATGAGCTCCTGGAAGCGCTGGGTGTCGATGGTGGCCCGAAGAATCCAGCGGTCCCCCCGGTCGGTGAGCTGCTCCACGGCGATCACCAGGTGCGGGAACCGGCGGTAGCCCATGAACACATCGCTCACGTAGGTGCCCCGCACCCGCACCTCGTGGTACCAGCCCTGTTCCGAGTAGTCCTTTCCCTTGAGGTCGTAGGGGCCCACGTAGTTGACCTGGACCCCGTTGGCGTCGATGAGCCCCAGGTCCACAAAGCCCGTGAACTCCTGCTTCATCACGTTGAAGATCCGGTTGAGCCGCTGGGGATCGGCCAGCTCCTCGTAGGGATAGGCCCGGGCGATGAAGCTCACCGCCGACACCCGTTCGGCCAGGAAGAGCTCGAAGGAGTGCTTGGTCTTGTTCACCAGGCCCCGCAGCGGGGTCACGATCTCCTTCTGGAGCACCGACCGGTATTCGTGGTAGTTGATGCCGGCCATGAGGAGCAGGGGCACGAAGGTGACCAGCACCATGAGGATCATGAGATTCCGGCGCAGCACATCGTAGCGCTGGGGACTCTCCTCGTCCACCTCGAAGGAAAAGAGCCCCTGAAGTGCCTTGCCCAACCGTTCCAGCTTGTCCGTCATGACGATTCGACCTTTCGCTCCAGGAGGACCGCGCCGGGGGCCAGCCGGCCTTGGGCGATGGCCGTGCGCACGCTTTCCAGCTCCCCGATCACCTCGTCCACCACGTCCACCCGCTTCCAGGTGAGATAGTCGTAGTATTCCTGCTCAATGGCCCCGCAGACCAGGGTGTGGGCGTTTTCCGAGATGAGCAGCTGGCAGAGCCCCTCGGCCGACGCCTGAGGCAGCACCACCGTCCGCTCCTCCACCAGTTCCCCCGCCTCATCCCAGACGCCCACCCACACCTCCGTGGCCAGATCCAGCCGGGCCGCCACTTCGGATCCCTGAAGGGGAACAAAAACCTTGTGCGCCATTGTCATTCGCCCCGATTCTGGTTGCCGACGATACCATAGCGTTTCATCTTGCGCCAGAGCGTGGAGCGGCCCCAGCCCAGCAGCTCGGCGGCCCGGCTTCGGCGCCCCCGGGCCTGGACCAAGGCGTCCAGGATCATGCGCCGCTCCACCTCCTCCCAGCTCTCTTCCGCCGACACCGCCCGGTGCGGCGAGAGGACCTCGGGAGCCGACGCCATCCGAGGAGGAACGACGGGCTCGGCCGGGGCCGGCACACCCCGCGGAGCCTCCACCACGTAGGCCGGAAGATCCCGGCGCTGGATGGTATCGGCCGTGCACACGTTCACGGCGTATTCCACGATGTTCTTAAGTTCCCGCACGTTTCCCGGGTAGGGGTAGTGGAGCAGGAGATCCAGCACATCGGGAGAAAACCCCTTGATCTTTTTTTGGAATTCCGACGAAAAGAAAGCCAGGAAATGATCCAGCAGGAGCCGCACGTCGTCTCCCCGTTCCCGCAGCGGCGGGATGTGGACCCGCACCACGTTCAGGCGGAAGAGGAGGTCTTCCCGGAAGCGGCCTTCCCGCACCATGGCGTGCAGATCCCGGTGGGTGGCGGCGATCATGCGCACATCCACCCGGATCCCCTTGGTGCTCCCCAGGGGGTGGATGATGCGATCGTCCAGGAAGGTGAGGAGCTTCACCTGCAGGGACAAGGGCAGATCGCCGATTTCCGTGAGAAACAGGGTGCCGTTGTGGGCCAGCTTGAAACGGCCCGGCTTGCTGTGGGCCGCCCCGGTAAAGGCCCCTTTTTCGTGGCCGAAGAGTTCGGATTCCAGGAGCGTTTCCGGGAGGGCCCCGCAGTTCACCTTGATGAAGGGGCCCTTGGCGCGCCCGGAGACCTGATGGATGGCTTCCGCCAGAAGGTCCTTTCCCGTGCCGGTCTCTCCCGTGATGAGCACGGAAGAATCGGTCTGGGCGATGCCGGGCAGGATGGAAAAGAGGCGCTCCATCTCGGGGCTGTGACCGATGATGTTTCCGAAGCTGTAGGCGTGGGCTTTCCTGTCCGAAAGCTGCTGCAGGATCCGAAGGTCCTCCACCACCTCCAGGAAGCCCACCGGGGAGCCTTCGTGATCGCAGACCAGGGAAAAGGTGATGCGGACCGGCACCTTCTGGCGGTCCCGGTTGATGATGTCTCCTTCGCGGCAGGTGGGCCCGGTGTCGGGCGAAAGGGATCGGAGGGGGCAGGAGCCCGCGCACAGGCTGGATCGCAACACGTGGCGGCACGGAAGTCCCCAGGCGTCCTCGCTGCGGATGCCGGTGAGGGCCTCCGCGGCCCGGTTGAGGCGGATCACCCGCCGGTCCCGGGAAAGGATCACCACGGCCGAGGGAATCTCGTCCAGAAGGGACGAGAGCGGGATGGATCGGCCGAAGAGATCGACCACCGTTGCCCGACCGTGGGTGTCCATGGCATCCTTCCTCGCGGGAAGCGCCCCGCCGGGCGCCTCCTTTCTTCTTTTCCAAGGGGCGTTTCCGTGGGCACCATACCCCAGGATTCCCCGGGCGGCAAGGGACAGGATGAAACGGACTGGAACATGGGCGCGATCTGTGGCATAGCAGAAAAACGGTTTTCTGGGGCGCGTTTGCCCGGTTGCGGGGCTGAGCCATGGGAGCCTGTCCGAGAAGGCTGGTTTTTACGGGACCGCGGGCGTCCTGCCCGCTTCCCGTGCGGTGCGGAGGCCCGCGCTCCCGGGGAAAGGGCTTTCGCGCACATTTTCAGCGCAACGGGCCGGGGAATTCCCGTCCTCCTCGTAGCCGCGGGGCTTCAGCCCCGCGGGAAAGGGCCGTCGTCACAGCAGGACAGAACAGGCGGTCAACCCGGTGGCCCACCCGAAGTTCGGAGGATCTTCCGCAGCTCTGAAGGGCGGCGCTATGGGAAAAACGGTCATCACGGGCGTTGTGGCACACCTTCCCGAACCAGGCGGGATGGGCGTTTTGCGTAGGGGCGGGGTTTACCCCCGCCCGTGGCCCCCGCACTGCGGGGCAGATGGGGCCGGTTGGGGAAGGAAGGGTTTTTTCGGTGAGGCAGGGGAGCGGCCTCGGCCGCGATACGGAACGCAAGACAAGGACGACCCATGAGTGAGACGAAGCGGAGCGCCTTTATCGAACGGAAGACGAAGGAGACGGCCATCGCGGTCCAGCTGGGAATCGACGGGCGGGGCACGGCGGAGGTGAGCACCGGCATCGCCTTCTTCGATCACATGCTGAGTCTGTTTGCGGTCCACGGCTTTTTCGACCTGACGGTCCGGGCCCGGGGGGACCTGGACGTGGACGGCCACCACACGGTGGAGGACGTGGGCATCTGTCTCGGCCAGGCCTTCAGCCGGGCGCTGGGAGACCGGGCGGGGATCCGCCGCTACGGCCAGGCGTCGGTGCCCATGGACGAGGCTTTGGCCCAGGCCGTGGTGGATCTATCCAACCGGCCTTATCTGGTTCTTAAGACCCCTCCTCTGGTGGAGCGGGTGGGGGCTTTCGAAACGGAGCTTCTGCCGGAATTTTTCCGGGCCTTCTGTGTGCACGCGGGAGCCACGCTGCACCTGCACGTGCCTTACGGAGAAAACAGCCATCACATGCTGGAAGCGGCCTTCAAGGCTTGGGGCCGGGCCCTGGACCAGGCCTGCTCGCTGGATCCCCGGCGTTCCGGAGTCCCCAGCTCCAAGGGGGTTCTCTAGAATTTTAAAAAAATTTCGGACACCTTTTCCAAAGGCATCTCAAGGGGTTGTCCCCTACAGGGACGAAGCAACCGCCAACTTTTTGGCCCCCGGGCCAATTATTTCGTTGCCAACGGAACGGAACGCCATTAGGTTTGCGTCAACTCAAGCACGCCCGTTTCAAGCAAACCGGCATCGTTTCCACTGCAGGACCAGTTCGATCGTCGAAGTGACATCCTCCAGTAGTTGAAACACTTGAGAAAACCCAAAACGACAGGAGAATGTCGCTATGAACAAAGGTACTGTGAAGTGGTTTAACGATCAGAAGGGTTTCGGATTCATCCAGCAGGACAACGGCCCGGACGTCTTCGTCCACCATTCCGCCATCAACGCGGACGGCTTTCGGACTCTGAACGAAGGCGACCAGGTGAGCTTTGACATCCAGCAAAGCGCCAAGGGCCCGGCGGCGGCCAACGTCACCGTCCTGTAAGACGCCTTCCGGATCACCACGGCGCCCCCGCTTTCCGGCGGGGGCGCTTTTTTTGCGCGATTCATCGGGAACGCACCCCGCGGGATCCACCGCGAACCCTCTTATCATAAAGGACGCCGATTGACTCTTTTCAAGGATTTTCAGCTGAATTCCGTTCTTCAGAAGAACCTCGACACATTGGGCTTCGTCACGCCCACTCCCATTCAGGCCCGGGCCCTCCCCGACGCCCTCCGGGGACGCGATCTCATCGGCCTGGCCCAGACCGGCACCGGGAAGACGGCGGCCTTCGGCCTGCCCGTTCTGCAAAAGCTCCTTTCGGGGCCGCGACGCACCCTGAGGGCCCTCATCCTGGCTCCCACCCGGGAACTGGCGGAACAGACCCGCTCGGCCCTGGAACAACTGGGCCGCAACACCCAGCTTCGGGTCATCAGCCTCTACGGAGGCGTGGGGATCCAGCCTCAGATCGCCGCGCTTCGCCGCGGCGTGGACATCGCCGTCTGCTGTCCGGGCCGTCTTCTGGACCACGTGAGCCGGGGCACCATCGACCTGGGCTCCGTGGAGGTTCTGGTGCTGGACGAAGCGGACCGCATGTTCGACATGGGCTTCTTGCCGGATATCCGGAAGATCGTGGCCCGGGTGCCCGCACGGCGACAAACCCTGCTCTTTTCCGCCACCATGCCTGCGGGCGTCCGAACCCTGGCCGCACAGATCATGGAGGAACCCCGAACGATCCAGGTGGGCGCCGCGGCTCCCGTGGAATCGGTCTCCCACACCTTCTACCCCGTGGGCTCCGCGCAGAAGGGCGCCCTTTTGAAGGAGATCCTGGGCCGCCTGAACCGGGGACGGGTGATCGTCTTTACGCGCACCAAGCACCGGTCCACTTCCCTGGCTAGGCAGTTGGCCGACGCGGGCCACCGGGCCGTGGCCCTCAACGGAGACATGCCCCAAGGCAGGCGTCAGCGGGCCCTGGAAGGCTTCCACCGGGGCCGCTACCGGGTTCTGGTGGCCACCGACGTGGCCGCGCGGGGCATCGACGTGAGCAAGGTCTCCCATGTGATCAACTTCGACGTTCCGGACACCGTGGACGCCTACATCCACCGGGTGGGCCGCACGGGTCGGGCCAGCGAGACCGGGGAAGCCTACACCTTCGTCTGCGCCGAGGACCGCTTCATGGAAGGGGCCCTCCAGAGGGCCCTGGGCGACAGCTTGAGCTATTGCATCCTGGACGGCTACAGCCCGCCCCGGCACCGGAAGCCCGCGGCGCGGAGCTTCCGGCCCGCCCGCCGCAACAGGCGCCCGGCCGGTCGAACCGCCCACGCCCTCCACTGATGAACAAAAAAGCCCTCACCGGCCCCTTGACTTCCCGGGTCCGATGGGCTAATAAAGGGTGCTCGTTGACGCGGGGTGGAGCAGTTAGGTAGCTCGTCGGGCTCATAACCCGAAGGTCGGAGGTTCAAATCCTCCCCCCGCTACCAGAAAGCAAAGGACGCGGCCGAAAGGCCCGCGTCCTTTTTTTGTTTCCGGTTGCGGATGGTTGCGTGTGGTCATTAAGGTGGACCCCGTTGTCAAGACAAGGTTCGGAGAAATATAGTGTGCTGCCTCGGTTCTTGACAATCCCGCTTCCGGCTCCCCTTCTTCCTCTGACCCTCCTTTGAGTACCCGGCTTTTCCATATGTCCCCAAGGATGTCCCCTTACCGGAAAACCGGGTCCCGGAGGGGAGCCGAGGATTAGGTCCACTTATAGCTCGTCGGACACCGCCCTCCGATCTTTTTTCGCCCACACACTCGAGCACCCCAGGACAAGAAACCAGAACCCATTCCAAGATCCCCGATCCTTCTTCAACAGCCCCGAGAGGCACGCGGGTGCATTTCCGGGCATCTGAATCTGGACGCGGCACTTCCCCTTATCCCATAGGGCCCTTCTCACCCGGGAAGACGCACACCGAGAAGGGCCTGAGGACATGGAGCGGAGGTGCGGCGTTGGAGGAAGCAAGGTGTAACCCGCGCTTCCCGAAACAACCCCTCCTCTGCGGGGACCCGTGGAAAAACGAGCGAAGGAGGTGCCAGCATGACCAAGACTCGTCTGCGCAGAGGACCGAAACCCAGGGATCCATCGCGGCTCAGAACGCATTGTGTCAGCGTCCGCTTGTCTCCGGAGGAACTGGCGTGGCTGGATCGGGCCCGAAAGCGCGCAGGGATGTGGCGCGGTGAATATCTGCGCCACGCCGCCATGGGGCGCCCCATGCCGAGAGCTATCCCGGCCGTCAACCGCGAAGCCTGGATGGGGCTCGGGCGGCTGGCTGCGGATTTCCATCGGCTTGTCTCTGCAAGGCAAGCCGGAGAGGTCCACCCTCAGGGAAAGCTTGCTGAAATTTTTCCAAATGTGGTCTTGACAATGGGGCCCTCCTCAGACGTCATGGGTCGTGGTCACCAGGCTCCGAGGGCAATGGCCACGTCTTTCATGCCGGTGGCCATTTTCGGGATCGAACGCGCTTCCGATCTCCCGCGTTGCCGGAAGGTCGTCGTTGGAGCCATCGAAAGCAATGACTGGCATGGAGCGCCACAAATACAAGGGATTGCGAGATCTGCCCGCAAGGGAGAGGATAAAGACGATAAGATTCGAAAAGCAAACGGGTCAATCTCACCGGGTCCCGAAAGGGGGTGTAGCCGTGGACAAGGAAAAGATCATCAAGATCCTTCGTGATAATCGCCCGCTACTGGCTCGGCATCATGTGCGCACCTTGTCGGTATTCGGTTCGGTGGTGCGCGGGGAGGCGGAGCCGGGCAGCGATATCGACGTTCTCGTTGAGTTTGAACCGGATGCAGCCGTCGGGCTGTTTGAATTCATGAGGCTGAAACGTGAGCTGAGCGAATTGCTCGGCATGGAAGTGGATTTGGGGACGCCGGATGCTCTGCACCCTGCGCTCAGGGACGACATCCTGAGGGAGGCCGTTCATGTCGCCTAGAAAGTGGCGGTTTCGCATCGAGGATATGCTGAACGCAGCGAGGAAAATAGCAGCTTACGTCGAGGGGTTGACATTCGAGGATTTTGCCCGGGATGAGAAAACCTTTGACGCTGTTCTCCGCCAGTTGACCATATTGGGTGAGGCGGCGACCCATGTGCCGGAGGAAATCGTCTCCCGGACGTCGGATATCCCGTGGTTTGAAATGCGCGGGATGCGCAATATTGTCGTTCACGAGTATTTCGGGGTGAACAGCCGGATCGTGTGGGAAACGGCGACGAAGAATATCCCGGCATTGCTCCCGCTGCTTGAACGGCTCCTTGCCGATGCTTCCCAGGGAAACCAGGACGATGGCCTTCCATAAAGAAACGAGGAGTCGGCCGGCCAAAAACACCGCGGTCCGCTGGCGTGCGCCAGCCAAACTCAACTTTAACAGTACTTCAAAAATATGTGTGGAATTTCGTTATGTTATGGACACACTAATCCTTCTTGGCACTACAAGTCTATCCGAAAAGGTGCTTCGGTCTCACGGCCCTTCCAGTTGGCG
>JACIYN010000061.1 GCA_014359885.1 Desulfacinum sp.
CCCACGGCCCCCCCTACGGCTTCAAAATCACTTTTGCCCAGGCACAGGAGACCAACATAGGCCTTCACCACATCCCCATGCGAAATCCTCGGCTGCCCGGGAACCTCCTTTTCCAACCGGTCGCAGAGACTTGTGTAGCCGTTGATCAGGTTCCCCACCAGAGCCAAACCCGAGTGGTTGCTATAGAAGGCTTTCGAAGACTGTTCGATCACGATTTTTTTCATGCGAGCACCTGCCAGGTGAAGGGTTGACAGGAGACTCTATAGCACAAAATGCGTGCGAATTCAAAAGTATAGATGGGATATCCTATTTGTTTGGTTAAAATCACGCTCACGGATTAAGGATATTGTTCCTATGAATATTAGACTCATTTGGGGGGGCGGCACTATGATTCCATACAAGACTGATCCGATTCAGTTCCGGCAACGGAACTTTTTCCGACTTACATAGAGGAGGCGGTTCGAGCCCGCTTCGAGTGCTTTTGGGGCTCCGCCAATGCCTCCAACGCTCCCTGAAGAGGCGCTCGGCAGGCTATCATGGCACTTCCGCCCATATCGCCTTCTCACAACTACGAAGTTGTTTGATAAAAGCAGCGTTCTCGGACAGCCTCCTAGGAGCCCGTCCGAAAACTCCGCAAATCGTCACTCCCGCGCAAGCGGGAGTCCATAGGTTCCCGGAAATCCTGGATCCCCGCTTTCGCGGGGATGACGAGTGGGCGTTGAACGAGGCAGATTTGTCATTTTCGGACAGGCTCCTAGACTCCTGGGTGACGATGTGCGTCGGGTAGGGGGCGGATGCCACAGTGGGGATGGCGGATCCGCCGGAACCGGTCGGGGTCCCGTTCGAGGGTGCGAACCAGCAGGCGGAGTCCGGGCAGCGGGCGCCCGGCGGGGCCGTTCAGCAACTGGTTCAACCGCTTCCAGCCAGCCGGGATGTGCCCCAGAAACCCTTTCTTTCCCTTTTCCGCCCCCAGGAAGGCGTAGGCGGCCAGGGCCTGAAGGCACCGGCACACGGCAACGGTCTGAAAGCGCTCCCAAAAGTCCGCACGGGATCCGCCGAGAAGGGGGCGCGCCCTTTCCCAGTAGCGGTCCGCCAGAGAACGCCACATGCTGTCGGGGAGCATCACGTACGGGTCCAGCAGAAGACTTGCCAGATCGTATTCCGGAGGTCCGAAGCGCATGCCCTGGTAGTCGATGACCCAAAGAGAGCCGCGGTGAACCATGAGGTTCCTGCTTTGAAAATCCCTGTGAAAGACCAGGAAGCCCCGGTTCTCCCCCGCCCGTTGGGCCAGGGAGTGAAAATCGTCGGAAAGCCGCCCTTCCGTTCCTTCCAGCCCGAGAAAATTTTGGAGGAAAGACCGGCGAAAGTAGTGGAGTTCCCGCTGGAGGACGAATTCCGGCGTGTAGCGGTCTCCATCGAAGCACCAGTGGGGGCGGAATCCTTCCGGGGCCGCGCGATGAAGACGGGCAAGGACGTCCACGGCCTGCCCGTAAAAGCGTTGGACTCGCGCCGCCGAGGCCATTTTCCCGGCCACGTCGTAGAGGTGCACCCGGCCCAGGTCCTGCAACAAGAAGACGCCGCCTCCAAGGTCCGCCTCCACGATGCGGGCCACGGGAACCCCCTTGGATTCCAGATGCCGGCCGATGTGCCACATGGAATCCACCTCATCCACGGGTTTATCCACAGGCTCATCCACGGGCCGGCGCCTTCGCTCGGTCACCAGGGCGACGAGGGTCCGGCCCTGCACATAAAGCCGGTAGAACCGCCGGTCCGACCCGTCCCCCGCAAGGGGCTCGATCCTCACAAGAGAGTTCAAACGACCGGTCTTTTCCAGCAAAGAGACGATCCGAGCCTCGTCCTTCTTCCTTGGGTCTTGGAATCCATTCATGACGGCCGCTTCGTCATCCTTCCGCCCGGCAAGAAAATCACCTCTTCCCCGTCCGCTTCCACCCGAACGCCGTCGAGCGCCATGCACCCCTTTAGGAAAACGCCTGAGGCCACCCGAACGTGGTCCCAGAGAATCACATCCTGCAAAATAGCGCCTTTCCCGATGTGGCAGCCGGCCCCCACGACGACCATGCCCTGAAAGGTCGCGCCCGGGTCCACCCGGGCGCCGGGATGGATGAAAACGGGTCCGGGACCGGGCGGGTTTCCGGGCAGGAATGGTTTCGGATTCGCGGCGCATTCCCCGTTGAGATCCCAATACGCATCCACCGAACCGATTTCCCGCCACCAAAGGTGGGAAAGGCACCATGCCGCCGGAGGCGTCTTTTTTTTAATGAGCTCCTCATAGACGTCGATGATGTGAAAGGGGACGCCTTGGGGCAGCCTCTCGAGGATCCGCGGGTCGATGACGTGCACCCCCGTGAAGGTCCAGAGACGGTCCTGAGCCGGGCGGACGGGATGCAAAGGCGGACGGGGGGCCTTGAAAAACTCTTCGACCCGGTCCCCGGCGGCGTTCACCCGGACGGAATCGAAGTTGCGGGAACGGCACAGCAGCAAGGTGGCCGGAGCCCCGGAGTCCCGGTGATAGCGAAGCAAGTCCTTCAAAGGCACATCGCAGGCGATGTCCCCGTTGATGGCCAGGAAGGGGGCGTCGCCCAGGATGGACAAGGCGTTTCGGAGTCCCCCGCCGGTCCCGAGGATCTTGCGTTCCCGGAGAAGATGCACGCGCACGGGCCATGGACCGCGGGCCAGGTGGGCTTCCAGGCGATCCGCCAGGTGGTGAGCGTTGATGACGATTTCCGTTACCCCCTCCTGGGCCAGGCGCCGGATCCAGTAGTCCAGAAGGGGCACGTTGACCACGGGGCACAAGGGCTTGGGTCGCACATGGGTCAGAGGGCGCAGGCGCTCGCCGTAGCCCGCCGCCAGGATCATGGCCTTCACCAGGTCTTTTCCCTCCCAACGATCAAGACGAAACTTACCGCGGCACACGCACGAAAGAACCCATACCCATGGAACGTCCTTCTGTGGGAGCGCCGCAAGGCGCGACGAGCGGGCGGCCGTACCGCCACGGAACGGCCGGGCATCCCATTCGCGGCTATTGCCGCTCCCACCGCTCGCTCATTGCCATTGGCGTTTATTCGCGTTCATTGGCGGTTTTCTTTCATATGGATGGATGTGGTCCTGTGCAAAGTTCCCTAGGAGGCTGTCCGAGAACTCCGCAAACCGTCACTCCCGCGCAAGCGGGAGTCCATAAGGTGCCGGAAATCCTGGATCCCCGCTTTCGCGGGGATGACGGGTGGAGACAAACCGAGGCAAAGCACCCATTCTCGGACAAGCTCCTAGCCGATCTACACCCTTTCCGCAAGGCGGGGTTTCTCTCGCGCCGGGATCGGTACGGCCCGCGGCGGATCCGAGCGCCTTGACAGATGGGCGCCGATCCCGTTAACTGCCTTTTTTGTCGTGGCAAACGGGCCGCCTTCCTTCCCAGCCGGCCCGTGGTGCGCCGAAAACCCTACCCGCGTCGACCCCCTGGGGGATCCGGATGACAACCCTTGATACCACGATTCTCGATGCCGTGGGACGCCATCTTTTCATGGGTTTCCGCGGAACGACTTTTGACGACGATCTTCGGGCCCGCCTCCGGTCCTTTCGGCCCGGAGGATTGGTGCTCTTTGGGAGAAACATCGAGGGTCCGGGGCAGATCCGGGAGCTGGTGGCGGCCGTATCCGCATGGGCCGGGGAAGCGCTCCAACGGCCGCTTTTTTGGGCCATCGACGAGGAAGGCGGATCGGTGCAGAGGCTCAGGTCCGTGCACGGGAGCCTTCCTTCGGCCATGGACCTGGCCGCCCAGGGCCCTTCGCGGTTGGAACGGGTGGTGGCCGAGACGGCCGAAAGGCTCCGCCGTCTCGGGATATCCATCAACTTCGCGCCCGTGCTGGACGTGGTGGAAGACCCGGATCGGCATTTCCTGGGGTCCCGGGCGCTAAGTTCGGACCCCGCCCGGGTGGGTGAACTGGGGGCCCGCTGGATCCGAGCCCAGCAGGCTCGGGGTGTCCTGGCCGTGGCCAAGCACTTTCCCGGGCTGGGGCCCGCGGATCTGGATCCCCACGACCACCTGCCCGTCCTGCAAGGGGTTTCCGAAGAGCGGATGACCCGGCAGCTGGTCCCCTTCCGTCGGGCGGTGGAAGCGGGCGCGGGAGGCGTGATGACCTCCCATGCCGTCTATGCCTGTTGGGACGATCAATGGCCCGGGACGCTGTCGCCCGTCATCAACAGGGGCGTGTTGCGGGAGCAGTTGGGCTTTCAGGGGGTTCTCTTTTCCGACGATCTGGACATGGAGGCAATCCGGGGCCGTTATGAGCCGGAAACCCTCGTTCGTCAGGGCCTCCTGGCCACCGTGGACGCCTTCCTGGTCTGCCAGCACGAAGACGGCGTGGAGCCCCTGCTCAGAGCGCTGCACGACGGGGTCCGACGCCACAGGGACCTGCAGGAGGCTCACCGCAGGTCCTTGAGGCGCCTGGACGCGGCCCTGGCTCTTTGCTTTGACATCGCCCCATAGGTGAGATACCGTTCGCCGTTACCCCCAAGACGAGGTGGACCCATGACCTTCCACATCGAACAATTCAGTCGGATGCGGCGGCTGCCGCCTTACGTCTTCGCCCAGGTGAACGCCCTCAAGATGGAGCGGCGCCGTGCGGGGGAAGATATCGTGGATCTGGGGATGGGAAACCCCGATGTGCCCACTCCGCAGCACATCGTGGACAAGCTGGTGGAAGCGGCCCAGAAGGGCCACAACCACCGTTATTCGGCCTCCCGCGGCATCACCAAGCTGCGCCATGCCATCTGCGACTGGTACAGACGGCGCTACCAGGTGGATCTGGACCCCGAAACGGAAGCCGTGGTGACCATCGGAGCCAAGGAGGGTTTGTCCCACCTGGTCCTGGCCCTGGTGAGTCCCGGGGACGTGGTCTTTTCCCCCAACCCCACCTACCCCATCCACCCGTACTCGGTGATCATCGCCGGAGGGGATTTGAGGTCCATCCCCATCGGGCCCGACCGGGACTTCTTTGAGGATCTGCTCATTGCCACCAAGCAGACCTGGCCGCGGCCCAAGATGCTCATCATCTCCTTTCCCCACAACCCCACCACGGCCGTGGTGGATCTGGACTTTTTCCGCAAAGTGGTGGATTTTGCCCGGGACAACCACCTGATGGTGATCCACGATCTGGCTTACGCGGACCTGACGTTCGACGGCTACCGGGCTCCCAGCATCCTCCAGGTTCCCGGTGCCAAGGACGTGGCGGTGGAATTCTTTTCCATGTCCAAGAGCTACAGCATGGCCGGCTGGCGCGTGGGGTTCTGCGTGGGCAACCCGGAGATGGTGGCGGCCCTCACCCGGCTGAAGAGTTATCTGGACTACGGAATCTTTCAGCCCATCCAGATCGCCGCCATCATCGCCCTCAACGGAGACCAGTCCTGCGTGCAGGAGATCGTGGACATCTACCGATCCCGGCGCGACGTTCTGGTGGAAGGGCTCACCCGCGCCGGCTGGGCCATGGAAAAGCCCAAGGGCACTATGTTCGTCTGGGCGCCCATCCCCGAACCGTTTCGGCACCTGGGGTCGGTGGAGTTTTCCAAGTTTCTCATCGAAAAGGCGAAGGTGGCGGTCTCCCCCGGTTTGGGCTTCGGCGAATACGGCGACAACCACGTGCGTTTCGCCCTGGTGGAAAACGAGATGCGCATCAAGCAGGCCGTTCGCGGCATTCGGAAGGCCTTGCAGAACGCGGGCGGATAAACCCTGCCCGTGGGACGGCGACGGCACACAAGCGGCAATCCTCCAGCCTTCAAGGAGTGGTAACCAACAGATGGAATCGGTTCGCGTGGGATTGATCGGATGGGGAACCGTGGGATGCGGGGTGATCCGCGTCCTGGAAGAAAACGCCTCGGTGATCCGGGCCCGGCTGGGCTTTCCCCTGGAACTGGCGCGGGTGGCCGACCTGGATCTGGAAACGCCGCGCCCGGTGCCGGTGGCCCGGGAAAAACTCACCACCAACGCCCGGGAGATCCTGGAGGATCCCGGGATTCAGATCGTGGTGGAACTCATCGGCGGCCTGGAGCCCGCCCGGTCCTTCATCCTGGAGGCCCTGGAGCGCGGAAAGCACGTGGTGACGGCCAACAAGGCCCTGCTGGCCCATCACGGCAACGAACTCTTCGAACACGCCGCGCGGCATGGGGGTTCCATCGGCTTCGAGGCCTCCGTGGCGGGCGGCATCCCCCTTCTGAAGTCGCTCCGCGAGGGGCTCGCCGGAAACAGGGTGGACACCATCTTCGGGATCCTCAACGGAACGGGCAATTACATCCTGACCCGCATGACCGAGGAAGGCCTGGCCTTTGCCGACGCCCTTCGGGAGGCCCAGGAGAGGGGCTACGCCGAAGCCGATCCCACCCTGGATGTGGACGGGATCGACACGGCCCACAAGCTGGCCATCGCTGGGGCCATGGCCTTCGGAACCCCCATCCGGTTCGATCAGGTGTACGTGGAAGGAATCCGCCAGATCGACCCGCTGGATGTGCAGTTCGCCACCGAGTTCGGCTATCAGCTCAAACTGCTGGCCATCGGCCGCCACGTGAACGGCCAGCTGGAGATGCGGGTCCACCCCACCCTGATTCCCTCCTCCCATGTGCTGGCCAGCGTTCGCGGCGCCTACAACGCCGTACACCTGCATGGAAACGCCGTGGGGAGCATCATGCTCTACGGGTTGGGCGCGGGCATGATGCCCACCGGGAGCGCCGTGGTGGCCGACATCATGGACATCGCGCGGGATCTGGCCTCGGGAGTGGTCAACCGGGTGCCCCCCCTGTCCTTCCTTCCGGAGAACACCCAGGACATCCCGATCCGGCCCATGGAAGAGGTGACCACCAAGTACTACTTCCGTTTTTCGGCCGTGGACCGTCCCGGGGTGTTGTCCAAGATTTCCGGAATCCTCGGGGAAAACGCCATCAGCATCGCGGCGGTGATTCAAAAGGGCCGGGAGGTGGAAGGGGCCGTGCCCATCGTCATGCTCACCCACGAGGCGCAGGAAAGGGCCGTGCGCAAGTCCCTGCAAGCCATCGACCGGCTGGACATCGTGCGCGGGCCCACCCGGATCATCCGCATCGAAGACAGCGAAAACAGCCACGTGGAACGCGAGTAGGGGCGGATTTCCATGAGAGCGAAAATCGTCATTCTGGTGGGAGACGGTATGGGGGACTTCCCCGTGGCGTCCCTGGGCGGGCGAACCCCTCTGGAGGTGGCCCGGATCCCCCACATGAACCGGATCGCCGGACTGGGCGAAATGGGCCGGGTGCAAACCATCCCTCAGGGGATGGAACCGGGAAGCGACATCGCCAACATGGCCCTGCTGGGCTACGATCCGGCCGTTTATCACACCGGGAGGGCCCCTCTGGAGGCCGCCAGCATGGGGGTGTCGTTGGAATCCCACCAGGTGGCCTTTCGCTGCAACCTGGTCTATGTGGAAACGGACGAACAGGGCGTGCGGCGCATGGGAGACCATTCGGCGGGACACATTTCCACGGAGGAGGCCCGCGATCTGGTGGCCGCCTTGCAGGGAGCCTGCGACGGGCTGCCCCTGCGGCTCCACGCCGGCGTGAGCTATCGGCACCTTCTGGTGTGGGACCATGGCGACGACTCCCTCAAGACCACCCCGCCCCACGACATCCTGGGGGAACCGGCGGACGGGTATGCGGAGGTTTACGATCGGGTGGAAGTCCTGTCCCGGTTCGTTTCCCGTTCGGCGCGTATCCTGGCCGACCATCCGGTGAACGCCAGAAGGCGGGCGGAAGGCCAACGGCCCGCCAACGCCGTGTGGCCCTGGGGCCAAGGGCGGGCTCCCAGCATGCCCACCCTGAGGGAACGCTTCGGCCTTACGGGGTGCATGATTTCCGCCGTGGATCTTTTGAAGGGCCTGGGGGTGTATGCGGGCCTGGAGCCGGTCCATGTCCCGGGCGCCACGGGCTACCTGGACACCAACTACCAGGGGAAGGTGGACGCCGCGCTGCGGGCCCTGGAGGATGTGGATCTGGTTTTCGTGCACGTGGAAGCCCCCGACGAGGCGTCCCACGAAGGCAGTCTGGAAAAGAAGCTCCGGGCCATTGAAGACTTCGACGCCAGGGTGGTGGGCCCGATCCTCGAAGGACTGCGGCAAAGGGGGCCGGTGCACCTGCTGGTGGCGGCCGACCACCTGACGCCCCTGAGCGTCCGGACCCACGTGGGCGATCCCTCCCTCTACGCTCTTTTCAAGGGAGATTGGGGAACGCCCGGCGAACCGGCCGCGGAGGTTTTCTTCCACGAGGCCGCCGCTTCCCGGACGGGGCTGCATCTGCCCAGCGGCGAGGCGCTTTTCCGGCGGCTCGTGGGATCGGCGTAGCCAAGAGGTCCCTTTCATCCTCGGGAACCCGCACGAAGGCGTTCGGGATGTCCGCTCTGCTCGCAGCGCAGGCGTTGAGGGCTGCCGTGGGGCTTGCCGGCAGGGCATCCACCGTGGAAAACGGCGTGGGCGTTCATGGCGTTTTATGGGAAACGCGACCACTTTCCGTTCGTACGAGCGACCCGTAGGGGCGAATGATCATTCGCCCCTACATGAGGCTGCTTCCCAGAGTTGCGTTTCCTTTTTCGTTGGCGCGGGGTCCCCGTGAGGGGAATTGACACAAGGCGGCGGACGGCGCGGTGCAAGTCCTTCCATCCATGCGGGGTGGCCCAAGGGAGACCATGATTCTTAAGCCGACTCTGCATTCCAGGAATCTTTTGGCCGGGTAGTGACCATGAAAGCGACTCTTCGCGTTTTGTACGGCGACACGGACGCCATGGGCCAGGCCTACTACGGCAACTACATGCGCTGGTTCGAAGTGGGCCGGGCGGAATGGTTCCGGAGCCTCGGAACCAGCTACCGACGCCTGGAAGAAGACGGCATTTTCCTTCCCGTCATCGAAGCGCACTGTCGCTATTTCAAGCCGGCCTTCTACGACGACGTTCTGGAGATCGAGACCCGATTCCGGTTTTCCGGGCCGGCCCGGCTGCGGTTCGACTACACGATCACCCGAAACGGAACGGACGAACGGCTGGCCGAAGGCTACACGGTGCACGTCTGTGTGGACTCCGAGCGGCGGGTGCTCAAACCGCCTCCGGCCCTGCGCTCTCTGCTGGAAGCCGACCGAAATGACTAGACTCCCCCGAGGTTCAAGATGATTCTTTTCCCTGCCATCGATCTGAAGGAAGGCCGGTGTGTGCGCCTCATGCAGGGCCACATGGACAAGGCCACGGTCTACGGCACCGACCCCGTGGAGGTGGCGCTGCGCTGGGAGGCCGCGGGGGCCCAGTGGCTTCACGTGGTGGACCTGGACGGGGCCTTCGCCAAGACCCCAAAGAACCGGGACGTGGTGGCTCGCATCGTCCAGGCGGTGAAGATTCCGGTGCAGCTCGGAGGCGGCATTCGAAGCGAGGAAACGGCCGCCGCCTATCTGGACCTGGGGGTGCGGCGCGTCATCCTGGGAACCGCGGCCACTCGCGATCCGGCCATTGTGGAAAGGGTCTGCGGGAGATTTCCCGGCCGCGTGGCGCTGGGAATCGATGCGCGAAACGGGCTGGTGGCCGTGGAGGGGTGGACGGAAACCACCGATCTGCAGGCCGTTTCCTTCGCCAGGCGGTTCGAGGGGCTGCCCGTGGCCGCCCTCATCTATACGGACATTCACCGGGACGGCATGCAGTCCGGCGTGAACATCGAAGCCACCGCCGAGCTGTGCCGGGCCGTCACCATCCCTGTGATCGCCTCGGGGGGCGTGGCGGGCTGGATGGACATCGAAGCCCTTCTGCCGCTGGTACCCTTGGGTCTGGAAGGGGTCATCACGGGTCGGGCGCTGTATACGGGGGCCCTGGACCTGCAGGACGCGCTGCGCCGCCTCCGGGAAAGAGAGCGTTGAAACAATGGCTTAAGGCGAGGTTGTAACGGAGCTCTGCAGGCGGCGATCTACTCCCGCCCCTCCCCAAGAGGTCCATCCCTTTGTGTCGGGGGGGCTTTATATGAAACGCGACCTCGTTGCGTTGGTGCGCGCGGCCTGTAGGGGCGAATAATCATTCGCCCCTACAGGGGTCTGCTTCCCAAAGGTGCGTTTCATCCTTCCTTGTCACGGACTTCCGTGATGGGGGTTTGTCTGAAAGATTCGGCCATTGAACGCGAATGGGTGACAATGGGCATGAGCGGGGGGTGGCGGAGCCGCCATGAAGGCTAGGCCCGTCCGCCAGCAACTGAAAGTGAGCAAGTCGTCCACCTGGGGCGGACGACGGGAGGGAATCCATGGAGCTTTTGGAACGGATCGAGCAGGCCTTGAAGGAGGCCATCCGGAACCAGGACTCGGATCGGCGAAACGCCATCCGCATGCTGCTGACCGCCATCAAGAACAAGGAAAAGGAACTGAGGCGGACGCTCCAGGACCAGGAGATCCAGCAGCTCATCGCCTCGGCCATCAAGCAGCGCAAGGATTCCATCGACCAGTACGAAAAGGGCGGCAGGACCGATCTGGCCGATGCGGAAAGAAGGGAGATGGGCATCCTCCAGGAATTCCTGCCCGAACAGCTCACGCCCGAGGCCCTCAAGAAGCTCGTCCAGGAAGCCATCCGGGAGGTGGGAGCCACCTCCGTAAAGGATCTCGGCAAGGTCATGAAGGCCCTCATGCCCAAGGTGGCCGGGCGCGCCGACGGCAAGGCCGTCAACGAGATGGTTCGCCAAGAGTTGAACGGCTGACCGCCCACCCCACCTTTCTTGTTGATTTCCCAGCGCGGCGCTGATAAACATAACAGGTTTGCTTTCAACAAAGGCAAACAACCCAAAAGAGACGAGGGGGCGGCGCAGCGCAGTGACCACCTCGGACGTGGCTTCACGTATCAAGCAGGCTGTTGATGCCGTTGATCTGATCGGTCAAGTGGTGCCTTTACGCCGGGTCGGCAACAGGCACATGGGGCTTTGCCCGTTTCACCGGGAAAAGACCCCCTCCTTTCAGGTCGACGCCAGCAACGGCCTTTTCTACTGTTTCGGCTGTGGCGCAGGAGGCGATGTGATCACCTTCACCATGCGCCACTGGAACCTGGATTTTCGCGAAGCCGTCAAGTACCTGGCGGAACGCTACAACGTGGCGCTGCCGGAATTGGAACGGCGGGACGTGAAGGCCGGCCGGTCTTCCGACAGGCAGGCGCTCCTGGCGGTGCTGGAGGAGGCCTGCCGGTTCTATAGCGGGCAGTTGCACCAAAGCGAAAAAGGCCGGGTGGCCCGCGACTACATCCGTTCCCGGGGACTGACCCCCGACGTGGTGGAAAGCCAGCGCCTGGGCTATGCCCCGGACGGATGGGACGCCCTCTTGAGCCACTTGCGCCGCCGCGGCATCTCCCAAGATCTGGGGGTGCAGGCCGGTCTTTTGGTGGCGTCCAGCAAGGGCACTTTTTACGACAGGTTCCGTCACCGGCTCATCTTTCCCATCACCAACCCCGAGGGAAAGGTGGTGGCCTTCGGCGGCCGCAGCCTGGACGGTTCCGAGCCCAAGTACCTGAACAGCCCGGAAACCCCCGTCTATCACAAGGGGCGGATGCTCTACCAGCTGGGGGCGGCCCGGCAGGCGTGCCGCGAGGTGCGTCAGGTTCTGCTGGTGGAAGGCTACATGGACCTTCTGGCCTTCCACGTCCATGGATTCTTCCGGGTGGTTGCAACGCTCGGGACGGCCTTGACCGTGCAGCAGGTTCGCCTGCTGCGGCGCATGGCGGACGAAGTGGTCCTGGTCTACGATGGGGATGAGGCGGGCCGGAGGGCCATGTTGCGGGCCCTGCCCCTTTTCGCCCAGGAAGGGCTTGCCGCCAGTTGCCTGGTGCTGCCCGACGCCATGGACCCGGACGACTACCTGTCCCGATACGGGCTGAACGCCTTCCTGGGTCTGCTGGAAAAGAGGCGGGAACTGGTTCGATTCGCCGTGGAGCATCACCTGAGCACCTGGAACGGAACATCCCAGGACAAGGCCCGGGTGCTGCGGGATGCCCAGGAGCTGGTCCGAACCATTGCGGATCCCGTGGTGCGCCAGGAAGTGGTCGCCCAGTTGGCGGAGAGCCTGTCACTGCCCCAGCAGGTGGTGCGCCAGCAGATCTTCGCATACCCGCGGACCCGTGCCGGAAGCCCGCACGGAGGGCCGTCGGGCGCCGTCGCCCTTGTCCAGGCCTCGGATGTGCAGCCTCCGGAGGAAACCATCACGCGCATGCTCGTGCTCTATCCCGAACTGGCCCCGAAGATCCCTCTGGAGGAAGCCCTTGCGCATTTCGGAGCATCGCCGGTGCGGGCCATCGCGGCCGGCCTGCTGGAACAGCTACGGGAAAAGGGGGAAGCAAACCCGGCCTTGCTGGTCCGGGATCTGGGCGACGAGCAGGCCATAAGCCTCTTGACCCGGTATCTCATGGAACGGGAATTCGCCGATCTCGGCAGGGACGCGGCGCTCGTCCTCGTGGAGGAACGCCTTCAAGTGCTGCGCGAGCGCGCCCGAAAAAAGAGGCTGGAAGAATTGCAGCTGGAGCTCCAAAAGGCCGATCAAGAAAACAATGCCGAGATGCGCCGGCGGTTGCTGCAGGAATACCAAGACCTTTGCGCGGCCGGCAAAAGGGGTTAAGGGTTAGGAAAACCGATCGAAGGAGTGGGCGACACATGACCGAAGAGCTCAGGAAGAATGGGGGCAAAGAGGCCGCCAGACCGGCGCTGGAGGACCTGAAACGACTCATCACGGTGGGCAAGGAAAAGGGGTACCTGACCTACGATGAGCTGAACGAGGTCCTTCCGGAGGACCTGGTCACCCCCGAGAAGCTCGACGACATGATGATGATCTTCGATGAGATGAACATCGAGATCGTGGATTCGGACCAGCAGGTCAAGGTGGTTCCCGAGCGCCTGAGCGACGATCAGGACGAGGACGACGACGGCGAGGACGCCGTGGCGGACCTGGACGCCGAGAGCCGGGTCACGGACCCGGTGAAGATGTATCTGCGCGAGATGGGACAGGTCTCGCTCCTGACCCGCGAGGGGGAGGTGGAGATCGCCAAGCGCATCGAGGCCGGGGAGCGGGAGGTCTTCAATGCCATCATGGAATCGTCCCTGGGCGTCGCCGAGGTTCTGACGATCAAGGAGGATCTGAAGAACGGGGACCTCAAGATCACGGAGGTCCTGCGCACCACCGAGGAGGACATGGGCGAGGAGGAGATCGAGGCGCTGCGGGCCAAGGTCATCGAGGCCCTGGAGGAGGTGGAGCGCCTGGACGCGGAAACCCGCGACATGCAGGTGCGCCTCATCGCGGAGGACATGGATCCCTTCGAGAAGGACCGCTTGGCCGATCAGGTCCAGCGCAACAAGGAGCGCATCGTCGATCTGCTCAAGGACCTGCAACTGGACAAGCATCAGATCGACAAGATCGTCGAGAAACTGCGATCGTATCTGGAATCCATCGAAGCGGCGGAAAGGGACCTGGAGCACTGCCTGCTCGTGACCGGGAAGCCCTTGCAGGAGCTGCAACGCTGGTACGAGGAAGTGCGCGGCGATGCGGACGAGCTTACCCAATACGCCGAACGCCTGGGCATGACTTCCGAAAAACTGTTGCAGCTCATCGAGAGGGCCCTGGAGGCGCGGGAGCAGATCACGGCCTTCGAGATGCGGGCCAAGATGGATTCCAAAACGCTGCGGCAAATCCTGAGGCGCGTGGAAGACGGCATGATCCGCGCCAAGCAGGCCAAGAGCGAACTCATCGAGGCCAACCTGCGCCTGGTGGTGAGCATCGCCAAGAAATATACCAACCGCGGCTTGCAATTCCTGGATCTCATCCAGGAAGGCAACATCGGACTCATGAAGGCGGTGGACAAGTTCGAGTACCAGCGGGGCTACAAGTTCAGCACCTACGCCACGTGGTGGATTCGGCAGGCCATCACGCGGGCCATTGCCGACCAGGCCCGAACCATCCGCATTCCCGTCCACATGATCGAGACCATCAACAAGCTCATCCGCACCTCCCGGTACCTGGTTCAGGAACTGGGGCGGGAACCCACGCCGGAAGAGATTGCTGAGCGCATGGACTTTCCCGTGGAGAAGGTGCGAAAGGTCCTGAAGATCGCCAAGGAGCCCATCAGCCTGGAGACGCCCATCGGCGAGGAAGAAGACAGCCATCTCGGGGATTTCATCGAGGATAAGAAGGTGACCTCCCCCGTGGATGCCGTGATCAACCTGAACCTGAGTGAGCAGACCCAGAGGGTTCTGGCCACGCTGACGCCACGAGAGGAAAAGGTGCTGCGGATGCGCTTCGGGATCGGGGAGAAATCGGACCACACGCTGGAGGAGGTGGGCCAGGATTTCCACGTCACGCGGGAGCGGATCCGCCAGATTGAGGCCAAGGCCCTGAGAAAGCTCCGGCATCCCAGCCGCCGAAAGGAGCTGAAGAGCTTCATCGAAACCTAGACGGCGGTCCGAGAACCGGTTTCCTTCATCAGTCGTTTATATGAAACGCGGCCTCGCTCCGTTCGTGCGCACGACCTGTAGGGGCGAATAATCATTCGCCCCTACAGGGATCTGCTTGCCAAAGGTGCGTTTCATCTTTCGTTGTCACGGGCCGTCCCGGATGGGGGTTAATATGAAAGAAAACCGCGAATGAACGCGAATAAACGCCAATGGCAATGAGTCCCGTGCGGTTTCGCCATGATCGGTAAGGAATCCGTCTTCTTTCGCAGCCGCGGGGCTTCAGCCCCGTGGAAAGACGCCAACGCGAGGAAGTGACGGGCAATACCCGATAGCCCACTAGACTTCTGGAGCTTCCTACGCAACCCTCAAGGACTGCGCTCACCCTCGCCCGCCACGAACCGCCCCTCCCTTTTCTTGTGGGCCGGTGCATGCCGGACATCAAGGACCGCCCTTGGCCAGGAGGCGCGCCGCGATGATGAGCGGATCCCAGAGGGGGGAGAAGGGCGGCGCGTAGCCCAGATCCAACTCACTCACCTCCTCGGCCGTGAGCCCCGCCGTGATGGCCGCCGCCATCACATCGATCCGCTTGGCGGCTCCTTCCTCCCCCACGATTTGTGCGCCCAGAACCGCGCCGGTCTCCGAATCGGCCAGTATTTTCACGTGGATCCTCCCGGATCCGGGAAAATAACCCGCCCGGGTGTGGCTTTCGATGGTCCGGGAGACGAAGGGCCGGCCCAATGCCTCCAGCTCCCGGGTCTGCAGGCCCGTTCGTGCGATCTCGAGAAAGCAAATCCGGGTGACGGCGGTCCCGAGAACGCCGGAAAAGGACGCCTCGCCCCCGGCCATGTTCATGCCGGCCACCCGGCCGTGTCGGTTGGCGACCGTCCCGAGAGCCACGTGGATCGGTCGGCCGGTGAGTCGGTGGAAGGATTCGGCGCAGTCCCCGGCGGCCCAGACACCTTCCACTGGGGTGGCCATGCGCCGGTCCACTCGAACGGCCCCCCGCTCCCCCAGGGGGATGCCCGCTTCCCTGGCCAGGTCCGTGTTGGGAACGACCCCCATGCCCAGCAGGACGATGTCGGTTTCCAGGGACCTCTGGGAGGTGATGACGGCTCGCACCCGGCCGTCCCGGACCTCGAAGGCTTCCAGACCCTCGTTCAGGTGGAGAGTCACCCCACGATCGGTCAGGGCCTGGGCGATGGGGACGGCCATGTCCTCGTCCAAGGTGCCCATGACCTGAGGGGCCTTTTCAACCAGACACACCTGCATGCCCCTCAAGAGGAAAGCCTCGGCCATCTCCAGGCCGATGTATCCCCCGCCGACGATCACCGCCCTGGCCGGGCGCGTCTCGTCCAGGATCTTCCGCAAGCGGATGCCGCTTTCCAGGGTGTGCACCCCGTAGATGCCCGCGGCGTCGGCTCCCGGAACCCGAGGCCGAAAAGGCACCGCGCCGGTTGCGATCAGCAAGTGGTCGTAGGGTTCCCACCACTCGCGGTTGGCCGCCAAATCCACCACCCGCACCCTCCCCGCCTTGGGATCGATTCCCACCACTTCATGAAGAACCCGCACGTCGATCTGTTGTTTCGTTCGAAACTCTTCGGGGGTCCGCGCCACCAGAGCTCTTTCGTCATCGACAAGCCTGCCGACGTAGTAAGGAATGCCTCAGGCCGAATAGGATGTGTGGGGGCCCCTCTCGAAGACCATGACCTGGAGATTCGGGTCTTTCCTTTTGGCCACGGAGGCGGCGCTCATTCCCGCTGCATCCCCGCCGATGATCACCACCCTTTTGCTTGCACCCATACGATCCTCCGTTCCCCTTGAAGCGTTGCTCTGGTTGGCGCCCCGCCTGGGGCGCCGGCCCAAAAGCGGGCAAGTCGTCCCTAAAAAGTAGCCCATTGTCGGGCTGGGGACCAGTTCCCACAAAAAAATGGACGGCGGTGAAAAAAAAGCTTGGCATCCCAAGGCCACCGTGGTACAGGGGCGGCGCACGTCGTAAGTGGGGCGCCCCCGTGGGCCCCGTAAAACACAGTTCCATGTACGCAGCTTGAGGTTCCGTCTTGGCCCGCCGTGGTTCTTGCCTTCCGCAAAACCCCGCGATCTCCAAAGCACGTCCCGGCATGCAGTACAGAACAACGAAGGAGTGGTTCCATGATGCAAGGCAATGTGAAGTGGTTCAATGAAAAGAAGGGTTACGGCTTTATCGAGACGCAGGATGCCGGGGACGTGTTCGTTCACTATTCGGGCATCGAAGGCCGCGGCTTTCGGACCCTGACGGAAGGCGAAGCGGTCACCTTCGAGATCTCCGAAACGGCCAAGGGCCCCCAGGCCGTGAACGTCCGCCGCGCCTAAGGGCCGCCGGAAACGGACCAAGAAAGCCCGGGACGACGATCGTCCCGGGCTTTTTTCGTCCAGGGTCCGGGGCTACAGTTCCGGTACCTTTCCCTTGACACAAAGGGGCCCCGTTTCTATAACGTCACACACCCTAGGCAATCCCGGGCCCATAGCTCAGTTGGTAGAGCCACCGGCTCATAACCGGTAGGTCCCTGGTTCGAGGCCAGGTGGGCCCACCATTTTTTGAAACCCGTCGTCCAGGAGAGGGAACCGGTGTCGTGCTTGTTGGAAGGAGTGGGAGTCGGACTGTCCATTCGCGGCAAACAGGGATGTCCCTCGGACCCTGTGGGCGATCCCTAGGGGGTGTTCCTTCAAAGGAACACCCCCTTTTTTGTTGCCTGCGGTCAGGCAGAGCGCGTCCGAAAATCGCCCAATGCGTCGCTCCCGAAACGGCGAAAGGCTGTAACGTCCCGTAAATCCGGGATCCCTGCTCGCGCGGGGATGACTTGGAAGGTTGCCATGACACATCCCACCGTGAATCTGCTGATCCAGTGGATCGATCGGCTGGCTCCCTTTGCAAACGCTGAAGAATGGGACAACTGCGGTCTTCTGGTGGGCGATCCCCAGGCCTCCGTCTCCCGTGTGCTGGTGGCGCTGGATCCCACGGCCCAGACCGTGGCCGAAGCGGTGGCCAAGGGCTGCCAGGCCCTCGTGACCCACCATCCCCTGCTGATCCAGCCGGTGAAGACGGTACGGTTCGACCATCCCGCGGGTGCCCTGATCGCTCGGGCCATCCGGGAGGGAGTCCACCTCATCGCGGCCCACACCAACCTGGATGTGGCCGTGGACGGCACCAACCACACCCTGGCCTCCCTGCTGCGCCTGACCGTGGAAGGCCCGCTGCAAAGAGCGGCGAATATTCGGGAGGAAGACCGGCGCTATGCCGGCCTGGGGCTCGTGGGAACCCTTCCGAAACCGTTGAGCCTGCGGCAGCTTGCCTTGGAGCTGGCCGGGCTGCTGCAAAGCCCGTGGGTGCGCTTCGTGGGAGATGCCGAACGGGAGATCTCCCGTGTGGGGCTTTGCACGGGCAGCGGCGCCGGTTTCGTGGAGCAGGCGGCAAAGGCGGGCTGCCAGGCCCTCGTTACGGGGGATGTGAAATACCACGACGCCCACGGGGCCCTGGACCGCGGCCTGGCGCTCGTGGATGTGGGCCATTTTGCTTCCGAAAGGATCATTGTGGAGCCCCTGGCCCGGTACTTGAGCCAATGTGCCCTTCGGGAAGGTGTGGTGTTGGAGGTAACCACCTCCAGCTTGGAGGAAGATCCTTTCCAAACGTTGGTCGTGTGATAAAGGAACGGGAGGCCGAAACTTGCAGGAGCAACTACGTTACCTGGTGGAATTGCAGATACTGGAGAACAAGAAAAACGAGCTGCTTCGGGACAGGGAGGCCACCCCTGCCAAGCTGGCCGCCTTGGACAAGGAGTTCTCCGTGGTCGAAAGTGAATACCTCCTGAAGAAGGCCGATTACGAACATGCGGTGCAACTCCACCGCTCCCTCGAGCGGGAGATTGCGGATCTGGAGGCACGCATCAGGAAAAGCAGGCAGAAGGAACGGGAGGTGAAGAACAACCGCGAGTACCAGGCGCTCCTCAAGGAGATCGAGGACCTGAAGGAAGAGATTTCCTCGCGGGAAGACCACGCCCTGGAGCTCATGGAAAAGATCGAGGCGGCGCGCGGTGAAGTGGAGGCCATGAAACGGGAGGTGGCTTCTTTCAAGGAAAAGATCGAGGCCCAGAAGGCACGCCTCCAGGATGAAAGCGAGCGGGTATCCGAAAAGATCGAGCGCCTCAACGCCCTGCAGGCCGAGATTCGAAACAAGATGGACCCGTCGCTCCTCAAGAAGTGGGAGTTTCTCGTGAGCCGACAGAAGGGCGTCGCGGTGGCTCCGGTGGAAAACGGCGTCTGCCAGATCTGCCATCTCAATCTCCCCCCCCAGCGCTTCATCGAACTCCAAAGGGATGAGGACATCCTCACCTGCCCCCATTGTCACCGATTCCTCTACTGGCCCGGCCATGAGGACTACCAGGTCATGGCGGAGGACCTGAAAAGCCTATAAGTTCCGGACGGATGGCAAGAGGGCCCTTTCTTTCGTCATTGGGGCAAAGGGCTTGCCATTTGTGACCGCCTGTACTATGTAGGGGGCGCCTTCGGGGCAACGGGTCCAACCGTCGGATCGCGAGATTTTGGGGCAGGAGAGGAGAAACCCGCATGGCCACCTACGGACTCAAGATCTTTTCTGGCAACAGCAACCCGGAACTGGCTCAAAAGATCTGCCAATCCCTGGAAATCCCGCTCGGGCGGGCGTTGGTGAGCACCTTCAGCGACGGCGAGATCCGGGTGGAAATCGGCGAAAATGTCCGCGGTGCCGACGTCTTCGTGGTGCAGTCGGGAGCGCCTCCCGTCAACGACCACCTGATGGAACTGCTGGTGATGATCGATGCCCTCAAGCGGGCCTCCGCGCGGCGCATCACGGCCGTGATCCCCTACTACAGCTACTCCCGCCAGGACCGGAAGAACAAGCCTCGGGTTCCCATCACCGCCCGGCTCGTGGCCGATCTGATCACCAGCGTGGGGACCCACCGCATCCTGACCATGGACCTTCACGCCGGCCAGATCCAGGGCTTTTTCGATATTCCGGTGGACAACCTCTATGCTTCGCCGATCCTGCTTCCCTATATCCGCGAACACTTCAATCACGACCTGGTGATCGTGAGCCCCGATGCGGGCGGGGTGCCGCGGGCCCGCGCCTATGCCCAGCGCCTTCCGGCGGACCTGGCCCTCATCGACAAGCGCCGGGTGAACGTCAATGAAGCCGAAGTGATGAACATCATCGGGGAAGTGGAAGGAAAGACCGCCATCATCCTGGATGACATGGCCGATACCGCCGGAACCCTGGTGGAAGCCACCAAGGCCATACTGGAACGGGGAGCGCGCGAAGTCCACGCCTGCGTGACCCACCCCATCCTGTCCGGGCCGGCGGTGGAACGGATCGAGAAGAGTGACTTGAAGAGCCTGGTGGTGACCGATACGGTTCCCCTGCGGCCTCAAGCGGCCCACTGCGAAAAGATCAAGGTGGTGTCGGCGGCCCGCCTTTTCAGCCAGGCCATCAAGAGCATCCACAACGAGGACTCCATCAGCAGCCTCTTTGAGATCCAACATTAGGAGGCTGTCCGAGAATGCACCCAAAAGGCCTGTCCCCTGGGAGCGCGGGCCTCCGGCCCGCACAACAAGCGGGCGAGACACCCGCGCTCCCAGGAAATTGGCGTTTCCGGACAAGCTCGGAGGCTGTCCGAAAACGTCCCGGATGATCGCTTTTCCCGTAGCGTAGCCCTTCAGGGCTGCGGAAGAACCTCCGGGCATTGGATGGACCCTCGCAAATGTTCGCTCGCTTCATGGGTTTACGACGGCCCATTCCCGCGGGGCTCAAGCCCCGCGGCTACGAGGAGGACCAAAATTCCTCGGCCTTGTCAGTCGGAGAGCCATGGTCGGACAGCCTCCCGGGAGCCTGTCCCGAAATCCCCAACTACACTCCTCCCGCCAGCCGCTCTCCGGCGCCCCCACCCGCCCTCCGAGGGCTAAGGCGGGTTGAGATAGCGGAGCGCCGCCGGCATGCCGCGACAAGCCTATCTTTACGGTCTGGACCAGCACCCTCCCTTCCTTCAGGCGATTCTCTATGGGGTTCAATGGGCCGTCATCGTCTTTCCGGCCCTCATCGTGACGGGTAAAATCGCCGCCCAGGCCTTCCACCTGTCCGCCGCAGAGGAAGTGCGCTTCCTGCAACTGACCCTTCTGACGTCGGGCGTCTTCACCTGCGTGCAGGCCCTTTTCGGGCACCGTTACCCCCTCTTCGAAGGCCCGTCCACGGCCAATCTTTTGACCTACGTCTCCCTGGCGCCGCTGGGATTGGCGGCGGTGCAAGGGGGAGCGGCGGCAGCGGCCTTCTGCCTCCTGGTGGTCGTGGGCACGGGCCTGACCCGACGGCTCTTTCGGCTTTTCACTCCCAATGTCGTCGCCGTGATCCTCATGCTCATCGCCTTTGCGCTTCTCCCCCACCTCATTCCGCCCATGCTGGGAATCGGTTCCGACGGAGGCGCAGGCCGCGCGGGGGTGCTTGCGGTGAGCCTGGCCCTCTCCGTCTTGATCGCCGTCCTGGGCCATCACCTGCGGGGAATCTGGCGAACCTTCAGCCTGGCCTTGGGCATGGCTCTGGGAACGGTGGTTTTCGGCCTTTGGGGCCATGCGGGCCTGGAACCTCTGCGGACGGCCCACTGGATCTCCCTGCCCTCTTCCTGGGCCCCCGGGGCACCCGCTTGGAACACATCCGCCTTTTTTGCCTTCGCCGTCACCTACGTGGCGGTGGCCGTGAATACCGTGGGGAGCGTCCAGGGACTGAGCGCCATCACCACGGACTCCGACTTGGACAACCGCCTCAGACGCGGGTTGCTCATCAACGGTATTTCGGGTATCTGTTGCGGCCTGATGGGCCTGGTGGGAACCGTTTCCTACAGCACGGGTCCCGGGGTGGTTCTGGCCAGTCGCGTGGCCAGTCGCTACACCCTGGCCTACTGCGGCGTGTTGCTGGCTGCCGCCGCCTTTCTCCCCAAGTTTACGGCCCTTCTGGCGCTGCCGCCCGGGGCCGTGGTGGCCGCGGCCATGGTGGTGGCCATGGGCGGTCAGATCGGCGCGGGCGTTGCCCTTCTCTCCCAAAAGGGCGCATTGGAAAGCCGGGACTACTTCATCGTGGGCATCCCTCTTCTCATCGGAACGGTGACAGCTTTTCTCCCGGCCGGCTTTGTCGGTTCCCTTCCCGGCCTGGTTCGCGTTATTCTGGGAAACGGTCTGGTAACGGGCATCTTCCTGGTGCTGGTGCTGGAACATCTATTGCTCCCGGAAAAGCAAGGAGATCGCTAGCTGTGGAAGCCCCCTTCATCCCCTGCCCCCAATGCGGGGCTCCCGTGACCCGTCAGAGGAACCCTTCCCTGGCGGTGGATATCATCATCCTGGTGGAGGGTCGGGTGGTACTCATCGAGCGCAGGAACCCGCCGCTTGGTTGGGCGCTTCCCGGAGGTTTCGTGGACTACGGGGAAAGCCTGGAACAGGCGGCCGTGCGGGAGGCCGCCGAAGAAACCTGTCTGGAACTCATGGATCTCCGCCAGTTTCGGGCCTATTCGGACCCCGACCGGGATCCCCGCGGGCATGTGGTCAGTGTGGTCTTTTCCGCCGTCGGTCGGGGAACGCCCCGGGCGGCCGATGACGCCAGAAAGATCAAGCTTTTTTCGCCGCAGGCCCTGCCGAGCCCTCTGGCCTTCGATCACGCAAGGATCCTGGCCGATTATTTTCGCGGGGTGGCGCAAGGGGAGCCATGACTGCTAGGGGAAACGCGGCCTTGTCCCCTTGGCGGCCAGGAGCTCTGGGGGGCGAAGGACCACGGGCCCCACAGGGGCGCGCTTGCCGAAGGCTCGTTTCGACCTGGATTGTCAGAGGACCTTCCCTGATGGGGGGAACATCGGGGCCATGGGAAAGGTTGATTCGCCGATGATGATGGGACGAGAGGATCCCCGCCGACCGGAGCAGGCGGACGAAAAGGTCTCCGCCGTCGACTCCTGGCTCTATGACGGCCAGGGGCTCGTTCGCCGGGAGACCCAGTGGGTCATCGAGGAGCGGGCCGTCACCCTGTTTGTGAACGACCGCGAGATCGTGACCCTGTTGTGTGCGGGGCACCACCTGGAAGAGCTGGCCGTGGGCTTTGCCTATGCCGAGGGATTTCTGGACAGCGCGGAGGACCTCCTGAACCTGCAAGTGGATATGGAAGGAGGGCGCGTGTTGCTGGAGGTCCGCTCCGACACGTCCTTGAGCGAAAAACTGCTCCACAAGCGAACCATCTCCTCGGGCTGCGGCAAAGGGACTCTTTTTTACCATGCCCTGGATGCGCTCCTGGCCCAGCCCTCGGAAAGCACCCTTCGCATTCCGGCCGAGGCGGTCTGTCGCCACGTTGGGGATCTGAACGCATTGAGCCAGACCTACAAGAGAACCCACGGGGTCCACAATTGCGCCTTGGCGGACGGCCGCCGGATCGTGGTGTTCCGAGACGACATCGGGCGCCACAACGCCGTGGACATGCTCGTGGGCCATGCCCTGCTCCACCAAATGCCTCTGGACGACAAACTGCTGGTCACCACGGGACGTCTCACCTCCGAGATCATCATCAAGGTGGCCAAGGTGGGCATCCCCATGGTCGTGAGCCGGAACACCGCCACCACGCTGGCCATTGCACTGGCCGAGCAGTTGAACATCACGCTCATCGGGTATGCCCGGGCCGGCAAGTTCACCTTATACACCGGCAAGGAGCGGATCTTGTGACCCGAAGCAAACGTCCCGACGGCCGGGGCAACGGTCCCGATATTTACCTGGACCATGCGGCCACGAGCTTTCCCAAGCCCCGGGAAGTGGAGGAGGCGGTGGTGTGGGCGTTGCGGGAATTGGCCGCCCCGGGCCGTGGAACGCACCGCAGGGCGCAGCAGGCGGCCGGGGCGATCGAGGAAGCCCGCCGCGCGGCGGCCGCAATCCTGGGGACCCGGGATCCCCGCCGTGTGATCTTCACCAAGAGCGCCACCGAGGGGATCAATTGCGCTCTCAAGGGATTCGTGCGCCCGGGAGATCGGGTGGTGGCCACGTCCATGGAGCACAATGCCGTGGCCCGTCCCCTGGCCCGCCTCATGCGGGACTGGGATGTGCAGGTGGAGTGGATTCCGTGCTCCCCCGGCGGTTCCCTCTCCACGGATGCGTTGCGCCGGGCCCTGGATCCGCCACCCCGTCTGGTGATCTTCCCCCATGCCTCCAATGTGAACGGGGCCCTCTTTCCTGTGGAAACCATCGCCGAGATGTGTCATGAACGGGAGGTGCCCTTTCTCCTGGACGCAGCCCAGACGGCGGGAATTCTGCCGCTGCAGGCGGACACGTGGAAGGCGGGCATGATCGCCTGCTCCGGACACAAAGGCCTTCTGGGGCCGGCCGGTGTGGGACTTCTCTACGTGGGAAGCCACGTGGAAGTGCTCCCGCTTCTGGAAGGCGGGACCGGGAGCCGGTCCGAGGAGTGGATACAGCCGGAACGGCTTCCGGACCGGTACGAAGCGGGGACGCCCAACGTGATGGGAATCACCGGCCTCCATGCCGGCATCCGGGTGGTGGAAGGGCACGGAGTGGAGAAGATCGGTGGGCGGGAAAGAGAGCTGGCCCGGTGGATGGAAGAAGAATTGGCGTCCCTTGCCGGCGTTCGGGTCTATCGGCCCGATTGCCGCGGGGGCAACGCCGTTTCCTTCAACGTCCTCGGCATGCACCCGCAGGACGTGGGCGCCCTTCTCGCCGAGGCCGGGATCGCCGTGAGAACGGGCCTCCATTGTGCTCCGCTGGCCCACCGGACCCTGGGGACCTATCCTGAAGGGACGGTGCGCGCAGCCCCCGGTATGGACACATCCCGTGAGGATGTCCTCTTTCTGTTGGAAAGTCTGGATCGGTTGATCACGAGGAAAAAGCGGCGCGGGATCCGCTAAGGACGGAAGTGGAAAGGAACAAGGACATCGATGATCCGAAAGGCCCGCATCTCCGATGTGAAGCACCTGCACAGACTCCTCAATGCCTTTGCCGCGGAAGGGAGACTGCTGCCCCGGTCCCTCAACGATCTCTACACGAACATTCGGGACACCTTCGTGTGGGAGGACGAGGAAACCCACGAAATCCTCGGATGCGGCAGCCTGCATATTGTGTGGGAGGACCTGGCGGAGATCCGTTCCCTGGCGGTCAGGAAGGAATGGCAAGGGCGGGGCATCGGAGCCCGCCTCGTGCAGGCGTGCCTGCAGGAAGCCGCCGAGCTGGGAATTCATCGGGTCTTCGTGCTCACCTACGAGGTGGAATTCTTTCGAAAGCAAGGGTTCCAGGAGGTGGAAAAGCACATCTTCCCGCAAAAGATCTGGGCGGATTGCCTTCATTGCAACAAGTTTCCGGATTGCGATGAAACGGCCCTGGTCCTGGACCTTGCCTGACGATGCGCCTTGAGGTCCTTCGCTGGGATGTGGCGGGCCACGAGGCCCGGCGCAAGAGCCAAGACATGGGTCGGTCTACGATGACATCCAATGGGCATTTGCCAATGCCGCTCTGGGAGGCGATAAGTTGCATGGAGCCCGATTGTCCGTGGGTGCCCATCTGAAGATGGGTGGCGTGGCGGTTCTGATCGCCCTGATGCTGGGCGGGTGTGGTGGTGCCCCGTCGCCGCGCACCCCGTCCTACTCCGCCTCGCCCCCGGTGGGGCCGTCCCATCCCCAGCGGGTTCAGGTGGTCAAGGAACCCCTGAAGGTCAATGAACGGCCTCGGACCGTCGTTCACGAAGTGGCGCCTCTCGAGACGGTCTGGCGGCTTTCCAAGATGTACGGGGTTCCCATGGACGACATCTATCGGGCCAACGGCCTGAAACCCGGCGCCGTCATCCGCATCGGCCAGAAACTGATCATCCCCAACGCCCGCTATTTCCAGAATGTGGTTCCCCTCTACCCCAACACGTGCTGGCGCTACATCGTGATTCACCACACGGCCACGGACATCGGAAACGCGAGCCTCATCCACAGCAACCACCAAAAGAGAGGCTTCTGGAACGGCCTGGGCTACCATTTCCTCATCGACAACGGCTCTCTCGGCAAAGGGGACGGGCAGATCGAGGTGGCTCCCCGCTGGATCAAGCAAAAAGAAGGCGCCCACTGCAAGGTGGGAAACATGAACGAGCAGGGCATCGGCATCGCCCTGGTGGGCGACTTCAATCAAGCCTTGCCCACGCCCCGGCAAATGGAATCCCTGGCCCGGCTCGTGCGGGAACTGGTTCACTACTACCACATCCCACCCAGCCACATCCTGGGTCATGGGGACGTGCCCGGTGCCAACACGGACTGCCCGGGGAAACGGTTCCCCTGGAACGATCTGCAGCGCCGTCTCGTGGGCTTGAATTAGACGGTTCAGACCTTGCGGTAGACCTGCAGATAAGGGCCCCGGCACACGGAAGCCGTTGGGCCCAGCTCCCAAGTGTCCACACACCGAAGCCCTGAAAACCTCTCGCCGGTGGGCCGGGGTGAATAAAGAAGAAAGTAAGCGCCCTCGCTGCCGTCCCTTGCCACCTTTTCCGCCAGCAGGGTGTGGTTGTTGGCGTAGTTGAAGATCACATGGAAATCGGCAAATCGCAGGCCATGTGTTGCATAGAGGGCGTCGTCCAGAAAATCGCCGCACAGGACCTGCGGCGCATGGGGTGGCGGGTGGACGCGGGAGATCCTCCGAATGTTTTGGAGCGATCTCCGGTGGAGCTCTTCGTCGTATTCCACGCCCACGGTGCGAAGGCCGAAAACCAGGGCGAGGAGCACCACCAGGCGCCCGTCTCCGCTGCCCGCGTCCAGGAAAAGCCATCGGCGGTGCGGTGCGTACCGCCGCAGGAAGTTCCCCATACCCTGGCAAACATGGGCCAGTGAGGACGGAACGAATTCCCCCACCGCCGTCACGGCATAGACGCCCCTTCTCTGGTCCTCCTCCCTGAAATAATCCGACAGAAAGTGAAAGCGTTGCTCCTGGAGATCCATCGGCATGTGCGTGTTCAGTGTCCTGGGTGCCGGTGATCCGCTCCTACAGCCCGCGTGCAGGGAGGCACGTGGTCCCGGTCCAAACAAGCGCCGTCATCGCGACGCAGGGCAGCCCCGCGAGGTCCGGGCCGGGAATTTCCAATCACTTCGTAGCCGCGGGGCTTCCGCCCCGCGGAAAGGTCTATCGCAACCCCATGAAATGACGGGAAATGAGCGATGGCCTATCCAACATCCGGGGATCCTTCTGCAGCCCTAAAGGGCTGCGCTACGAGAAAGGCGTTCCTTCGCGCCGTTGGCGGACAAGCTCCTACGGACGCGGAAGGAGACTCTCCCAGTCCTTGGGCTCCTTCCCCCTGCCCTGCCCCGCTCTCAGGCGCATGCCCGGTTTGGGCATCCGCTTGGCCTGTGCTTCGTAGCAGAGACGTTCCTTTTCGATCTGGGAGGCCAGGGTGAGTTTCAAGGCGTTTCCCTGGGTGTGTTCTTCGTCGTCGCCGCTGTAGTGGCTCAGGATCATGGAGATCATCTGTCCGTCCGGTTCTTCGAAGGACCATCTCCAGGCCACGTAGGCCTGGAAGGCGTCGCCCACGTACTCGTCGGGATCCCCGAATTTGCGCTTGAAGCGCTCGAGCAGGCGTTCGAAGAACCTGCGCCCGTCGTAGGCATACTTCACCTTGATGCGCACAATGGCGCCCGGATCGGCGCAATCGCCGTAGATGATGTAGCCGCTCTGAAAGCCTTCCGGCACGATCACGGGCACTTCCTTGAGGTACGGGCGGAGTCGCACGGGATAGACGGGGCCGGCCACCACCCGATCGTAGCAGCTTCCCAGGGTTTGGCCCAGGCGGTAGCCGGCGATCTCCCGGGGCGCCTCCGCCCGGGCGGAGGCGGTGGCCAAGGCGGGCAGCAAGACGAAAAGGATCCAAAGAAGACGGTTCATGGGCACTTCCTCCGAGGTGGAGAGTCTTTCATGGTTTGGCGTCCTTGTGGGGGCCGACGAAGCCCAAGCCCTTCTGTGACTCCGCATCTTGATAGACGTGGAGATAACCCCCTTGGGCGGCGGAGGGAACATGGACCACATGGACCACATCCTGGAAGGGGGCGGCGTCGGGGAGCAGTTCGGCCAGCCGGTTCTCCGTCTTCAGGAAAAACTCTTCCCGGAACACGCTGCCCGGCTCATTCGGGTAGATGGCCACGGGCACAATCCGCGCCTCCACCAGATCATTGAAAAAGTGCGTGCCGAAGGAGACTTCCGGTGTGACGCCCTGGGATTCGAAGGCGATCTCCCCCAGGATCAGGGTCCTGTTGATGTCCTCGTAGCCCACCCGTACGCCCAGATTGATGTCGTTACTGCCCCAGCGTCCCGGACCGAAAAGGGCGTAGCGCCTGCCCTCCAGGCTGCGGTTCAGCCGGCTCACCACGCGGCCCACGGCCAGTTTCCCGTCGTAGTCGGGGATCCGGCCGTAGGCCTTGGGATCCACGTAGACGACGTATTCCACGTTGGGAATCACCGCGTTGAAGACCACCCGGGAGTTGGTGAAGAGGATCGACTCGTTCGGTACGTCCGACGGAAGGACGACCTGGGTGATTTCTTCGCGAACGCTGAGGGTTCGGCACTGCAGGAGGTAGAGCTTGTCCTGGTCCCAGGCGAATTCCACGTCCACCGGCCACCCGTAGGCCTCGTCCAGCCTTCGGAGAATCTTTCGGATCAAAGGCACAAAGCGGCTGCGGCGGATGAAGTTATCAAAGGTGACGCAGCTTCGCTCCAGGGGTTCGGATCGGCCCTTGAACATGGGAGGCGCCAAATGACCGTCGCGGTTGTAGGAAAGGGCCAGAAAGGAGGCGTCCTGGGGGAGCACCCGCATCACTTCCCGGTAGGGTATGGATTCCAGGCAGCCCTTCTTCAGGTTCAAGACATCCACCATACGTTGGGAATACTTCATGATCTCCTGGGCACTTCCCTCCGGGCGCAACCCGGGATGGCTCAAGGCTATGAGGCGCGGGTAGTCCTGGGCCACCCGGTCCACCGCCCGTGTGCCCAGGCCCAGCACCAGCCGGACGACTCCGTCCTCGCTGCGGATCTTGGGGGTCCAGCGGTAGGTGTTTCTGGAAAAGGCGACCCCGGCGGCGAACGGAAGAAAGTAGTCTCCGTGGCGTTGCCCCACCACCTTCTGGACCAGAACGCTCATCTTCTCGTCGAAATCGAGCAGGTTGTGATCCCGCCGGTAGAGGATGGGAGCGGGGCCGTAGGTGCTCATGTGAACCCGCTTGAGCCCCCAGATGAATTCGTCCAGACGGCGTTCCAGGTCTCCCTGGTTGACGAGAAAGACGGAATCGTACTTTCCGGAAAACGCATGGCCGAAATTGTCTTCCAGGAGGCTGGAAGAGCGGAGAATGAGCGGATGCTCCCCCACCATCTCCAGGAATTTTCGGAACATGGCCACCATGTCCGGCGGGAAGACGGCTCTCTGGAAAAGCTCGGCGATGTGTTTGTATTCCTCCTCGATGGTCTCCCGGGATTTGTACTTCTGGCTGTGGAACGTATGGAGGCCGTTGTAATCGATGAAATCGGAAAAGATCCCCGAGTTGAAATAGTAGGACTCGGGGACCGTCACGTGTGCTTCCAGCTCGGGATCCCGCTCCGCCAGTCGCGGGACGAGGATCTTGTAGGCCAGGAGCATCCCGGCCGCCTTGCCGCCGATTCGCCCGGACCGGCGGGGACTCCAGTAGGTGTGGTCCACCAATTCGTCGATATCCCGGATGGTGATATATTTCTTGGCAATCCCGATGAAGGGGAGTTGATTGGAAATGAAGTGGTTGATGAGAGCCACCCGGACGCCTTCCGCTTCGCTGGGATCGATGTAGAGATCCCCCTGGGGGATGGCGCAAAACTCCTTGAGGGCTTTCTTGATCTGCTTGGAGGTGGCCCCTTCGGCGTTGACCACCCGGTTGAGATTGCGGAAACGGTCCTGCTTGCGGGCCAGGTTGATGTGGTCGTCCGCCTCCTTTTCGGAAAAGTGGGTGGCGAAGAGAAGGTCGATGAGCGCCTGCCGGGTTCGCTTCTTGTTGGCTTCCGTCGGCGGCAGGCCCTCCCCGTCCAGGACCCTCAAAACCTGCCGTTCCAACTCTTCCTCGGTAAGGACGCCTCGGTTGACAAGCGCTTGCAGGAAGATCTCCCGCATGCGGCCCAGCAGTTTCGGATAGCGCATCATCTTTTGGAAAAGGTGATAGGTCCGCAGGAGCCGGTTGATGGGGCCGAGGGCCACGTCTTTCATGTCGATCGTTCCTTTCCGGGGCATGGGTGTCCGCGTCCATCTTATACCCGCTCAGGGCACAAAAGGAAACACGCTCACCGATGGAGGCCGCGGATGGCTCACTTCCGGGGGACACTGGGGCGGGTGGGAGGAAAGGTCCGAGGCGCAGTGGACGCATGGGATCCTGGGGAGGGAGACCGCGAGGGGATCCCTCTCATGCAGGGCAGCCCTTCGGGCGCTGGAAAAAGATGCTGGAACGACGGGTAATGTTGCGAGTGTTTGCGGTAGGCGCATGGATTTGCTGGAACCCCTCTCCGCGGGGCTGGAAGCCCCGCGGAAAGGTCCATCGGGACGCCATGAAGGGACAGCTAATACCCGATGGCTAGTCCGGCGTGCGGGGATTTTTCCGCAGCCCTGAAGGGCTGCGCTACGGGAAAAGCGGTCATCCGGGACGTTTTCGGACTGCCTCCTAAGAGCTTATCCGAGAATGCCGATTTTGCCGGTATCAGGCATCGTAACCATCTGAAATTACGTTGCCCAAATGGCGGAAAACCGAGTTCCCGGACAAGCCTCCTAGACCCAGCCGCGGAGCTTGCAGGCTTCGGCCACCCGGGCCACGCTGACCAGATAGGCGGCTTCCCGCAGGTGGATCTTTTCCCGGCTGCCCATCTCATGGACGGACCGGAAGGCACGGGTCATCTTTTCGTCCAGCCGCCAATGGACTTCCTTGAGCTCCCAATAGAAATTGTACGTGTTCTGCACCTGCTCAAAATAGGACACGGTCACGCCGCCCGCATTGGCCAGAAAGTCCGGCAGCACGATCACGCCCTTTTCAAAGAGGATGTCATCCGCTTCCGGCGTGGTGGGCCCGTTGGCGAGCTCGCAGATCATGCGGGCCCGGATGCGGGAAGCGTTGGCCTCGGTGATGACGTTTTCCAGGGCGGAAGGAAAGAGCACCATCACGTCCAGTTCCAGGAGATCCTCGTTGGAAATGGGTTCGGCGCCCGGAAAGCCCTGGAGCGTTCCGTTTTGCAGCTTGTAGTCCACCAGGGCCTTGGCATCGATGCCCTTGGGGTTGTAGACGCCGCCCTTGGAATCGGAAGCCGCCACGAGCTTGAGGCCCAGGAGCTCTTCCCCCAGAAGGGCCGCAAACTGGCCCGCATTGCCGAAGCCCTGCACCGCCATGGTCTGGCCCTCCAGATCGATGCCGTAGGTTCTGGCCGCTTCGCGGGTGACGTAGATGCCGCCGCGGGCCGTGGCGTCGTTTCGACCCTTGGAGCCGCCGATGGAAACGGGCTTTCCCGTGATGACCCCGGGATGATGCTCGCGCATGATGGTTTCGTACTCGTCCATCATCCACGCCATGATCTGCGGCGTGGTGTACACATCGGGGGCCGGTACATCCTTGGTGACCCCCAGGGCGGACGCGATGGCCCGAATGTAGGCCCGCGCCAGCCGCTCCTTTTCCGTCTCGGAAAGCTCCTTGGGGTTGCAGACGATTCCCCCCTTGCCCCCGCCCAGAGGAATGTCGACCACGGACGTCTTCCAGGTCATCCAGGCGGCCAGGGCCCGCACCGTGTCCAGGGTCTCGTCGGGATGCCAGCGCAGGCCCCCCTTGGCCGGACCGCGGGCCGTGTTGTACTGGACGCGGAAGGCGTGAAAGACCCGGGTGCTGCCGTCGTCCATCTTCACCGGCAACGTGAAGGAGAATTCGCGCATGGGCCAGCGCAGAAATTCATGGGTCGCCTGATCCAGGCCCAGCCTTTCGGCGGCCTTGTCCAACTGCCTTTGAGCGATCTTGAACGGATTCAACGCCTCGGTCATGGTGTGCCCCCTTTTGATGCTGTGAAATGGTGTCTCATGTGACCAAATTCACCCTAGCACAGGGCGCCTGGGCAAAGAAGCAAAAAACGGGCGGTGCCTTGCGGACGGCCATCCTCCCCGGGGGGGACGAAGGCAGCCTGATGGATATGCGAAACACGGTGAGCAGAAAAGCGAAGGCGCCGAATATCGTGATTGTGCGATCGTATTTATACGATAAACGATTTTTGCGATCATGACAAGTACGAAAGACGAAGATTGTCCCTTCTTTCTTCCATCCCTTTTGCCCGTCCCCGCCGGCTTGTGCTAGGATGGCAAGCACAGGATCGGAGCTCCTGGGATGGCGGCCAGCCCCCACGGTTCCCTTCCACACGGTTGTCTTTCGCGGGCATGGGCAGCAGCCATGCGGGGAAGTAGCGGAAACCTCCCGGGCCGACGGGAGCAGAGAGCAAGGAAATCGCCCATGGGAACGAATGGAGAGGATCTGGAACAGAAAAGGCCGGGAACCGGCAAGGATGAGGACGAGGCCTTTGGAAACACCGACGAGGCCCACACGTGGGCGGGCCTGTGCCATTTCAGCGCTCTTCTCGGCGTGATCTGGTGGATTCCCGCAAGCTCCCTTTGGCTGCCGGTGGGGCATCTGCTTTGCCCGTTGGTTGTCTGGATCTACAAGCGAAAAGACTCCCCCTGGATCGACTTTGCCGGCCGTGAGGCCGTGAATTTTCAGACCGCCATGACGGTCTACGGCGCGGTGGGAGGATTCCTGCTTTCCGGAACCGCGGCCGCTCTGTGGCTCTGGTGTGTGGCGCTCACCGATCTATTTTGGATCATACGCGGCGGCGTGCAGGCAAGTCACGGGCGTTTTTTCACTTACCCGCTCATTGCCTGGCGCCTTTTGCCCGAACCCCGGTCCGTGACGGCCCTGCGTACGCGCTACCCTCATCTTTTTTGAGCGCGTTGTTCCGAAATGGGGAACGATGCGCAAAGGAGAGAAACCCGATGTCCGATGCAGGAAATCTCATCCCGGTGCTCCGCGAGGGTGTCGAGATCATCAAGATGGTTTTCTTTAAAAGGCTCAAGGACTATGTGGCCACGTCCGGAACGGGCGGCGATGCCACCGACGCGATCCGGTTGTCGGGAGCGGTGGTGAACCGCGTCTTCGGCACCCCCAACCCTGAAGAACCGCACCGGTCCTACGCCGAAGCCAATGCGGAGCGCATCCAGTCGGTCATCGACCGCATCGCCGTGGACCTTCAGGACATGCGCATTCCCCTGACCGACGCTCTCCGGGTGCAGTTCTTGTGCGACCGCCACGAAGGGATCGACAGCACGGAGACCCTGGTTTCCGCCAAAGAGTGGGGAATCCTGCTGGCCGATCGGGAAGTGCCACTCCCGGCGGCCTTCATGAATCTGGCGCGGCGCCTGGGGGCAGCCTTCCATTTGCTCCAGAACCTGCCGAAGCCGCAGGGGCCTTCCCTGGAATGATCCCGCAAAGAACGGAAAAGACATGGGTATGCCCGAGAGACTGACCGCGTGCACCCAGGACTGTCCGGACACCTGTTCCCTGCTGGTGGAATGCCATGGTTCCGGCGCCTTGACCCTTCGTGGAAACCCCCGCCATCCCATCACCAGGGGGTTTCTCTGCTCCCGAATCCGCCACTTTCCCAAACGCTTGCAACGAACCGATCGCATCCTGAAGCCCCTGCTTCGGACCCGGGGCGGGTGGCGCTCCATCGGTTGGGATGAGGCCCTGGAGCGCTGCGCCGAAAAGCTGCAGGCGGACCGCAGGCAAGACCCGGCGTCCATCCTGCACATCCAGGGAGACGGGGCCAAGGGAGTGCGGAAACTCGTCCCCAAACTCTTTTTCAGCCGTCTGGGGGCCACGGCCGTTTCGGGGGCGCTCTGCGACGCGGCGGGCATCGCGGCCTGCCAGGCGGACTTCGGGTCCCTGGACTGCAACGCCCTGGAAGATCTGGCGAACGCCCGCCGGGTGGTGAACTGGGGGCGGGATCTGTCCCGGGGTTCCGTGCACCTGGCCGCTCTCATCCGTTCCCTTCGCCGCCGGGGGGTGCCGGTTTTGACGCTATCTCCGGGGGGCGACGGCAACGGCCCTTACACGGATCATCGGGTTCAAATCCGCCCGGGAACCGACCGGTTCTTGGCGGCCGCCGTCTTGAAGATCCTGCTGGATCGGCGCGGTTGGTCCCAGGCGGCCGTGGACCGGACCGCCAACGCGGACACTCTCAGACAAGTTCTCGAAAGGACGTCCCTTGAGGATCTTCTGGCTCCGTGCGGCGTATCGACAGCGGATGCGGAGCGCGTGGCCCATTGGTACGCGTCGTCCGGCCCCACGGCCACCCTGGTGGGCTGGGGGCTTCAGCGCCATCCCTTCGGGGGCGAAAACGTCCGGTTCATCAACGCCCTGGCCCTGCTGAGCGGCAACGTGGGCAGGGCCGGCGGCGGGAGCCGATTCGGCATCCTGTCCCTTCGAAACTTCAACACGGATTGGGCCCGCTCAGGTCTGCCCCCGCGCACCTTGCCCGTGGCGGGCATCGGAAGGGCCATCCAGGAATGCGCGGATCCTCCCATCCGGTTCGTCTGGATCAACGGATCCAACGTGGTCAACCAGGCCCCGGACTCCAGGCGAACCGCGGCAGCCCTGGAAGCGGTGGATTTCGTGGTGGTGGTGGACGCCTTCATGACCGATACGGCCCGGTGCGCCCATCTGATCCTGCCTTCTACCCTCATGCTGGAACAGGAAGATCTGGTGGGGTCGTTTCTGCACGATTATGTGCATTATGCTCCCGCGGTGGTGGAGGCTCCCGGGGAAGCCCGGGATGACCACGCGATCGTGCGTGATCTGGGCCGACGGCTGGATCCGCCGATGGAGATGCCCGAAAAGGAGACGTGTTTCGCCTGGTCTTTGACCTCTCCGTGGCTGGATGTCTCCTTGGACGATTTGCGACAGCGCGGCTTTGTACGCGCCGCCCGCCCCCTGGTGGCCTACGAAGGCATGCGCTTCGATCATCCGGACGGCCTGGCCCGGGTTCCCACGGAACTCCACGGGGAGCCCCCGGCGCCGTCGGAATATCCGCTGCGGCTTCTTACCCTCATTCGCCGCTCCGCCACCCATTCCCAGATTCCTCCGGAAGATCAGCGGCGGCCGCCCCTTGTCCGGGTTCATCCGGAAACGGCCCGGGCCCAGGGCGTGGCAGCCGGCCTTCCCGCCCGGCTCGTCTCTCCGCTGGGGGAACTGGTGGTGGAGGTGGTGGAAGAGCCGCAACTGGATCCCGGCTCGGTGGTTTACCGCCGGGGGGACTGGATGCATTGGGGGGGAGGCGCCAACCAGCTCATCGCTGCCAACCCGACGGATTTGGGCGGAGGCGCAGCCTACTACGGCCAGTACGTCCGCCTGGAGCCGATTGACAGAAGCCCGTGAAACCCTCTAAGTTGCAGGCGGGAGGGTGGAGCGGCCCAAGTTTACCTCTTTCGCGGCCATGGCGGGCCGACCGAACATACAGGTCTTTAAGGCGCAAAAAGCAGACATGGACGGGAGAAGACAGGCGATGAAAAGAGCTGCTGATTTAAGAAAAGAGAACCCTGCATGGACTTTCCCACGGGGCACGGCGGGCTTCACCCTCATCGAACTGCTCATCGTCATGGTGATTTTGGGGCTCCTGGCTGCGCTGGTGGCCCCCAAGATGTTCCAGAAGGTGGGATCTTCCAAGATCAAGGCCGCCAAGGCACAGATCGCCCTTCTGGGAACGGCCCTGGACGCCTACCGCCTGGACGTGGGGCGCTACCCCACCACCGATGAGGGGCTGGAGGCACTCCGGTCCAATCCCGGCGTGGACACCTGGGACGGCCCCTACCTTCCCAAGGACATCCCGAAAGACCCCTGGGGGCGTGACTACGTCTATCGCTGTCCGGGAGAACACGGCGACTACGATCTCTATTCCCTGGGGGCCGATGGACAGGAAGGCGGCGAGGGAGAAAACGCGGACGTGGTTTCCTGGGAGTAGCCGCACCCGGAGCACGAAATGAGGAAGGGGCCGTGGGCATTTGCCCAGGGCCCCTCTTTCATGGATCCAAGCCCGCTAGGTTTTAGGCACATCGGAAGGATTCTTCCGTCTCCTGGTCCCAGGAGTCCCACAGGTAGGCCGCTTCCCGCCCCTGGGCCAGGACCCGGAGGGCGTAGCGCACCTGCTCTTCATAGAACTCGCAGTAGGGACTGGGAGCGTTCACCGTCCCCGACACCACGCGCACTTCCGCCGGGCACGGCGCCCCGCAAAAGTGCCGTATGGCGCACGAGGCGCAGGGGGCGATGTCTTCCACCTTCCGGGTCGTGATCTCCCGGAAGGGGGGGCTTTCCAGCACCGCGTTCAGATCGTCCTCGTAGAGGTTCCCGCCGCGGTATTCCGGAAAGCCGATGAATTCACTGCAGGGAAAGAGATCCCCGTGGGCGGAGACGGCCACGAAGCAGCGGCCGCCCCCGCAGGGGGAAATGTCGCACATGAGCCGTCTGCCTGTGGGGCCGGCCACGGCGGCCAGCACGTTGGCGAAGTTGGCCACCACCAGCTTCCGTCCGGTTTCGCGGAAGAGTTCGTAGGTGCGGTCCAGGGCCCGGCAGAAGGAGCGGGCAAAGACGTCGTTGTCCGGCTTGAGCTCTTGACCGCCCTTCTGGGTGCAGCGGACCGGGTTGAACATGGCCACGCCCACGCCCGCCCGGTGATAGAAATCCACCATGGCCTCCAGATGCTCCACGTTGAGCCGGGTGACCGTGGTGATCACGTTGAAGGCGGGATAGCCCGAAAGCCTTTCCATGACCCGAACCACCTGGGAAAAGGCCCCCGTGCCGTTCCAATTCTTTCGGGTGGTATCGGCCAGGCCCGCTTCGGCGGCGTCGAGGGAGATCCCGATCCCCACGCCCCGGGACGTGAGAAACTCGATGGCTTCCTCGTCCAGGAGCGTGGCGTTGGTCTGGACGCCGAAATGGAACCGGTCCCGATACCGGTCGATGCCTTGGAAGACGGCCTCGCGGGCCAGCATGGGTTCCGAGCCGTGGAAGATGAGCTGCGGCTTGGCCCCCGCGGGCATGTGGGACTCGAAGTAGGTCAAAAGACGCTCCAGAGCCCCGCACAGCTCGTCCGGGGTCATGGTCTTGCCTTCACGGCGCATCTCTTCGGGAAGGTAGCAGTAGGAGCAGTTGAAGTTGCACCTTTCCGTGGGGTTGAAGTAGGCCGCGGAGGGCTTCAGGGCGAAGCGCAGATGGTTCATCTCCCGGCGGAAGTCTTCCCTTTGCCTCAGAAACTCTTCCACCAGCTGCCCCGAAAGGGCATCGGCGAGAGCGTCCTTTTCGACAATGGCCCAGAAGGCCGTGTCCCCTTCCACCACCGCCACCCGGTCTTCCAGCCCAATGTCCAGGACGGAGAAGCTGGGGCCGTAGCCCGTGTTGGCATGCCGTGCCGTTGGAATACCCATGGAATTCGCCTCACACCTATTTGGCTTTGGGGGTGAGCAGGATGTAGTGGGAAAGGCCCGTGTTCTTGCCCAATTCCTTGCAACGACGACGGTAGGAAACGATCTTCTTGGTCTCGTTCTTCATGGTCTCTCCTCCTTTGGGGTTGGGTTGGTGCGGCCTCGGATCCAAAGAAAAAGCCCGGAGACAATCCGCCCATGCGGATTCTCTCCGGGCTCCCTTTGCCATCAGGCACCCGGCAACCGGGCCTCCAGCAGGTCTTCTGGCTCTCGGATCAACTGAAAGGCAGCGGCCTTCCCCTCGAGGTGGGCCCCGAAAGTGACCGATCCGCGCTTTCGGCGGATCCAAGCTGCCTTTCATCCCCGATCACAGCGGCGGGACCGCCACGGATTCGCACCGTGTTCCGGGATGCTGGAAACCTCAGTGATGCCCTTTCTTGATGACAGAACCGGCGGGGATCTGTCAAGCAAAGATTGCAAAGAAGGCGGTGTTCAAAGCTCTTGCCGGGGTCCCTCCTTGACATCCTCCAAGGCCGAGAGCTCCGACTGTGAACCAGACCGATGCTCGCGAATCTGCGGAACCATCCGCACCCGACCAGCCTCGACGCGCGCGTTTGCCTGGGAACGGGGAGATCCGGGTGCCGTTTGCGAATGGTGGCCGTTTTTCGCCGTTTTTCCTACCAGTCCAGCCAGAGCCTGCACGAAGTCTTCAACCGTTGCCGCCTGGTGGCTGAGTTCTTGAGCCGCCGAAGCGGATTGTTCCGCATGAGCCGCCGTCTGCTGCACAACTTGATCCATATCGGAAACGGCACGGTTGATCTGTCCGATGCCTTCCGCTTGCTCTTCCGAAGCCGCGGCGATCTCTTTGACCAGAGCGCCGACCTGGTTCGCCTTTCGGGTCACCGAGGCGAATAACTCGCGTGTTTGCTCGGTCAGGGCCGCCCCGGCCTGGGTTTCCTTGACCGAAACCTCGATGAGGTTGGCGGTGTTTCTCGCCGAGTCGGCCGCCCGCATGGCCAGATTGCGGACCTCGTCGGCGACCACGGCGAATCCCGCTCCCGCCTCTCCTGCACGGGCGGCCTCGACCGCCGCGTTCAATGCCAACAGGTTGGTCTGGAACGCGATTTCATCGATGGTCTTGATGATCTTTTGGGTCTCCAGGCTTTTTTCGGAGATGCTGCGCATGGATTGCGCCAGTTGCTCCATGGAATGGGCGGTCTGGGCCACCACCTTGCCGGTTTCCGCCATGAGTACGTCCACCTGCTTGGCATTGTCGGCATTTTGCCGGGTCATGGAAGCCATCTCCTCCAAAGCGGAAGAGGTCTCTTCCAGGGATGCGGCTTGCTGGGAGGCGCCGTTGGCGAGCCCCTGGCTGGCCGTTGTGAGTTCCTGTGCCGCCAGGGCCACCTCTCTGGCCGCTTCCTGGCCTTCCCTCACGGCGCGGGCAAGGGCTCGTTGGGTTACGCGAATGAGCCAAGAGCCCATGACAAGAAGCAGGACCGCCTCCAGGCCCAAGGCGCCCAAAGTCACGAGGGACAGCCTTGCATTTCGGCGGTCGAGTGCCCCACGCAGCTCCTTGGCCAGGTTCTGGCTGACGCCGCGAAGATCCAGACTCCTTTGTTCCAGTGCGGACGCCAGGTCTCTTTTCTTCCTCCAAAGGTCGAGGAGTCCGTCTTCCATGGAATCCAGATCCTTGCCTGCGGACGTGACCGACTCCCAAAGGGCCGCATACGAAGCGTCCTGGGTGGCCGAAACCACAAAGGAGGCATTCTTGATAAGGTCTTCGTATTGTTTCCGCCACACGGTCTTCTTGTCCTGGAAGTGCTTTTCGTTCTGATCCCGAAAAAGAAGTTCGAGGTCGGCGGCCCTTTCGTTCAAGGCAAAACCCACGTCCTTCATGATGTCGCGGAGGCTAACCTCGGTGGTTCCCAGCGCTTCGGCCTCCATGATGAGACTGGTCTCCTTTTGCGTGATCTGGTCGATCATCTCACGGGTTGCGTTCCGTGCCGCTTCCAGTCGATTCAGGAAGGTCGCATGTGCCTCTTCAAGGGCCGCCATGGCCTGATGGACCCTGTCAAAGCCCTGTTCTTCTTCGCGGGTGAGCGCTTCCAGCGATGCCACCAGGTCCCTGTGTGCGGAATCCGTGACAAACCGGCTCAGGTGGACGAGATCCGCCGACATCTGGGAGCGGGTGGATGCGATCTGATCGATCAAGGCCGCTTCGGCGGTTGAAAAGAAACGATTCTCCAGGGCCATTAAGTCGGCGGCGCGCAGCGCGATATTTTGCGCCAGCAATGAAGACTGCAGGGTGTGTCTCATGGACCGGGCTGCGCCGTAATTGACCACCGCATTGGTGATGAGAAACAGGACGCCCGACAGCAGCAGAAGAGCAATTCTTGCTCTTATGGATAGAGTCCCTCGCTTGCTCATGATGCCCTCGTCTTTCGCAGGTCGAATTCGTCGCAGGGGGAACCCGAGACAGGCGCCGGCCGAAAAGCGCCCATCTCGGATCGGAAACCGTCACTGGGAGAGGGCCTTTTCCGCCTCTTCCTTGCTCACATCGTAGATGCCTGCTCCCACGAAAAAGTCCTTTCCGGGTACCTTCATGATGTAGCTCACCTTCAAAGAGGGTTGCTTCTCGCCGGGTTTGGGCCACCAATAGTCCGACCAGCCTTTTCCGGATGCGCTCTTTGCAATGGAAACAAACTCGGCCGTGAACATTTTCCCCTTGATGTCCTTCATGCCCATGAGGTTCTTGCCCACCAGGTTGGGTTTTATGGGGTGGGCGACGATGGTCCCGGTCATGTCATAGGCAAAACAATAGCTGTCCTTCCAGACAAACCGACCATTCTTGTCGCTGATCTCGGCGAAGGCGGCCTCCCCCTTTTCGGCTACGAGCTGAGCCGCTTCGGTAACCTTCTGCACCACTTCCTGCGGGGTGGCTTCAGAGGCCTGGGCGTGGCCGGTCCAGAGGAGAGGAATCAAGGCAAGGCAAACGGCAAAGAGGAAGGTCTTTTTCATGGCTTTCGCTCCTTTCGCTAAGGAATTTTCCTTAACCCAGCGGGAAAAAATGGAGACTCCACATGGAGTGAATCGGCGGTTCGCGAATATTCCGCCAGGGACGCTCCAACACTTTGATTCTCCGCATCTTCCATCTCCTTGTTGCTTGGTTTCAGAGGGGGCCCCGTCCCACAGCAAGCCGGCGGCGCTTGGAGATATCCAAAGCCATGTTGGAACGGGATCCGGAGCAATGAGCGTGGAGATGAGAAAGAGTTCAGATCGGGAGCGATGAGATCGAAGGAGCGGGAGCGTGTGCGAGCCAGTGGGCATCCAAGGCCGCGCTAAACCCAACGTCACCTTATGTATCGACGCAGGGCAGGAAAAACTTGAAAAAAACTTTCACGTATTCAAACGCACCCGGGCGCCGTGGGGCCCGGGTGCCCCCACACATCGGGCCCGCCCGATTATGGGGCCGTCATCTTCTCCACCTCCGCCTTGCTCAGATCGTAGAGGCCTCCGGCCACCAGGAGGTCCCTTCCGGGAACCTTCATGATGTAGCTGACCTTCATGGACGGGGCCTTCTCGCCGGGCTTGGGCCACCAGTACTCGGACCATCCGCTGCCCTCGGGGCTTTTGGCGATGGATACGTATTCGGCCACCACCAACTTTCCTTTGATGTCCTTGACGTTCATGAGATTCTTGCCCACGAGGTTGGGCTTTATGGGATGAGCCACCACGGTGCCGGCCAGGTCCAGGACGAAACAATAGCTGTCCTTCCAGACGAATCGACCGTTCCTGTCGCTGATCTCGGCGAAGGCGCCCTCGCCCTTGTCGGCCAGGAGTTGCGCCGCCTCCGAGACCTTCGCGACCACTTCCTTGGGCGTGGCCTCGGACGACCAGGCCGCAGGGGACCAGGAAACAACCAGAGCGAAAACAACCGCCATAAGCACTCGACTTTTCAGCATAACCGGTTTCTCCCTCAGATCATCACATGCGGTTTGGGGTTCGGTTCGTGACCGCGCAATGGACACATGGAGGCTGAACGCCGGCGGGCTCCGAGGCCACGGCTGGACCCGGGGGCGGGATCCTTGGTGCAAGACGTGGATCATGGCGATTCCAGGGCAGGTGATGGGGTCTTTGTTGGATGCGCTACGGATGGAGGCTGGATCCGCAGAAACGGGACCCGGGCCGACGGCCACGGGTTGCCCCGCACGTTTGCCGAATCAAGGCTACGTGGAGGATATCGACTGTCCAGTGGAAAAACTTGAGAAAAAAATAGCGGGGTATCACCCCGCTATGGAAGGCGAGCCCCGAAGGGCTCGCATGGCTTCCCCCAAAACACTTAGTGCTTGACCTCGATCTTCTTGGGCCGAGAGCTTTCGGCCTTGGGAATCTCGATCCGGAGCACCCCGTCGCGGTAGACGGCTTCCACCCCTTCGGCCTTCACATCCACCGGCAGGGTGATGGATCGAGCAAAGGAACCGAAGCGGCGCTCAATCCTGTGATAGGATTCGCCCTTCTCTTCCTTTTCCTGCTTCTTTTCGCCCTTGACCGTCAGCACGTTGTTGGCGATGCTGATGTCCAGGTCCTTCACGTCCACGCCGGGAAGATCGGCTTTGACCACGATCTTGTCGTCCGTTTCGGAGATGTCGAACGCGGGAACGATCGGCCTTTCGTCTCCCCACACGGACGGAAGCATCTCATCGAAGAACCTGTCCATCCAGTCGAAGGCCCTCGGCCATGCCAGAAGCGACTCCCTTCTTTCACGAGGAACCAGTCCCAACATAGCCAACACCTCCTTTTATGTGTTTCATTTCGGTGGCTTGGCCACCCTTCCAATTCCGCCATAAATTTAATGCACCTTGTGCGGTTGTCAAGGGGGTCGGCGAGGAAGCATTCGCCCCGGTCGGTCTCCGCTGATTGGCGTTGATTCGGCGTTCCCATCGCTTTGAGCCGTCAGACCCCCTGCGGTTGCGATGGGGCGGGTTCCACCGCCGACGCTTCCTGCACGATCCTCTTGTAGCGCGGCGTGTCCCGCACCTTGCGGGCAGCCGCGGCTTCCGCGTCCTCAGCGGTCAGATGGATTTCTCCGCATTCGGGGCAGGTCACGTTGAGATCATCTCCAATCATCCGCTCTCGGATTTCGTCCACGGTCATGTGGCCGATGGCTCCGCATTTCGTATCCACGCGCATGGCCCGAACACGGCCCTTGATCCTGGGTTTTTTCTCACCGGCAGCCATCACGTCTCCCTCCTTCGGGACTCTTGCTGGATCAGGCCAGGGATGCGGCGGCCTGCTCCATTTCCGCGCAGGCCTGAGCGAATCTTTCCGCTTCGGCCGAAGAACACCAGACCAGTTGGAAACGCTCCCTTTCGATTCCCATGGTTTCAAGCATCTCGGCCACGGTGCTCAACCGGGCCTTCGCCCGCACGTTGCCGTCCAGGTAATGGCATTCCCCTTCCCGACAGCCCAAGACCAGGACCCCGTCGGCCCCCCGCTGAAAGGCTTCCAGGACCAGGTGGGGGTGCACCATGCCGGAGCAGAGAACGCGAACGATTCGCACAGTGGGCGGATAGGACAGTCGGGCGGAGCCCGCCAAGTCGGCGGCGGCATAGGCGCACCAGTGGCAGGCAAAGGCGATGATTTTCAAGTCTCGGTCCATGGCTCCTTCCTTGCTGCGCGGTTTCGGGCCTTCCACGGCGGCCTTCTTCTCCCGTGGCGTCGAGGGATCAGGCGAGGCAGGCCCGCACCTGCGCCAGGAGCTGCTGGTAGGTGAACCCGGCCACCCGGACCCCGTCCTTGGGGCAGGTGGACTGGCACGAGCCGCAGCCCTTGCAAAGGACTGGGTTGACGCGGACAAGCTTGGCGCCGTCCTTGCCCTTCTCGCGCGGATCCCAGTCGATGGCCCCGAAGGGACAGACGTCCAGGCAGAGGGCGCATCCATCGCACTTTTCTTCCACCACGTAGGCCTTGACGGCATCCAGATCCTTTCGGCGGATGGAAAGCACCCCCGTGGCCCGCGCCACGGCCGCCTGGGCCTGGGCGATGGTTTCGTCCAGGGGTTTGGGATAGTGGGCCAGGCCCGCCAGGAAGAGCCCTTCGCCGGCGAAGTCCACGGGGCGAAGCTTGGCGTGGGCCTCCTGGAAGAAGCCGTCTTCGTTGGTGGGAATCCGGTAGACCTGGGCCAGCTCCTTGATGTCCGGGTGCGGGACGATGGCGGTGGCCAGGATCACCACGTCGGCTCGAATGGAAACCGGCATGTGCAGGACGTGGTCCGTTACCTGCACGTAGAGTTCATTGGGTCCCAGGCGGACCACAGGCTTGTGGTGCAGGTCGTAGTTGATGAAGACGACCCCCATCTCCCGGGCCTTCTTGTAGAGCTTTTCGCGGAGGCCGTAGGTGCGGATGTCCCGGTAGAGGATGGTGATCTCCCGGGACGGATCCTCTTCCTTCAGTTCGATGGCCGCCTGAATGGAGTGGGTACAGCACACGCGCGAGCAATAGGGTCGCTCGGGCTCCCGGGATCCCACGCACTGGATGAAGACGAAGCTGTTGCTCTTGACCACGCGCTCGTCGCCCACCGCGTGCAGCTTGTCGAACTCCAAGGCCGTCAGCACCCTCTGGGATTCCACGTAGCCGTACTCCTGGGGCTTGTAGGCCGTGGCCCCCACGGCCACGATGGCCACCCCGTGGTCCAGGATCAGCGTGGAGGCGCCCTTGCGGATGGTGGAACGGAAATTTCCCAGGTAGCCTTCGGCCTTCACCACCTGGCTCTTGAGATAAACACTGATGTAGGGATGGGCCTTGACGCGACCCACCAGGGATTCCACGAAGGCAGGAACCGGCTCGCCTTTCCACGTCTGGTACAGGTGCCGGGCGTTTCCTCCCAGTTGGGAACTCTTTTCCACCAGATGGACGGGATAGCCCTGGTCGGCCATGCCGAGGGCCGCCGTCATCCCCGCCACACCGCCGCCGATGATGAGCACCGTAGGGTTGACGTTTACCCTGACGGGGGGAAGGGGCTCGGCCAGAGCCACCTTGGCCACCGCCATCCGCACCAGATCCTTGGCCTTGTCCGTGGCCGCGCGCGGATTGTGGGCGTGCACCCAGGATGCCTGGTTGCGGATGTTGGCCATCTCGAAAAGGTATTCGTTGAGGCCTGCGCTTTTCAGGGTCTCCCGGAAAAGGGGTTCATGGGATCGGGGCGTGCAGGCGGCCACGACGATCCGGTTGAGCCCCAGCTCCTGGATCCGGCGCCGCATCTGCTCCTGGCTGTCCTGGGAGCAGGCGAAGAGATTCCGCTCCACGTGGGCGACGTGGGGGAGATTTGCGGCGTAGGCGGCCAGCTGCTCCACGTCGATCACCCCGGCGATGTTGGATCCGCAATGGCAGACGAAGACCCCCACGCGGGCCTCTTCGTGGGCCACTGGTCTTTCCTGGGGAAAGTCCACGGACCGCGTCAGACTGTTTCGGACCTCGGCCAGATGGCCTGCGGCGGCGGCGGCGGCCGCGGAGGCCTCCACCACGGAGGTGGGGATGTCCTTGGGACCGGTGTAGGCGCCGCAGGAATAGATCCCCGGGCGGCTGGTGACCACCGGCTGGAAGGAGGAGGTTTCCAGGAATCCGTCCCCGTTCAGGGTCACACCTGCGATCTGCGCCAGGTTTCGGGTATGGGGGCTCGTTTCCATCCCCACCGAAAGCACCACCAGGTCGAAGGTTTCCTTGGCCTGCTTCCCCTCATTGGTGACGTAGCGAAAGTAGAGTCTCTGGCAGTCCCCGACGGGCTCCAGGGAATGAACGCGGCACCGGTTGAAGCGCACCCCCATCTGGCGCGCCTTTTCGTAATAGCGCTCGAAATCCTTTCCCGGCGTGCGCATGTCCACGAAAAAGACGGCCACGTCCACATCCGGCCCGGCTTCCTTGGCGAGCATGGCTTCCTTGATGGCCGACATGCAGCAGACGGCGGAACAATAGGCGTGCCCGCACTTGTTCTCATCGCGGCTTCCCACGCACTGGAGGAAGGCGATCTTTCGAACGGGGCGCCCGTCCGACGGCCGGATCAGGCGGCCCTGGGTGGGGCCGGACGTGGACAGGTAGCGCTCCAATTCCAGCGAGGTGATCACATTGGGAAAGATCCCATAGCCCCACGTGCGGATCCCTTGGGGATCGAAGGGCCGAAACCCGGGCGCCAGGATGATCGAACCCACCTCCACGGAAAGGCTCTGTTCGCGATCGTCAAAGCGCACGGCCCCGGCCGGGCAGGCCTTCTCACAGGCGCCGCACGTGCCCTCTTTGAGTTTCAGGCAGGCATCGGGGTCGATCTGGTATTTGAGGGGAACCGCCTGGGGATAGCGGATATGGACGGCCTTGCGCGTGGTAACCCCGCCGTTGAACTCGTCGGCCACCTCCTGCGGGCAGACGCGGGCGCATTCGCCGCAGGCGATGCACCGTTGGGCGTCCACGTACCGGGGCCGACGGCGCAGGGTCACCCGAAACCGGCCGATGTCCCCTTCCACCCGTTCCACGTCCGTGAGCGTCATGAGCTCGATATTCAAGTGCCGACCGCACTCGACCACCTTGGGCGCGAGAATTCACATGGAGCATTCATTGCCGGGGAAGGTCTTGTCCAGCTGAGCCATGGTGCCGCCGATGGCCCCCCGGTGCTCCACCAGATAGACGAAAAAACCGCTGTCAGCCAAATCCAAGGCCGCCTGGATGCCGGCGATACCGCCTCCCACCACCAGGACGGCCCCCACCTTTTGGTGCATCATACGGACACTCCACGGATCCCCCGGCCCGGCATCACCAGGGATTCGGCCAGAAGTTCCCACAAATAGACCACATCCACGTCCAGATCGTATTCCTTACACAGGCTCTTTTTGAGCTGATCGCGGCAGTTGTGGCAGCTCACCACCACCCGCTTGGCCCCGCAGTTGCGGATCTGGCGGGCCTTGAACCTTCCATGGAAAACCCGTTCCTCGTGGAACGGCAGGGACCAGACCCCGCCCCCGGCCCCGCAGCAGTAGTTGCCCTCCCGATTGGGGTACATCTCCACCACATCCGCACAGCATTGACGGATGATCCAGCGGCCCTCTTCGAAATATCCCCGGCCGAAGGCCTTGAGGGACCGGCGCCCGTAATGGCAGGAGTCGTGAAAGGTAGTGGTTTCGGGGCGAAGGGACCGGTCCAGCTGAAGGCGGCCTTCCTTGAGGTAGCCCATGAGCAGGTCGAAGATGGAGATGACCTGGAAATTCTTGAGGTCTTCCTTGAACCATCGCTGCAACCCGGCCCGGGTCGCAAAGTAGGCGTGGCCTCACAGGGGCAGAAGCAGGGTCCGACACTGCAGCCGGTACATGTTGTCCACCAGATTGGCCACCATGGCCTTCATGACCTCGTCGTCGCCCGTAAAATACCCCCAGTTGAGGCCCTCCCAGTTTTCCGTGGGCAGCGTCCACGATTCCCTGGCGGCATAAAGGATCTTCCACAAGAATTTCATGTCGTCCGGGTCGGCGAAGGGCTCCTTGGAATTGACCGTGACCAGCAGTCGCGCTCCCTTCACGTCCAGGGGAACCTGAAACCCGCTCCAGCCCTCTTCCACCAGTTCGTCCGCCAGATCCAGGCAGAGTGCCACGAAATCCTCCCGGGGGATGCCCAGGTTGTTTCCGGTCTGCAGGAAGGTTTGCACCCCCCGTTGCAGGGCGCCGGGAACCAGGTCCCTGGGCTTCTTTCCGCGAACAGCGCGGACCAGGGAGACAATCTCCACGTTCATGGGGCACGCTTCCTCGCACTTGCCGCACAGCGTGCATTTCCAGACCCAATCCGATTCCAGGAGCTCCTTTTCGAGTCCCAGCACGGCCATGCGCACCACCTTGCGCGGATCCATGCCGTCCACGGCCGAGATGGGACAAGCGCTGGCGCAGCTTCCGCACGTGAGGCACACATCCGCCCACTGGGGAGACTCTCGGAAAAGGCCCGTTCGGGGGCCCAGCTCCGCCAGGGGGCCTTCAAGTTCCTTGGATTCACGACTTTCGTCGTTTTTCATGGGGACGCGGCGCACCTCGATGGTGTCCGGGTCCAGGCCGAAGGCGTGGCACAGCTTATGGAATTCTTCCTCCTTGATGAGATATCTCTTGCCCGGCACGCTGCGGGCGGGTAGTTTTCCGCTGCGGATCCAGTTGCGGATGGTGTTTCGGTGAACGCCCAGTTGTTCGGCCAGCCGGCCGATTTGGACCACAATCATCGTCGACTCCCGTCTATGGGGGGTGCCCCCCGCCCTGCGGACCTTGTGTCCGCGATGGCATAGTCCGTCGCGCGTTGTGCATCTTGTGCATCGAACCCCTACTAGCCCTTCCCGGCACGTTTGTCAAATCAAATCGAGGCTCCCAGCCCCCTTCCTTCATACGCGGAAGGGGGTGCACTGCCTCCCTTCTGGGCCCCTTGAACCAACTGTGCTATCCTGCCAGCAGGGACGAAAGCTCCATCGCCCCTCTTCCCATCGGCGATGGACGAAAGTTTCACCGGAATACGCAAGGCTAATGGGGGACGAACGGGACCGTTCGCGACGTTCCCGGTAAGAGCTGGCAGGATCCTCCAGGGAGGTCGCCATGAGATGGGCAAGGCTTGGGAAGTGGTTCGGCACCGGCGTCGCGGTGCTTATCGTCCTGGTGATGGCGGCGATCCTGGCCGCCGCCATCCTGATTGATCCCAACGATTACAAGAAGCCGATTCAGGACGCGGTCCTGGAACGGACCGGAAGGGAGTTGCACCTGGAAGGGGATCTCGCCCTTTCGGTCTTCCCCTGGGTTGGTGTGGAGATGAAGAACGCGTGGCTCAACAATCCGGACGACTTCGGGGAAGGCCCCTTTGCCAGGATCGATCGGGCGGCCGTGAAGGTGAAGCTCCTGCCGCTGCTGCAAAAACGGGTGGAGGTGGCCAGGGTCGTGCTGGATGGTCTGAGTCTGCGCCTGGTTCGACGGGCTGATGGACGCACCAACTGGGAAGATCTTGCCGCAATGGGGTCGGCACCGCGTGGGAAAGTCCCCTCGGAGCGGCCCAAGGAACCGTCCTCCGGCGGCCCCCTGCCCTGGGTGAGCGTCTCGGGGCTGCGCCTTTCCAACGCCCGCTTGGAATGGAAAGATGAGATGGCGGGGAGCGGGCTCACTCTTTCTGACATTTCCCTTTCCACCGACGCCATGGAGCCGGCAGTGCCCTTTCCTTTGGATCTGAGCTTCCGGTTCGATAGCGAGAAACCGCGGCTCCGGGGAAATTTCCAACTGGACCTGCAGGCCCGGCTGGATCCGGCGGCGCAGCGATGGGCCGTGGACCGCGGGCGGTTGTCCCTGTCGCTGGACGAAGCGGATTTCGTCCGGGAGGCGGTCTCTGCTGTGGTGGATGTTCAAGGACGGGGCTCTCTCAGGGGCGACTCCCTTGAGATCTCTTCACTGGTGCTCACGCTACCGGGCCTGCGAGCGGAAGGGCGGCTGGAGGTAAAAAAAGATTCGGGAACTCTTGGGTTTTCGGGAGAAGTGGCGGCAAAGCCCATTGATCCCAGAAGGCTCCTGAAACTGCTGCGCCCCGAACTGCTCGAGGCTCTCCCCCAAGGAGCCTTCAACCAGGCAAGTGTCGCGTTTCGGTTTTCCGGCACGCCCCATGCGCTGAAGATCCCCCAACTCCAGGCGGTGCTGGACCGCTCCCAGCTGAACGCCCAGGTGGACCTTTCGAGCCTCCATCCGGCCAAGGGAACCTTCCAAGTGAACGTCAATGAACTGGACCTGGATCGGTTCCTCCCGGCCGCTTCCCCACCGGCGGAAACGAAAAGAGCCTCCTCTTCTCCCCTCCAGGCCGGAAAACCTTCCAAGAAGTCGTCCGGGAGGGATCCTATGCTCGTTATCCCGCCGGAAATCGATGTAAGCGGAACCGTGGCCGTCGACGTGCTGAAGGCTGCCAAGCTGACCTTGTCCCAGGTGAAAGCCCTCATGGCCGTAAAAGACGGTCGCTTGGTCGTGCAGCCCTTCCAGGCGGCTCTCTACGGCGGGAGTCTCACGGGATCGTTGGGGCTTTCGGCCGACGGACAAGGGCCACGCGGGGATATCTCCTACGATCTTACGAATGTGGCCATCGGCGCGCTTCTAAGGGACCTTCAGGGAAAGGAATCTCTTACGGGCACAGCCGCGGTCAAGGGACGGACCGCCTTTGCGGGGGCCAATGCCGATGCCGTCAAACGATCTCTTTCCGGGACGACCCAGGTGCGCGTGACCGATGGAAGCTACAGGGGCGTCAACATCCCCCGGATGATTCGGGAAGCCAAGGCCGCCGTTCAGGGCCGCAAACTTGAGCCTGGTGAGGAGGAAGCGGCGACGGATTTCACGGAACTGACCGCCACCTTGGTTATGAAAAGCGGCGTGGTCCGAAACGACGATCTTTCCGCCAAATCGCCCTACCTGCGACTTGAGGGGCGGGGCACGGTGGATCTCCCGGCGGAGGCCATTGACTACCTGCTCACCACCACCTTGGTCGCCGTCCCGCGCGGCCAGAGCGGTGAAGACCTGGAGGATCTCATGGGGGTTCCCATTCCCATTCGGATCCACGGGCCGCTGGGGAAGCCCCGCTACGCGCTGGATATGAAGGCGGTCCTGGAGGCTGTGGCCAGAGGAAAGGTTCGGGAGAAGGTGGAAGCCGTGGAGGAAAAGTTGAAAGAAAAGCTGGAGAAGAAGGTTCCCGGGCTGAAAGGCCTCGATCTGAAGAAACTGTTCTAGGAGGCTGTCTGACAATGGGTGCTTTGCCTCGTTTTGTCTCCATCCGTCATCCCCGCGAAAGCGGGGATCCAGGATTTCCGGCATCTTATGGACTCCCGCTTGCGCGGGAGTGACGGTTTGCGGAGTTCTCGGACAGCCTCCTAGGAGCCTGCCCGTGAATATTTTTCCGGCCCAAGAGACGAAGGGTTTTCCCTTCACTTCGTAGCCGCGGGGCTTTAGCCCCGCGGGAAAGGGTCGTCGCACCCTCTTGAGATTACAACAACTATTCCCGATGCCCTCTCCGACACCCGTGGACTCTTCCGCAGCCCCAAAGGGCTGTGCTACGAGAAGCGAGGTCGTCCGCTACCAGTGTTGTATCGGGTTGGACCTGGAAGCCCGTCGCTCCCGCGGACGCGGGAGCCGATCATGAGCCGAAGGTATCCGGATTCCCGCCTTCCGTCGGCTGAGGCATGAGCGTTGAAAACAGGTGGGGGCGGGTCGCGAACCGCCCCCACATGGAACACTCACCGCCGACAGGAATCCTTGGTTCCGCGAGGCTGACGCCCGGCGGCCCTCCTTCTTGGGCTAGAATTCCGAGAAGTCATCGTCGAAGGGAATGAGTTCCTCGGGTTTGACCTGGGCCGGAGCCTTCTCGGGAACGAAGGGGCGTTTGCCACCGTTGCCTTTGGTCTTCTCCTTGGCCTGCCCTCCGGGCTGGGCATCTCCCTTTGCCAAGAGCCTGCGTTGGGAAACGCGCCTCTCGACGCTCCCTGCTTCGGCGCGGAAGCCCACCATGTCGGCCAGGGTCTGGACGAAGTGGCGCATCTGTTCGGCCTGGGCGTTGAGCTCCTCGGCGGCGGAGGCGGATTCTTCGGCCGTGGCCGCGTTGCGCTGCACCACTTTGTCCATCTCCGACACGGCTCGGTTCACCTGGCCGATGCCCTCGGCCTGCTCGCTGGAAGCGGCCGCGATCTCACCCACCAGCTCTCCGATCTTGGTGGAGCCTTCCGCCACCTTACCGAAGGCCTCGTTGGCGTCCTTGAGAATGCTCTCCCCATCGGACACCTTCTTCACCGTATCTTCGATGAGCTGCGCCGTGTTCTTGGCCGCTTCGGCAGACCGCATGGCGAGGTTTCGGACCTCGTCGGCCACCACGGCGAACCCGGCCCCCGCTTCCCCGGCCCGGGCCGCCTCGACGGCGGCGTTCAGGGCCAGCAGATTGGTCTGGAAGGCGATCTCGTCGATGGTCTTGATGATCTTCTGGGTCTCGGCGCTGGCCTGGGAGATCTGGCCCATGGACTGGGTGAGGGCCTGCATGGACTGGCGCGCTTCGGCGATGTCCTTGGCCGAGGCTTTGACGATGGAGTCGGCCTGCTTGGCGTTGTCGGCGTTTTGCCGGGTCATGGAGGACATCTCCTCCAGGGCGGAAGATGTTTCTTCCAGCGAGGCCGCCTGCTCGGAGGACCCTTCGGCAAGCTGCTGACTTGCGGAGGACACCTGGGAAGAGGCGGCCGCCACCTGGTCGGCTCCCTCCGTAAGCCCTTCCACGGCCACCTGAATCGGCTTGCTGATCTTTCTGGAGAAAAGGAAGAACACAACCAGGGTGACCAAGACGGCTACGCCGCTGATGCCCCCTACGGTCCAGACCATGGCGCGGACCGGTTCCAGGAATTCGCTCTTTGTCTGGGTGATCCCCACCATCCAGCCGTTGATGCCCACCGGGGCGTAACCGCTGATCTTGTCGTCTCCCTTGAAACGATACTCCACGACCCCCGTCTTCCCGGAATCCATGCCGGCCGCCAGGGGTTCCAGACCGCCCACCTTATGCAGGTTCAGCTTGAAGACCAGGTCCTTGTTGGGATGGGCGATGATCGTGCCCTCCTTGTCGGTCATGTAGGCGTAACCGGTGGTGCCGACCTTGGTGTTGCTGACGGTATCCGTCAGAAAGCCGATTTTGAGGGACGTTCCCAGGATCCCCAGGAACCGGCCGTCCTTGTTCAGCAGGGGCACACAGATGACCGCGACGGGCTCGTTGGTGATCTTTGAGACGATGACATCTCCGATCACGGCCTTGCCGGTTTCCCTGGCTCGTTTGAAATAATCGCGATCCTTGATCTGGACCCCGGGATAAACCTTCGTGTTCCCGTCATGGAGCACCCCGCCGTAAAGGAGCCCGGAGGCATCGGAAAGGAAGATCCCTTCGTAGTAGTCTTGTCCGGCGGAGCGCATGATGGAAACGAGCTCCTCGTTCACCTTCTGCACGGCCTCTTGTGCTCCTTCCGCTCCCTGAGCCGACACGAGCTCCGCGGCATCAACGACGGAGCGAAGGCTGGCGATGGCCTTGGCATTTTCCACCTCTTCTTCCAGCACCATACGGACCAAGGTGGCCAGTTGTTCGGATTGTCGTTGGGAATTGTCCTTGCCCAGTCGGTTGAGGGCCTGCGAGGACTTCCACACGGAAACGGTACTGGTCGCAAGAAGGGAGGCCAAGACGATGGTCCCCCCGATGAACATCAATTTCTGGGTGAGGGTCAGTTTTTTGCCTTTCATGGCTTGTCTCTCCAACGCCGGTCCTGTCCGGCTCTAATGGGGGTGCCTGGTCATTCGGGTGGAAACGGATCAGATTGTCTTTTCCAGCGCCTGCATTTCCTGGCCGGTGAGGACCTTGTCGATGTCCAGAAGGATTTTGACCGAATCCCCGGCCTTCGCCATGCCGAGAATATATTCCGTGGACAGACGGGCACCGAAGGCGGGCGCGTCTTCGATGTCCTCATCCTTGATGTTGACCACCTCGGAGACGGAATCGACCACAAGCCCCATCATGATGTAGGAAGCCGTGGTCCCGCTGGTTTCCACCACGATGATGCAGGTGCGTTCGTTGTAGTCGATGGCCTCCATTCCGAACTTCAATCGCAGGTCGATCACGGGGATCACCTTGCCGCGCAGGTTGATGACCCCCTTGACGAAGTGGGGCGTTTACGGCACGGGTGTGATGGGCATCATGCCGATGATTTCCTTCACCTTGAGGATTCCGATCCCGTACTCCTCGTTGGCCAGGGAAAAGGTCAGGTACTTGCCTTCCCTTGACATCTCTTCGTCGTGCATCATCACCGCTGCGTTTTGAACCGACACGATCGTCCTCCTTTCCGATCCAATGGAAATGCGCATCGAGCCTTGTTCCAGTCCGTTCCACACCTTCCGACGGACCCGGCAGGCCGCGATTTCCGCTCCGGGTCTGCCCTGTCATTCTTCGCAATTCCTATCGGCTCCATGGGGTATAAACTTGAATACAAAAATGGGGAGGTTAGAATTCTCTATTCAAAAGGAGGTGTCCCATGATTGTCCAGGAAGTGGATCTGTTTCGAAGGATCCCGTCCCATGTTATCGACGAGATTGCCTCCCTTGCCGAGGAGATGCAGCCGGCTGCCGGTACCGTGCTCTTCAGGGAGGGGGATTTCGCCGAGAAACTCTATGTATTGGTGGGTGGCCGGGTGGATCTCACGGTGGGTGCGGAGCGCACGATCACCTTTCCGGTGGAGCGGGAGCAGTCGGTCTTCGGGTGGTCCGCCCTGGTGGAACCTCGGCGCTACACGGCAACGGCCATCTGTGCCGGGGACACCACGGTGCTGTGCATCGACGGCGATCGGCTCATGCGCGTCTTCGCCAAGCATCCCCAGGAAGGCCTGATCGTGATGCAAAGACTTGCGGGGGTCATTGCCCAGAGGCTCCAGGCAAGTTACCGGGCCCTCACCGGCCGCTGAAGGGCGCCCCTTTGCCGTCCGCGGTTTCTGCCGCGCTCTCCTGCAAATGCTGAATCTCTCGACAGCAGCGGTTGTAGTAGGTGAAATCCAGCCCGTAGAGGGAGTGAAGGTTCTCGTCCTTGAGAAATCTCCAGGTGGGCACATCTCGGACGATCTTTCCCCGATGCAGGAGGATCGTGCGGTCCGTCAACATGGACACGAAGCAGATGTCGTGGCTGATGAGCAGGATGGTGGCCTCCACCTCGTCCAGAAGTTTGAGGAGGTTCTCCTCGGCTTGGGGATCGAGGCCGGCGGTTGGCTCATCCAGGATGAGCACGTCCGGTTCCATGGCCAGCACCGACGCCAGGGCCAGCCTCTTGCGCTCCCCTCCGCTCAGATGCTGGGGCACGCGATCCTCCAGATCCCCCAAACCAGCCCAGCGGAGCATGGCTCGGACCTTCTGGTGGACCTTCGATTCCGGCCAGCCCAGGTTGCGAAGGCCGAAGGCCACCTCGTCGTAGCATCGGGAGCAGACCGTCTGATCGGCGGAATCCTGAAACAACAGGCCCACATGCCGCCACAGTTCCCGGCGCCGCCTGTTGTCCACGTTCTTCCCATCAAAGCGATAACGGCCGGATCCCGATCGGATTCCCGCCAAGCAGGCGGCCAGTGTGGATTTTCCGGCCCCGTTGGGCCCCACCAAAGCCACCCGCTCGCCCCGACGCACCTGGAGCGAGACGTCCCGCAGGGCAACCGCGCCGTCTTTGTACCGATAGGTGTACTGGTGAAGTTCCAGTATGGGAGGTTGCTCAGGCCGTTGGCAGGCATCCGAGCCAGCCTCCCCGGCCGAGGCCCCGCAGGCATGCGCGGATCGGGCCGGAGGGAGGGAAGACGACGGGTCGTTTGCTGTTGACCGCACCGGGCGCCGCCCAACGCCCACATGCCGTCCGGGGGAGTCGCAACAACGAAACCGGAAGGTGAAGTCGAGGCCGTGTTCCTGGAGCGAGGGGCGGTGGGAAATGAGAGCCTCGAAGGATGTATCGTGGTGAAGACATCCGTCCTGAAGGACCACGGCACGGGTGCAGAGTCCATAGAGGAAGAGCAGATCGTGGCTGATGCAGATGAGGGTTCCCGCATAGCCTTTCAGGACCTGGGCCAGCAGGTCTTCGCTGGCCGGGTCCAGGTTGGCGGTGGGTTCGTCCAAAATGAGTACCGATGGATCGAGGGCCAGGACCGCAGCCAGCGCGGCCCTTTTACGCTGCCCGTAACTCAGGTGATGGGGGGGCTTGTGGGCCGTGTCCTCCAGGCCCAACCGAGCGAGCGCGCCCAGGGCCCGCTGCGCGGCCCCCTCGGGCGGCGTCTGGAAGTTGATCAGGCCGAAGAGGACATCGTCCAGTACGCTGGTGCAGAAAAGCTGGTCGTCAGGATCCTGGAAGAGAAAGCCGACTTTTTTGCGTAGGTGCCCCAGGCGGTGGGGTTCCAGCGGAGCTTCTTCGAAGAGGACCCGACCGCGCGTGGGCCGGGCGAGACCCGACAGGACCCGGGCGAGAGTGGTCTTCCCGGACCCGTTGTGGCCCAACAGCGCAATGCGGTCGCCTTCATGGATGCATAAATTGATGCCACGTAGCGCCCGGCTTCCGTTGGGGTACGTGTAGTCCACCCCCTCGAGGCGGTAGACGCACGATGCGGACTGCTGGGGACGGTGGATTGGAATGGCTTGGAGATGCACGCAGGGCGATCCTTGTCTGTCCGCCTTCATTGGCGGCTCTTGTCCGAACTTTCCCGAGGAACGCCTGCGCCCGGTGCCACGAAGCCGGGCGAACGTTCCGCGGGGACGATGGACATGATCACACAGTCGATTCCTACCGGAACACGCCGGAGAACGGAAGGGTCTCGTATCGGTCCAGAAGCAACACGGCGACACCGCCCAGGATCCAGCACGCTCCCAGGGCCCAGTCCAGCGGTGTGGAGCGGAAGGATTCCCGGGTCGGGAATCGGCCGGTAAAGCCGCGGCACAGCATGGCCTCGTGGACGCGTTCCGTTCTTTCGAGGCTGCGAACGAAAAGCATGCCGAGAAAATTGCCCAGGACGTGGATCGTGCGGCGGTTGGTGCCTGGCCGGAATCCGCGCACGTTCATGCCAACCCAGAGGCGGCTCATCTCATGCCGGAAGACAAAGACGTAGCGGTACATGATGAGCAGCATCTGGCAGAGGGGGTCGGGTACTCCCAATCGGGCCAGGGCGTTCACCGTTCGGGGAAACGGGCCCGTGCGAAGCAGAGGTTCCATGAGAAGTGCCACGCTCATGGCCTTGGCCGCCACCAAGGCGGCCACTGAAAATCCCCGGAAATTGATTTGGATCCATATCCCCTCGCCCAATGTGGCCACCTGGTCTCCGGGCAGTACCGGCACGGTCAACGGCAGGACGACAAAGAACATGGCAAGAAAAGCGGCCATGGCGGCAATCCGACGGGCCGCAAGTCTCCAAGGGGTTCCGGCGACCATCAGAGCCGACGCGGAAACGGCGCAACACAGGAGCGCCGTGCCCACCGTGCCGACGGAGGCGGCGCAGAAGGAGAAAAGGAGAAGAGAAGCGATCTTGATGCGGGGGTCCCAACGATGAAAGAGGGTCTGCCGCCGGCCTTCCTCCACCCCCGGCAACTCCGGGACAGACCAGAGTTCCTGCTCTCCCCTGCTCCGCGGGCGGGAGGTTCCACCTGTTTTTCCCAGCTTCATCTCCATTCCGCCTTCCAGGCCCCCTGAGTGATGAGCTCCGGCTTGACCCTGCCGACGAAGGCCAGCACCGAAGCCGTGACCAAGGCTTCCACGACGACCACAGGCACATGGGCCGCCAGGGCGATCTTCGCCACTCCAAAGAAATCCTCACCCCCCAAGGCCAGCAACACGGCCAGGCCACAGGCGGCCACGGCCACGGCTGTTCCGGACGCCACAGCGCCCGCCAAAATCCGAACGCGATCCGGGGAGTTTCGAAAACGGCTGAAAAATGCTCCGGAGAGCCAGGCAGGCAGTCCCATCATCAGGGCGTTGGCGCCCAGTGCCGTGAGCCCTCCGAATTGAAAGAGAAGACATTGGAGCAGCAGCCCCAGAAACACAGCCAAAAAGGCGCTCCATCCTAGGATGATCCCCACGAGGCCTGGCAGCAGCAAGTGGACGCTGGTGGGGCCCAGGGGCACGTGCACCAAGGATGCCACGAAGAAAGCGGAGGTCATGACCGCCACCTTGGGAAGGTCCTGCGCTCGGGTCTTCCGAAGGCTGAGGGACAAACAGCCGGCACTCAATGCGTAACACGCCAGGGCCACCTTGGTGGGAAGAACTCCGTCGGCGATATGCATGATTTCAACTCCCTCCGTCCGGACGCCTGCGGGACAGAACGAAGGCCGCCGCGCCGAAGATCCCCAGGATATAACCGATGCCGCCCAGAACATCCCTCAGGGTCGGCTTATCCCTGGAGGCCCGAAGTCGAGCCAGTTCGCGTTTGATCTGGCGAAGTTCCTGGGAGGTCTCCTGTTGATGTTGCTGAAGTATGCTTAGAACTTGTGTGCAGGCAGGCGCCCGGGAGTGTCCGGTAGTGTTTGAGCCTGCTTGTTCCGTGGGGGTCCCGACCCCTCGAGCGGTCTCCTCTGCGGCGTTCGCTGAAAGGCCCGCGAAAAAGGAAAGCATGGCGAAGGTCAGCCACACGAGCAGCTTTGCGTCTAGGGATGCCCGCTTCATCGGCTATTTGCTCCAGTCCTCTTTTTTCAAGGTGTAGGTGGCCTTGTGCCCCATGGACGCGTTCACCTCGATGGTGAGATCGCATGCCGTGCCCGGTGCGTCAAACTGAAAAAGCCCCTGGTTGTCCGTTTTTCCCTCCGCCACCGTCTTTCCGTGCGTTCCGAAAACCACCACGGCAGCTTCGGCCACAGGGGATCCGTCCGGAAAATAGCTTTCCACATAGACGGTCCGCCCTTCCACATAGGCAAACACGTTAACCTTGTGGGCCGAGGCCGTCCCGGCCAAAAGAAAGGTCGCCGCCGTCCAGACGATGATTAGCCAAAGACCCGAAAGGTTTCCCCTGTCTCCGACCGTTTCCTTCCACCATGGCGCCCCTCGTCCTGCCTCTCTTCTCATGATTGATTTCCTCCACTGGCGAGCGGAAAAAAAAGAGGCCGACACCGAACCCATTCGATGCCGGCCTTCGTGGCCTTGTTGCCTTTCCTGGGGAAAGTGCCCTCGGGGGCGGAGCCCTCGGGGCGTTGAGCCGGAAGCCCCCTTCTTGGAGGCGGTACCGCCTGTATCAGTAGCAAAGAGCGAAGAGGAATTCAAGCCCCGATGCCCTTCCGGCACTTGCGAAATGTGTTGCAGGCGATTATAAGAGCTCATCCGCAAGGGGGACCCGGCCACCGCATTGTCAAGAGTGCACCATGATCAAGCGTAACCTCAAGGATTCACCCCATGGGCCCATCCTCGTAGTGGAGACGGGACCGGCGTTCGATCCGGCGACTTGGCGCATCTTGCACGAGGAATGCGGTCCGGCTCTCAAGGGCCCTGTGCGCACCTCTTCGGAAATCAAGCGGGCCTTGGAAGAATTCCATCCGGAGCTTTTGCTGGTTGATGCGCCCCCGGGATGGAATCCTTCTGCTCTGCGCGCATCCTTGGGGGACGAATCCGGACCTTCCCCACCGTTGGTGCTCCTGGGTTGTCCCGAGGATGCGGGCTTTCCCGAAAAGGTACTGGAAAGCGGCGCCGAGGGATGGGTCTTCAAACCGCCTCGACCGCGGGAAGTGACCTTGGTGGCAGAGCATATCCGCCGGCGCAGGAACGCCCTTTCCCTGGCACTCAACAGGATGAAGATCCAGGGCATGAGCGCGCTTGCGGCCGCCTTCGCGCAGAATTGCACCCATGCCCTTTCCCACATCCTGGACCGGGTGAGTCGCGCGCGGGCAGCCTGCACAGGGCAAAATGTCGTGGGGAACCTACTGGGCGATGCGCATCGGGCGGCCGTTGAGGCCGAGAGCCTTCTACGGGGCTTTCTCTCCCTGGCGGGGCAAGGCGATCTGCGCCCACAACCCCTGGACTTGTCGGCAGCCGTCCAGGAGGTGTGTGCCCATCTGTTTCAAGGCCCGCGGGCGCCCACGGTGGACATCTCCGTGGGATGCCATCTGATGCGGGTACTGGCCGATCGAGACGCCTTGCGAACGGTGCTGGAAACCGTTCTGCAAGAAATGGGATCCACGCCCGATCGCGCCGGAGTGGTGCGTATCGGGCTGAAAAACGTTCGCATTCCGCATGGTGGACCGTTGTGGGAAGTCCTGTCGTCGGGGCAGTACGTCAGGATGGAGCTGGAGGGCTGCGGTGCGGAAGGCCGGACCGGAACCCGACGCACCACATTTCACCCGGAAGCCCATACGGCGCCCCCTGGTGCTCACGGGGGTCTAAACATGGAAATGTTCCAGGCACTGGCCTTGGTCCACGCGCAGGGCGGCCACCTTGACCTTAAACCGCGGCCTGGGGGCGGAACGGTGGTGACGATCTACCTACCTGCCGCGGTTTCGAGCCAGGAGCCAAGCCGGCGCGGGCTCCGAGCCCCGGGGCCTGCGCGGGCGCGGATTCTGGCCATGGACGACGAGCCGATGCTTCGCCAGCTGGCGGAGGCCGTCCTGAATCACCTGGGCTACGAGTGCGACACGGCCGCCCACGGTCAGGAAGCTCTCATGCTGTACAAACGGGCGCTGGATGCGGGCCGGCGATACGACATGGTGGTTCTGGATCTCACCGTGAAAGGGGGTCTGGGGGGCATTCCCACCATGGCTCAGCTACTTGCCATCGATCCACAAGTGAAGGCGGTCATCTATACCGGATATTCGGAAGACCCGATTTTCCAAAATTATCGCCTGCACGGTTTCAAAGGAGCCATGCGAAAGCCCTATTCCGTAAAGGAAATGGCGGTGATGGTTCGCCGCATCCTCGGAAGAAGCGAGCACTGATCCTGGATTTTGCTCTCACTCGTTCATCTGCGGCCAAGGACGCTCCTTGGACTCCTCCACATAGTAGCAGAACCGGTCCCACTCAACCTCTCGGAGACTTACGGGACAGCGAAGGCGAACCTTCCGCTCCGTGACCTCCACCACCTCCCAGTCACCGCTGCGCGGACCGCCTTCGATGGAGATCTTCTGGCCCGGCGCCAGCGGGTAGGGGCGAAAGACGACAACGCCTGCCATGGTTTTCCTCACAGCGATGGATTTACCCCTTGGTCTGCCGCTGAGCACCAGCCCCGCGGAGGGGCACATTTGGAAGCCGCCCAAACACTCGAACGCATCCGCCGGCCGCCTTCCCCCCGATGGCTTCTTTTCGCAGCCAGCGAGGGCTGCACTCCGAGAGAGGCGGCGCTTGCGCGGTGTGTGCATTGTACATGCTCGTCATCCCGGCGGAAACGAGGACGAAACATTTCCGGCAGGCCCAGCCTCCCACTCCCCGTTGGATAGGCGGACGAGCTCGTGGAGTGATGTTCCGGGGGGGGCGAACAAGCAACTATGCCCCGGTCTTTTCCCTTTCCGAAAGGATGTCCTGGATGGCTCCTTCGATCTTGCTCAAGGCTCCCAGCCGTTCCTTGGCCTTCTCCAGGTAGGGAAGGGCCTGGGGGTTCTTGTGGCGCCCGAGGGCCTGGGCCGCCCAGTTCACCACATAAGGACTCTCGTGCTCTGTGAGCTGAGTCAGCAGGGAGAAGCTCTCCTCTGTGGGAACGGCGCCGAGAACCATGATGAGGCCCACCTTGAGTTCATCGAACGCGGCATTTTCGGATAGCACTTGGGCAATGACGGGAACCGCCTTCTCGCCCATGGCTTCTAGTTGTTTGAGGCACATCTGGGCGAAATAGGGGAACCGGAACATGGACAGCTCGGCCAGAAGCCGCGGCACCGCTTCGTGGGAAAAGGACGCCAGCAGATCCGGAACGAAGAGGCTGGCCCAGGAAAACGTGTAGCACAGAGGCAGCAGGTAGGGGATCATGTCCGGGCCCGCTTGCCTGATCTCGGCCAGGACCGGCTCCAGGGCCCGGCGCCTCGCTTCCACCCCTTCCGCATCCCGTTGGGGAAACCGTTTCATGTCGTTGGCCAGTTTGAGCTTGCCCGCCAGCCGTCCCAGGCGGTCGTCCCCCGTTCGGGGGAATTGCTTTTCATAGGTCCGAGCGCGCTGGGCGATCCAGAACTTTTCCAGCCAGGTGGCCGGAGAGTAGAAGTGCACCAGCTCCTTCCGCTCCAGGCCCTCCCGCTTGTGATAGCCGTTTTCCTGGAAGAAATCCTTCTCTTCCACCGCCACCTGCCAGCGGGTTCGGGCCCTGTAGAAGGCGGCGTCGTAATCGCCCGTGGCCAGGCAGGCGGTGACCACGATGTCATGGAGCCGGTCGTCTTCCGGATAAACCTCCAGGAGCCGCTCGGCGTGTCGGCGGGCCTTGTCGTAGGATCCTTCCAGCAGATGGCTGAATCCCTTTTCCACATCCTTCTGGAGTTTCTCCCGGCGCTTGGCCCTTTCCTCCATCTGCTGAAGTTCGTCCTTGGGGAGCGCCTTCCGGGCCTCCTCGTGGTGCGGAAGGCAGCACTTCTTGTACTTCTTGCCCGAGCCGCACGGACACGGCTCGTTTCGTCCCACCCGTTTCACGATGAGGTGGTCCGCCAGGGCCATCTGGCGACGCGAGGTCTTGTAGTCCTCGATGAGTTTGTCCAGATCCTGATCCCGAAGGCCGTAGCGGGCGAGCACGGTGTCGCGGTGGACCCCCTGCATGATGTCGTAGACGGGTTGCCACGGGTTGCCGGAGGCCGAAGGGGAAGTCCCGGGGGTGGAACTAGAACCGCTCATGGAACGTCCTTTCTGTGAGTGGCGATTTGAATCACGAAAGTCTGCCGCAAAGCATCGGATCTCTACCACCTTTGGTCCATGGTGTCAAAACTCCACTGGGCTCCGCGGAGCCCCACCGGTCTTTCCCAGGTTACGGGCGATGACCTCGGCGATCTCTTCCGCAGACAGGGAACCGGAATCCACGGCCACATGGGCGACCAGCCGGTAGAGCGGGCGCCTTCTTTCCAGGAGCTGAGCGGTCTCGTCCTGGACGTGGCGGCCGGTGAGCGACGGTCTTTGCGTTGCGGTCTTGGGATCCAGGGCGAGGCGCTGGAGGATCACCGGAAGGTCGCAATCCAGCCAGACCACGTGGAAGCGGCCGCGCAGGATCTTTCCGTTCCTTTCCCTTTCCACAATTCCGCCTCCCGTGGCCACCACCAACCCCTCTTCCCGGCTGATCTGGTCCAGAAGGCCCGATTCCGCTTCCCGGAAGGCCTCCCAGCCGTTTTGAGCAACGAAATGGGCGATGGAGGTCCCGAACCGCTCCGTCAGCACGCGGTCCATGTCCACGAAGCGCCATCCCAGGCGCGCGGCCAGCAGGTCGCCCACCGTGCTCTTCCCCGTGCCGCGGTATCCGATGAGAGCAATCCGCCGAATCGAGTTTTCTTCCAACCTCCAATGCCTCCTCAATAAGGCGAAGTGGAGCGACCGGGCGCCATGGAACAGCCGGTCAGCCGTTTCGCGGCTTTCGCCGTTCCCACAGACCGTTCCTGCCGCATTGTCGTCCTTTCGCGTTCCCTGGCCCTTTTCTTTTCCATGAGCCTCCCCCATCGTGCGAGGCGAGATAAGACAGGAGCAAGAAATCCTTGGCCCATGCAGGCCTAAACGGTAAATAGATTTTCCAGCACGCGCAAGGACAAAGCCTGCGGTGATATAGGGATTCGAACGCATCCACGATGGGAACGGGAGGCCAAGCCCATGAAACGGATCCTCGTGCTCCACGGAATCAACCTGAACATGTTCGGGCGGCGGGACAGCACCCACTACGGAAACATGACCCTCACGGCCATCGATGAGCGCATCCAGGCGCTCGCCGCTGAACTGGGCGTGCAGGTGGAATGCTTTCAATCGAACCGGGAAGACCAGCTGGTGGAAAGGATTCATCGGGCCCTGGACGACGGAACGGACGCCGTGGTGATCAACGCCGGCGCCTGGACCCACTACAACTATGCCATTCGGGATGCACTGGAGATTTTGAAGGTGCCGGTCGTGGAGGTGCATATGTCCAATATCCACGCCCGAGAGTCTTTCCGCGCAACGTCCGTGCTGGCTCCCGTGGTCCGGGGCCAGATTTCCGGTTTCGGTGTTCTCAGCTATCTTCTGGGACTTCGTGCCGCCGTGGATCTCCTGGAAGAACAGGGGTGATGAACGCATTGGATCCGGAGCCGGCTTCAAGAAATCGGCTTTCGGGCCTTGGGATCAGGCCGAGGCGGTTTATTTTCGCCATACCTGACCAGGAGCCGGCACAAGCCCGTTGACGATGCGCAGCCCTTCGGGTAGGAGGAGCGGCGCTGGGCGAGATGCGTAAACGATGGGGTAACCATGAGACGACCTTTCGCTTTGGATCAACCGTGGATGAAGCCTGTGCCGATCCTGGCCGCCGGCCTGCTCAGGCTGCTTCACCACAGCTGTTCCTTTTCCGCCTTGGGGCTGGAGCATCTCCAAAGGGCATTGTCGGGGCCCGGCGCCTGCCTGTTCACCACCTGGCATTGCATGTTTCCTGCGGTGGTCCACTTTTTCCGAAACTTGGACGGGGTTCTCATGGTGAGCCGTTCCCAGGACGGAGAATGGGCATCGCGCATCGTGCACCACCTGGGCTACCAAACCGTGCGGGGGTCCAGCCACCGGGGCGGCTCCCAGGCCCTTCGCGCCATGCTGCGCCTCACCCGCCTGGGTCATTACGCCGGTCTCATCGCGGACGGTTCCCAGGGGCCCGCCAGGGTGGCCCAGGCCGGGATCGTATGGCTGGCGCGAGCCACGGGCCTTCCCTTGTATCCCGTCTGCATGGCCGCCCACCCGTGCGTGCGCCTTTCCAGCTGGGACCGAACCATCATCGCCCGGCCCTTTGCCACCGTGGTCATGGCCTTCGGCGATCCCATCCAGGTGCTGCGCAACGTCCCCCCGGAAGGGCTGGAATCGTACCGGAGCCGGCTCCAGGACGCCCTGAACCGCCTGGCGGACCAGGCGGAAACGGCCGCGCGGCACGGCGCAGGCGTTCCCATCCCATCCCAGGCAGCCCGAGCCGCCGGGCGGATCGGGCCCGGTCCAATCTTTACCCCTTGAGAAAGGAGAAATGCATGATTCGCAGCGTCATCGCCGGTATCGGCAGTTTCGTGCCGCCGAAGGTGGTCACCAACGATGACCTGGCTCAACGGATGACCACGAGCGACGAATGGATCCAGACCCGCACCGGGATCAGAGAAAGGCGGTTTGCCGAAGAGGGGGTGAGCTGCTCGGACCTGGCCCTGGAAGCCACCCGCAAGGCCCTGGAAGATGCGGGCATGACGGCCTCCGACATCGACTTCATCATCTTCGCCACCCTGAGCCCCGATCATCACTTCCCGGGAACGGGCTGTTATCTCCAGGCCAAGCTGGATGCGGCGCCCGTGGGCTGCCTGGACGTGCGCAACCAATGCACGGGCTTCCTCTACTCCCTGGCCACCGCCGATGCCATGATCCGGGCGGGGCTCTACCGCAACATCCTCATCGTGGGCTCCGAGGTCCATTCCAGCGCCCTGGACTTTTCCGATACCGGCCGGGACGTGGCGGTTCTTTTCGGAGACGGGGCCGGTGCCGTGGTCCTTTCGGCGGGGGATGATCCGGAGCGCGGGGTGCTTTACACGGAACTCCACGCGGACGGGCGTTTCGCCAAGGCACTCCACCTGGACATCTGGGATATTTCCAAAAAGCCCTACATCACCCCGGAAACGGTAACCAGCGGGGCCATCTGGCCGCACATGGACGGAAAGACCGTCTTCAAGCACGCCGTGACCCGCCTTTGCGAATCCATCGTCCATACCCTGGAGGTGAACCGGGTCCGGCCGGAAGACATCAAGTACGTCATTCCACACCAGGCCAACATGCGCATCAACCAGATGGTGGCTCAAAAGTTGGGATTCCCTGAGGAGAAGTTTCTCCACAACATGCAGCGTTACGGAAACACCACGGCAGCCAGCATCCCGCTCCTGCTGGACGAAACCTACCGGCAGGGCCTCCTGGAAAAAGGAGATCTTTTGCTGCTGGCCGCCTTCGGCGCCGGATTCACCTGGGGCACCGCCCTACTGCGATGGTGAGGATTCCGGGGACGGACACGGGTCGTGTGCCTGGCCGTCCCCGGCCCCCAGGCCCAGATAATCTTTGAGGCAGGAAAGCACGTCCCGGAGGCGCGTGCCGTTCACCTGAACCCCCACGGCGGCGATGACCGAATGGCGGCGGTAGGGATCCACTTCAAACTGCCAGGGCCGTAGGGCCCCGTCCAGGCCTCTTCGTGCCGCGAACATTTCAAAGTCCTTCACCCGGCCCAGGAGTGCCTCGTATTCGTCCCGCCCATAGACCACCCCGTCGAATTCCCCGTAGGAGCATCGGCCGAAGGCAATGAGGTAGTCTTCGGACGTTGGGCTCTCTTCCGCCCCGCCCCCCTGCCCTGTCTTTTGCTTCATGATGCGCATCTCCGGAAAGGGGGCGAAGGCGGGATCCAGGTGGTACAAGTCCACGAACTCCCCTTCCGGTACCGCGCTTTGGAGGTTCATGGGGCATCCGTGCTTGCTCTGGTCCAGAAAGGTGCGCAGGTATCGGCAGACCAGGTCGAAGTCCTCCTCCGGGATGGAAAGCCCGATGCTCACAATGCGCGCGTGTCCTTGGCCCAGGGGAGGTTCCCCCTGAACGATCCGGACCCGGTCCCGCAGCCTGGGGTTCACCTGCCCCAGGTAGCTTAGGAAGTTCTGTGCCAGGACGTCCTTTTCCGAGTATTTGAGGAAACCGGGGCCGATCTCGATCTTGTCCAGGTCCTGGTCGTATTCGAAGTTGCTGGCGAAGATGAGGTAGTAGTAGTGGGGGACGCGCATCAGGTGGAAGCCCTCGGCTTCGAAGTCCTTCAAGACGCTCATGGTCCGGTTCTTGATAAAGATGTCCCGGATCACGTCGTTTTCGCCCTCTCCCCTCTCCCGGGCCTTTTCCACCATGATTTCGTGAATCCAGTGTGTGCGCCAGGTGGTGCACAGCATGAGGGCGCGAAGAATCTTGAGCACCTCACGGCCGAGATGCGAACCGTGGTAGACCAGGGGGGGACCCAGGTCGAATTCGTCCAGGGCCGCGTCCTTGAGGGCCAATGTTCTCTCCCGGTCCCTTTCGGGAATGTAGAGGAGATAGGTGCCGAAGGCGTGCATCAATTCCTTTTCCGAAACGCTCCGGTCTCCCGCCTTGAGCCGTGATTCCAGCCTCTGGTAATGGGCCAGCTCCAGTTCCATCTGGTAGTGGATGTCCAGAAGGGTTTCGTAATCCAGTTCCCGGTAGCCCGCCCGCTCGAACTGGTCCCGCAGGTATTCCCAATCCACGTAGAGCTTCTTTCGGGCCTTTCGGTCTTCCAGGAAATCCACGGCGTCGGTGACGCCCACGATCCCCCGCTCCCCGTCCACAAAGACCCGGCGACCCATGAACGGTGCCAGGGAACATTCCGGGTTGAGACGGATCCGGTCTTCGTCGATGAGAACCAAGGGCCGCCCCTCCACGTCCACCACGTTGATGAGATACGGCTTGCTGTAGGCCACGGCCGACACCGCTTCATGACCTGTGACGTTTCCATCGCAGCGGATGATGCCCCGCACGTTGGGGTGGTTGACCGCCAGGTCCGATTCGCCGTAGGGGCGTTTCCGGAGCATGATGACCGGCTCGCCTCGGCGGGCCAGATCCAGCGCCCCTTCCGTACCGAACACCAGAACGCCCACGTCCGCCGTGTCGGTGACGGGCTCACCGGTGGCCAGCACCCGGTAGTCCCGAAAGCCTTCCTTGAGGGCCTTTTCCGGCTGCTCCAGGGCGTTGTTGATGATGAGCGACGCCAGCTGAATGTTCGTCTTGCCTTCGTCCACCAGATCCCACATGGCCCGGGCCGTGGCGGCGAAGGTCATGCGAAGCGGGCGCCGCTGGAGGATGTAGAGCTTTCGGTCTTCCACCGTGAATTCGATGTCCAGCGGCCTCTTGGCCCGCGCCTCGAACCGGTCCCGCACGGTGAGCAGCAGCTCGTAGATGTCGGGGAACCGCTCCCGGAGATCCCGGGTATGGAGGAGCTGCTTTCGGAGCTTTCCGGAGACGATCTTGTCGCACTGCACCTTGGGGGCCCATTCGATGACGGGGTGCGACGATCCCGTCCGTGGATTCCGGGTGAAAAGAACGCCCCCCAGGCAGTTTTCCGAATCGCGATTGCCGAAGACCATGGCCTGGACGATCACCGCCGTTCCCATGTCGTCTGGTACCTTGGGGCTTCGACTGACCCGGGCCTCCACGGCCGTCTCGCCCATCCACGAATCGAAGACGCTTTCGATGGCGAACCGGAACTGCCTGACGGGATCCGATTGGAAGCCGGCGCCTCGCCGGGGATGCTCCGCCTGCAGGAGCACCTTCTTGTAGGCGTCGATCAGAGGAAAGAGCTCGTCGCTGGGAACGGATCCCTCGTCGCCCACGTGGAAGCGCTGAAGGATCTCGAAAAAATGGGCATAGGGGATGCCCAGCACCACTTCCCCGTACATGCGGATCGCCTCCAGGTAGGTGCTGAGAAGAAAGCCCTCCTCTTCGCCGGCTTCCACCAGAGCGGTGACGATCTCATCGTTCAGGCCCACGTTGAGGATGGTGCTGATGGCCCCCGGTAGAGACACGGGAGCCCCGCCCCGCACGGCCACGATCAGGGGCATGGCCCCGGTGGCATCCCCAAATCTCCTGCCCACCCGCCGTTCCAGATCCGACAGCTCCAGGCACACCTGGCCCCAGAGGTCCTCCGGCAGCGAATCTCCGTTGTTCCTGTAAGCGCGCCAGGCGTCGGTGGTAAGGATGAAACCGTCGGGAACGGAAATGAGATTCTCCATGCCGGGAAAGTCGGACCTCAGGTTTTGAAAGTCCTCCACCAGCTTCGCCCCTTTGGCTCCCATCTTGTCCACCTGGGCGGGGTCGGCCCTCTCAAAGGGGACGGTGTAATAGTCCTGGGGCATTACTCTCTCCTGATCCATGGTCCCAGAATAGGTTTGGGTTGCGACCCTTGGGTTTCTCGGTTTCCATCTTAACAATCCTGGTGAGGTTCGCCACCCAGGTGCCGACGAAAGATGCGACTCAATGGAAGGAAAGGGGAGGCGGTTGCTTCAGGGCGCCGAGAGTGCTAAACGGGAGTTGCTATAATCAAGGATCGAAGGACGCACCTTTGGGGGGGACCCATTCATGAAGGACGATGCCCGATTGAGCGAAGATGAGGCCATGCTTCGCAGCATCGAGGCCATGCTGCCGCGCTTTGAAAAGAACCGCGCCCAGTTGATTCCCATCTTGCAGGCCATCCAGGAGGAGCACCAGTACCTGTCCCGCGAGGCCATGCGCCTGGTGGCCGACTACCTGGAGATCTCTCCCAGCGAGGTGCTGGGGGTTGCCACCTTCTACAACCAGTTCCGGTTTCATCCACCCGGCCGCCACCAGATCAAGGTGTGTCTGGGAACGGCCTGCCATGTGGCCGGGGGAGACATCATCCTGGAAAACTTCGAGAGGAAACTGGGGATCAAGGACGGTGAGACCACGCCGGACCGAGAATACAGCGTGGAGCGCGTGGCCTGCGTGGGATGCTGTGCCCTTGCGCCCGTGGCGGTGGTGGACGACAAGGTGATCGGTCACATGCAGCCGAGCAAGATCGAGGGCCTCTTTGTGCAGTTCGAGCTCCAGCGGGAGCAGGAAAAAGTCCGGGAAGCGGGAGAAGAGGCGAATGCACAAGCTGGATCCTGAAAAACGGTTGGCCCTGCTGGCGGAGGACGCGAGGAAAAGGCAAGCCCAGGCTTCCCGGGCAGATGTACCCACCCTGCGGATCGTCATGTCCACCTGCGGGCTGGCTGCGGGGGCGGCCGAGACCCGGGCCGCCTTCGAGGAGGCCCTGGAGCGCCGTGGCCTGGAGGCCCGCATCGTGGCCGTGGGCTGTCTGGGCCACTGCTATGCGGAGCCCCTGGTGGTGATCCACCACCCCGCGTCGGGATTTCCACCTTTGTGCTACTACAACATCGACCCCGGCAAGGCGCGCATGCTGGTGGATTCTTTCCTTCGGGACGGAGACCCGGCCTTGGAGTATGTGCTGGGTGCCATGGAACCCAACGAGCTTCTTCCCGCCGTTACCGACTTTCCCCGCTTCCACATGGAACAGCGGGTGGTGATGGAGCATTGCGGGCTCATCGACCCCCATTCCCTGGACGACTACCTGGCCGAGGGCGGCTACGGGGCCTTGGCCGCGGCTCTCGGCCGGAGTGCGGACTGGGTGCTGGACGAGGTGGACCGTTCCGGCCTTCGCGGCCGCGGCGGCGCCGGCTTTCCCACCGGCCGGAAATGGAGGCTGGCGGCGGGGGCTTCGGCCGATTCCAAGGTGGTCATCTGCAATGCCGATGAGGGGGATCCAGGGGCGTACATGGATCGGACCATCATGGAAAGCAACCCTCACCAGCTTCTGGAAGGCATGGCCCTCTGCGCCTACGCCGTGGGGGCTGAAGAGGCCATCGTCTACGTGCGGGCTGAATATCCCCTGGCCGTGCGGACCATCCAGCGGGCCATCGACGACGCCCGAAAGGCCGGTCTTTTGGGAGAGCGGATCCTGGGAAGCGCTTTTTCGCTGGACGTCCGCGTCTACCAGGGTTCCGGAGCCTTTGTGTGCGGTGAGGAGACCGCCCTCCTCCAGTCCATCGAAGGACGGCGGGGCATGCCGCAGCACCGTCCGCCCTACCCCGTGGAGGCCGGCCTGTGGGGCCGTCCCACGGTGGTGAACAACGTGAAGACCCTTTCCACGGTGCCCGCCATCCTGACCCGCGGAGCCCACTGGTTCCGGTCCATCGGCACCGAAAAGAGCCCGGGCACGGCGATCTTTTCCGTGGTGGGCAACGTCACCCATGCCGGATTGGTGGAGATTCCCATGGGCACCACGCTGCGAACGCTCATCTTCGATGTGTGCGGCGGCATTCCCAAGAAGAAGGCCTTCAAGGCCGTGCAGATCGGAGGGCCTTCCGGAGGATGCCTATCCCAGGATTTCCTCGATACGCCCATCGACTTCGATTCCCTCACCGAAGCCGGCGCCATGATGGGATCGGGCGGCATGGTGGTGATGGACGAAGACAGCTGCATGGTGGACGTGGCCCGCTATTTCCTGGATTTCACCCAGAACGAATCGTGCGGCAAGTGCACCTTCTGCCGCATCGGCACCCGGCATCTGCTGCTCATTCTGGACCGGATCACCAAGGGCGAGGGCAGCGAGCAAGACCTTGAACTGCTGGAGACTCTTTCGCGGGACATCCGCGATGGATCGCTCTGCGGCCTGGGGAAAACGGCGCCCAACCCGGTGCTCACCTCCCTTCGCTACTTCCGGGACGAGTACGAAGCCCACGTACGGGAAAAGCGCTGTCCCGCCCTCAAGTGCCGCGCCCTCACCGCCTTTTACATCGACCTGGACAAGTGCGCCCGCGGCTGCGACGCCTGCGTGGGGTGCTGCCCCGTGGAGGCGATCTTTACGACCAGGGGGCGGAAGAAGGCCATCGACCAGGAACTGTGCGTCAAATGCGGGGAATGCGTGACCGCCTGTCCTCCGGAATACGATGCCGTGGTGAGGGTGTCCCCGGCCCACCTGGCTCCCGTCATCGAAAGGCCGCAGCCTTCCGAAGGCCGCGAATGACCGGGGAGGCCTACGGGACCATGGGCTCGAGGGGCCCTTCTTTTCAGGGGGAACGGGGGTTGCGAGCTTCGTCACGATTGTCTGGTTTCTGACGTGGGCTCCAGAGGAGAACGGACGAGATCATGATCACGCTTGATGTGGACGGCAGAACGATCCAGGTGGAAGCGGGCATCACCGTTCTGGAAGCCTGTCTTCAAAACGGGATTTTCATCCCCAACCTCTGTTTTCTGAAGACGCGCAAGCGTCCGCACGCCTCATGCCGCCTGTGCTTCGTGGAAATCGACGGTCTGGACCGGCCCGTGCCCTCCTGCACCCAAAGGGTTCGGGACGGCATGAAGGTGCGCACGGACACGGAGCCGGTACGGCGCCTTCAGCGTTCCGCCTTCAAGCTCCTCATGTCCACCCACCTCTGCACGCCCAGGGAGTGTCCCACTCAAGGCCGATGCCAACTCATCCGAACGGCCAAGCTGCTCAAGGTCTCCCTGAAGCCGACCCCCTTGGAGCGGCTCGAAAGGGACGTGGATCCGGTGGTGCGCCTGGGGCCGTTGGTTCACTACCCCTACCGGTGCGTTCTGTGCGGCCGATGCATCCACGTCTGCGGGGAGGAATCGGGACACGGCCTGCTCACCTTCGCCAAGCGGGGATTCAACACCGTGGTGGCCACCTTTGTGTCCGAGGGCGAAGAGGGGCCGTGTGCGGAATGCGCGGCGTGCGTAGGGGTGTGTCCCACAGGGGCCTTGACCCTGGAGGCACCTGAGACGCCGGAAATCGAAAAGCCAGGGCTTGCCGCCGACTCCGGCGGTTGACGGCTTTGAAGGAAACGGGACGCGAGGTCACGCATCACCCCGGAGTGGAGGGGCGAATGATCCCCGGCTCCTAAGGTTCCCTGTTCATGGGAGGCGCGTTTGATCTTGGGGTGTCCGGGGCTTCCTTGACAGGCAGTGGTCCTTAATTTCAGCGATCGGGAGAAACTCATGCATTCGCAGGCACCCGAGAGGAACCTGGGTCTGGATTTGGTTCGCGTGACGGAGGCCGCCGCCCTGGCGTCGGCTCGATGGCTGGGGCGCGGCGACCGCAACGCAGGAGACAAGGCGGCGGTGGACGCCATGCGTTTGAGCTTCAACGCGGTGGACATCGACGGGGTGGTGGTGATCGGCGAGGGCGAAAAGGACGAAGCGCCCATGCTTTTCAACGGAGAGGCCATCGGAACCGGGCGGGGGCCGCGCATGGACGTGGCCGTGGACCCGGTGGAAGGCACGCGCCTTCTGGCCTACGGAAGGCCCAACGCCATTTCCGTGGTGGCCATGGCACCCCGGGGAACCCTGTACAATCCCGGCCCCGCCTTTTACATGCAAAAGCTGGCCGTTCCCAGGGAAGCCCGAGCCGTGGTGGATCTGGACGCTCCCACCGCGGACAACCTGAAAAAGATCGCGAAGGCTCTCGGGAAGGACGTGGACGACCTGGTGGTCTTCGTCCTGGAAAAGCCCCGGCATGAAGGTCTCATCCGGGAGATCCGGGAGGCAGGGGCCCGCATCCAGCTCCATACCGACGGGGACGTGGCGGGGGCGCTCATGGCCGTGCTTCCCGACACCTCGGTGGATGTGATGATGGGAACGGGCGGTACACCGGAAGGCGTTCTGGCCGCGGCGGCCATCAAGGTGGTGGGCGGCGAGATGCTCGGGCGTCTCGATCCCCAGTCCCATCGGGAAAGGCGGGCACTGCTCGATGCGGGCTACGATCTCCAACGCGTGCTCACGGTGGACGATCTGGTGGCAAGCGATGACGTCTTCTTCGTGGCCACCGGAATCACAGGAGGCGACTTCCTGGGAGGCGTGCACTTTACGGGGACCGGGGCGGTCACCCACTCCCTGGTGATGCGGGGAAAGACGGGAACCGTCCGCAAGATCGAGGCCCACCACTCCTTCGATCGCCTCATGCAGATCAGCTCCATCGATTATGACTGAAAACGTGGGCGCCGGGGACATCCCCGGCGCCCCGTCCTTCCCCATCAAAGTCCTTCGAAAGATCGTGCATCCGGCCGTTCTCCGGGGCCTTGGAGTAGGGGCCGAACGACGCCCCGACCGTTGCCCGTCGCCGATTCCGTGGGTCGACCGGTGCCCGTCTTTTCGGGAAGGCGGACCGACGCCGGGGTGAGACGTTCCTCCACCGGCTCCTTTTCGCCGGCCGATGCCGTTCTCGATGAGCTCCCACCCACCAGCGCCACCAATTCCTCCACGAGGCACTGGAGTTGAGCCGCTTGGGCACTCATTTCCTCCGCGGCCGAAGCCGACTCTTCCGCGTTCGCCGCATTGGCCTGGGTTACCTTGTCCAACTCGGCGATGCCTCGGTTTACCTGGTCGATTCCCTGGGACTGCTGGTGGGTGGCGGCGCTGATCTCAGCGATGAGTTCCGCAACCTTCTTGGCGCTCCCGATCATCCGGTGGAACGCCTCGCTCGTGGTCTCCACCCGCTGGGATCCGCTCCGAATCCGTGACACGGTCCCTTCGATCAGGGCCGCCGTATCCTTGGCGGACTGGGCCGCACGCATGGCAAGATTGCGCACCTCGTCCGCCACCACGGCGAAACCGGCCCCGGCTTCTCCCGCCCGGGCCGCCTCCACGGCGGCGTTCAGGGCCAGCAGGTTGGTCTGAAAGGCGATCTCGTCGATGGTTTTGATGATCTTTTGGGTCTCCTCTCCGGCTCGGGCCATCTCCTGCATGGATTGGGTGAGCTCCTCCATGGACTGGGCCGCATCGTCTGCCACGTTCGTTGTCTGCTGCATGAGTTGCGCGGCCTGGGCGGCATTGTCCGCATTCTGCCGGGTCATGGAGGCCATCTCCTCCATGGAGGAGGAGGTTTCCTCGATGGCCGCCGCTCCCTCCGATGCCCCTTCCGCCAGGTGTTGACTCGACGTGGCCACCTGGTAGGACGCCGCCGCCACCTGGGAGGCGCTCTCTTCCACCTGGGACGCGAATCGCTTCAGGGAAGAGACGATCCCCCGGGCCAACAGGAAGGCCAGGAGGATGCCCACTACGATGGCCGAGGCACTGATGAGCCCCACATGGCGCTTGGTCTTTTCGGCCGCCTGCAGGACGGCATCGAAAGAGAGGAGATTCCGTGCTGTTTCATCCCGGAGCGCATGCAGCAATTCCTGCACCTGGTGCAGGGCCGGCATGGTCTGTTCGGCATAGATCCGATTGGCCTCTTCCAGCCCCTTCAGCTGTTCTTCGGCCTTGGATCGGATACGGCCGAGAGCCGCCGCCGTATCGTCGAGAGCCCGCAACGTTTCATCCTGGAAAACCTTCAGCGCCTGCTGATGTCTTTCCATCAGGGCGCCCTCGGCTTCCATGGCCTTCCCGAACCACTCGGCGATTTGCGCGAGGGCCGGAAGCGCCTGGCTGGTATAGATCGCAAACGCGCGGTTCTGATCACCCGCCGCCAGGGTTTGCTCCATGGCTTCGGCCGCGGCGTGAAGCTCCCGATGGGGTTTGTCCACAGCCTCCATGGCCTCCCGGAAGGCGGGAAAGTTCGCCATCCACTCTCTGGACTCATCGGAGATCAGGAACCGGCCGAAGGCGCACTTGGTCGGATCCTTTTCCACATCCAGCTTGGTGCTTCCCTGGATGAGGGCTGCCGAAACCTTCATGGTCCAGCGGTAATGATCCGCCAGGCGCGCCCGCATCTCTTCCATCAAGCCCGGGTGGACGGGCCGGTAGATCTCCTGGAGCTTGGCGGCGGATTCGTGCAGCCGCCGGTGTTCCTTTTCCAGTTCCCGGACCGGTGGCTCCAGGTCCGGATTCCGTTCCAGCACCTCTTTCAGGGAATCGCCGTAAATCCACTGACCCAGAGCGCATTTGGTGGGATCGGTCTCCACATCCACACCCGCCTTGTTTTCCAAAAAGACGTCGCGGATCTTGGCCGCCCACACCAGGTGGTCCACCTCCCGCCGGGCCAGGAAGCCGGGCAATTGAGGGTCCGCCGGGGCATAAACGGCCTGGATGGCTGCGGCCGACTCATGAAGAATCCGGTGCGGCGCCTCGATCTCCTGCAGCAGGGGAGCCAGGCTCGGTACCAGCGCGATCGCCTCCTTGTGGCCTTCCCCGTAGAGCCATTTTCCAAAGGCGCACTGGTGATCGTCGAGCTGCACATCCAGCCGTGTCACGTTCCTGTCGGTCAAGAGTGCGTTCACCTCGTTGGCCCAGTTCAAATGGTCCAGCTCGCGCTGCGCCAACAGCCCGTCCAAGTGCTTACCCCCTACGCAGGTGCGCGCCTGATTCACGATGCCGCGGATCCCGCTGAAACCGAGCCAGGCCACAACTGCAAACAAGGCCAGAACCACCGAAAAACCCAAGCCGATTCTTCTCCCGACACTCATCTTTTTTCAATACATTGCGGAGCCCTCCCCCGTGGTCTCCGGGCACGGAGGATTGTCCTGCCTGCCCGGAGAGGATTTTGTGTACCGCCTCACAGAACAAGGTCGGCGAAAAGGGGGGGCGACTTTACGGAAAAAGTGTTGCCATCTACTCTAGTTCTGCACTGGGAATTGTCGTCCTCCGGGAGAGGTCGGGCGGCACGAGTTCAACGGCGTCTCGGCGCAAAGTCAGTGCTGTTGGGGAACAGAATCCCTTGGGGACTCCTGGCCTGAACCAAGCTCTTTTTCCCGGTATTTGGGCAGGGAGACGGTAAAGACCACATGGGGATCGTCCCGCTCAAAGGTCAGCAGGCCGCCCATGGTGCGCACCAGGCGGTAGCAGAGCGGGAGCCCGATGCTCTGGCCTCCCTCGTCAAAGGGAAGGAACAGGGCGTCCTGGTCTTCCGGCAGTTCGTATTTGCAGGGGTTGCGGAATCGGATGAGAATGTGCTGGTCGCTTTCGTAGGCCTTGACTTGGAGTTCATCTCCCTTCTTCATGGCCTGCAGAGCGTTTCGAACCAGGTTGATGAAGACCTGCATGAGCAGATCCGGATCCACGTAGAGCTGGGGGAGGTTCGGGTCCACGGACAGAGTGCACGTCATGCCCCGGCGCTCGAACTCCAGCGATAGAAGATCCTTGCACCGTCGCAGGATCTCTTCCAGACTGTGTACGCCCGGCGACACTTCCACCGGCGAGAGGTAATTGCGGATCCGGTCGAGGATCTTTTCCAGGCGGCGGCATTCGTCCAAAATGATGCGGGCTTCCTCGGAGTCGGGATAGGTCTTTTTCAATCGGCGGGCAAACCCTCCCAAAGCGACCAAAGGGTTTCGGATTTCGTGGGCCACTTCGGCGGCGACGGCGCCCAAGGTCTTGAGTTTTTCCTTCTGGACCAAGGCCTTTTCCAAAAGAACCCGGTCGGTGATGTCCACGGCGATGCCTTCCAGATGAGGCCAACCGCGCTGGGTTCCGTGCCACAGCGGGAGAAAGGACTTGATAAGGCAGTGGATCAGGTGCCCTTCCCGGTGGATGAAGCGGCATTCCACGAAGGCGGGGCCCGGAGAGCCTGAAAAACCCTGCTTGAAATAAGACTCCAGGCGGCCCCGGTCGTCTTCAAAGATTCTTTCCAGCAGCCATCCCGGACGGCCGCAGACTTGGTCGGGTTCGAAGCCCAACAGGGTCCTGCAGGCCTGGTTGACGAAATCGAGTCCGAAGTCCCGTCGAAGCGAAAAAATCATGAGAGGGACATTCTGCACGAGGTCGGAATAGCGTTGCTCCGCCCGGCGTATGCGCTCCCGGAACGCGCGCCTTTCGTGATGGCGGCTGAGGCAGATGAGGACGTCCTCCAGGCTGAAGGGCTTGCGGATGAAATCGGCGACGCCCACCTTGATGGCTTGGACCGCGTTCTCCACCGTGCCGTACCCGGTCATGATGACCACGTCCCGGTGCGGGTCGTGCTCTTTCAGCGTTCGGGCTAGATCCAACCCGCTCATCTCCGGCAGTTCGATGTCCACGAAGGCCAGCAGGAAGTCTTCCTCTTCGGACAGGCGCACGGCTTCGCGGGGGGTTCCAGCCGTCAGGGGCTCCATTCCCTCGGCAAGAAGGATCTCTCGGAACAGATCCAACACGAAGGGATCGTCATCTACTACCAGAACCTTTGGGGGGGGCGGGCTCGGGAAAGCATCCACAGCGGGCATCCTCCTTTTCATCCTTCCATTTTTGTCGCATCGAGAGGCAAAAGAAAAGGGGGGAGGTGCGATTTTTGTCCAATCAAGCGGGATGGGGGCGGTTGGTCAGGTAAACGCCGGCCAAGACCAGGATGGCGCCGGCGAGCAGGGAGGGCGACAATTTCTCATCCAGAAGAACATAGGAAAGGCTCATAGCACTGACCGGAACCAGGTTGATGAAAACACCCGCACGCGACGGGCCGATGGCACGAATGCCTTCGTAATACCACTGGAACCCCAGGGCGGTGCCGAAAAAACCCAAATAGAAAAGACAGGTCCACGCCCCCCAGGAGTGCTGGGGGAGATTGCGCCACACGCCTTCCAGATGGGCGGGCACGCTCAGAAAAAGAGTTCCCAGGATACAGGAATAGGTGACGGCGGCCAGGGGTCCCAGCCGGGCAACCGCGCGCTTACCGGCGATGGAATAGGTGACCCAACTGGCAACGCACCCGAAAATCAGCAAGTCGCCGAGATTCACACCCCCTCTCAGGAGAGAGGCAGGGTCTCCCCGGCTGATGATGACCAATGCGCCGGCCACCGACACCAGCACCCCCGAGAGCTTGGTCGCTCCGAGTCTTTCCTTGAGGATAAGCGCCGAAAAGAAGGCAATCATGGCGGGATTGCAGGCGATGATGAGGGACGCGCGCCCCGCGGGCACGTGCTTCAATCCGGAGAAGAAGAAGGCGTTATAGGCGAAAACCCCCGTAAGGCCAAGAAGGGTCAACAAAAACCAGTCCGTCCCCCGCGGCACGGGAAGGCGATCGGTGGATCGTTTGAGGAAGATGAGCAGGAAAAACGTGGCGAATACAAACCTTAGAAAAGCTGCCGTGAAAGGCGGAATTTCACCGGCGGCCAGACGGCCGGCAAGGAAGGTCCCCCCCCAGAAAAAAGCCGTGAGAACCAGTTTGGCATAAACCAGCATGGGGGTCAGGATTTCTGCTCCAGGAGGGCGCGCAATTCATCCTCCGCCTCGCCACTGTCCTTGTCGAACCGAACCCCCACCAGGTGGGAACGCCCGTTGCCGTTGGCGTTGGACACCCGCGCCCAAACCACCCGCCCGGTCACGGAAACGGACCGGTTCCCGGCCCCTTGAAACGTCACTCGCACCGGCTGCTCCGGCTCCAGGGGTTCACGGGAATCGACCAGCACCCCGACCGTGCTCAGGTTCTTCGTTTCCCCATGAACGGAACGATCCCCCGTTTCAACAGTCACGGGAAGCTTGACCACTTTCCTTTCTCTCCAGCGCCTTTCCCCCACCTGCAGAACCCGATGGAGGGTTTCGCTGAGCTTTCTCAACGTGTAGGGCTTGGTGACCACGCCCAGAAAGCCGAAATCCGCGTAACGGTCGATGATGCTGTCCTGCACGTACCCGCTGGAGACGATGGCTCGCACGTGCGGGTCAATGGTGCGGATTTCATCCAGGGTTTCCTTGGCGCCCAAGCCGCCGCGAACCGTCAAATCCAGAATCACCGCATGAAACGGCCGGCCTTTTTGCTGAGCCTCCCGGTAGAGTTTCACGGCCTCGGCCCCATCGCGGGCAAGCGTCGGCTCGTACCCGAGGTGTTGGAGCATCTCCTGGATGATCTGAAGCACCGACTCCTCATCGTCCATGACAAGGATACGGCCCCGCCCTTTTTGCAGTGGCTTTTGCGGTTCTTCCACCAAAGGCACGTCCTTGTCGCTGGCCGGCAGATAGAGGTAGAAGACCGTCCCCTGTCCCTCCTTCGACTCCACGTTGACGTACCCGCCGTGGCGGCGCATGATGGAATAGACGATGGCCAGGCCCAGACCGGTCCCCTTTTCCGTTCCCCGATCCTTGGTGGTGAAGTAGGGATCGAAGATGCGGTCCAGGTATTCGGCCTTGATCCCCACTCCCTCATCCCTGACCAGGATGAAGACATAACGACCGTCGGGCAGCGGCAGCCGATCCTCCGCCGTCACCACCACATTGCGGGCCTCCACGCGGACCGTGCCGCCCTTGGGCATGGCCTGTCGAGCGTTCAACAGCAGATTGCTCATCACCTGGTTCATCTGGCCCACGTCCACATCCACGGGCCAGAGATCCTCGGCGATGTCCAGCTCCAGGCGCACGTTGGACCCCGACAGTACGAACTCACCGCTTTCCTTGATGATCTCCGCCACCGAGGCCGTCTTTTTGACCGGATTGCCGCCCTTGGCAACCGCAAGGAGCTGATGGGTGAGGTCCTTGGCTCGGTTGACGGCCTTTTCCGCCTCGTCGATTCTGGCCTCCAGCTTCTCGGGCTGGTTGAGAAACATCTTGGCCAGATTGAGATTGCCCAGGACTCCCATCATGATGTTGTTGAAATCATGGGCGATTCCTCCGGCCAGGATGCGGACTGAATCCAGCTTCCTGGCGCGCATCACCTCGGCTTCCATCTTCTTCTGGTAGGTCAGATCCCGAATGGCGAAGATGACCCCCTTGGGCTTCCCATCCCCGCCCACGATGGGGGACGCGGCGATGCCCACCGGTTTTCGTGTGCCGTCTCTTGTCTCCAGGTCGATCCCATTGGGCAGTTCCAGGGTACTTGCCCGGCTCAGCACCCGCCCTACGGGATCCAGGAGCAGTTCCCGGGTTTCCGCGTGAACAAGTCGAACACAATGGGAAAAGTCTTTTCCCACGGCCTCCTCGGCGCTCCAGCCCGTGAGACGGGCCGCGGCGCCGTTAAAAAGGGTGACCCGGCCTCCTGTATCAGTGGCAATCACCGCATCGGCGATGCTTTCCAGAGTCGTGGCCAGTCGGTCCTTTTCGTCCTGGTACTTCTTTTGGGTGGTCCGGAGATTCTTCATGGCCCACCCCGCTTCCGCCAGGGCGCGGGTGAGGCTCTCGCCCTTCTCGCGGCTCTGCTCCACCAGTCGGGCGCGGCTCAGCGCCGAGGCAAGGATCTTTCCGAGGCGCTCGTAGACCGTGACATCGCGGGGAGGCTCCGGGCTGTCGTGAAGAAGTGCCTCCTCCAGCACCACCACCTCGCCAGCCACCGCCCCTTCGATCAGGAGGGGAACGGCCACGTAGGGGTTGTGAAACTGGATGAGCGAGTCCAGGGACGCCCCGTTCACCCCGAAGGAGTAGCGCCTGGCGAAGGAGACCAACAACTGGCGCAACCCCTCCGGCACCCGGCCAAGGCCTTGCCGGCCGTTGCCATTCTGAGGGCTCAGAGAGAAGACGTCGTCTTGACCCTGGGCGTTCCACCACACCCCCTGGATCTCCTTGTCTTCCTTGCTGACCGCGACCAAGAGGCCCTCAGCTATTCCCAGCACCTCAGGAAGCCGCCGGGCTGTCTCTTTGAGCACCGACCCGACATCCCCAAGGCGTTCCAACGCTTCCCGCAGATTTTCCAGGGCCTCCTTCTCCCTCTCCGACTGGCTCGGAACGGGTCTGTTCAAGTGGCGCGATGCCATCTTCGCCAGGTGTTGGTTGGCGCGCTGCAGGGCGCTGAAATAGAAGGACAATTCATCCTGCTCCAGGTCGAGCAAACTCGTGCGCGCGCCGTAACGTTTGCCCATCTCAGCCTTGGCCGCTTCGCAATCCTCCGCGGCCAGGCCCAGCGCCGAAAGGATCTCGGAGTCCGGCGGGCCCATCTGTTCCAGGCAGACGGCATCGGCCATGAGATCATGGGCCAGGTGATCGGCCAGGTTGACCAGAAGGCTCAACGACCGGATATCCGGGTCGGATGGCTCCAGCAGACGGATCACGTCCGGACCATGGTGGTGCCACCAGATGGGATAGAGAAGAATGTCCGGGAGTTCCCATTTTTCCGCCAGCCACTTGCCGGCCGTCGCATGATCCACGCCCAATTCCTGCGGCTCCAGCCGCACGGGCGGGACGTTGCGCTCCTCGCTCAAACGTTCCAGCTGTTCATAGCGGGAGGCATCCCATTCCATGAGAAGCAGCTTTCCCACGTCATGGAGCAACCCCACCACGAAGGCCTCGCTGACACGCTTCAGCCCGGCTCTCTCTGCGAGGATCTCACAGCAGACCGCGCATGCCAGGGAATGTTCCCACAGCCGTTGCTGATCCTTGCGGGCGTGACGTCTCAGCTCTTTAATGAGCGACTCCGATACGGTTACACTGAGGAGCGCGCAGCGCAGCTGCTCCACGCCAAGGATCGCCACGGCCCTCCTGATGTCCGCCACCCGCCGGCGCAGTCCGTAGTAGCTGCTGTTCACAATCCGCAGGACCTTCATGGCCAGCGCCTGATCGGTTTCCAGTAGACCGATCACGCGCTCCATGTCCGGCCGGGACTGGGTGAGAGCGTTGAGAATGTTGCTGGCCACGGCCGGAACTGACGGCAGGGTCTCCAAAGTGCGCATCACTTTCTTGATATCGCCTGCGTGCATCTCTTGACCGTTCGCCTTCGTACCGGGTCGTCTGTCCATTGTCGGGTTTGTCCTTGCGGAGTGAACGCCTGGAGGGTCTTCAGCGACCGGATTGGCTCATGACGCGTTCCCCCTCCTTAAGATGAAAGGCCGTCCCGAATCAACCACTTCTTTCCCCTCCGGCCACAGGATCGCGTCCAGGACGGTCTTTCTCTCTTATCTTTTCGGAAGACTTCCTGAGTTTATCAAGCGAAAAGTGCGTTTGCCGCTGGGTCATGTGTATCCAGCAGGACCTCCCCGCCGGAGGCATTAGGCTTTTCGACGGACCAGGGAGGGGATAAGATGGTGGCGTTGCAAGGAACGGCACGCATATTGCCATCATTGCACGACGAGAAGAAGGAGAGCCTTTCCATGCAACACGATTTCACACCCCGATCCGGCAGGCTGGGCGCCTGGTTTTCACCTCGACTCATCGTGGGCTCGGCGGTGGTCTTGGCGTTCGTCCTTTTGATCGTTGTGGTGAAAAATATCCATCGGGAACGCTCCTTCATGGAGCAGACGCTTCTTTCCCAGGCACGGATTCTCGCACGGTCCCTGGAAGCGGGCACGCGCACGGGGATGATGGCCCGCATGGGGTGGGGACGCGGGCAACTGCAGGTCCTGATGGACCAGATGGCCCAACAGCCCCATGTGCTCTTCCTTCGGCTCATGACTCCATCGGGATCTCTACTGGCTTCAGGCCTTTCGCGGGAAGTTGCAGAAGAAGCGTTTAAAGATTTTTCGCCGCCGGAAGGTGCTGTGGAACGGGAAACACATGCCCTCGTCACCCTTGAAAAGCAATCCGTCTTCCTGTACGCGCGGCCCTACAGACCCTGGCTGCGCGGCGGCGCCCATGGCAACGATCCCTGCCCCGTGGATGGCTGCGATTGGCCTCCCGCAGGACGCCGCGGCGGCCACGGGCGTTTCCATGACCTGGATCGGCCCCCTGCAGGGGAACAGAGTATCCTGGTGGTGGGACTGGACGCCGGTCCCTACGAGAGCGCCCTTCAGCAGGACCTTCGGCAAAATGGTCTCCTCATGGCCGTGCTTTTTCTCGTGGGGGCGGCAGGGCTTACATCTTTGTTCTGGGCGCATCAGTATCGGCTCGCCCGGCGGTCCCTCCAGGACATGGAGATCCTTACGGAGACCATCCTTTCCCGGATGCCCGTGGGCCTCGTGGTGGTGGACGAATCGGGAATGGCTCGACGGACCAACGGCGCCGTCCTCCGGCTGTTGGGTCGAGCGGCCTTGGAGGGGTCTCTTTGGAACCTTCCCGGACTGGGCCCCATTGTGGCCCGTGCCTGCCGGGAACGCTCCCGCGTGGAAGAAGAGGTGCGCCTCCGCGGCCCAAACGGACGGGAGCTTTCGTTGCTGGTGAGCGTGACCCCGCTTGAGAACCCCCAGGGGCAGATCAGGCTCTTCCTGGTGCTTCTTTCCGATATCACCGGCCTTCGAAAGCTGGAAGAGAAACTTCGTCGTAGCGAACACCTGGCCTCCCTGGGTCGCCTGGCCGCCGGCGTGGCCCACGAGATCCGAAACCCGTTGAGCTCCATCAAGGGCTTTGCCGCCATCTTGGCGGGAAAGGCGTCCGGAGATCCCTCGGCCGCGGAAATCGCGCGGGTTTTTCAAAACGAGGTGGAACGCCTCAACCGCGTGGTTACCGAACTCCTGGAATTCGCCCGTACGCCCGACCTTCGGCCGGATACCTTGGAGGTGCGCCGGTTGGTGGACCATACGGTGCGGCTGGTGGAAACGGATGCCGCACACGCCAGGGTTTCCATCCACGTGGAGGTGGACCCTCCGGACTTGCAGCTGGTCGCCGACGGGGACCGCCTTGCCCAGGCCCTCTTGAACCTCTATCTTAACGCCATCCAGGCCATGGAAAACGGGGGGGATCTTACGATTCGCGCCTTGAGGGACGGCCAGGCGGTGGTTTTTTCCGTTGAAGACACGGGTCCGGGCATTCCCCAGGATCTGTTGGGGCGGATCTTCGACCCGTACTTTACCACCAAGGCGCGGGGCGTGGGTTTGGGACTCGCCATCGTCCATCGGGTCGTGGAAGCCCACCACGGTGAGGTGATTGTTGAAAGCGGCACGTCCTCCGGCACCCGGTTCCAGATCCGCTTGCCCCGCAACGGAAAGGACCTGTCCCTCGGGGAGGGGGGAGAGGACGCTCGCCCTTTGAGTCCCGATGTGCCCGGAACTCATGAACGGCAGGGAATGGAAAAGGAAAAACCGTGACACTTCAAAAGAGGCCTCGCATTCTCGTTGTGGACGATGACGACGCCCATCGGCTCATGCTTTCCACGCTCCTGAAGGATTGGGGATTCGCCGTGGAGGAAGCCGACGATGGCCAACAGGCGGTGCAGCTCATCCGGCGAGGGCCTCTGGACCTGGTCCTCATGGATGTGCGCATGCCCGGAATGGACGGTATCGAGGCGACCCGCCGCATCCATCGCTACAACCCCGCCGTTCCCGTCATCATCCTGACGGCCTATTCCTCCATTCCCTCGGCCGTGGAGGCACTCAAGGCGGGGGCGTACGATTATCTCACCAAGCCCATCGATTTCGACGCCCTGCGCCTGGCCATGGATCGCGCCCTGGATCATACGCGGCTACGAGCGGAGAACGAGGAACTGAGAGAGCAATTGAGCCGGCTCCAATTACCGGAGATTGTGGGCAAGAGCCGGGCCATGACCCAACTGATGGAGATGCTCTCTCTCGTGGCCCCCAGCGAGGCCACCGTGCTCATCACCGGCGAAAGCGGGACGGGCAAGGGCCTCGTGGCCCGCGCCATTCACGCCAACAGCATGCGAAAGGACGGCCCCCTTGTGGAAGTGAACTGTGCCGCCATTCCGGAAAACCTTCTGGAATCGGAATTGTTCGGCCACGAGAAGGGAGCCTTCACGGGTGCGGACAAGCCCCGCCGAGGCCGCTTTGCGCAAGCCGACGGCGGCACCATCTTCCTGGACGAGGTGGGGGAACTTTCCGTCTTCATGCAGGCCAAGCTTCTGCGGGTGCTGCAGGACGGGATCCTGCAGCGGGTGGGAAGCGACCGGACGCACACCGTGGATGTTCGCGTGGTGGCCGCCACCAATCGGGACCTGCTGCAGATGGTGCGGGAGGGAACCTTCCGGGAGGACCTCTACTACCGACTCAACGTGGTGGCCTTGGAAGTGCCGCCCCTTCGGGATCGCCGGGACGACATTCCGCTGCTGACCCAACACTTCCTTTCCCTCTATGCGGAAAAGAACAGCCGCCGGGTCAAGGGCGTCACGCCCCAGGTGATGGACATCTTCCTGCGCTACGACTGGCCGGGAAACGTGCGGGAGTTGGAAAACGTCCTGGAACGCTCCGTCATTCTCCTTCGCGGCGACTACGTGACGGAAAGGGAGCTCCCCTTCCATCTTCAGGAAATGGCCCAAGGCGCGCCGTCCCCACCTTCGGAACCTCTCCCGGGTGTCCCGGTGGACAGCATCTGGACCCTGGCGGAGATGGAAAAACAGATGATCCTTCGGGTCCTGGAAGATACCGGAGGGAACAAGAGCGAGGCCGCGCGCAGACTCGGCATCACCCGCCGCACCCTCAAGCTGAAGCTCAAAAGATACGCGGAAGAGGAGGCCGCAAAGCACGGTTGAAGAAAAGCTGCATCGCAGCTCCCGATCCGGAGCGCCGACGAGTCGGTTTCCAGTGAAGTGAATCATCCGGGCGGTTTTGGGGACCCGTGGGGCACGGACCGTTTGAGCCCCGCGCCTTCCAGGGGCTGTCCGAGAACGCCGGGGATGAGCGCTTTTGCAGTAGCACAGCCCTTTAGGGCTGCGGAAGAACCCCCGTCGGCTGGGCCATCGGGCTTACCGCTTATGCTGTCATGGGCTTACGACGGCCCTTTCCCGGGGGGCTAAAGCCCCGCGGCTAAGAGGAGGACCAAAACTCCCCGGCTTTGTGCGTCGGAGGGCCATTGCCGGACAAACCCCTAAGAGCCTGTCCGAGAATGGCAGATTTGCGCCGTTCAACGCCCATGTGTCACCCCCGCGAAAGCGGGGATCCAGAATTTCCAGCAAGTTATGGACTCCCGCTTGCGCGGGAGTGACGGTTTGCGGAGTTCTCGGACAACCTCCTAGTCCGCAATCGTGAGATGGAGCTCATCGCGGATGTCGATGCATCCGATAACGGTCTGGGCCGCGGGGCAGTGCACCAGATACTCCTTCATGGCTTCCCTGGCCGATTCCTCCTTTCCGGGTTTCACCTTGAGGTAATAGTCCACCTTCAGCCGGGTGATCTTGAGAACACCTTCCACGTCTTCGATGTCTCCGGTGATCTCCGCCCGGTACACATCCTTGTGGCTCTGAATGCCTCTTTTGGCCAGCTCCACGGCCAATGTGCCCATCATTCAGCCGCCCACCGCCCCAACGATGTGATCCAATGTGGCGGCATGTTCCTCTTCGGGGTCGATCCGGTAAAATTTCCTGATTCCGCCATGCACGCCGTAAAATACGGGCTGGTCAAAGCCTTCGATCACGGCCCTGCGAGTCGGCCCTCGTTCCCGCGTGATGACGATCCTGGACTGATGCACCACCTTTGCCATCTTCCGCTCTCCTTTCCCGTCTGTTTGCAGATCCTTTCGCCTCCCCCCAAAAGCCCCTTCCTCTTACCCCTTTAACCCTTGGATGCGTTCCGGGCAAACACCAGCTTCCCCCTCTCGTAAACCTGCCGCCAAGATCCGATTTCTCCGATCATCGGTTGACGCCTTTTCGCCGGTCAATTACCCTGGATGTGTGCTAGAAACAGGAACCAGAACCTGGTCCGCCCCTTCCATGGCAACGCCGGAGCTTGACAACCCGACGGACGATGTGCGTTACTCACGCGAGGATCTTCACAAGGCAGGGGCGGAGAGATCGTCCGCATTGTTCCTCGGTGGACGCGCTAGCGATCGGCGGGTTGGAAAGAGGAGAGGCGGTTCATGGTGAAGCTATCGACGAAAAGCCGTTACGGCACGCGACTGGTTCTGGATATGGCCCGCTATTACGGCGAAGGACCTGTTCAACTGGCGGACATCGCAGCGAGACAGCAGGTTTCCGTCAAATACCTGGAACAGATTGTCATCCCGCTCAAACGAGCCGGGATCGTGGAAAGTTTGCGAGGCGCCCGCGGCGGGCACTTTCTTCTGGTGGATCCCCGAGAAATCACCGTGGGCCGCATTGTCTGCCTACTGGAAGGAGACCAGTGGCTGGTTCATTGCACCAACGACCCCGGATCTTGCGATAGGGCTTCTTCGTGTGTGACCCGGATCGTTTGGCAGGAAGCCGCCGATGCCATGCTGCAAAAGCTCTCTTCCTACACGTTCCAGGATCTTTTGGACATGGAGGACGCTCTGGCATCGGAAAAGGCCGGATCCCAGGTACAGACGAGGGATAAAGGACCTTTTCGGGAATCCGCGGAATGCGGGTGTGCCTGACGATTGAGTCCACGATGAACCTCTTGGGGGAATGCGGCAACGATTCCCCGTGCGGGTGGAGCCGGTCGACTGAGATGGAGCTTGAAAAAGAGTCCAGCGAAATGCCGTTCCTCGTAGCTGACAACTCCCGGGTGACTTCCCTGGCGGTGAGCCGAAAGAAGGGCACCCGCAAGCAGTGCGTGGATCACGTGCGGTTGATCGCCGATTACGGTGTGGAAGGAGACGCCCATGCCGGTCCCGGGGACCGGCAGGTGAGTCTCCTGGCTTCGGAAAGCATCCGCCGGGTCCGGGAGCAGGGCCTGCAGGTGGACTTCGGCGATTTTGCCGAAAATATCGCCACGGAAGGGATTATATGGCTGTCCGTTCCCGTGGGAACGCGCTTTGCCATCGGGGATGAGGCCGTGGTGGAGATCACCCGCATCGGCAAGGAATGTCACAAGAAGTGCGCCATCTTCTATCAGGCCGGCGACTGCATCATGCCCCGGGAAGGGGTCTTTGCCCGGGTTCTCCAGGGCGGGATCGTTCGGGTGGGCGATCCCATCCGCAAGTTGGATTAAACAGAGAATCCGGGGGTTGCGAGCGCCCTTTCCCGCGGGGCGAAAGCCCCGCGGCTACGAAAGGAACGAAACTTCCCCGGCATCTTGGGCTGGGAGAGCCTTTCCCCAATCCGTACCCGGGCGACCGGCATACCGGCCCGCGGTGCCGATCCGGCCCCCTATCCCGATGCCTCCTGAAGGAATTCCCCCAGGATCTCCACGCTCTTCCTTTCCACCACCTTGTCGAAGATCTTATCCTTCACCTCCCGGGGAAGCAGCTCGATGCTCCTGGTGGTGGCGGAATCAAACTTGGCCGTGGGAAACAGCCGAAGGATCGCGTCCTTTTGCGCCTCGTCGGCATAGACGCGGATCACCTTCATGCCGGCCAGCATCTCTTCGCACAAATCCGCCAGTCCCGCCGCTTTCAGCTTTTCGAAGCGCTCTTCATTGACCCAGATATTGATGGGATATCTTTCCTCGGCCATAGGGCACCTCCTTTCACGCCGCCAGCGGCGGGATGGTAAACACCGGGGTTCTCTTGGCGAGATATTCGTCGGTGACGAAGGGGGAACCGAAACCGTACTTTTCCGCGCACTCCATGACGAGATCGAAGACTTCCGGTCGGAAGATGAGTCGGGGCGGCTTGACGCCGTCCTGAACGATGCTCCGGATGACCGTCCCGCTGAACTTTTGCCATTCATCCCGGTGGTTGCACAGGCCTTCGCTGGTGATCTCGCCGCAGTGGGGGCAGTAGAGCCAGTTCATGGAATAGACGGGCGTGATGGCCAGCTCCTCCTGGACCGTGGCCAACAGCCGATGGGCGTCGTAGGGGCCGTAGTAGGTGCCCACCCCGGCGTGGTCCCGTCCGAACATGTGGTGGGTGAGGCCCAGGTTCGTCCGCAGGATGGCGTGGAAGACCGCTTCCCGGGGCCCGGCATAGCGCATGTCCCAGAACGTGAGGGAGGTCATGTGGTTGTGGTCCCCGAAGTAGCCCGCCTTTCTCAGTTCGTCCTGGGTGAGGATGATGGCCTCGTCGATGTAATCCCCCTTTCGCTTCTCCCCGATGATGGCGTTCACCAGGACCCCCACCAGAGGCTTTTCGATGGGAAGCTCCGCATAGGTCTGGAACCAGGCCCCTTTCATGAGCCACTCATGGCCCGTGTGGGGGACGTTGCGGGTCTGGTGCGCCACGATCCGCTGCCAGCCCTTTTCCCGGAACCGTTGTCGCATCTCCAGGGGCGGAATGAAATAGGGATCGAAGGGAGGGTTGATCACCGGGCGGCTCACCAAGGTCACCGGCCCGGCCAGGAAGACGTCCTTGTAAGAATAGGTGCGTGCGCAGCCGGGATGTTTTTCTTCCGTGGTGCCGTATACCGCCTGGCAAATGGCCGCCTTGTCGTAGGAGAAGATCTCCTGAACCTCCAGGACGGCCATGGGCCGGTCGTGGTAGGTCAGACACAAGGTATCTCCCTCCTTGATCCCGTAGTCGGCCACCTCCTCCTTCGAAAGGTCGAAGAGGATGGGGATGCTCCAGACCGTCCCGTCTTTAA
>JACIYN010000062.1 GCA_014359885.1 Desulfacinum sp.
TCCGCACCTCCGGGCGGGTGACCGGCCCGGTTCCGGCGCCCGAGCCATGGGCACCGGAAGATGGAGGCCCCCATGGAAAACAGGAAAAACCTCCGGCCCTATGGATGGCTCTTCCTCGCCTCCGTCCTCTTCGTGGCCTATGGAAGCCTCGTTCCCCTGCATTTCCGGCCCATGGGCCTGGGGGAAGCCGTATCCAGAGTCACTTCGCCATCTTTTTGGGACTTTGGGATTCGGTCCAGGAGCGACTGGGCGGCCAACTTCCTGATCCTTGTTCCCACGGCCTTCTTCGCCCTTGGGTTCTTTCGGACCCGGCTGGGATTCCTGAAGGATGTGGGGGCCGCCCTTGCCGCCCTGCTCGCGTGCGTCGCCCTTTCTTCGCTCGTGGAATTCCTGCAGTTCTTCTTCCCGCCGAGGGTGCCCTCCTCATCGGACCTGTCGGCCCAGGTGCTGGGGGCCATGTGCGGAATCCTCCTCCACCGGATCATGGGAGCCCGCCTGGATGAGTGGGTTTCCACCTTTCGCTCCGAATCGCGCCTGGAGCGAGTTGCCAGGTCCCTGCTTGTGGCCTACATGTGGGCTTATTTCCTCTATCAATTGATGCCTCTCGACCTGACGCTCAGCCCGGCGGACCTGTTCCGGAAGTGGAGGGACGGCCGCGTTCATCTGATACCCTGGACGTTCCCCTACGATTCCACCGCGGAAGCGGTTTATCAATTCGCGACCGATGTGGTGTTGTGGGCCCCCGTATGTGCGCTGTTTCTGCTGGGATCGCGCATGTCCCGAGCGGCGGCCGTGGGCTGGACGGTCGCCCTCTCGGCCCTGCTGGAAGGGCTGCAGTTGCTCGTCTTTTCCCGCACGACGGATACGACCGATATCGTGGCCGCCGCCGTCGCGGCCGTGCTGGTCGCCGTCGTGTGGCGGCACCGATCGGCCATCCCGACCGAGAAACGGCCCGGGGCCTCCTTCCTGTGGCCGGTGTGTCTGGTGGGATTCTTCGCCTGGAGCCTCGTGGTCGTCTGGATCTTCTGGTACCCGTTCAACTTCACGCGCAATGCGGTGGAGATCTCCGCCCGCCTCCATGAGTTCCTCAGGGTCCCCTTGATCACCTACTTTTACCGCAGCGAGCTCATGGGGCTCACCGAGATCCTGAGGCGCCTTCTGTGGTTCGCCCCCCTGGGGTTCTTCGCGTTGGGCATGCTGTCGCCCCTGGATCGATGGGGGAATCCGTGGCTCAAGTGGGCCTTGGTCGTCCCCCTTCTGGCGGTGGCGGCCTTCGGCGTGGAACTGGGCCAGGTGGCCCTGCCGGGGAAAGTGGCCGATGTAAGCGATGCCGTCCTGGGGACCTTGGGGGCCGTGATGGGCTCCCTGGGGGGCGCGCGGATCTTTCCCATGGTTTCACGAAGTGGAGAGGGGAGCGGGCCGTGAGACGTTTCATCCCCTGGTTCGCGGGTGTTTCGGCCCTTTGCTGCC
>JACIYN010000063.1 GCA_014359885.1 Desulfacinum sp.
AGGGCGGTGATCACCCGGTTGAGGTGCTCGCTGTCGCGCACTTCGATGCTGAGGCGGCACTGGGCCAGGCCGTTGGGGGTTCGGGTGATCTGGAAGTCGTTCACCGCGGCGTCCATCTGGCCCAGCACGTTGCTGAGCAGGCCGAAGGTGGCCCGGTCGCCGTCGTAGATCACCTGGATGTCCACGGGATAGGTCTGGGCCTCGCCGGTATCCCACTGCACGTCGATGCGCCGCTCGTCGCCTTCTTCGCCCGCGTTCCTGCACGATTTTCGATGGATGGTCACGCCGCGGCCCCGGGTGATGTAGCCCACGATGGGTTCTCCGGGGAGCGGATTGCAGCACTTGGCCATGCGGAAGAGCACATCGTCCACGCCCTGGACCCGGATGCCCTCGTCCGGCTTGCTGGGCTTTCGGCGCTCCGGCATCCGCTCCTCATCGGGCGGCTCCTCCGCCTCCGGAAGGGGCAGCCGGCCGATGAGCTGCACCGGGGAGACCTTCTTGTAGCCCACGCTGGCCAGGAGATCGTCCACGGTCTTCAGGGAGAACTGGCGGGCCACGTCGGCCAGTTCCGGCGAATTGATGTAGTGGTTGAAGTTGAGACCCCGCTTCTTGAATTCCCGCTCGCACATCTCCCGGCCCATGGCGATGGACCGGTCCCGCTCCTCGGCCTTGATCCAGTGGCGGATCCGGCTTCGGGCCTTGCCGGTCTTGACGAAGTTGAGCCAGTCCTTGCTGGGCTTGTGCTTGGCGGCGGTGATGATCTCCACGCTGTCGCCGTTCTGGAGTTCGGTGCGAAGAGGAACGATCTTTCCGTTCACCCGGGCGCCCACGCACCGGTGCCCCACCTCCGAGTGGATGGCATAGGCGAAATCGATGGGCGTGGACCCCTTGGGCAGCACCTTGATGTCCCCCTGGGGAGAGAAGACGAAAACCTCGTCCGGATAGAGATCCAGCTCCAAGCCTTCAAAGAAGCTCTTGGGATCCCGCCAGCCCCGTTCGGGCTCCAGAAGCTGCCGAAGCCACGAAAACCGTTCCGTCTCCTGGCTGTCCACGCCTTCCAGGGGCCGGCCTTCCTTGTAGAGCCAGTGGGCCGCGATGCCCTCGTTGGCCACCCGGTCCATTTCCTCGGTGCGGATCTGGACCTCCATGCGTTCCCCGTGGGGGCCGACGACCGTGGTGTGCAGCGACTGGTACATGTTGGGTTTCGGCTTGGCGATGTAATCCTTGTAGCGGCCCGGAACGGGTTCCCAGGTGGCGTGCACCACCGCCAGGGCCTCATAGCAGGCGGGAACGGTGTCCACGATGATGCGAAAGGCGATGAGATCGTAGATGCGGTCCAGGTCCAGGTTCTGGCTGACCATCTTCTTGTAGATGCTGTAGAGGTGCTTGGGGCGCCCGAGGATTCTTCCCGAAAGACCGTTTTCCCGCAGTTTTTCGGTGAGGATCCGGCGCACTTCCTCGATGTATCCCCGGCGTTCCTCCTGGGTCTTGGCCACCTGGCTTTTTAAGCCGGCGAACTCCTCCGGGTAGAGGAACCGAAAGCCGTGATCTTCCAGCTCCACCTTCATCCAGTCGATGCCCAATCGGCTGGCCAGCGGCGCGTAGATCTCCAGGGCCTCGCGGGCGGTGATGCCCCGCCTCTTTTCCGGGAACCGATCCAGTACCCGCACGTCGTGGAGAATGTCCGCCAGGCGGATGAGGATCACCCGCACGTCCCGGGTCATGGCGAGAATCATCTTGCGGAGCACTTCCGCCTGTTTTTCCTTGCCCTCTTCCAGCCGGAACCGGGAAATCTTTCGGACTCCCGAAACGATGTGGGCCACCTGGGCCCCGAAAAGCTCCCGCACCGCCCCCTCGTCCGCCCGGTCGCCGTCCAGGCAGTCGTGGAGAAAGGCCGCGGCGATGGTCCGGTCGTCCATGTGGAGGCGGGCCATGAGCCCGGCCACTTCCAGGTGGTGCTCCAGGTAGGGCTCCCCGGGAAAGCGGGCCGCGCCGCCGTGCACCTTGGCGCAGAAGGCATAGGCGCGCCTCAGCAGGTCCACGTCCGCTTCAGGGAAATAGCTCAACACCCGATCCTCGATCTGGAAGTACTCCACCGTGGCTTCCTCTCCCGCTGTCATGACCGCGGCACCGGTTCCCCTGTCATGGCCTCGATTTCGTCCAGCAGCGCATCCAGCAGCCCTTCCTGGGGCAGTTTCCTCACCCGGCGCCCCTTCTTGAAAAGAATGCCGGTGCCTCTGCCCCCGGCGATCCCCACGTCCGCTTCCCGGGCTTCCCCGGGGCCGTTGACCACGCAGCCCATGATGGCCACCGTCAGGGGGGTCGCCACCCCGCTCACCAGCTTTTCCACCTTTTGGGTCAAGGGGATGAGGTCCCACTCGGTGCGGCCGCAGGTGGGGCAGCTGATGATCTCCACTCCGCGGCGTCGGAGGCCCAGGGCGCGGAGGATGCCGTAGGCGATGGGCATCTCCTCTTCGGGATCCCCCGTGACCGACACCCGGATGGTGTCGCCGATCCCTTCGGCCAGGAGCAGTCCGATGCCCAGGGCCGACTTGATCGCCCCCTGCACGGGCGTTCCCGCCTCGGTCACCCCCAGGTGGAGCGGCACGTCGGTCTTTTGCGCCAACAGCCGATAGGCCGAAAGGGTGGTGAGCACATCGGAGGATTTCAGCGACACCTTGATGAGGTCGAAGCCGTGGTCCTGGAGCAGCTCCATGTGGCGCAGGGCGCTTTCCACCATGGCCTCCGCCGTGGGACTTCCGTATCGGGCCAGCAGGTCTTTTTCCAGGGATCCGCTGTTGACGCCGATCCGGATGGGCACCTGCCGCGCCTTGGCCTCCTCCGCCACCCGGCGCACCTTGTCCGCACCCCCGATGTTTCCCGGATTGAGACGCAGGCCGTCCACTCCGGCGCGCAGCGCCCCCAGGGCCAGCCGGTAGTCGAAGTGGATGTCCGCCACCAGGGGAATCGACACGGATGCCTTGATCTCGGCCAGGCGTTCCACCGCTTCCCGGTCCGGGACGGCCACGCGCACCACTTCGCACCCGGCCCGCTCCAGCCGCCGGATCTGGGCGATGGTGGCCCCGGCATCCCGGGTGTCCGTGTTGGTCATGGATTGCACGACGATGGGGGCGCCGCCCCCGATGGGGACGTGGCCGATATGGATCCGGCGGGTCGGTCGTCGGGGCTTGAGCGGTGTCAACAGGACCTCCAGGTTTTTTCCCGAAATTCTAGCCACCCGTCCAAGGATCAGCAAGCACATTTCCCCCGCCCGAACGTTGCGGGATGCGGCGGTATCTGATAGAAGAGGAGAAAATGCCTCGGCGCCCGGCCGACTATCCTTAGACCCCGGCGTGACCCGTGCCGGCAACGACCTGTTGCCCGAAAGACCTTCCCAAGGTGCCGTCTTGTCCTTCCTGACAAAGAAAGGAGTGCCCACATGAGGAAAAGAGCGTTCTCCCTGGCCATGGCCTTGGTTCTCTGGACCGCAGGAACGGTCCCGTACGCCCACGCGGTGGAGCTGGGCATCGTGACCGGAGGTCCCAAGGGCACCTACTACCAGTTCGGCCTCAACCTGCGCGAGCTCATGCGGTCCCATGGCATCGATCTGAAAGTCTACAACTCCAACGGGTCCGTGGAAAACGTCTACGCCGTCTTCAAGCGGCCCGGGGTGCAGCTGGGCATCGTTCAGTCCGATGTGCTCGCCTTCGTGGCCAAGGTCCATACGGACCCGGTCCTCAAGCGCATGGCCCGGAAGATCAAGATGGTCTTTCCGCTCTACAATGAAGAGATCCACCTGGTGGGCCGCTCGGACCTCACCGACTTCGACGACCTGGAGGGCAAGCGGGTGGCCATCGGCAAGGAAGGCAGCGGAACCTACCTCACCGCCAAGCTCCTCTTTGAAATCTCCCAGATCAAGCCTTCCCAAACGGTTCCGGTGGGAACGGACGAGGCCCTTCAGAAGATCAAGGACGGGGAACTGGACGCCATGTTCTATGTGGCGGGGTACCCGGTCAAGCTCTTTTCCGAAAACATCGGGCCCGGAGACGACCTGAGGGTGATTCCCATCCGGAACAAGGACATCTTGGAATTCTACCCCAACGCGGTGATCCCCGCCGGCACCTATGCGTGGCAGAAGGAGGACGTTCCCACGGCGGCGGTCAAGGCCGTGCTGGTCACCTTCAACTACCGCCGGGCCAACTGCGGCCATGTGGGCCGATTCGCTCGAATTCTCAAACAGAACATGGACTGGCTCATCCGCACCGGCCATCCCAAGTGGACCCAGGTGGATCTGGACTACCAACTCAAGGGATGGGAGCAATACGACTGCGTGCGCAAGGCCCTGGGGACCCTGCGGCCGGAAGATGTTCCCAGGACGGGAGAAAGGAATCCCGTTCTGGAGGCCATCAAGGAACTGCTCTAGAGATTCGCTCCCGAGAAACCGGCACGGCTTTGGATCCGAGACCCGCCACGGCGAAAGGGTTCGTCGCATGTATCTCGATTTCTACGGGCTCCGGGCGGAGCCCTTTCATATCACCCCCGATCCGGACTTCCTCTACCTGAGCCCCAGCCACAAGGAGGCGCTGGCCGCCATCGTCTACGGCGTGGAACAGCGCAAGGGCTTCATCACCATCACCGGGGAGGTGGGCGTGGGAAAAACCACCATCGTCCGCACCTACCTGGAGCGATACGACCCGGAAAAGATCAAGACGGTTCTGGTCTTCAATGCCAACGTCTCCTTCCAGGGGCTCCTCAAGACCATCTACCGGGAGCTGGGCCTGGACCCTCCGGACGTGGACACCTATGAGCTGGTACACCACCTGCACCTGGAGCTCATCCAGCAGTACCAGGAAGGCTGGAACGTGGTGCTCATCATCGACGAAGCCCAAAACATGCCGGTGGAGACGCTGGAAAACCTCCGCATGCTCTCCAACCTGGAAAGCACCAAGGACAAGCTGATCCAGATCATCCTGATCGGCCAGCCGGAACTGGAAGCGATCCTCAACCTCCACCAGCTGCGCCAACTCAAGCAGCGTATCGCCATCCGCACCAAGCTGAAGCCTCTCACCCGGGAAGAAAGCCTGGACTACATCCGGCATCGGCTGTCCCTGGTGCAGGTGGAAAAAAGAACCCTTTTCACGGACAAGGCCCTCAAGCGGATTGTGAAGGAGGCGGCGGGAATCCCTCGCCGGATCAACATCATCTGCGACAACGCCCTCATTACGGGCTTCGGATACGGACGAAAGACCATCACCCCGGCGATCATCGGCGAGGTGGTGGACGATCTGGAAGGGCGTGTGCGCAAGAGACGGCCCTGGAAATGGGCGACGGCGCTCCTGGCCTGCGCGGTGCTGGCGGGCGTCTTCTATTTGTGGAATCCAACGGCGCAGCAAAAGATTCTGCTCTGGGCCCGGACCTGGCTTCCGGCTCTCTTTTCCACCGTGGAAGACAACGAGGCGCATACCGCGCCGGCGGCACCGAGCACACCCCGAGACGATTTGCCGTCCGATGCCGATCCGCCCCGCCAGCGCATCCTGAAGCCCCTGCCCCTGCCGGAAACCGGCGCGGTCCCCGCCGACCCCGGCCGGAAGGAGGCACTCCCCGCCGAGGACGAGCCACCGCCCTCCACACAAAAGACCGAGCCCCTCTTTCGTTCCCCCGCCTCCCTGAACCGAAGCGAATACCCCTCCCCTCTCCTTTTTCCAGCGGACTTCCGGGGTGTCCCTCCCTCTCCCTCTCCCGTGGAGAAGGCACGCCTGGCGCGAGTTCTCTCCGTCGCGAAGCCCGAAGGCCCGGCCCTTGAGCCCGTGGTCTTGTCGGGGTCGGGAGGAACGCCCATATCCAACAGGGGCCATCCGGCGGAGGGGGATCCCAAGCCCGCGTGGGTGGCGAAAACGCCCCGCGAACCTCCACAAACCGCGCCCGAGGAAAAGAAGAGACTTCCCGCTGCCGCTCCAGCCCCACCAGGAGCCACGATAGACTCCCAGCTCCCGAAAGCCGGTTCCACAGCGGATATCCCTTCCGTTATGGCACGCCAGGCACCCGCCGGCCCCAAAGCCCCCGAAAGCGCCCCCCTGGACGTGGATTTGCGGGCCTCCCCGAACCCAACCGCAGGAAATGCCCCCGCGGGCAGTCCCCCCGGCCCTCCGACCTTCGCGCACCCCTCAGACCAGGAGGTGCCTCAGCCCGACCCGGGCAAGGTGATCGACTTTCTCCTCAACAAGCGATCCAAGACCCGGCCGTCCCCGAGCACGCCGTAGCCCCCTTGACCGCCATGCCTTCGTGTCAGACGACTTGCCTTTTCCCATGACCTGTGACAGGTAGTTTTCAGTCCGATGCAAGGGAGTTCCATGAAAACCCCACGAGCGAAGGGAGACGACGGATATGCGCCAATACACCATTCGACCGCTGGTTGTGGGAGCCAACGAAACGGATCAGGGGATCATGACCTACCTCAAGGACTACGGCAAGCGGATCTGGATTCCCATCTACGCCTTCGTGATCGAAGGAGGCGACGAAACGATCCTGGTGGATACGGGCCTGGAAGAGTTCATGGTGCCCGATCATGTGGCCGAAACGTACAACCTGGAAATCCTGGAATTCGAGGACGCCTTGGCATCGGCGGGTCTGCGCCCCGAAGATGTGGATGTCATCATCCACACCCATCTCCACAACGACCATTGCGAAAACGACGCCAAATGCCCCAACGCCACCATCATCGTCCAGGAAGAGGAGTACGCCTTTTTCCAGAACCCCCATCCCCTGGACCACCGCTACTACCCCGACCTTCTGGACGGACTGAAGGTGGAAACCGTCCGCGGGGACGTGACGTTCCGAGACGGGATCGATCTCATCTTCACACCGGGCCATACGCCGGGAGGCCAATCGGTGGCGGTGAACACCTCAGCGGGCCGAGCGATCATCACGGGCTTCTGCTGCAACGACAAGAATTTTCCCTCCACGGGGCCCGCCGTCACCCCGGGCGTCCACACCGATGCCCTGGCCGCCTACGACAGCATCCAGAAGATTCGAAAGATGGCGGACATTCTCATTCCCCTGCACGATCTTCGCATCGGCGCCTTGAAACAGATCCCCTGGAACCAAGGAGTGATGAGTGACGGGTGACGGGTAACGAGTGACGGGTGACGGGTGACGGGCGAGGGTCGCCGGGGGAAGGCGAACCGGCAGGGGTGCGGCCGTTGGGGTTGCGGGGTGAGAGAAAAACCCCTAGAGTGCGACCGCGGTTCATGTTCAAGACGACGCGGGGAAAGAACGCAGGGGCGAAGGGCCCTTCGCCCCTGCATGTTTCCGAAGGTTGCGCGTTATGTTTCGAACAAATAGTTGAGGTTTTTCAAGGCATTATGGAAAAAGAGGAACGATTCGATCCGGCCGAGGCGCCCCGATCCGGGGAGGAAGAACGGCGGGGAATCCCTCGCAAGCGGCGGCGCCCCGAACGGTACGTCTGCTCCACGTGCGGAACGGACCAGCCCTTTTGTTGGACCTGCCCGTGCGGGTTCATGATCTGTTCCGATTGCATGGAGGAAAACTTCTGGGGCATGACCTGCAACGGCATCACGTGGACCTGCCCCGACTGCGGAGCCATACGCGGTTTTGGCAACCAGTGACGGCATCTCCTTGGCGGCTTTCGCCGCGCCCACATGGTGGTCAAGCCCCTTGGTGTTGATTGGCGTTCCTTGGTGGTTGTTTACTTCCTGGCAGCACGGGAGGCAACGATGGCGACGACTCGAGTGGTGATCATCGGAGCGGTGGCGCTGGGGCCCAAGACGGCCTGCCGCATCAAGCGCCTGCGGCCCGATTTCCATGTGATCATGGTGGACCAGGACGAATACATCTCCTACGGCGGCTGCGGCATCCCCTACTACATCTCGGGGGACGTGAGCGACCTGAGCGAGCTCATGAGCACCAGCTTCCACATGCTGCGAACCCCCGAATTCTTTGAAAAGGCCAAGGGAGTGAAGGTCCTCACCCGAACGCGGGCCGAATCCATCGACCGGAAGGCCAAAAGGGTGCGGGTGCGTGACCTCCTGACCGGCCAAGAAAAAGACCTGCCCTACGATTACCTGGTCCTGGCCACGGGAAGCATCGCCAACCGTTTGCCCATCCCCGGGCTGGACCATCCCCGGGTGACGAGCGTTTCCAACCTCCACGAAGCCATGGCGGTCAAGGAAAAGATCGCCAAAGGGGAGGTGGACAAGGCGGTGATCGTGGGGGCCGGGGCCATCGGCTGCGAGATGGCCGAAGCCTTGAGCGACCTGTGGGGGGTGGAGACCACTCTGGTGGAGATCGCCCCCCAGGTGCTTCCCGGCGTGCTGGACACGTCCCTGGCGCGCATGGTGCAAAAGCACCTGGAAGAACACGACGTGACGGTCCACCTGGGAGAGACGGTCCGGGAGGTGGCGGAGAGCGGCAGCGACGGTCCCCTGGTGGTTCGAACGGACAAGAGAGAACTGGAAGCGGATCTGGTGATCACCGCCGTGGGGGTGCGCCCCAACGGCGATCTGGCCCGGGCGGCGGGCCTCGCCGTTTCACCCCGGGGCGGCATCCTGGTGAACCAACGGCTGCAGACGTCGGACCCGTCCATTTATGCGGGGGGCGACTGCATCGAGGTCCTGCACCAGATCACCGGCAAACACTTTCATTTCCCCCAAGGGTCCTTGGCGAACCGCCAGGGGCGGATCATCGGAACCAACATTGCGGGAGGATCCGCCCGTTTTCCGGGATCTGTGGGGACCTTCGCCGTCAAGATCTTCGACATGGCCGTGGCCACGGCGGGCCTCACCCGAAAGGCCGCCCGGGCGGAAGGCTTCGATCCGGTCTTCGTGCTGGTGGTCCAGGCGGACCGGGCCCACTTTTATCCCACCCAGGACCTCATGTACCTGGCCGCCGTGGTGGACCGCAGGACCCGGCGCATTTTGGGCATCCAGGGAGTGAGCCACAACGGGGACGCCCTGGTGGGGCGCGTCAATGCCGTGGCGGCTCTCATGGCCGCCAAGGGCACGGTGGAGGACCTTTCCAACCTGGAAGTGGCCTATACGCCGCCGTTCGCATCGGCCATGGACATCGTGAACGCCCTGGGAAACACGGCGGAAAACGTTCTGGACGGCCTCAACCGCACCGTGGACCCGGAAGAGTTCGAAACCCTCTTCTTCCACGGCAAGGAAGACGACCTGATCTGCCTGGACGTGCGCGGCCCGCAGAACGCCGCCCCCTTCGTCGCCCGGTTCGCCGACCGATGGATCAACATCCCCCAGGAAACCCTGGAAGAGCGTCTGGACCAGGTCCCCAGGGACAAGAAGCTGGTGGTGGTCTGCAACAGCGGCGTGCGTTCCTATGAAGCCCTCCTCCAGCTTCGAAAGGCGGGGATCACCGACGCGCTGAACCTTCAGGGCGGCGTGGCGGCCGTCAAGAAGTCGGGCATGGTGGATCTGGCCGAGGAAGCACCGTGATGAGTGACGGGTGATGGGTGATGGGTGATGAGTGATGGGTGATGAGTGATGGGTGATGAGTAATGGGTGATGAGTAATGGGTGTGGGTGATGGGTGACGGGTGACGGAGGAGGAACAGAAGGCTGCAGGGGGAATCTCCCCCCTTTTTCAAAGGGGGGCCGGGGGGGATTGCCCGTCATCCGTCATCCGTGAGCCGATAACCGATAGCTTCAAGAGCGGTACCCCGTGAAGGAAACCCACAGCGCTCCGGTGGCCCTTTTCTGGGACCAATCCCTGGTCTGGGGTCTTCTCTTCGTGGAAACCTTTCGCCGACTGGGCGTTCCGTTCCGGCTCGTCACGGCGTCCCACATCCGCCGGGGCGTGCTGGCCCGGTTTTCCGTCCTCGTGGTTCC
>JACIYN010000064.1 GCA_014359885.1 Desulfacinum sp.
CGGTCCTCCGGAATCCCCAATCCCCGGACCAGCTCGTCCGCCACACCCCGGGAAACCGCCACGAACTTTTCATTGCCACGGGAACACTTCAGAAGCCTCTTCCGGAAGCCGTCCTTCTTTGAAGGACTCAGTCCGTCCATCTTCACCGACAACGGATTGTGAAAACTGAGCAGCACCTTCACCGGGACCCGGGCAAGACTTCGGGCCCTGAGCACCGCCGTATTGAGCCTCAGACGGTCGGTGACCACAGCCGTCGGCCTGCGCGCCCGCAGGTACCTGGAAAGAGCGTAGACGCTCCAGATGCCGTGGGTGGTGGCCACGGTGAAAAGGGTGACTTCCTTCGGGAGGGCGGCCAGCAGGGGGCTCGACGTGTCCGAAACCACCAGGTCAACGGGAAGTCCGCGCCGCACCATCTCCTCCATGAGGTGGAGCCGCATTTTGCCGATGCCCCCGGTGCTCAACCCGGGTGTGTAGAACGTGATGGGGCCCATGGATGTTGCGCCTCTCTCGATCTGTGCCTTTCGGCCGGTCTCACCGGCCCGGCTCGCTCCCGGAGGAGCACAGCAGGGCGGCTTCCGGCGTTCCGAAGACGAAAACCACGCGCCTCTCGTCCTTCAGGGTGGTGATCAACCTGTAGTGGGACATGGGCGGGGGTTTCGTCGATTTCTTGTTGGGCAGCTTCAGCAGGATCAAATCCCGCTTGGTCCTTTGAGCCAGTCGCTCAACGGTGGAATAGTCCTTGTCCTCCGGGTCGAAATGCCAGTAAAGAGCGTCCTTCCTGTTCTTATAGTCAAAAGGGATACCCGCCGAAAGCGGAATCCGGTAGTCGTTGCCGAGTATCCTCAGGTTCCGGCACGGGCTTTGTCTCAGCCATTGGCCGGCTTTCGCCGCCACCAGGTCGGGTTTTTCCACGGTCTTGGGAAGCTTTGAGAGGGGCAGGGCCACGAGCAGCAGCAAGAGCGCCCCCTTGAGGAGCCGGCCAAAGTCTGCGGAGGGCTTCCAGGCAATGATAGAGGAGATCCCATGGCCCACCCACGGATACAACAGAAAGGCACATGTCCACACAAATCTCTCGCCGGTGCAATCCTTTTGGATGAGCTGAATGTAGAGCAACAAAAAGTAGGCAAGCCAGAGCGAGAGCGTGTACCCCTGGTAAAGGTTCTTTCGAGCGGACCGCAGGCCGACCGCCAGGGGGATGAGAAAAACGGGATAGAGGGTCCTTGCGACGGTCTGAATCAGCCCGATGAGGTAGATGAGCCAAAGGAAGTGTCTCGCGATCTCCCCGAAATTCTGATCCTGAGTTGGCAACGGTCCCAGCGATTCCATGCCTCGGAGATGTTCGTAAATGATCTTGTATTGGTCCAGGAACTTGAGGTGCCAGATTTCCAGCGCCATCCTCTTGAGGTCGTCCATGCGATTGATCCACAGGGACTGTGGGGACACGTGCCAGACATGAAACAGGGCGGCCGCAGGCACCAACACCCACACGGCGGACAGGAGGACGGGCCTTCCCCGGAACCGCTTGTCCTTGAGAGCCAGTCCCATCACGCTCAACGGAAAAAAAGGGATCAGCAGGGCTCCTTCGACCCGGAAGGCGGCGGGAAGGATGCTCAACAGGAATGCCGCCGCGAGGCGTGTAGTCGATGGGTGCTCCAGGGCCCTCAACATGGCCCGGAGCGCCCAGGCAAAAAAAAGGAGATGGCCGGGGCCCCGGTAGATCAGGGTGGACATCTCGTTCCCGAACGGCTGCAGCGCGAAGGCGAGACAGGCAAAGAAGGCCGCCCGGCAGCCGAACCACCCTTGGGTGATCTTGTAGAGCGGAATCTGGGCCAGCACCGTGAACGCGGAAGAAAGAATCCGCCCCGACAGCGCCCAGTCCGGGACCAGCAGGTGGACTCCGGCCATCAGGGCCGGAAGCACGGGCATGGGATAGATCCTCAAGGACCCTTCCAGGTTGCCCGAAGCAAGTTCCTGCGCCGCCCGCAGGTATCGGATGCCGTCGGCGTTGGGGGTCTTGTCCACGGTGACGATCAGCAGGGCCAGTTTCAAGAGGCAGGAAAGGCCCAATATCACGTAGAGGCCGCTGGGACCGTCCAGCCAGGCGAGTCGGTGGTCCCGCTTCCGGGAACCTTCTTCAGGGTTACTGAAACAGGTGGATTTCTTCATCATGGCCCAGAAGGTCGATGGATCTCCATTGGAATCCTACTAATTTAACGTGTTTAACGTGCCGATCGTTCGATGATCCTTCGATACTTTGATTGTATTGTAAGATTGTTCATGAAAAATTCCTTGGCGGCGCGCCCGATGGACAGAAGGTCTTCCTTGCGGGCCGATTCAATCGCATGAACCCAGGCATCCGTGTCTTGCGGCGGCAGGAGAACCGATGTGTCTTCTGAGAGTATTTCACGTATCTCGGGATAGTCGGATGCAAAGATGGCCTTTCCCTGGGCCATGTAGTCGAAAGCCTTCATGGGAGAAGTATACAGGGTATCTGATGGATTGGCGGAATGGGGCTGATTGGGGAGCAGGCAGATGTCCATCGCCTCTATGTAGGAAGGCACCCGAGCCGGTGGAATGTATCCGTGGAAATGGACATTCCCGCCGGGCATTTGGGATCGCCACGAGGAGACGCTCTCTTCGTCTCCTCCGATGATGTGAAAGTCGTGGTGCGGCAGTCTACGGGCCAAGTCCCTGACCACGGCCAATCCTTTCTGATGCTGCAACTTACCCACATACCCGATGTTCCATCCCCGTGTCGTCTTGGGCAGAGGCGCGGGCGGAGGTGTCTGTTCCAAAGGCGCCCGACCGGTCGGAAGGGCGACGATCCTGTCGGGGGAAAGGCCCGGAAGATCCTGGGCGAGATAGTGGTGTCTCAGCCGGTGACTCACGGTCACGAACAGCTTCAGGTGGGCGCTGTTCAGAAGCCTTTGGATATGTTTTCTCTTTTTCTTGATGGGACTGTGGAGTTCACACACGGTGTTGAATCCAGCGAGGCATGTATATCTGGCTGATGGCAGGTAGCGGCAGATCACCAGGTCCGGCCTGAAGCCATGCAATTTCATCAGGCAACGCCACGAAAAATAGTGGCGGCCCCCGAGGCCCTGCCACGCTGGCAGTGGCTGGACGGAAAAGGTGGGCGGGACGCCGTAATGCGAGAAACAGTTGGTGACCGTGTCCAGCTTGAGTGGATGTCGGGAGGGGACCAGCAGGAGAACCTCGTGGCCCATTTCACCCATGGCGCTGCAGGCCCGCGCAACATTGAGGCTTCCGGCCGTGTTGGAGGGAAAACCCAGGTATGCGATGTAGGCGATCCTCAGTTTCAACTCGTC
>JACIYN010000065.1 GCA_014359885.1 Desulfacinum sp.
ATATTCGACCTGCTGCCCAAGGATCACCCATGTTTTGTTTTTGATGATATTTTTCAGATGCTCGACACATCCAGTGTGGAAGAGCAATACAGTCCTATTGGGCAGAGAGCTTATCCCCCAAGGATACTGATTGGAATCCTCATTTACGCTTACAGCCATGGTGTTTTCAGTTCCCGAAAAATCGCCCAGAAGTGCCGAGAAGATTTGGGCTTTATGTACATCGCTCATTTGCACAAGCCAGACTTTCGCGTATTGAGCGACTTTCGCAAGAATCATCTGGAGTTCCTGCGTTCGTGTTTTATTCAGAGCGCTCGACTGGCCAAGGGATTGGGCTTGGTCCGATTGGGCCACGTGGCTCTGGATGGGTCCAAGTTTAAGGCCAACACCTCCAAGCACAAAGCCATGAGCTACGGGCGCATAGAGCAACTGGAAAAGGAGCTGGGCGGACAAGTGGAAGCCATGCTTGAGCAGGCGCGCCAGTGTGACGAAGGCGAAGATGCAGAGCTCGGAGACGCGAGCGGCTACGAGATTCCCAAAGATCTGGAGGAAAAACAAAAGCGCCTGCAGAAACTCCAAGAAGCGAAAGATGCTCTGGAAAGAAGAGAAAAAGACGAGAATCCAGGCAAACCCATTGATCCCAAAAAGCAGATCAGCTTTGCGGACAAGGATGCGCGGATCATGGGGAAAAATGGGCAGTTCGACTATGCCTACAACGCCCAGATCTGCGTGGATGAAGAGCACCAGATTATTGTAGGCCAACATGTGAGCACGGCCTGCAATGACAGCGGGGAGCTGGGGCAAGCCCTTGATCAGGTGAAAACAACCATGGGCCGGGTGCCGGAAAAGCTCAGCGCGGACAACGGCTACATGTCGGGGGAGAATCTGGAAAAGCTGGAGCAAGCCCAAGTCGATGGCTACATAGCGCCGGGACGTGAAGGAAAAAAGAAGTCGTCCAAGTGGATAGACAAGGCGGAGTTTGTCTACGATGAACAAAGCGACAGTTTTATCTGCCCCGGGGGCCATCGGTTGGAATGTTGCCGGGTGGGAAAAGACGGGAGGCGGCTTTATCAGGCTGAGGTTCAGGCATGCCAACAGTGTGAACACCGGCCCCGTTGTTGCCGGTCGAAACGTGGTGCTCCCCGAACCATCAGGACGGATGGCTACGAGGATTTGCGTCGGAAGATGGCGCACAAGATGAGCGAGCCGGAAGCGCGGGAGACCTATCGTAAGCGCAAGACAATTGTTGAACCCGTCTTTGGGCACATGAAGAATCTTGGGTTCCGAGGGTTCCTTTTGAGAGGACTTGAAAAGGTGAAGGGCGAGTTTGCCCTGATGTGCGCTGCTCACAACATTTCGAAGGTTGCAAGGGCTATTCTGGGCGGCATCGTAGATCTTGGGGAAAGGCGAATGATGCAGCTGGCCGCCTGAGGAGGCGGTTCGAGCCCGCTTCGACTGTTTTTGGGGCTCCGCAGATGCCTCCAACGCTCCCTGAAGAGGTGCTCGACAGGCTATCATAGCATTTCCGCCCATATCGCCTTCTCACAACTATGAAGTTGTTTGATAAAAGCAGCGTTCTC
>JACIYN010000066.1 GCA_014359885.1 Desulfacinum sp.
GCCGCCTTCTCCGTGATGTCGAAGGCCCTTTGCATGGCGGGCGAGGTGCCGATGATGCCGTGGAAGCCCTTTTCGCTTTCCAGGAGCCGGGAGAGCCGGACGATCTGCTCCTCCTTCCGGTCCAGTTCGGAAATGTCCGTGATGGTCTCCACCGCCCCAATCACCCGGTTCCTTTCGTCCCGGAGGACCGAGGCGTTCTTAACGGCGTGGAGATACCCGCCGTCCTTTCGCATGATGAGGCAGCGCTTGTTGCGCATGCTGCCGGACACGAAAAGGGAGCACCACTTGCCGCCGCTTCCGAGACGCTCCCCTTCGCAGCTGTCGCAGTTGAAGAGGGTGCAGGACTTTCCGAGGAGCTCTTCGCGGCCGTAGCCCGTCAGGCGGCACAAGGCCTCGTTCACCAGCAGAACCGTTCCGTCCGGTCCCACCACCATGAGCCCGTCGTTCATGGTGTTGAGGATATCTTCCAGGTAGGCATGAATGTCCGGCATGATGAAGACCTGCCCCAGCGGTTTTCCCTTCATTTTTCACAACACCTGTCAGGAAGTATAGGCTTGCGGAACATCGAACGCAAGGGAGGGGGCACATGGTACCCAAGGAAACCGCCACAGCAGGTCTGGAGCTTGCCCCAAAACGGTCAGGCAGGCTTTTTCCTCGCAGCGCAGCCCTTCCGGGCTGCGAAAGTAGAGCCTGGGACGAAGGAAGACCCATGAGCGCCCCCGAAAGATCCCAGAGGGGAGCGGAGGATGGTTGGTGGGCGGGGATCAACCCCGCCCCTACCCAAGGCCCGGTCCGCGCTCCTTCGTCCCCCCACCGGCGGACGCCTGGGGCCGCTATCCACCGCCGGCGATATTCTTTTCCGGTCAGGCTCCACGGACCCATGCCCGCTTTTCAGTAGACCAGCGTGGCGTTGGCTTCCAGGATGTGCTGGGTGAGGGCCCCGGCGGCGGTGACCGAAGCGCCCTCGATGAGCTCGTGCTCTTCGATGCGCCGCTCCTTGATGCACGGACCGCACACCAGGATCTTTCCGCCGGCCTCCACGTAACTTTCCACCAGGTTTTTCAAGGGCGGCAGCCCCGCCGCAAAGACGTGTTCCAGGCACCCCTTGGTGGCCAGGAAGACGGCCGGGCCCTGCAGCACCACCACCGCCTCCACGTCCATGGCCTGGGCCGCGTTGGCCAGCACAAACGGAAGGCTCGCCCGCTCCGGATCATCCCCGGCGTGGGTCACGATGTAGACGATCTTTTCCGTATCCGCCATTTTCCTCTCTCCTTTCACCTTTTGACTCGCTCCTTCGCTTTCCCCTTTTCCCGACCAACGTTTTGTTCGTCGGACTTCTCCATCCGCGAGCGATTAACGGGCGGGGATAAACCCCGCCCCTACCCAAGGGGACCATGCGTTATGGGTGGGGAGCGCTTTACGTCCCCCTTCAGAACCGCCCACGACCGTGCCATCTCATATGAAACGCAACCTGGTTCCGTTCGTGCGCGCGACCTGTAGGGGCGAATCATCATTCGCCCCTACAGGGGCCTGCTTCCCAAAGGTGCGCTTCACTCTTCGTTATCACGGGGTCCCCGGGATGGGGTTTACTGTAAAGAAGCGCGCCTTCGGTGCCTTGAGGAAGCGGCCTTGGCCGCGATTCGGATCGCCGGCAGGCCGGCTCCTACAGAACAAGCTTCTTGGTTCTCTCTTTCATCCTTTCGGGGGTGGCGCAAGGAGCGCCAAGACCGTTAAGCCTGCTACCGTCCCAGGAGCCTGCCTGAGAACGGGTCTCCTTCCTCACCCGACAAGGGAGCCGCCTTCTTTCGTAGCCGCGGGGCTTCAGCCCCGCGGGGAGGGACCACCGTAACCCAATGAAAATGAAAGGTAATACCCGAAGATCCGCCCGAAGTTCTCGGATTCCTCCGCAGCCCTGAAGGGCTGCGCTACGAGAAACGCGCTTATCCTCAGGGTTTTCAGACAAGCTCCCAGATCGCTCCTGCAGCCTCTTACCTTCGACCTATCCCCTTTCGCCCACCGCCTTTAACCTTTTCCCTTTAGCCTTTTACCTTTCGCCTACCCCCATGCGCCGGGCCAAAAACGACGCCAGGTCCTGAACGTCCGCCCCGGCCTT
>JACIYN010000067.1 GCA_014359885.1 Desulfacinum sp.
GTGGCCGCCTACGGACGCCTGCAGCACTATCCGGACATCCACAACCGGACCCTGGTGGACGCCTTGGCCCGGCGCCACCACGTCCGCCCGGAGCAGGTGGTGGTGGGAAACGGGTCCACGGAACTTATCTACGCCCTTCCCCGGATCCTGGGGGTCTCCCGGGTGCTCACCGCCCTTCCCACCTTTACCGAATACGTGCGGGCCTTTTCCGCAGCCGGGGTAGAGGTGGAGCGCTGTTACGGGATCTGGGAAAACGGGCTGCAGCCCACCGCGGAGCAGATTGGGGAGCATTTGGATCGGCAACGGCCCGATGCGGTGCTGGTCACCCATCCGGGAAGCCCGTCGGGAACGCTTCTTAGTGAGTCCCTGCGGGCGTGGTTGGTGGAAGAGACCCGAAGGCGGGGCGTGGCCCTGGTGGTGGACGAGGTCTTCATCGACTTCTGCGAAGAGGCGTCCTTCCTGCCCCACCTTGCGGCACATCCCGGCCTGGTGCTCCTTCGGTCCATGACGAAATTTTACGGCATACCGGGGCTTCGGCTGGGATACCTGCTGGCTTCCCCGGAGATCGCCGGGGCCGCCGCCGGCTACCTGCCCCCCTGGTCCGTGAACACCCTGGCCCAGGAAGCGGGAGCCTATTGTTTGGAGCAGCTGGACTACCGGCGGGAGACCCTGGAGATGGTGTATGGGGAGCGGGATCGACTGAAGATTGCCTTGGAAGGGATGGGCGGATTTTCCGTGCTTCCCGGCCGGGCCAACTACCTTCTGGTGCGCATGGCGGACGAGCTTCCGGACGCCCCGGCGCTCCGGGACGCCCTGCTCCGCCGAGAAAGAGTCCTCATCCGCGAATGCGCTTCCTTCGACGGCCTGACTCCCCGGGATTTTCGCATCGCCGTGCGCCTTCCCGCCCAAAACGACCGGCTTCTCTCCGCCCTCCGCCGCTGGCTTCAGGAGACGGACCGAAAGAGCGCTCCGCCCGCCTGACGCCTTCACCACGGCACCGCAATCCGCCGAGTCGGCGATGAAGCTCCGGTCCGGCCGTGGTGCTCACCCGCCGGCAAGCGCCGTTTACGCAGGAACCATGGCCGGTTCTATTTTTTCCAACTCTTTCGCTTCGTTTTGCTGTGCCCGATATAAATCCCAGCGCAATTGCAGATTCATCCAGAATCCCGGTGTGGTGCCAAAATACTTCGCCAACCGCAGCGCCGTACTCGGTGTGATGCCCCGTTTCCCATTGATCAATTCATTGATGCGCTGATAGGGCACATGGATTCCTGTGGCCAGTTCTCGCTGTGTGATACCCATGGGCCGCAAGAACTCTTCCCGTAGAATTTCTCCAGGATGTGTCGGCTCTCTATGTGTCGGCACTCTCACCATCTTTCATCACCTTCTCCGCTCAGTGATAATCCACAATCTCTACTTCTTCCGGCCCTCCTTCTGTCCAAAGGAAGCATATCCGGTATTGATCATTGATACGGACGCCGTTGAAAATGTCTTCCGTTGCCGCGTTCTTGAAGGACCGTATCATGTATTCCGAATATCACGGAATACATGCTATTGCAAGATCAAGGCATGGCTTTGCTGAGAAAATCAGCGCGTTGCCCAGGAATGACTCCAGTTTTTCCCGATAGGATTTCAGGAAGAGATATCGCGTCCTGGCAACCGCCAGAGGAGGGGGACGGATAGGGCCGGGAGGCTTGGCGTCCTCAGGGGTTGAGGCGCTACGGTTATAGATCGAGAACGGCCGCGAAGCCGACCCGGCCCAGGTACGGCAGCAAAAGCAGTCCGGCCGTCAGTGGGAATGGCCTTCTTCCTTGAGGAAATGGGTGTGGTATTCGTTGTCCGAAAGGTGTTTTCGCATGAGATCCGAGAGCAGCTCGAACAGGGTTTCCATCTCTGAGTTGGATAGCCTGGGGATGAGCACCTTCAGGAGGGCGTCGTCGGAAAATTTTTGCAGGTAGACCATCAGCGTCTTTTCATCCACGTCGCGGGAAAAGCCGAAGGCCACCATGCCGTCGTATTCTTCCACGAACCGGTGGGAGTGTTTGGGCGCCATTACCATCCTTCCTCATTACAGGGGGCCGCCGAAGGGGCCGAAAGACATGGGCGGGCGCCCGAAGGAACGCCCGCCGTCCGTCACCCGTCACCCATCACCCGTCACGCATCCCCCATGTAATAGTCGAGGCCGAAGTGGGTGATCTGATCTTCGCCCATGAGGTAGCGCAGGGTGTTTTTGAGCTTCATGAGCTGGATGAAGAGATCGTGTTCCGGATAGAGTCCTTCCTTGTGCATGGGGCTCTTGAAGTAGAAGGAGAGCCATTCCTGGATGCCGTGCATGCCGATTCGCTGGGCCAGGTCGGTGAAGAGCACCAGGTCCAGGCACAGGGGCGCCGCCAGGATGCTGTCCCGGCACTGGAAGTCCACCTTGATCTGCATGGGGTAGCCCAGCCAGCCGAAGATGTCGATGCAGTCCCAGCCTTCCTTGTTGTCGCCCCGGGGCGGGTAATAGTTGATGGTGACCT
>JACIYN010000068.1 GCA_014359885.1 Desulfacinum sp.
CCGTGTAGGCTTCCAGGGGATACCCGAAGGTCTTCGCGCCGCCGGCATAACGGTCCAGGATCCATCCCAGCAACGGCATGGCCACGGCGCCGCCCAGAAAGGGAAAGAGGTTGAGGGAGCCCAGGGCGGTCCCGGCGATCCGGATGGGAAAGAGTTCCTTGACGGCCGTGAAGGCGATGACCACCGTGGACGAGGAGCTGATGGAAAAGAGAAGAAAGAAGACCATGAGACCCCACGTGGGAAGGCCGGAAGGAAAGAGCCTGAGGAATCCCAGTTCCAGGGTCATGGCCAGGGCACAGGCCACCAGGGGTTTCTTGCGGCTTCGAAGAACCCGGTCCGACAAGAAGCCCAGGGCGGGGCTTCCGAAGATCATGCCCCAAGCGATCATGCTCAGCACGGACCCCGCCTGCTCCCGGTCCATGCCGTAGGTGTGCATGAGGTAGGGGCCGCTCCACAGGGCGCCGAAACCGAAAAAGATCCCGTAATTGACAAAGGACCAGAGGGAAAAGAGCCAGAACTGAGGGGAGGAAAGCACATGGCGCACCCCTTGGCGGAGGCCGCCAGGCGCGCCGGGATTGGATGCTTCACCGGAGACCGGCGGGGCCGTCAGGGGCCGCCAGCCCTTGTCTTCCGGCCGGTCCCGCACCACGGCCCACACCAGGCCGGCGATCACCAGGGTGACGCCCCCGATGAGCTGAAAGGACAGACGCCATCCGAAGGCCGTGGTCAGCCGGGCCAGGAGCCAGGTGGCGGCCAGGATGCCCAGGCCGCCCACCGCATTGAGGATTCCCGAAACGAAGGCGAACTCTCCGGGGCGAAACCACTGGGACAGGATCTTCATGGTGGGGATGAAGACCATGGCGGCCCCCATGCCCACCAGGAACCGCCCGGCAAAGGCGGCCGTCAGATGGGGGGCCGTTCCGAAAAGGACACTTCCCGCCGCGGCCACCACCGTGAAGGCGCTCACCGCCTTGCGCGGCCCGATGGAATCGGAAAGGAGCCCCGCGGGAAACTGCATGAAGGCGTAGCAGTAGAAGTAAACGGATCCCAGAAAGCCCAGGGCCCCGGCCGATGTGGCGAACTCCCGCGCCAGCTCCTGGGCCACCACGGAAAGACTCAGCCGATGGAAATAGACGAAGAGATAGGCGAAAGCCAGCGTGGCGAAGATGCACCACCGATACCGAAGAATCTCCCGCCTGTCTCCGTGCGTCACCGCGAACTCCCCGCCATCTCCGCCCTGGCTTGCCGGATCCGGCGCACGAAGAGCTGCGCCGTTTCCGTCACCAGATCGTAGTTTCCATCCTCGGCCCCGGAAGTCAGCTCGCTTCCGGCTCCCACGGCAAAGCTGCCCGCGCGGATCCACTCCCCCACATTGTCGGCGTTCACCCCGCCCGTGGGCATGAGGAGCGCTTGGGGGAACGGGCCCTTCATGGCCCTGATCACGGCCGGCCCGAAGAGAGAAGCGGGAAAGATCTTACAGACATCCGCTCCCGCCTGCAAGGCATGCATGAGTTCCGTGGGGGTGAACACCCCCGGCATGACGGCCACACGGTACCGGTTACACAGGCGGATGGTGTCCAGGTCCGTTCCGGGCGAGACGACGAAGCGGGCCCCGGCCATGAGGCAGGCCCGGGCCGTTTCGCTGTCCAGGACCGTGCCGGCCCCCACCAGCACCTCGTCCCCGGGATAGGCCCGGGAAAGCTCCCGGATCACCTCCAGGGCTCCCGGCACCGTCATGGTGATCTCAATCACATCCACCCCGCCTCTTTTGACCGCGTCTGCGATCCGAAGGGCCCGGTCCGGGCTCTTGGCCCGCACCACCGCCACGATGCCCGTCTTCTCGATCCGCTCCAGGCAAATTCTCTTGTCCAGCATGATCGTCTCCCGTTGAAAAGATCCGTGATCCGTGATCCGTGATCCGTGAGCCGTGAGCCCGAAACCGTCGTGGGCATGATTCCATCCCGGCCGGTGGCCCTCCTCGGCGATTTCCGCCAGCCTCCCAGGAGGCTGTCCGAAAACGTCGCGGATGATCTCTTTTCTCGTAGCACAGCCCTTTAGGGCTGCGGAGGAACCTCCGGACGTTGGATGGGCCATCGCGTATTCCCTGTCATGTCATGAGGATGCGATGACTCTTTCCGCGGGGCTAAAGCCCCGCGGCTACGAAAAGAGCGGCCATGACCCGGGCTCTTGTTTCGGAGAGCCATTGTCCGACGGGCTCCTAGACGCTCCTAGACGCCGCAGAAGGCCGAAAAACCACCGTCCACCGGGATGACCGCCCCGGTGACGAAGGCGGCCGCGTCGGAAACGAGCCAGATGACGGCACCCAGCAGATCCCCGGGGGTTCCGTAGCGCCCCATGGGCGTGGAACGCAGGATGGCGCGTCCCCGGTCGGTGGGCTCCCCGGTCTCTTCGTCCGTGAGCAGGTATCGGTTCTGCTCGGTCAGGATGAAGCCCGGGGCCAGGGCGTTGACCCGGATGCGCGGGGAGTAGTGGTGGCTCACGTGCACGGCCAGCCATTGGGTGAAGTTGCTCACCGCCGCCTTGGCCGCCGAATAGGCGACGGTGCGGGTGAGTGGCCGCAAAGCCGCCATGGAGGAGATGTTGAGAACGGCCCCGGAACCCCGGCGGACCATGGGATCCAAAAAGACCTGGCACGCGAGGAGGGTTCCCAAAAAGTTGAGGTCGAAAACCCATCGCAGGGCGTCTTCGGGCAGATCCAGGAAGGAGAGCTCTTCCGAGGTGGTGGCTTCCTTCTTGTTCCCGCCGGCTCCGTTGATGAGGATGTCCACCCGGCCGAACCGGTCGAGCACCGCTTCCCTGGCCCTCAGGAGGCCGGCCTTGTCCAGGACGTCCACTTCCAGTCCCATGGCCTGGCCGCCCCGGGATGCGATTTCTTCGGCCACCGCCTCCGCCTTGTTCCCGTGCCGCCCCATCACGGCCACCCCAACGCCCCGTTCGGCCAGGGCGAAGGCCATCTCCCGGCACAGAATGCCGGCTCCGCCCGTTACGACCGCCACCTTGCCGGCGAGATCGAAGAGGGGATCGGCCTTTCTGGCGTCTTCAGATTCCTGCATGGCACCACTCCATATTTAATGTGAAAGAGAACCGCGAATGAACGCGAATAGACGCAAATCTTTCTGGAACGGGAAAGGGATTCCCGGGCAAGCCCCCAGGCCCGTGCGAACCCCCGGGACCGTTGGTTGGCACTTCCTTCTGGGCGGCGGCTCAACGGGGTCCCGAGCCGCCCGAGGCGGCCAACAGGCGAAGCAGGTTTTCCGTCGCCGCCTTGGCCATGCGCGTCACCGCCTCGTGGGTGTGGGCGCCCACGTGGGGGGTGAGGAGGAAGTTGTCCAGGCGGAGCAGCGGATGGTCGCCGGGGGGTTCCTGGGAAAAGACATCGCAGGCGGCTCCGGCGAGTCGGCCCGTACGCAAGGCCCAATAAAGGGCTTCTTCGTCCACCAGCTCCCCCCGCGCCGTGTTGATAAGATACGCCCCCGGCTTCATCCGCTCCAGCCGTTCCCGGTTCATGAGCTTTCGGGTTTCCCCGGTGAGAGGCACGTGCAGGGAGACGAAATCCGATACGGCCAGAAGCTCCTCCAACGAAAGTCGCTCCAGCTCGTGTTCCCGGATGAATCGCTCCTCCTGGAAGTAGGGGTCGTAAAAGCAGACCTTCATCAAAAGTCCCCGGGCGCGGCGGGCCACTTCCCGGCCGATGCCGCCGCAGCCCACCAGCCCCAGGGTCTTTCCGGTGAGCTCCGTACCCCGCACCCGGGACCACCCTCCGGCCTTGACTTCCGCCGCCGCCGCGTAGAGGTTTCTGGCCAGCACAAAGAGGAGCCCCACGGTCAGTTCGGCCACCGACACGTTGTTGGCGCCCGGAGTGGTGGTCAGCGGAATCCCCCTTTCCTCGAGGGCTTCCCGGTCGATGTTGTCCACGCCGACGCCGTACTTGGAAACGGCCTTCAGGCGGGGTGCGCTCTCGATCACCCTGCGCGACACCGGGTCCACGCCCACCAGGATCCCGTCCGCCCGGGACGCCAGGCGGCACATCTCCTCCTCGGTGAGGGTCCGGCCGGTTTCGTTGTAGATCACCCGGCAGCCCTTCAGCAGAGGTTCCATCTCTTTTCTGACTTCGTAGTACGATTTGGGAGTGATCAGAACGGTCCACACGGTGATGTCCCCCGTAGGTCTTGAAGCCTCTCGATCACGGCACGGGTGCCGTCGTAGGTCTGCTGGAAAAGGGCAAAGAGTTCCCGGTAGATCCCGTGGTTGTGCGGGTCGGGAGAGACGGTCCGTTCCGCCGTTTCGGGAAGGGGCGCCTGTGCGTAGTCGTCCAGGATCCCCAGGGCCTTGAGTCCCATGAGCACCGCGCCCAGGGTGGAGTTTTCCGCTCCGGGGTACAGGAGGAGGGGCCTTCCCAGGACGTCCGCCAGGATCTGGAGCCACACCCGGGAGTGGGTGACGCCGCCCGAGATGATCACATCGCGGGCTTCCCCCGCCAGCTCCTGCAGGACGAGGAAGTTGGCGTTCAGGCGGAAGGCCACCCCTTCCATGGCGGCCCGAACCAGGTGCCGGAACCCGTGTTCCATGCCCAGGCCCAGGATGACCCCGCGGGCTGCGGCGTTCCAGTCGGGCGTGCGCTCCCCGGTGAGAAAGGGCAGGAAGAGGAGTCCGCCGGCGCCCGGAGGCACTTCTTCCGCCATGCGGCTGAGATCCTCGTACACGGGAACCGCCACGCCGTCCTCGCCGTACTCATAGGCCAGGCGGCTCCGCAGCCAGCTCAGGACGATGCCGCCGTTGTTGACGGCTCCGCCGGTCACGTAGGTGTCCCGGTCCAGCATGTAGCACCAGGTGCGGCCCCGGGAATCGAGCCGGGCCCGGGGGGAAAAGACGCGGACCGCTCCGCTGGTCCCCACCGTGGCCACGAAGCGGCGGGATGCATAGGTGCCCGCCCCCAGGTTGGCCAGCTGCCCGTCTCCGCTTCCGAGTACCAGGGGGAAGCGGGCCCCGATCCTTTCCTCCCATTCCCTGGTCATGGAAAGCACCGTGGCCCCGTCCGCCAGGGGGGAAAGCGAGTCCTGGTCCAGGTCCAGGGCCCGGAGCAGTTCCCGGTCCCAGTCCTTTTCATGGAGGTTCAGGAGCCCTCCGCCGCTGGCCACCCCGTAGTCCGCCACCCAACGCCCGGTGAGGCTGTGGAGGATGTATTCTTTGAGTGTGACGAAGCGCGCCGCCTTCCGGTAGGCGTCGGGCCGGCGCCGGCGCAGCCACAGGATCTTGGCGGGCGTGTAGATGGCGTGGGGCGGGCATCCGGTGCGCTCGTAGATGTTGCCGAAGGACCGAACGGTGCCGATGGCTTCCATGGGGCGCACGTCCGCCCACGTCAGGCACCCGCCCAGGGGATTTCCGGACCGGTCCACGGCCATCAGGGTGTGAAGCGCCGAGCTGAAGGAGGCGAACGCCAGGGGGGTTCCGGCCTGGGCCCCATGGGCGGCGCACCGGGAAAGGCACCGGATCACCGCATCGGCCACCTGGTCGGGGTCCAGCTCGGCGGCTCCTTCCCGGGTGTCGGTGAAGGCGTAGGGCACCGAGACGGAAAAGACCTTCCGCAGCGATGGGTCGAAGACCACCGCCTTGGTGGACGAGGTGCCGATATCGATGCCGCAGGTGTAGTGTTCCACGGGCGTTCCTCTCAGTCCATGAGGCATCCGCCGTTGACGTCCAGGATCTCTCCGGTGATGAAGCCCGCATCCTCGGAGGCAAGAAAGACCACGGCGGCCGCCACCTCACGGGGCTCGCCCAGGCGCTTGAGAGGAATGGCCTCGATGACCTCCCGGCGCTTCTCCTCGGACCACTGGGCGCTCATCTCGGTGCGGATGGCGTGGGGCGCCACGCCGTTGACGGTCACCCCGTAGGGGGCCAGTTCCCGGGCGAAGGTCTTGGTGAGGGCGTCCATGGCCGCCTTGGACGGGCCGTAGCCCGGGGCCGACGTGATGTCGCCCAGCTTGGCGGCGATGGAGGAGATGTTGATGATGCGCCCGCTTCGTTGTCGCTTCATGACCGGAGCGACGTGCTTGCAGAAGAGGAAGGCGCCCCGGGCGTTGACGGCGAAGACGGCGTCCCAGTCCTCGGTTCGGATCTCTTCGCCGGTGCGCCGGCGGATGATCCCGGCGTTGTTGACCAGGATGTCGATCCGGCCGTGGTCTTCCAGGACGGCCTGGACGACGGCGGCCACGTGGTTTTCGTTGGAGACGTCGCATTTATGGAAACGGATCCCGGGGTTTTCCTGTTCCAGCTGTCGGCCCCGTGTTTCGTCCACGTCACAGGCCGCCACGCGGCAGTCGTTCTGGGCGAGGGCCTCGGCCACGGCCCGGCCGATTCCGGTCACGGCTCCGGTGACCACAGCGATTCTTTCCGTCATGGAGGGTCCTCCTTCTTTAATATCTGATATACCAGTTGATGTGGGCAGCTTCCCGTCGCGGCGTGCGCCGCTTCCTCCAGGCCTCCGAACCTCCGCGCCGCCGCCTCAAAGGATGGCTTCCGCCACCCGGTTGATGTGGCTGCGCAGGATCTCCACCGCCTCCTCCTTCTTCCCGGCCAGGATGGCTTCCAGGAGCCGGATGTGCTCCCCATGGGCCACCTCCATGCGGTCCCGGTCCAGATGGCGGCAGATGATGATCTGGTTCTTCACGTTGTGGTAGCTCTCGATCAGGTAGTCGTTGTGGGACGCGGTGATGATCAGCTCGTGGATGGCCTCGTCCAGTTCGTCGAAGTGCCGCCGCGACAGGGTCTCCGTCTCCCGGCAGGCGTCGAGGATTTCCCGGAGCTTTTCCCGGTCCAGCTCGTGGAAGTACTGATCCAGGCAGTAGAGTTCATAGAGACGGCGCACTTCCATGATGTCCTGGATTTCCCGCCGGGTGAAGGAGCGGACGAAGAAGCCCACCCGCGCCTTGTTGACCACCAGGCCCTCGTTGACAAGGCGCCTCAGCGCGTCCCGAACCGGCATGACGCTCACGTTGAATTCCGAGGCCAGTTCCCGGGGGTTGATCTGCTCCCCCATCTTGAGATCCGTCAGGAGAATCTTCTCCTTGATGATCCGGTAGATCTGCTCGGTGATGCTGTCGGTCACAAGATGCATGAGCAAGCGCGAAACTCCTTTTCCCGACGTGGGGGGCGCTAGTCATCCAGGCGCCCGGCCGCCGCCCACAGCCCGGCCGCCGGATTGGCGATGTAGTAGAAGGGGCTCCCGTCGGAGGCGGTGTGGCGGCCCGGTGTCCGTTCCTGGTATCGGTAGCGTTGCCGGGCCTCTTCCAGGCTCATGTGCCCGAAGCCCACCGATTGGATCACCCGGCGGTCCACCGTGTCCGTGGCGACGGTTACGTGGAAGCGCCCCTCCGTGGATCCGTGGATGAGATGGGCGGCCACGGCCAGGTTCCGGCGCAGGTCTTCCCGGGTTTCCACCAGCCGGGTGATCCGCTCCGTTCCCACGTAACCATACTTGCGGATGATCCGGTCGAAAAGAGGGTCCTCTCCCAGCCTTTCCAGGCCGGGGGCGATCATGACCACGTGGCCTCCGTCCGCCACGGCCAGCCGCGTTCGGTAGATGGCCTTGCAGCCCAGCCAGGTGCTCCGGAATTCCTTCTCGTCCAGGTAGACCACGAAGGTGGAGATGGGTTCTACCAGGCGCGTGATGTTGACGGAGCGGCTCAAGGCCACGGCCTGTTCGAAGAGCTTCCGGTCCCGTCCGATGTAGAGACCCGCCAGGGGCGAGGTGCCCGTGGCCGGGTCCACAAGGGTGTGGTTTACCGTGAGAAGGTAGCGGATGGCAAGGCCGTCCAGGAACCGGGTCTCGGCGTAGTCGTAGAGCTCGCGAACGGGGGTGCGGTCCCGTCCCAGGGTGCGTTCGATGCCGTAGACGGCGCTGATGTAATGGGACTTGTTGATGATGTCCTCGCCTCCCAGGCCCACCACGATGTTCTTCGTGTAGTTGGCCATGCCCACCACTTCGTGGGGCAGCACCTGCCCGATGGACAGGATCAGGTCGAAGCCGCCTTCCGGCAGAAGCCGGTTGACGGCCACCACGATCTCTTCGGAGACCGCTCCGCACGACACCCGGGCGGTCACCTCCCCCGGGATGGTCCCGATGGGCACCGTGTCCCGGCGCCAGTGGTGCTCCAGGAAGGCCTCCAGGGGGATGTCCCCGAACATGGCCCGCAGCTCACCCGGATCCATGGGCCGATGGGTTCCCGTGGCGGGCAGGACCTGCACCCGGGACCGACGGGCCAGCAGGTGATAGAGCACGTTGGTAAGGGTCCCGGCCCCGGAATGCCGGCGCGTGCCGTCGGGAGGGACCAGCAGGACGCGGGAAGGAGCCGGTCTTAGGGAATCCACGAAGCGCCGCAGCAGGTCTTCCCATTCCCGCCGCTCCAGGGATTTCCCCGGGGGTGCTTCCAAGACGAATTCCGCCATGATCCAGAGGCCTCGCTATCCGAAGATCCAGTTGGGAACGAAGAGCACCAGCTGCGGGAAGAAGACCAGGACCACGATCACCGCCACGACGGCCGCGGCGAACGGCCAGCTCTCCCGGATGTATTCCTCGATGGAACATTCCATGATGCTGCACACCGAATACATGGAAACGCCCACGGGCGGGGTCAGAAGCCCGATGGCGCAGGTGAGCACCATCACCACGCCGAAGTAGACCAGGTCCACGCCCACGTGGGCCATGATGGGCACCAGGATGGAGGTGAGCAGCAAAATGATCACCGTGGAGTCCACGATCATCCCCAGCACCAGCAGAAATGCCAGGACGATGGCCGTGATGGCGTGTCGGTCCTCGCTGAAGTTCAGGAGCACCTGGGAAAGGGTCTGGGGGATCATCTCCCAGGTGATGCCGTAGCTGATGAGGCCCGAAAGGGCGATGAGAAACATGATCATGCCCACGTCCATCACCGTGAACCGCACGGCCGAGACGAACTTTTCCCAGGTGAGTTCCCGGTAGGCCGCCACACCCACCACCAGGGCGTAGATGGAAGCGAAGGAGCCCGCTTCCGAGGGGACCAGCAGGCCGAAGCGAAGGCCCACGATGAGGATGAAGGGGAAGAGCAGGGCCCAGAGGCTCCGCACCGCCGTGGTGATCACGTCGCCCAGGGGGGCCCTGGAAGGCCGTTCCGGCGCGTAGCCCTTGGCGCGGGCCGTCATGGAAACGGCTGCCATGAGAAAGATCATCATGAGGAGGCCGGGGACGATGCCGCCGGCGAAGAGCCTGCCGATGGAGACCTCCCCGATGCTGCCGTAGAGCACCAGGCCGATGCCCGGCGGGATGGCGACGGTGATGAGGCCGGTGAACCCGTTGATCCCGGCGGCGTATCCCCGGGAGTAGCCCCGTTTGACCATCTCCGGGCCCAGGATCCGGCACTGCATGGATGCGTCGGCGATGGCCGACCCGGACACGCCTCCCATGAGGGTGCTCAGCACCACGCTGGTCTGGGCCAGCCCGCCGTGCATGTGGCCCGCCAGCACCGAGGACAGGGCCATGAGGCGGGACGTGATGCCGGTGTTGTTCAGGAGGTTGCCGGCGAAGATGAACATGGGGATGGCGAGCAGGGCGAAGTTTTGCGTTTCCGCCAGGATGAGCTGGGCCGGCATGGTGAAGGGCAGGCTGGGCTGCTGGACGAAGAAGACGAACCCGGAGATGCCGATGGCGAAGGCCACGGGCATGCCGAGAAGCAGGAGGAAGACAAAGACGATGAAAACCCAAAGCATGGGAGTCTCCGGCGGTTAGGGTCGTGAAGCGGCGTGCTCGGCGGTCGGCCCGCCCTCGGTTTTCCATCTTCCCACGGCGACCCGTCCCTTGATGAGGGTCGTGATGAGCAGCAGGAAGCTCCCCACGGGCACGCTCAGGGTCACCCACATGTAGCTGAACCCCGGGATCCCCTGGAAGGTCCGGAACCGGCTGGTGTAGCTGAGCTTGATGCCGTAGACGATGAGAAAGACCAGGAAGGCCGTGATGACCAGATAGTTGAAGATTTCAATGGCGGTCTGGACCCGCGGGGGGAATTTCCGGACCAGGGCTTCCACCCGGATGTGCTTGTCCTTGCGGAGGGCGATGTCCGCACTGAAAAAGGCCGTCCAGGCGAAGAGGAACGTGGCCATGTCCATGCCCCAGCCCAGGGGGTGCCCCACCGTACGGGCCACGCCGCTGGCAAAGATCAGGACCATGATGGCGACCAGAAAGACTCCGGCCGCCAGCTCTTCGCCCTTGCACACAAGGTCGTAGATTTTCTTGATTCGTTCCATGGGGATCCTCGGCCTCCGCGCCCGGGAGATCCAAGAGGGGCGGCTGGGGAAGTCGCCGCCGGGGATTCCCGGCGGCGACCGCGACGTCCGCTATTCCTTGATTTCAGCCAGTTCCTTGTAAATCGTGTCCCGGGCCTCCAGGAGGTTCAGCTTTTCGTAGGCCGCCTTGCCCGCCGCCTTGAAGGCTTCCAGGTCCACGTCCGAGATGACGGTCATGCCCTTCTGCTGGACGATCTGCTTCACCTTTTCGGTGTTTTCCTGGATCATGTAGGAAGTCTGCAGCCCCGCCCGGTCGCATTCCTCCACCAGGATCTTCTGGTATTCCTCGGGCAGGCTGTTGAACCACTGGCTGCTGATGACCTGGAAGTTGATGAGCAGGAAGTGGCCCGTTTCGTTCACGTACTTGAGGACTTCGTAAAGCTTGCCGGCGGTGATGTTGTCGTAGACCAGCTCGGCCCCGTCCACGGCGCCCTGCTGCAGCGCGGTGTAGATCTCACCGAAGTTCAGCGCCGTGGGCACGGCCCCCAGGGCCCTCACCGATTCCTGCCAGATGGGCGCCGGAGGGGTGCGGATGCGCAGGCCCTTGAGGTCTTCGGGCTTGCGGATCGGCTTGTTGGTCATGAAGTGGCGGAAGCCCTGCACCCAGTTGAAGCTGAGCACCTTGAAGCCGAACTGGTCTTCCAGTTGCTTTTCCCACTTCTTGATGGTGGGGCACTTGTTGAGCTTGATCACCTCTTCGATGCTGCTCACGAAATAGGGAGCGTTCATGACGGCGATGCCCGGCACGTAGTTGCCCAGCCGTGCCGAGTCGGTGTTCTGTCCCACGGGAACACCCTGGCGGACCTGCTCCAGGATGTCTTCCTCCACGCCCAGCTGGGAGCTGTGGAAGACCTTGATTTCCAGTTCGCCGTTGGTTCGTTCCTTGACCCTTTGGGCCCATTTGAGGAACCCGGCATGGTAGGGGTGGGTGGGGCCCAGCACGTGGTTGAAGCGCAGTTCATACTTGGCCTTGGCCTGGGCGGTGGGGCTCAGCGCCAGCACCAGGGCCGCCAGCAAAACGGTGACGAATGCAAACCTGCGAGCCATTGGAAACCTCCTGTCTGTGAGTGCACTTGGGTGGATCGGACCTGTCTTTCGTAGCCCAAAGCGGTGGATCATCGCAACGCCATCACCCCCCCTTTTGGCTTCCCGAAGGCCGGTGGGGCGGGGTGGTGGGGCCGTCGGTCCGCGTCTTGTGGTGGCTCGACGGAGTCTCCAGGAGCTTGAAGACTGCCGTCTTACCTCGCATATCATATCTGATATATCAGATCAACCCCAAAAGGATCCCCCTTCGGCAGGTCGCTCCCGCGCAAGGGGGAGCCCACGACTTATCGGCAGCTAGATGGGACGATTCTTTCCCATGGACAGGTCCTGAAGGGCGGGCGGCAAGCCCGCCCCTATCAAAAAGGCACGGACCCCTTGTGCAGGGGCGGGGTTTATCCCCGCCCGCTGATCACGCGGTGTAAGAGATACCCGAAGAAAAAATGGCTATGAGATTTCAGCTTTCGGGCACGTTCCTACCAGAAGGATGCCCGGTACCAGGCGGGAAGACGGTCCGCGGCCCGGTTGAGCTGGGCGTCCAAGCGGCGGCAGTCCGGCTCGTGGCGGGCCACCAGGTTCCGGAAGGCCCCATCGTGGCGCAGGTGCCGGCTGTGGCACAGCTCGTGGACGATGACCAGCCGGGCCAGCGGCCGGGGAAGGAGGAGGATCGCCGCGTTGAGGCTCACGGTGCCCCGGCTGGAATAGCTCCCCCAGCGCGTCTTCTGGGTGGCGATCCGGACCGTCGCATAGGAAAGGCCCGTTTCCCGGCTGAGGGCGTCCACCCAGGGGGGCAGGACCCGTTTCGCCTCCTCCCTCAGCCACCGGCGAAGGAGCCGGCAGCAGAGGGGCACCTGGGAAAGGTCCCCGTAAAGGCGGATGCGCGGCTCGGGCCGGTGGCGCCAGGAAATCTCCACGCTCCCCGGCGGGCCGGGAAGGGTGGCGACCGTCCAGACGGTGCCCACGGCCTGGAGATCGATCCTTTCGGGGAGCACGTCGGGGCGGCTCAGGTGGCTTCGCCGGGCCTCCAGGCCGGCCAGGCCCTCTTCGATCCAGCGGCGGTGCCGGTCCAGGATCCGGGGAAGGCAGCGCCGGTCGAAGCCCCGGGGGACGGTGAGCACCAGGCCCGCTTCCGGAACAATCCGGAGCGTCACCCGCTTGGCCCGGGCGTTTTCCTTGATCCGGCACGGAGGCGGCCAGGGAATGCCTTTTTCTTTCTTCATCGCGGGGTCCTGCGGGTGGAGGGAAAGAGGCGCTCATGGAGGCCGGAGGTGCGTTGGGTCCGCCGGGAGACGGCAGCCTGGAGCCGTTCGGCCGATCCCCAGATCTCCACGGCCCGTCTCGCCCGGGTGACGGCCGTGTAGATGAGTTCCCGGGTGAGGACCCGGGAATCTTCGGGCGGAAGAAGGAGGAGCACCTCGTCCAATTCCGATCCCTGGGACTTGTGGACCGTCATGGCGTAGGCCGTCTCGTGGGGGGGGAGCCGCAGGGGGCGGACCTTCCGCAAGTGTCCGTCGGGGGCCCGGAACCAGGCGTAGAGGCGCCCGTCCCTTTCGTCCGGCCAGAAGAGCCCCACATCCCCGTTGAAGAGCTGAAGGTCGTAGTCGTTTCGGGTGATGAGAACGGGCTTTCCTTTGACGGGACGGGATCCGGCCCCGTGCCGTGCCGTGCCGCTCAAGGCCTCTTCCACGGCCCCGTTGACGGCCGCCGCCCCCGCCGGGCCTTCCCGGAGGGCGCAGAGGATCCGGAACGCGTCCAGGCGGGCCAGGGCCTCTTCCACTCCCGCCGCTTCCGAAACGGGAGCGAACCGCTCCCGGGCCACCCGGCCGAGCTCCTGGGGAAGCCGTAGGGCGGGGACGGCCCGGAGCCGAACTTCGGGGGCGCGGTTGGTGTCGGAGGCGTTTTCCTCTCCCGGCCCCGAAAGGGGTGGGAGCTCGCCGCCGTCCCGGATGGCGGCCGCCAGCCGGCCGATCCCGCCTTTTTCGTGGAACCGGTAGCTTTTCCTCAAAAAGACCGTGCAGTCGTCCAGGGGTGAGGGCGCTTCCCGTGGGTTTTCCGATTCCGCCGGGACCTCCATCCCGGTGGCCGCGCGGATCCGTTCCCGCCACCGCTCGCTGTAGGCGGGCGTTCGGCCCCGGCCGCACAGGTCGGCGAAGACGCTCCCGGCTTCCACGGACGCCAATTGGTCCTTGTCCCCCAGGAGGATGAGGCGCGCGTGGGGAGGAAGCGCCGCAACGGTTCGGGCCATGAGGGGAAGATCGATCATGGACGCCTCGTCGATCACCAGAACATCCACGTGCAGGGGGTTTTCCGGGTTGTGGCGCGGAACGGACCGGCCTTCGCGGATGCCGATGAGCCGGTGGAGGGTCACGGCCGCCCGCGGGAGATCCCGCAGGAAAGGGACGTCTTCCGCAAAGGACGGATTCTTCTGGAGCGATTCGGTGATGCGGGCCGCCGCCTTTCCCGTGGGGGCCGCCAGGGCCGCCCGGAGGGGCCGCCCGGGGCGGAGGGCCTGCAGGATGGCAAGAACGGCCTTGACCGTGTGGGTCTTTCCCGTGCCGGGGCCTCCCGAGATGATACAAAGCCGCTTCATGGCCGCCACGGCGGCGGCCGCCCGCTGCCAGTCCACCCCGCCGGGCGGGTCGGGGGCGGGAAAGAGCCGGTCCAGGTGGGGGCGGAGCGCGGCCGGTTCCACGTCCGTCCAGCCTTCCGCCCGTTCCAGAAGGCGCCGGGCCAGGTCCTCTTCGAAGGCCCAGTAGCGGGTGAGGTAGACCCGGGTGCCGTCCAGGACCAGCGGCGTGAGGGAGTGACGGGGGATGGGTGACGGGTCATGGGTCCAGGCCGCGGCGGGCGATGCCGATACGGCCGGGGACCGGCGAAGGGCGTCCAGCCATTCCGCCAGGGGCGGGGCCGGAACCGCGCCGCCTTCGGCCGGCGAATCGGCGAAAAGGCGCCTTCCCGCAAAGTGGGAAAGATCCACGCACACATCGCCTTCCGCCACCCGAAGGCTTGCAAGGGCCGCGGCGAGGAGAACGGCTTCCGTGTCGTCTCCGGAAACCCGCCCCACCCAGCGGGCGAACTGCCAGTCCAGGCTCCGCAGCCATCCCTTCTGCACCCGTTCCTTCAGCCGCTCCAGGATCAT
>JACIYN010000069.1 GCA_014359885.1 Desulfacinum sp.
CCCAGGCCGTAGAAGGCCGCGTGGCCGAGGGAGATCTGGCCCGCATAGCCCATGAGCATGTTGAGGCCCAGGGCCAGCAGGGTGTGGATGCCGATGATGGTGAGCAGTTGCTGGTGGTAGGCGTTGGAGACGGTCACGGAGGCCACGGCGATGACGCCCGCGAACGCCGCCGTGGCCCAAAGCCTGTTCTTGCCGGTCACGGATCCTCCCCTGGTGTCCGTCTGAACGGAACGTTGCGCTTACACGGGAACCCTCCCGGTGACCCGTCCCGTGGAAGCCCCCCTTCCTCCACCCCGCACACAAACGGGATGCTTTCAAAGGGTTGGTCTATCACGGAACCTCCCATTTTGCCATGCGCCATGGCCCGTACACCTCGGCGACGCGTTGTCCGTAAATGGGTCTCCTCCATCAACCGACAAGGGATCCGACGTCTTCCGTAGCCGCGGGGCTTCAGCCCCGCGGAGAGGATCCATCCCAGCCACACGAAACAGCACGCCACGCCCGAGGATCCATCCAACGTTCGGGGATTCCTCCGCAGCCCTGAAGGGCTGCGCTACGAGAAAAGCCGTCATCCTCAGCCTTTTGGGAACTTGTCCGGAAACGAACCCGAAAGCCTCTCCCCCTGGGAGCGCGGGCCTCCGGTCCGCACGAGAGGCGGGCGAGACGCCCGCACGCCCAGGAAAGCGGCGTTCCCGGGCAAGCCCTTCAGAACCGCGTGGCCGCCTTTTGGCCCAGGATCCCCGAAGGCCGGGCCATGAGGATGACCAGGAGGATCAGGAACGCGATGGCGTCCTTGATCCCGGACGAGACGAGGCCCACCCCCAGGGATTCCAGCACGCCCAGGAGCAGCCCTCCCACGGCCGCTCCCCAGTGGCTCCCCAGGCCCCCCAGCATGGCGGCGCAGAAGCCCTTGAGGCCCAACATGGTCCCCATGTCGTAGGCGGCCATGGTGATGGGGGAGATGATGATCCCGCCGATGCCTCCCAGGGCAGCGCTCATGGCGAAGGCCAGCAGCACCATGCGGTCGCTGGGGATGCCCAGGATCCAGGCGCCGTTTCGGTTGATGGCGCAGGCCTCCATGGCCTTCCCGGTCAGGGTTCGCTTGGTGAAGAGGTGAAGGCCGACCATGAGCAGGGCCACCACGGCCAGGATCCACAGGCTCTGAGGCATGATGGCGGCCCCCCTGATCCGGATGGGGGCCCCCGCCCCGAAGCCCGAAACGCTATGGGGGTCCTTTCCCCAGAAGAGCATGGCCAGGCCGCGCAGGAAAATGCCGGCTCCCACCGTGATGATGATGAGCGTGATGGGTTCCGGTTTCTTTACGGGCCGGATGGCCAGCCGTTCCAGCAGCACGCCCAGCAGCCCCACCGCCAGGGTCACCGTGGGAAAGGCCGCCCACAGGGGCCAGCCCAGCGCGGAAAGCAGGGTGAAGAGCCCCAGGGATCCCAGCATGACGAACTCACCCTGGGCGAAGTTCACCAGCTCCGTGGCGTTGTAGAGCATGGTGAAACCCAGGGCGATCACGGCGTAGATCGCCCCTGTGGTGATCCCGCTTAGGAGGTATTGGAGGATTTCGCTCATGATGTCCACATGTTACCTAATCGAGGAGCTTCCAGGTGCCGTTTCGGATCTCCACCATGACGAAGGCGTCCTCTCCCAGGCCGTTATGGTCCTTTTCCGAGAAGTTGAAGGTGCCGCTGATCCCCACGTGGCCGGAGATCTTTTCCAGGTTGTCCCGGATCTTGGCCTTGTCGCCGCCCGTTCCCGCCATGGCCTTGGCCAGCAGGTGCATGGCGTCGTAGGCGTAGCCGCCGAAGCCGGAAACGCCTCCGCCGTAGCGCTTGTTGTAGTCGGCGATGTATTGGAGCAGCACCGGCTTTTGGGGATCGCTTTCGGGCAGCAGATCCGCCACCAGGATCTTACCCGTGGGAAGGCGTACGCCTTCGGCCGCCTCCCCCGCCAGTTCGATGAACTTGGGCGAAGCCACGCCGTGGCTCTGGTAGAGCGGTAGGGTCATGCCCAGCTGGCGCATGTTCTTGGCCACCACGGCCGGTCCCGGATTGGTGCCCCAGCAGATGACCGCGTCGGGTTCTTCCTTGCGGATCTTGGTGAGCTGGGCCGTCATGTCCGTATCGCCCGCCCCGAAGGCCTGTTCACTCACCACCTGGATGCCGTAGCCCTCGGCCTGCTGCAGCAGCTGGTCCCGGCCGCTCACGCCGAAGGCATTGGTGACCGTGAGGATGCCCACCTTCTTAATGCCGTGCTTTTGCATGTGCTTGTAGATGGCCGCCACGGCCAGCACGTCGCTTTGGGCCGTCTTGAAGACCCACGGCTTGACCGGCTCCACGATCTGGATGCCGGCCGCGCAGCTGATGAAAGGCACTCCCAGCCGCTCCACGATGGGCACCACCGCCAGCGTGGTGGGCGTGCGGCTCGGGCCGATAATGGCCACCACGTTGTCCTTGCTGATGAGCTTGTTGACGGCCAGCACGGTCTTGGTGGGATCCCCTTCCGTGTCGTAGATCACCGCTTCCACGGGACGCCCGTCGATGCCGCCGCGGGCGTTGATCTCATCCACGGCCATCTCCAGGCTCTTCTTTACCGGATCTCCCAGAAAGGAGGCGGGGCCGGTCACGGCAAAGATGCCGCCGATCTTGTAGGCCTCGGCGGCAAAAACCGCCGGGGCGCACCAAAGCATACCCAGCGCCACGATCAGTGCCGTCATCCAACAGATCGACTTCACGCTTCTTCTTTTCATGGCACAACCTCCTCCTTTTCCGGGATGAAGGGGTGGGGGCCGGAACCGCCCCCGCGGCGGCGTCCGGCCGGCACCCGTTACATGGTGTAGACCTTGCTCCCGTTGATCACCGTGACACCGTTTTCCGTGAGCACCCGAACCGCCTCGTCCAGGTTGTCGAACCGGAAGATGATCACGGCGTTATTGCCGCTCTGCTGGACGAAGGCGTACATGTATTCCACGTTGATGCCCGCCTTTCTCAGGATGTCCAGGATCCGGTGCAGGCCGCCGGGCCGATCCTCCACCTCCACGGCCACCACGTCGGTCTTGCCCACGGTGAAGCCTCCGGCCTTCAGGGCCTGCTTGGCCTTTTCGTTATCGTTGACGATCAGGCGAAGGATTCCGAAGTCCGATGTGTCCGCCAGGGACAGGGCCCGGATGTTCACCCCGGCCTCCGAAAGGATCCGGGTCACTTCCGCCAGCCGTCCCGCCTTGTTTTCCAAAAAGACCGAAATTTGTTCCACGCGCATCCTCGGTCCTCCTTTCCTTGCTGTTGTTGAACCGATGGGGGTTTGTTGCCTGGGCTCAGGAAATTTCCTGAGCCCCACGTAAATCCTGCTGGTTGCGGCAGTCGGCCCCTCACGGGCAGCGAAATGCGCGTTCGCGCCGGCGCCGGGGCTCCTAGAGCTTGCGGTTGTCGATCACCCGCACGGCCTTGCCTTCGCTGCGCGCGATGCTCTTGGGCTCCACCAGCTTCACCTTAGCAGAAACCCCCAGGTACTCCTTGATGTTTTTGGCGATGAGCTTTTCCAGGCTCTGCAGGCCCTTGATCTCGTCGGTAAAGGCCTTCTCTCCCACTTCCACCAGGACGGTGAGCATGTCCAGCGTGCCTTCCCGGTCCACCACCAGCTGGTAGTGGGGTTCCACGCCGTCGATTTCCATGAGCACGCTCTCGATCTGGGACGGGAAGACGTTCACTCCGCGGATGATGAGCATGTCGTCGGTTCGACCGCTCACCCGGTTCATGCGCACGTGGGTCCGGCCGCAGATGCAGGGTTCGGGATTGAGGCTCGTGATGTCCCGGGTGCGGTAGCGGATCACGGGGAAGGCTTCCTTGGTGATGGACGTGAAGACCAGCTCGCCCGTCTCCCCGTAGGGCAGCACTTCCCCCGTTTCCGGATCGATGATCTCGGGGATGAAATGGTCTTCGAAGATGTGGAGCCCCGCCTTGGCTTCCAGACATTCCACGGCCACGCCCGGTCCGATCACCTCGCTCAGCCCGTAGATGTCCACGGCGTCCAGGTTGAGCTTTTTCTCGATCTCCCGGCGCATCTTTTCCGACCACGGCTCCGCGCCGAAGATGCCCGCCTTGAACTTCAGGTCCCTGAAGTCCACGCCCATCTCCTGGGCCACTTCCGCCAGATGGAGGGCGTAGGACGGGGTGCAGGTGAGGATGGTGGCGCCGAAATCCTTCATGATCATGATCTGGCGCTTGGTGTTTCCGCCCGAAATGGGGATGACCGACGCCCCCAGCCGCTCCGCGCCGTAATGGACGCCCAGGCCGCCCGTGAAAAGACCGTAGCCGTAGGCGTTGTGGATGATGTCGCCCCGGGTGGCCCCGGCCGCCGCCAGGGACCGGGCCATCAGCTCCGCCCACGTGTTCACGTCCCGGGCCGTGTAGCCCACCACCGTGGGCTTTCCGGTGGTGCCCGACGAGGCGTGGATGCGCACCACGTTGTCTATGGGCACGGCGAACAGGCCGAACGGATAGTTGTCCCGAAGGTCCTGCTTGGTGGTGAACGGGACCCGCCTGAGGTCGTCCAGGGACTTCATGTCCGCCGGTTTGAAACCGGCCTCGTCGAAGCGCTTCCTGTAGAAAGGCACCGTGGCGTAGACCCGCTGGAGCGTGGCCTGCAGGCGCCGCAGTTGGATGGCTTCCAAGGCTTCGCGAGGCATGGTTTCGTACTCGATGTCGTGGATCATTCTTCCCCTTCTCCTTTCCCTGTAAGGTTCCCCCAGCGCGAAAACGCAAAGACCGACAAAAAAGGCCGTGAGTTCCCGGTGAACCCACGGCCCTTAAAACAGCAACAGCCATGGGTTCCGTTTTCGTCCACCCATGGCTGCCTTTCTTCCTCGGCTACGGTCCGCTTCGCCTACCTTCCCCGGCCATGGGCAGACTTCCTAAAAAAGAAGCCCCCGAAAAAACCGAAAAAGCGAAAGCGAAAGAACCGGTTGTCCATGTTCGTATCGTCGTCCCTGTGTGTTGCGGGTTTGTGGTTGCGGCGTTCCAAGCTGATTAGCCAATAAACGCACGTCCTGTCAAGCGGAAAGAAGCCACGGGGCGTAAGGCGTAAGGCGTGAGGGGTGAGGCGTAAGGCGTGAGGGGTGAGGCGTGAGGGGTGAGGGGTGAGGGGTAGAGGGATAGGGGGTAAGGGGATAGGGGGCGGGGAGATGGGCAGAGCGGCAGGGGTGAGGGCCGTGGGGTGTTTCTTCTCCCCCCTTTTCCAAAGCCGACAATGACCCATACTTGAGGCAGCGGGCGGGCATAAAGCCCGCCCCTACGGGAACGGATGGGCCTCCTGGGTAGGGGCGGGGGGATTGGAAACCGATGATTGGCAACTTTGTTGGAACCCGGCAATCCGGAGATGGTTTGGGAGAGATCCTGTTGCGGCAGGGGCGGTTCGCGAACCGCCCCTACGCCGGTGGCGGCCGGGCCTTGCACCATGCAGGGGGGAACGGAGCGGGCGTATGCCATGCCGGCGGAAACCGGGTGGGCTCGGGGGCCTGTCCGGGAATGGCTCTCTGACACAGGAGCCCGGGCATGGCCGCTCTCTTCGTAGCCGCGGGGCTTCAGCCCCGCGGGGAAGGGCACCGAAACCCCTTGACGTGACAAGCACTCCACCCGGCGGGCCATACGACATTCGGCGGCTTCTCCGCAGCCCTCAAGGGCTGCGCTACGAAAAAAGCGGCCATCCGGTGCGTTTCCGCACAGGGCCCTGGAGCCGCTCTCGAGCGTTGGACGTGGGGCGGCTTGCGGCGCTACAGGGCGTTTCTTTCCGCCTGGAGCAGGCCGTCGCCGGGATAGGCCCCTTCCGTCTTCAACGCCAGGTCGTAGTAGCCCCGGGCCCCTTCTCGGTCGCCTTTTTGGGCCGCCAGCCGCGCCTGGTGCCAGAGGCACTCGCGCTTCAGCCCGTCGTCGGCCTTGACCGCCAGGCCGGACCAGGCGGCCAAGGCTTCGTCCACCCGCCCCAGGGCCTCCAGGGTCAGCGCCCTACCGTAGTCCACCGCCAGGTCCAGCGACGATCCCCGGGGGATCTCGCCGGCGGCCCGATCGTACCACTGGAGTGCTTCCTCGTGGCGGCCGGCTTCCTCAAGCAGCCGCGCCATGTCCACCATGGCCAGGGCTGCGGCCCCCGTTCCCCGGTGTTCCTCCAGGAAGGCCGTGAACGCGTCGAGTCGGGCCTTCAGGGCCTCCTGATTCCGGGGATCCACCGGCCCGTCGGCCGTGAGTCGCGCGTAGTCCCGGCCGGCGCTGCGCTCCTTGGACTGGTTGTAGAGCCCCACGCCCCAGACGATGAGTGTCACCAGCACGATCCCCCCGACGGCTCCGGCCAGATAGGCCACGTTGGCCCGGCCCCACTCCAGCACGCGATCCGTGAAACTCAGGATCTCCTCGGCCTTTTCCGTGGGCTTCTTCTTCACCTTGATCTTCTTGGCTCCCAAAGCGTGTCCTCCCTATGACGGGCAAAGTCCGGTCCCCGCCGAAGCACTGCGAGGCATCTCTTCTGCAACGGATATTCCTGATAACAGAGGCCCGCGGAGAGGGTCAAGGGCCGAACCCCGCAAGCCGTCGAAATCCCGCCGCCCGGGTGGGCCTCTTGGGGAAAGCTGCCTTGCGGGAGAGCAGCCGCCGGCGTGCCGGCGACCGGGAAGGTTGACAATCGATGAGCTCTTTCCTAGTGTAAAGAAATAGTGGGAGAAGAGCCGAAAGGCCTTCCGGACATGGGGTGCCGAGAGGCGCCCTTTTCATTTTCGCAGAAGCCCGCGAAAGGGTGAGCACGCCATGGGTCGAGAGATTCAGGAACGGATCGTCATGGAACATTCGGAGATGGAGGGAGCCCTTCGCGAGATGGCCCGGCAGATCGTCCGGGACCTGGACGATCCCGAGCGCCTGGTGCTCGTGGGCATCCACACGGGGGGCGTCTACCTGGCCCAGCGCCTGGGGCAGATCCTGGAAAGGGAACACGGCCTCAAGGTCCCCATCGGGACCCTGGATATCAATCTTTATCGGGACGACTGGTCCCGCCTCCACACACAACCCGTGGTCCGATCCACCCGGCTTCCCTTTTCCGTGGACGACAAGGACGTGGTGCTTGTGGACGATGTGCTCTTCACGGGACGGACCATCCGCGCCGCCCTGGACGCCCTCATGGACTACGGACGCCCCCGGCGGGTGCGCGTGGCGGCCCTGGTGGACAGGGGGCACCGGGAGCTGCCCATCTGCGCCCATTTCGTGGGCCTGGAGCTGGAAACCCTTCCGGAAGAGCAGGTGAACGTCTATCTGAAGGAAAAGGACGGCTCCGACCGCGTGGTGCTGGAATGTCGGACGGCCGCCTGATGAGTGATGCGTTATGAGTGACGGGTGATGGGTGCAGGGGCGGCGCGGCTCACGCTCTACCCCCTACCCCCTACCCCCTATCCCCTATCCCTTGTCCCTTATCCCATCTACCCCTCACAGAATGTTCCGCAGCCGCTCCACGGTGATGTTTCCGCCCGTCATGACCGCCACCACCTTCTTACCCCGCAGGCGCTCCCGGATCTTGAAGGCGGCGGCCAAAGAAGCCGCCCCGGCCACCTCGGCCAGGTTCTGGGTGTAGCGCAGGGCCAACCGCACCCCGTCCAGAAGTTCGTCTTCGGTGAGCAGCACCACATCGCGGATGCGATCCTTTAGGATCGCCCAGGGAACCTCGAACGCCGACCTGGCCGCCAGGCCGTCGGCCACCGTTTCCGCCGCCGGCACCACCACCTTCTTCCCCTGCCGCCACGACTCGTAGAAGGACGGCATGTTGGCCGCCTGCACTCCGATCAGTTCCACCTGGGGATTGATCCCCTGGATCACCGTGGCCAGGGCCGCACAGCCCGTTCCCCCTCCGATGGGCATCAGGATCACGTCCACGTCGGGAAGCTCCTCGAAGATCTCCAGGCCCATGGTGGCGATGCCGCTGATCAGCAGAGGCTCGTTGCCCTGACGCAGGTAGTAGTAGCCGGCGTTTTCGGCCAATTCCTCGCAATAGTCCTGGGCCTCGTAAAAATCGCTTCCCTGTTCGATGAGCTGGGCTCCGTAGGCCAGGATGTTGGCGTTGAGTTCCGGGTTGTTTCCTTCCGGGACCACCACGTTGCAAAAGATCCCCTTTTCCTGGGCCGCCCAGGCCACGGCCAGCCCGTGATTGCCCTTGGTGGCCACCACCACGCCGTTTCGCACCACCTCCGGCGGCACGTTGGCCATGAAGTTCACCGCCCCCCGCACCTTGAAGGAATTGGTGGGCAGATGGTTTTCGTGCTTGACGTAAACCTCCGCACCCAGCTCTTCCGACAGGCGCCGGTAGGACGTGAGGTGCGTCTTTTCCAGCACCCGCTCCACAATGCGACGCGCCTTGAAGACCTCCAGCATGTTGACCTTCGAGATGGCATCCTGGTAGTGCTTGTCCATGATTCCTCCTCACCGGCTTGGGAAACGGGATGAGACGGGGCGGGAACAAGGGTCCGATTAAAACAAAGTTTCACAAGACCAAATCCCACGTTCCGCGCCAAAAGGCAAGGCAAAATTTCCGTTGAAAAGGAGGGCGGAGCGTGTTACATATCCTGCGCTCGTGCGGGAGTAGCTCAGCTGGCTAGAGCATCAGCCTTCCAAGCTGAGGGTCGCGGGTTCGAAGCCCGTCTCCCGCTCCAAAGAACGTTCAGACCGCCCGGCCCCAGGGGTCGGGCGGTTTTTTTTGCGCAAAGGCCCTCACTTGTCGCTGAACAGGTGGAGCACGTCCTGGACTTTCGCCTGCACGCGCTGGAGAAGAGAAGAGAAGTCTTTGTCGGAAATCTTGAGGGTCCGGCGGACCGGGGAGAGATCCAGGTCCGGAAGCCGCAGCGGACCGTATTCCAGCTTCTGCGCCATGAGGTCCGCCATGCACACCACGGCCGGCATGATGGAACGGCCGGCCGCATCCCGCGGTCGGTGGTGATAAGCACACGACACCACGGCCTCCTCGCCGCACTGCCACACATCCAGGGCCACCGCCCCCACCCGGCAGTGGTCGATGCCGATCCGCTCCCTTTCCAAAATCACCGATGAGCAGTTGTCCCACTCCTGGCAGCCGTTATACTGATCCTGGATAATGGATCCCATGGAATCCGGAAAGCGCGTGAGCAGGAGCATCTTTCCCACGTCGTGCAAAAGTCCGCACACGTAGGCCGTTTCCGTCTGCTTGGACTGGACCCGGCCGATGATTTCGGCGGCGGCCACGGCGGCGGCGATGCAATGTTCCCACAGGAGGTTTTCCAACAGGGAAGACCGCCGGACGAGGCTCCTGACCGCATAGCTCAGGACCACCGATTCCAGCGCCCGCCGTCCCAGGATGTTTACGGCTCTGGAGACGGTCAGGGTCGCGGCGGCGGCGAAACCGCGCCGGTGGAGGGGGGAGTTGGCCATGCGCAGGACGAAGGCGCACAGGGCCGGATCCCCGGAGATGATGTCGGCCAGCTCCGCCAGGGTCGCGGCGGGATCCTTGATGCGGTCCACGAGCCTGGCCACCACGCGGGGAAACGGCGGGATTTCCCCCACCAACCGGAGCACTTCTTCGGTGGGAAGGTCGCGTTGCAGTGAAGCCATGCTGTCTGATCCGCGCAAGCTGGAAACGCTCAACCCTTTTCGCACCGGGCCACTATAGCCCAATGGAGCCGTGAGGCAAGAAAATGATGGACCATGAGACGCAAGACAGGGCGCGCGAGCAGATCCTGCTCTGGGCCCGGGAAGCCCACGAAGCCTGTGCACGGCGTCGCTTCATCCCCGCGTTCCGCTACTTCCGGCAGGCCCTGGAGCACGCCCGGGACCACGGCCTCCATTTCCTCCAGGCGCAACTCTGCCGGGACGCCGCCTACGTGTACCTGCACCACGGAGCCACGCAGGAAGCGCGCCGGCTGCTGGACGAAGGCCTTTCTCTGGACGTGGAGGACGTGGCCCTGCGCTTCGGCCTTTGGAGCAACCTGGCCACCGTCGAACTTCTGGAAAAGAACTATCACGAGGGGCTGAACGCCGTGGAGAGGGCTCTGGCCGTCTTCCTGCACGCCTACCCGGAACTGGAAGGGGCTCCTTTCGCCCTGGTTTCGTCCTACACGGCGCTCTACAAGTTGCGCCGGACCCTGCGGCAGGTGGTGTCGCTGCTGGATTCGGGAATCAATCCGGAACGCATCCGCATCCTCTACCGCCCGGCACCGCCGCCGTGGACCCCCGCGCCGTGATCCTTCCAGGATGCCAACAGCATCCCCAGCGGCCAGGCCGCCACCGGCCTCCACCGGGTCCGAACCAGCAGGAATTCCCCGTTGCGATGGAGACTTCGAAGCTCCACTTCCGGCTGGCGCTGCCAGGCCAGCAGTGGCGCCTCCAGGGACTCCAGCGCCGCGGGATGCCTCAACTCCCCGCCTCCCGGCACCAGCTTGCCGTTCCAGGTGAACCGATAGACCTCTTCCACCGGCCTGCCGCCGCCCGCGGGAACATAGCACAACCGAAAGGAACTCCAGGGAAGCACGGGCCTCTCCAGCACCGGCTCCCCGCCGGGCCACCCGCGAAACTGGGCAAACGGGATGGGGATCAACAGGAAAAGGACCAGCACCCCTGTCACCATCACGTCCCACCGGCGGGCCCTGCGCTCCAGGTCCCCGTCGGACATCCGTTCTCCATGGGCCCCTTGCGAAGCCACGCTCCGATCACCTCCCGTCTGCCTTCCCGACGGCGTTCCCAAGGAGCTTGCCCTGAAACGCCGTGGATGACCGCTTTTCTCGTAGCGCCGCCCTTCAGGGCTGGGAAAGAGGCCCCCGGACATGGGATAGGCCATCGGGTATCCTTCCCATCCCTTCAAGGAGTTACGATGGACCTTTCCCGCGGGGCTCAAGCCCCGCGGCTACGAAGAAGACGCGAATTCCCCGCCTTCTTGAACCGGAGAGCCGTTGTCGGGCAAGCGCTCGGACTTGCTTTCCCGGCACCATGTGTTACCACTGTCCCTTCGGGATGGGAACCGGCAATTGGCCGCAGGGGAGAAGCCGTGACCGCGAACCGTGGAAAGGATGAACAGCCCATGAGCCCTCAGGAATGGATCGCCGAAGAAATCGAACGAGTCATGGATCAATGGATCGCCGACGGCCGGTCCGCCGACTATTGGAGGCGCCCCGTGCTGGTGGGAATCGCCTCCGCGGAGGACCCCCTCTTCAACGAGCTGCCGCGGGTGGCGGCACCGGACCACGCCTTTCCCGGGGACTTGCTGGCCGACGCCCGGTCGGTGGTGGTCTTCTTCCTGCCGTTTCAAAAAGACGTGGTCCACTCCAACAAGCGGGAACCTTCCGGCTACGCATCGCGGACCTGGGCCGAAGCCTATGTGGCCACCAACTCCCTCATCGGCCGCATCTGCGATCATCTCCAGGACCGGCTGGCCGTCCATGGCCACCGGTGCGCCGTCACGCCGGCCACCCACAACTTCGACGAGGAACGGCTCGTGAGCCGCTGGTCCCACAAACACCTGGCCTACATCGCCGGCCTGGGCACCTTCGGAGTCCACCACCAGCTCATCACCCGCGCCGGATGCTGCGGCCGCCTGGGAAGCTTCGTCACCTCGGCCCAGCTCCCCCCCTCCCGGCGCCCCGACGCCGAATTCTGCCTGGTCAAGGCGGGCAAGGAATGCGGAAAATGCGTCTCGCGGTGCGTGTACGGAGCCCTTCGCGAAGACGGTTTCGACCGGCACCGGTGCTACGCCCGCCTTCTGGAAAACGACCGCCACTACGCCGATCTTCCCCTGGTGGACGTGTGCGGCAAGTGCGCCGCCGATGTTCCGTGCAGCTACGCCGCTCCGAGCGTTAGGCGTTAGGCGTTAGGCGTTAGGCGTTAGGCGTTAGGCGTTAGGCGTTAGGCGTTAGGCGTTAGGCGTTAGGCGTTAGGCGTTAGGCGTTAGGCGTTAGGCGTTAGGCGTTAGGCGTTAGGCGTTAGGCGTTAGGCGTTAGGCGTTAGGCGTTAAAAGAAGTGCCCGGATTTGAGGGTGTATGTCAAGGCGGGTTAGGGGGTTTTTTGAGCGAGCGGATCAGGCCGGTAATTACTTGGTCGAGCCGGGTCAGCAGGTCATCCACAGCAACTCTATCTTCTCGGGATAAATAACCAAGCTCCAAGGCAATATCCAACTGGGTATCCAGCTCGCTCAGAGAGCCTTGCGCAATGTGAAGAAAATTGATGAATTCTTTGTTCGTTCTCCGCCCGGCCCCCTCCGCAACATTTGACGGAATGCTGACGGCAGATCTTCGCAGTTGCGCCGTCAGCACGAAATCTTCCCTTTTCGGGAAGCCAGCCGTCAACTCATAGACGCGGCGGACCACCTCGACACCCAGCTTCCAGGCATCCAGGTTCTTGTGGGGCTTCTCCATATCACCCCTCCGATCTTCTTCTCGCCTCTCGCCTCTCGCCTGACGCCTTACGCCTGACGCCTTACGCCTGACGACTTACGCCTGACGACTTACGACTCACGCTCCGAACGCATCGCGCAGGTGATCCAGCCACACGTCCACCACCTCGGGAATTTCGGCGGTGCCGCGAAGGATCGGGACCGCCTCAATTCCCTGGGCCTGGAGGAGGGACTTCCAGCTATCCGGAGCGTCCCCGGCCATGTCGTTTCGCACATGGTCCCCGGCCACCAGCATGAAGGGAATCAGGTAGGCCCTGGTGATCTTTTTGGCCTTCAGGGTGGGGATCACATGGTCCAGGGTGGGGTAGCCTTCCACGGTGGCCAGGAAGGCGTTGGGATCCGCCTTTTGAAAGAGGGCGTCCATGGCCGTGTAGATGGCGTCGGCCGGGTGGTGTTCCGAGCCGTGGCCCATGAAGATCACGGCGTCCTGAGGCCGGCGCTCCGCAGGCACCTGGTCCAACATGGCCCGCACCACCCGCGTCATGTCGTCGTGGGACGACAGGAGCGGCCGCGCCACGCTCACCCGGCGGAAGCCGCCGGCCATTCGAGCGAAGAGGCGCGCGTTGGCCTGGAGTTCATGGAACTCCGCCCCGGGAATGGTGTGCAGGGAACAGACGGCCACCTGGGTGACCCCGTCGTCCATGAGCCGGGCCAGGGCCGTTTCCGGGGAGTCGATCACGGTGCCTCGGGCCGCCAGCTTCTTTCGGATGATGGCGGACGTGTAGGCCCAACGGACCTCCATCCCGGGAAAGGCCTGCCGGACCCGCTGGTCGATGGCCTCGAAGGCCTTCTGCGCCTGGGGCACACTGGTTCCGAAAGCCACCATGAGGATCGCTTTCTTTTCCGGCCTTTCCCCACCGTGCATTGCCCGGGACTCCCGCACGTGCCACCCTCCCAGTACGAGACACACCACCGCACCAACGGCTAGCCATCCAAAGGATTTCCGCACCATACGACACCTCCCGTGATGGAAACAACCCAACAATCCCGAAACCCGTGCGGCCCTTCAACCGCATAGGCGCAACGGTGAACCGACCACGTCCATGCCGTCGCCGTCCACCCGGGCCCGCACGCACATCACCTCCTGCATGCCGCGGGTGAGCATCCTCCACCAACAATAGGCGATGTCCGACTCGTCGCGGGCCACGCCCACCTCGTGGGCCGCATAGCGGTCCATGCAGGCATAGAGCCCCCAGCTGTCTTCGGCCAGTTCTCCGCCGCCCGTCACATAGACGATCAGGCCTCTTTTCATGGTTCCACCTCCGTTTCGTGGAAAGGCGCCCGCGGCGGCTGGGCCGCCGCGGGCGGTCTAGGGGTTGAAGGAAACGATGAGGAGGGTGGTGCCGGGGAAAGGATGGGCCGTCCTTTCCCCAAAAAAAAATCCTTAGAGCTTGCGGCTCTAAGGATTGCACCCGGTTTTGCTTGGTCCTTGCGCTTGGAAACCCAAGGCATACACCCGTGCCCCGTTTCCGGCCGGTCAGGCAGGTCTTCTGGCTCACGGATCGCCCTACTCTCCGCACCTTCCCGCTCCGCCTCAGGCGGTGCAGTGGCTTGCACGCGGATTTCGTCCCCGTTCACAGCGGCGGGACCGCTCCCGATTTCCACGGGATTCCCTCTTAAGCCCCTGCGGGGCACCTGACCGCTCGATTCAATTGTCGTGAAAGCTTTATCAACCCTCCTCGTCCCATGTCAAGCCCAAAAGCGGGATCTATTCCTTCCCGATCCTCATCCGCACCGACCCGGGTTCCTCTTCCACCGCCTCCAGGACCCGCCCTCCATTGTGGGCCACGACCCGCTCCATCCTGGGCCTCTGATCGGAAGTGACCAGCACCACGAACGCCTCCCCGGGCTTCACGAAACGAAGACGTAAACTTACGTCCAGGAAACCCGCTCAGCAATCGCCCCGGTAATCCGCGACCCCACCCCTCTCGGGGTCTTTTTCGACCATGACCACCTCCTCGCTGTTGCATCGAACTTGACAGGACGCTCCGTATACGACACATTTCACGCACGAATGGGAAGCAGAAACTTCCCCCGCCGCCCCACCTGAAGGTGCTTATTCCCACAAGACTGGCCCGAGAGCAAATCCTGCGGTCAGGAAGACCCTGCGGAGGCCGGAAGAAACGGCCCGGATGTTGCCGTGTGTCCGCTCGCAACCCGCGCCGGACACCTGGAACCCACACCTTTGCACAGGAGGAAGAAATGAAACAGCGAACCATCCTTTTTTCGGCCCTTGCCGTCGCCGCGGCCCTGCTTTTGGGCCTGGCCCGGGGAGCCTCCGCCCACTTCGGCCTCATCCTGCCCTCGGACGACATCATCTCGGCCGACGAGTCGAAGAAGATCACCGTCCAGGTGAAGTTTCTCCACCCCCTGGAAGGCCACTACATGGAGATGGCCAAGCCCAAGCGCTTCGCCGTGATGAGCCGAGGCAAGACGACGGATCTCCTGGATACCCTCAGCGCCCGAAAGGGGCGCTCGGCCGACCAGGAAGGCGAGTTCACCTTCTGGGAAACCACCTACACCGTCAAGCGCCCCGGGGACTACCTCTTCTTCGTGGAGCCGGCGCCCTACTGGGAACCGGCGGAAGACAAGTTCATCGTCCACTACACCAAGGTGTGCGTGCAGGCCTTGGGGCTCGAAGAAGGATGGGACGAACCCGTGGGGCTGGAAACGGAAATCATTCCCCTCACCCGCCCCTACGGCCTCTGGACCGGAAACGTCTTCACCGGCCGGGTCCTTCTCAACGGAAAGCCCGTCCCCTACGCCGAAGTGGAAGTGGAATACCTCAACGAATCGCCCGACAATCCGTCCAAGGTGACGGCGCCGGCCGACCCTTTCGTGACCCAGGTGGTGAAGGCCGACGCCAACGGCGTCTTCACCTACGCCATGCCGCGCGCCGGCTGGTGGGGCTTTGCGGCGCTCAGCGACGCGTCCTGGACCCTGCCCAAGGACGGCGTCCAAAAGCCCGTTGAGATCGGCGCCGTCTTCTGGGTGCACACCACCGACATGAAGTGACCGGACGCATCCGGCCATTGACAGGCGCGGCCGGGTTCCTCCATGATGAGCCCGGTTTCGCCCGCCCATCGTTTGCTGCGGTCTCGTTTTCAAAACGCCACCGGAAAAAGCGAGGACCCCCATGAGCCACCATCACCCGCACCACCATTCCCACGGCCACCGTTCGGACGCGGAAAGCCCTCTCAGCACCCGACAGAAGCTGGCCCGAATGATCCACCACTGGATCCATCACACGGAAGACCACGTGAAGTCCTATCGCCAGTGGGCGGACACGGCCCGGGAAGAGGGGCTGGAATCGGTGGCCCAAGCCCTGGAACGGGTGGCCGAAGGATCCCTGGAATTGAACCGGATCCTGGAAGAAGCCGAAAAGCAGTTGGACTGATCCGGCGCCACCCCCCTTCCCTCCACAGGAGCGCCCCCCATGAGCCCTGAATGGTTCACCACCCACTGCGCCCGGTTCGACCATGGCGGCTGCGGCCTGAAGGTTGAGGTGGCGGACGGCCGCATCACCAAGGTCCTTCCCGACCCCGACGACCCTTTCAGTCGCGGATGGGCCTGCCCCAAGGGGCTTTCGGCCGCCGAACGCCTGCAAAGCCCCCATCGGCTCCGCAAACCCCTCAAACGAAAAGGGGCCCGCGGATCCGGCCGATGGGAAGAAATCGGTTGGGACGAGGCCCTGGATCTGCTCACGTCCGCCTTCCAAAAGGCCATCGCGGATTCCGGACCCGAAGCCGTGGCCTTCGCCCAGGGGGCTCCCAAGGGCCCGGAATTCTTCCTGATGCTCCGGCTGGCCAACCTGCTCCAGTGCCCCAACGTGGCGGGCACCCAGCACGTGTGCCACATGCCGCGGGAACAGATGGCCATGGTGACCTGCGGGTTCTTTCCCGTGGCGGACCTGGAAGGACCGGCCAGGTGCGTGCTGCTCTGGGGCAGCAACCCGATCCACACCAACGAAGAAGGGGTCCTGGGCGGACACCTGAAGGAATGCCTGGATCGAGGCGCCCGCTTGATCGTGGTGGACCCCTACCGGACCGCCCTGGCCGAAAGGGCGGACCTCTGGCTTCCGATCCGGCCGGGAACGGACGATGTCCTGGCCTTGGGGTTCCTCCATGTGATCCTCCGGGAAGGACTCATGGACCGGGCCTTCGTGGAAAAGTGGACGGTGGGCCTGGAGGACCTGGCCCAGGCCGTGGAACCGTACACGCCCGAAAGGGTGGCGAAAGCGTGCTGGATCGAGCGGGAAGCCCTCCTGAACGCGGCCCGGCTCTACGCCGGCTCCCGCCCGGCCTGCCTCCAGTGGGGAAACGCCGTGGAGCACACCCCCAACAGCGCCGCCACCTGCCAGGCCCTGGTGCATCTCATGGCCGTCACGGGCAACCTGGAAGAACCGGGCGGAAACATCCGGGCACAGGCCCCGCGGCTTCTTCGCCTGAGCGACTTCATCGCCCTGGACGCCTTTCCGGGAAGAGCCCAAAAACTCCTGAACCGGCATTACGGCATCATCCCGACGCTCATCAGCGTGCCCGGCTGGATGCTCATCCGCTCCATCCTGGACCAGGCCCCCTATCCCATTCGGTGCCTCTACACCCAGGGCACCAACCCCATGGTGACCTATTCCGACGCCGATTCCGTCCGGCGGACCCTTTCCCGGCTCGATTTCCTGGCCGTGGCCGACCAGGTGCTCACGCCCACGGCGGCCCTGGCCGACCTGGTCCTTCCCGTGACCCTGCCCATGGAAACGGACGATCTCGGCCACTACGGACTGCCCCACGGCTTCGTCACCGCCCGGCCCAAACTGGTGGATCCCCCGCCCGCATGCAGATCCGACCTGTGGATCCTGAACGAATGGGGAAAACGCCTGGGATTCGGGGATCGGTTCTGGGATCGCCCCGAGGACATCCTGGACGCCATCCTGGCCCCGTCGGGTCTTTCCTACGGTGAATTCCGGGAAAAAGGCGTCCTTTTCGGCCCCCGGAAGACCCGCACCTACCTGGAAAAGGGGTTCAAGACCCCATCGGGCAAGGTGGAACTCAAGTCGAGCCTGCTGGAAAAGTGGGGGTTCCCGCCGCTTCCCCGCGCCGCGGAACCCGAACCTCTCGGAAGCGACTTCCCCCTGATCCTCACCAGCCGAAAACCCAAGGACTTTTTCCATTCCGCCTACCGGCACGTGGAACGCCTGAGGCGGCGACACCCGCAGCCGCAGGTGCACCTCCATCCCCAGACGGCCGGGGAACTGGGCGTCCGGGAAGACCAGGAGGTGATCGTGGAAACCCCCTGGGGCGCCGTCACCCAACGGGCCCGCCTCACCGACCGCGTCCATCCCCGCGTGGTGCTGGCGGACTACGGCTGGTGGTTTCCGGAACGCACGGACGATCCCCTGCGGGGCTGGGCGGAAGCCAACCTGAACCGGCTCACCCCCGTGGACGAAACGGACCCGATCCTGGCCACCCCGCGGGTGCGCGCCCTTCCGTGCCGAATTCGTAATCCGTGATGAGTGATGAGTGATGAGTGATGAGTGATGAGTGATGAGTGATGAGTGATGAGTGATGAGTGATGAGTGATGAGTGGTGAGTGATGAGTGGTGAGTGGTGAGTGGTGAGTGGTGAGTGGTGAGTGGCGGGGGCCGAGAGGATTGCCTGTCATCCGCGGCCCGGCCGATCCGGATCCCGATCGCTGAACCTTCGAGTCCCAATCCTTTGGTCTGTCGTCCCCAGACGCGTTTCTTGCCATCAAACTAGATTAATATATTTGAAATCACATCCAAATTTCTTGCCTCCTCCCCGACTCTCAGGTTGACATCCGTCCCGCCGGCATTGCAGTTTTTGGGGACTGTGAACGGCGGCGTGCCAACGCCGGTACTTGGGTCCGTCCATTTTTTCACCCTTAGGAGCAAGGAGGGCTTCCATGAAACGAGGTGTGCTGACGGCGGTTCTGGTGTTTGCGGCGGCGGTGGCCGTGGTCGTCTCGCCGGTTTGGGCGGCCGACTACAAGGCTGAGTACAAGATGAGCATCGTGGTGGGGCCCAAGGGTCCGTGGGGGGAAGGCGCGCAAAAGTTCGCCGATCTGGTGCGGGAAAGAACCAACGGGCGCATCAACATCAAGTGCTACTTCGCCGGGCAACTTTTCGCCGGCAAGCAGACCAACGAATTTCTGCTCATGCGCCAGGGCGTCATCGACTTTGCCCTGGCCTCCACCATCAACTGGTCGCCCCAGGTCCCGTCCCTCAACCTCTTCGCCCTTCCCTTCTTCTTTGAAGATTATGAACAGCTGGACGCCGTGAAGAACGGGGCCCCCGGCCAGGAACTCTTCCGTCAGATCGAGGAGAAGGGCGTGGTGGGCCTGGCATGGGGCGAAAACGGCTTCCGGGAACTCACCAACCGGAAACAAGCCGTGGATTCCCCCGATGACCTGGAAGGCCTCAAGGTGCGCGTGGTGGGATCGCCCATCTTCATCGACACCTTCCGGGCCCTGGGCGCCAACCCCATCAACATGAACTGGGGCGAGGCCCAGACGGCCTTCCAGCAGGGCACCGTGGACGGCCAGGAAAACCCGGTCAATGCGGTGATCATCCCCTACCAGCTGTGGCAGGTGCACAAGTACATCAGCATCTGGCACTACGCCATCGACCCGCTTATCCTGGGCGTGAGCAAGAAGACGTGGGATTCCTTTTCTCCGGAAGACCAGGCCGTCCTGAAGCAGGCGGCGGCGGACGCCTGTGCCTGGGAAGTGGCCCAGGCGAGAAAGGGCCTGGAAGGCGACATGCCGGCGCTTCAGATCCTTCGTGACAACGGCATGGAAGTGACGGTCTTCACGCCGGAGATGCGGACGGCTTTCCGGGAAAAGACGCGCTCCGTCTACGACGAATGGCGGAAGAAGATCGGCGAGGACCTGGTGGCCCAGGCCGAGAAGATCCTGGGACGCTGAACCGGTTGGGGCGTTCCGTGAATCGACGTGTGCTTTCCTGGCTGTGGAACCATTTTGAGGAGGCCGTCTGCGCACTTCTCCTCCTGGTGATGGCGGTCATCGCCTTCGCCAATGTGGCGATCCGCTACCTCACCAACTACTCCTTCGCCTTCACGGAGGAGGTGGAGGTGAGCGCGCTGGTCTACCTCACCCTCTTTGGAGGCGCCGCCGCGTTCCGGCGGGGCCTCCACCTGGGCCTTCACTTCGTCTACGTCCGGCTGCCCCGGCCGGCTCGGCGCGTCGTGCTGGCGCTCTCCCTGGCCCTGATCCTCTTTGTCTTCGGCACCCTCGCCTACTACGGCATCTTCCAGATCCGGGACGAGATGGACCTGGAGACCCTGTCCGAGGCCCTGGAGGTGCCCCAGTGGATCTACACCCTGGCGGTTCCCCTGGGCAGCGTGCTCATCGCGGTGCGGGCCGTGGAAAGAACGGTGCGGTTGTGGGCGCAGGAAGAGGTAAGAGGAGAAAGGTTAAAGGGGAAAGGTCAAAGGTAATAAAGAGAAAGGGCGAATCTCTGGGAAGACGGTTGGGAGCGACGGCCCGGGAAGTTCACCGGCAGACTCCTATCTTTTGGCTTTCAGGCACGTCCCTTGGCCCCTCTCCCCTTTCACCTTTCACCTTTCACCTTTTACCTTTTACCTTTTACCTTGGACCTTTTACCTGAGGTAAATTTTTCATGGATGCGGCGTTCTGGCTCTTTTTCCTCTTTCTCGTGCTGCTCTTTTTCGGCATTCCCATCGCCGTGGCCATCGGCGGCGTGGCCATCTTCATGATCTGGCAGTTCGACCTGGGCATCCAGGTGATTTCGTCCAACTTCTACGCCGGCATTGCCAAGTATCCGCTGCTCGCCATCCCATTCTTCATCCTGGCCGGCATGATCCTGGAACGGTGCGGCGTTTCCCAACGGCTGGTGAACCTGGCGAGCCTCCTGGTGGGATCCATTCCCGGAGGGCTGGCCATCGTGGCCATCCTGGTCTGCGTCTTCTTCGGCGGCGTGAGCGGATCCGGGCCGGCGGACGCGGCGGCCATGGGAGCCGTGCTCATTCCGGCCATGGCCCGCAAAAATTACGACAGGGAATTCAGCGCCGCCCTCATCGCCGCGGGCGGATCCACCGCCATCGTGGTGCCTCCCAGCATCGCCTTCATCCTCTACGGGGTGATCACCACCACGTCGGTTCCGGCTCTTTTTGCCGCGGGGGTCTTCCCGGGCATCCTGGCGGGGCTTTCGCTCATTCTTCCGGCCTATTGGATCAGCAAACGCCGGGGCTACATGGGCGAGGAACGGGGGGACCTTCGCAAAATTTGGGCGGCCTTCAAGGACGCCTTCTGGGGCCTCATGGCCCCCCTGGTCATTTTGGGGGGCATCTACGGCGGGATCTTCACCGCCACGGAAGCGGCCATCGTGGCGGTCTTCTACGGCCTTCTTCTGGGTTTCGGCATCTACCGCACCCTGGACCTCAGGACCTTCTACCAGATCCTGGTGGATGCGGCCCTCTCGTCGGCGGTGGTCCTTCTGATCGTGGCCCTGGCGGGCCTCTACAGCTGGGCGGGCGCCACGCTGGGCGTCATGGAACGGATCGCCGGCGCGCTGCTCACCCTTTCCGACAACCCGTGGGTGGTGCTGGCCCTGGTGAACGTGCTCATCCTGGTGGCCGGCATGCTCCTGGACGCCATCTCCATCTACTACGTCTTCCTGCCGATCCTGCTGCCCATCGTGGCCCACTTCGGCTGGGATCCCCTCTGGTTCGGCGTGGTCATGACCCTGAACCTGGCCATCGGCCAGTTCACCCCGCCCGTGGCCGTGAACCTCTACGTGACCACCAACCTGGCGGGCATTCCCCTGGAAAAGACCTCGGCGGCCACCCTGCCGTTCATCGCCGCCATGGCGGTGGCTCTCATCCTGGTGATCCTCTTTCCGTCCCTGAGCCTCTACCTGCCAAAGCTGTGGGGGCTCTACTGATCGGTTCCGTCACCACCCGCGGCCGAAGTAGAAATGCCACCAGATGGGCGGGTATCGGTCATAATAGTAGGGATCGCGAACCACCAGGGGTTCTTCCGGCCACAGGTGCAGTTCCAGCACATCCAGCACGGGGTAGGTGTAGGGAACCTGTCCGACCCGGCGGGTTTCGGCGCCCGCCACGGTTCCCGCCACCGTGACGAGCCGATCCGGGGCGTAGAGGGCCGTATCGAGAAAGCGCTTGTCTCTCGCCAGGAAGCGCCCTCCGGAACGCGTGAAGTCGCTGGGCTTTCCCTGCCGGTCCGCCGGAAGATCCAGGATCTCCAGGACCGTGCCTCCGGCCAGATTTTCCCCGGAAAGGATCCGCCCGCTCCAGATGACCACCTTTCCGCGGTAGAAATCCGGATTCTTTCGGACTTCCGACACGGCGAGATCCCATCGGGCCTGCCGGCGAATGTCCGGGGAGACCACGTGGGCGCATCCTCCCAGAAGCAGCGCCAGCCCTACAATAGCCGTCCATTTGATCTTTTCCATGGCCCCTTCCTTTCATTCCACGGTGCACGACGGGGCGTGGCGGGCCAGGATTTCGGCCACGCTGGTCAATTCCAGGAACCACTGTCCGCGGGGCCTGCCCGCCTCCAAGTCCATCTCCTCCAGGGCCTCCCGGAACGGGACCGCCTCCACGCCCCGGCCCCGGAGTCCCAAGGCCACCGCCTCCGCACGCCCCTGCTCCAGCAAGAGGCTCATCTCCCGGGCCGCGGCCGATCCCATGCGGCAGGCCAGGATGCGGTCGAAGGCCGTGGGGGCGCCGCCCCGCTGCAGGTGGCCCAGGATCGCCGTGCGAACCTGGTAGAGGCCCCGGCTCTCCTCTTCCAGGAGCCGCGCGATGAAGTCCGTGGTGTAGTGGCGGGACGCGTTTTCATTTCTGAGGAAGATCACCATGCGCTTCCCGCACCGGAAACTTTCCTGCAGGGTCTCCACGTCCCGGTTGAGTTCCGCCAGGCTGATGCCCTTTTCCGGAAGATAGGCCTTCTCGGCCCCCGAAGCCAGAGCCCCCGCCAGAGCCAGGAACCCCGACTGGCGTCCCATGACCTCCACCACGAACGCCCGCCGGTTGGCTCCGGCCGTGTGGCGGATCTTATCAATGGCCTGCACGATGTTGTTGAGGGCCGTGTCGCAGCCGATGGTGAATTCCGTGCACGGCAGGTTGTTGTCGATGGTGGCGGGAACGAGGACCATGGGAAGGGCCAGCTCGGGAAGGGACTCCGCCGCCGCCATGAGCCGGGCCGCGTTGAGGTAGGTGCCCAGGCCCCCGATGGCGATGAGGCCCCGGATGTGGCGCTCCCGGATGTTTTGCGCCATCCGCTCCAGGTCCCGGCCGTTCACGTCGTGGCGGGCCGTTCCCAGTTCGGAACCCGGCCGGTTCACCCAGGACGTGAGCTCGTTCCATTCCAACTCCTGGAAGTCGCCGGCGATCAGGCCCCGGAAGGCGTCCCGGACGCCCACGACGGCGTAGCCTTCGTTGAGGAGGCATCGGGCGGCGATGCTCACCGCCGTGTTCATCCCCGGCGCGTCGGCCCCGCCCGTGAGGATCGCCACAGGGCCTTCGCCTTTGCGGGAGGAGGCGGGTTCGATGCGGGTGAGGGTTTTGACAAGTTCCAGGGTCCTGGAAAAACCTTCACCGCGCAGGCGCTGGGCTTCCCGGTAGTTCCCGTGGTCGATGTGCCGACCCACGGCGCGGCTCTGTTCCACCACCTCGGAAAGGGGCGTGGTGGTCACCCGGTTCTTTTGAAGGCCCACCATGTGGCAGAGCGGCTCGTCGCCCGCGTCCACGATCAGGTCCACCGCCGCCACGCCCAGCCGGGTGGCCAGGATGCGGTCGAAAGCGGAAGGCGGCCCGCCGCGCTGCACGTGCCCCAGGACGGTCACCCGCACGTCGATGCCCAGCCGCTCGGCAAGGATCTTCTTGAGTTCTTCCGTGCGGATGGGAAGGCCGTCCGGGTGGCGGGCCCCCTCGGCCACCACCACCATCTGGTGGGGCCGGCCGATGGCCCGGGCCCGCTCGATGGCCCGGCTCATCCGGTGATGCCACCGGAGATCCAGCTCCTCTTCGGGCACCAGCACCCAGGACGCCCCCCCGCCCAGCGCGCCCATGAGGGCCAAGTAACCGCAATGGCGCCCCATGGTCTCCACGATGAAGGTCCGCTGGTGGGACGCGGCTGTGGAGGTGAGATCGTCGATGGCGTGCACGATGTGGTTCAGGGCCGTATCAGCCCCGATGGACATGTCGGTTCCGTAAAGATCGTTGTCGATGGACCCGGGAAGCCCCACCACGTGCAGGCGCTCCGGCATCCGGGCGCACAGGTCTTCGGACGACCGGCGCCGCAGCTCGGCGCAGTGCGTTTCCCACTCTTCGGCCAGCACCCGGGCGCCCATGAGCGACCCGTCGCCTCCGATGACCACCAGGGCCTGGACGCCCCGCCGGCACAGGTTCTCCACGGCCTGCCGCCGCCCTTCCAGCGTTCGGAACCGCTCGGAGCGGGCCGTTCCCAGGAAGGTGCCGCCCCGGGGGAGAATACCGCCCACGTCGTTCCAACTGAGGGGCCGGATGGCATCGCCTCCGGAAACCAACCCTTCATAGCCGTTGTAGATGCCGTAGACCTCCAAGCCGCAGTCCAGAGCACGCCGCACCACAGCGCGCACCCCGGCGTTCATCCCGGGCGCGTCCCCTCCGCTCGTCATCACCGCCACGGTTCGAACCATCGCACCATCCCCCTCGTGAGATGCCCCCATCCACTTGGACACAAGGCCTGTCGTCGTTAAGATATGCATATCCCCCCGGCCCTTTCCCGGCAATGGGTTTCCAGGGCCGGGACCAAGGCCGGGTCAGGCCGATGCATCCCTCCGGCACACCGTCACACCCTTGGAAGCTATCGGCTTGCCCCGGGAGATTTCAAGAGGAGGAATCCGTTCATGGCACCCTTTCGTCACGGCAAGATCTGGCCACCCTATCCCACGGGAAAGGGCGGCCGCTGTTTGGAAAGCCATCTTTTCGAATCCATCTGCTCGGAAAAACGCGGCGTCAATCCCAAGACCCTGGAAGCGGTGATCACCCTGGCGGTGGAGATCGCCCGGGAAGGGCGGGAAGGCCGCAAGGTGGGGACGCTCTTCGTGGTCTCCGACTCCCAAGAGGTCTTGAAGCGTTCCCGGTCCCTCATCCTGGATCCCCTCTTCGGCCATCCGGACGAGGTGAAATCCGTGGAGGACCCGGACATGCGGGAGACGGTCAAGGAACTGGCCCAACTGGACGGCGCCTTCATCGTCTCCGATGACGGGGTGGTGCTTTCCGCCTGCCGGTACATCAGTGCTTCCGCCGAAGGCGTTTCCCTTCCCCTGGGCCTGGGAAGCCGGCACATGGCCGCCGCCTCCATCACCCACCAGACCCGGGCGGTGGCCGTGGTGGTTTCCGAAAGCTCCATCGTGCGCGTCTTCGACGACGGGGAGCTCATCAGCGAGATTCTTCCCGAGATCTGGCTTTTCAGCCGTTTCAGCCTGCATCTCACCGGCCCCGTCTCGGAAGAAACGGAAGCCGACGTGATGGTGGTGAGCAAAAAGGACGTTTAGCGGGCCTTCGGCTGCACTTGCCGCTTGACCTCTTGGGCCGCAGTTCCGATTATAGGATATGAGAACGGCTTGGAAGTGGTGCCCAACATCACCCCAGCTTTCCATTTTGATTATGCCCCCCGCGTTGGCTGGTCCAGCGCGGGTACTATCCTCCCCTTGTTTCCCTAACAGGAAGCAAGGGCTTTCTTTTTCAGGGGGTGTCATGGGAAGATGCGTCGTGTTCGTCGACGGTGAATACCTGAGAAAGATCTTCGCCAAGAGGCTCCTGCGTGTGGACGTGCCCGGCAAGGCAGCCGATGACTTAGCGCCGATTAACTTCAATACGGGAGGCCGTCGACCCGCAAGCGTCGCCGGTCCTCCAAGACGGTTTTGGTGCGAGATCGGTTTGTCCTGCGACCGGGAGCGGATTCTTCTGCGAGAGCCGTCCGGACGGGATCCGGACAGGCTTTTCACGGGTCGAGGCGCAGGACCTACAGCGACTCCTGCTGGCACTTTTCAAATCAATTGTCATTGAGACCATAGGGGTATTTCGTGTGGAGTCTTTCTTTCCAGGCGCTTTCCAGTCGGATGATTTCTTCTGCGCTCATGTCCGGCGACACCCTTTGCAAGATGCTAAACCGGAAATTGTTGGGGTCCAGCCTCTTGAGGAGTTTATTTCCGCCGTGTCCGCTTTGAGCATAACTCAGCCAGCGGCCGTAAAGGTTTTCCTCCCCGTAGGCCGAGCCCACATAACCCTTGCCGATTGATACATCAAACAAGTAATAGATCCCCCGCCATTGAGACAAGACAACCCTCCAAAGGCTAGGAAGGATCTCCAGTTCTTTCCATGCAAGGATTAGCGAATTCCAATCGGGCATGGGCGGGACGAGTAGGCTTTCTTCAGAGATGGCGAAAATCGGTATCGTATTTTTGTGAGCTCGACGCCACCACGACACTTCGGGCGGAGGCCACTCGATGATAAGACGCCCTTTCCAGGACGCGCAAAAATCGGTCAGTTCCAACTCCAGCCATAGGATCGTTTCTCTGGGATCTTCCGTCGAAAAGCCTTCCATTCCGAAAGCCTTAAGTTCCTCGTTTTCCGGGATCTTCCAGTATTCTTCTCGTTTAACGGGCCGCGCTCCACAAATCGAATAGAGACCCACAAAAAGGGCTTTCCCGGGCTGGTGTCCTATGAACGACGCCACGTAACCGGAACCGGACATTTGCTTGATGGCCTTCTCCAGCTTAGGCTTTTGAATTCGCTGGTAAGCGTTGAAGACCTCCGGTTTTTCGATAGCCAGCCAGGGAAGCACCTTTCTTAGCTGAGGTTCCTGGGGCCTGTGCCGCAAGACAATGACCCGCCGAGGATCTATTTCCCTCATTAAAAAAAGGTCGTTAAGATTCATTGTCTTAATCCCGTCTGTCTGATTTTGCAGCCCTTGCCCTTGTTGGAATCTGGACGCAGAGCCTTGATTTGAGAGCGATCCGCCGAAAAATAGAAAGTCCGGGTTCTTCGAACTGTTCGAAGTTCTTTCGAGGTTTTGGTGCTTCTTTCTCAAGAACCTTAAAAAGATGGCTTATCATTGATGGGCTGAACGCCCTGAACAGAGGTGATAAGTCAGACCATACCTTAGCCGCGGATCTTGCCCTTTCTGAGCAGGGCAACGCTGCCACGGGCCCACCTTCCATCATTCTACCGAAAGGAACAATCTCCCCGGTTCGCTAATCGGCGTGCAGGGCGCTGGCCTTGAGGGGATTCGCTTCGAAAAGATGCTCTGTGCTTATAGGCTCAACTTTTCTGTCTGTCGATCAATAGGTGAGCCCTAGTACTGAAGCCGTCCGCAGGGTCCGTTGATGGCGGCAACACACGGCGCCGACTGACCGAAGCCATAAAGAGCCGAGGCCAGAACAATGCGCCGGGCCTCTCCTGAAGACGCGCTCTCCATGTTCGGAAATCGTGTGGAGTCTAGGGACGATATGACCTGACTGCGGTCACATCATTGGCGAGCTCCAAAGATCCCCTAAAGCTATTGAAAGGCAGGAAGGGAAGGGCCGTAAATTGGACATCCAAGATCCGGCCGTCCCCAAAGAGGGTCTCACGGCAATGAGCGTCAAAAGATGGATATGCCGGGCCGGCCTTTTGATTTCACTGGTCGGGGCGGGCGGATTTGAACCGCCGACCCCCTGCTCCCAAGGCAGGTGCGCTGACCAGTCTGCGCCACGCCCCGACACTGGAGAAAATGCCACCGGATCGGCCTTGGTGCGTATCACAGCATCCCCCAAAAAGCAAGATGAATCCAGGGCTCACGGCCTCTCCCCCGGCTCCCAACCCCGTCGCAGGCAATCCCCCCAGCCCCCCCGGGAAGCCGTTATCCGTTATCCGTCATCCGTTGTCCGTCGCTCTTTACTCGTCACCCGTCACTCGTCACCCGTCACTCATCACTGATCACTGATCACTCGTCACCCATTACGGTTCACGGATCACGGATCACGGTTTCGGTTCATCTTTTGCCTTGACCTGCCCCAGACCTTTTCGCTAGCATGCCCCGCAATTGAATGGTGGTTCACCCACAAGGCCTCTCGGAACCCTTCGAGGGGCTTTTTGTACTCGTCCTGGAGTCGATACCGCAGATTCCCCTCGGATGTCGGCCTCATCCACCGCCCTGTCCAGGGTGCCCGGCCGCCGCGGGGGCAACGCGAGAAGAGGTGGCCCATGGAAGCGCAGCAGATTCTGAAGCCGTTCGTGGAAGTGAGTCGGGCCCTGTGTGACGGCGCGGACAGCCGGAGCGTCATGAATCTCATCGCCCGCCGTCTCACGGAAGTACTGGGAATCAAGGGCGTGGTGGTCAAGGTCTACGATGCCGACAGAAGGCGCCTGGAGCTCTTTTCCAGCTACGGGCTCACCGAGAACTTCCTCTTTTCCAAACCCGCCCCGGGAAGCGTTTGTGCCGCCGTACCCCCCAAGGTGGTGCAGATCGAAGACGTGGGCGCTTCGGACAATCCCGACTACGAAGCCATGATGGTGGAAGGGATTCGGGCGGCCGCCATCATCCCCGTGGAGGTGGAGCAGCAACCTCTGGGCATGGTGGTTCTCTTCTCACCGGAACCCCGGACCCTGACCAAGGAAGAGCTTCAATTCGCCGAAGCCCTCTGCAGCCGGGGTTTTGTGTCCATGTCCTGGGAACGGAGGGTGGAGGGCCTCATCGAACGGGAGCGCCACTACCTGAAAAACTTCCAGGAGATCGCCCAGGCCATCAACTCCACCCTCACCATCAACAAGGTGCTGCAGCTGGTGGTCACCAAGATCACGGAGGTCATGGGGGTGCTCGGCACGTCGGTGCGCCTCCTGGACAACAAGACCAACACCCTGTACCTGGCTCAAGCCCATGGCCTGAGTGAGCGTTTTCTCAACAAGGGCCCCGTGGACGCCCAGAAGAGCATCGCCGAAAACATGGCCGGGCGGATCGTGGTGATCGAGGACGTCTACACGGATCCGCGGATCCAGTACCGGGCGGAAGTGATCGAGGAAGGGATCCGCAAGATCCTTTCCATCCCCCTTCAGGTGCGGGGCAAGGTCATCGGGGTGCTTCGCATCTTCACGGGAGACCGGGAGCCTTTCCACGATTTGGAAATCCAGTTCGCCGCGGCCGTGGCCCAGCAGTGCGCCATGGCCATCGAAAACGCCCAGATGTACCAGAGGGTGAAATACGAATACCAGCAGCTCCTGATCGATTTCGGCTACGAAGGCAGCAGCCGTTGAGGCATCTCCAGTTCCCAATGAGCGACCCATCGGAATCGGACGCGCGATGAAAAACGGTCAGAATCTCCTTCGCATCCAGGAAAGCCGCGACGCCGGATTTGTAGAGCGAGTGGAACGTGAAAGCGGGCAACGGGTGTCCCAGTGTTACCAGTGCGGCAACTGCAGCGCCAGCTGCGCCTACACCCACGTCTATGATTTTCCCGCCAACCAGATCATGCGTCTGATCCAGCTGGGTCAGAAGGACATGATCCTCCGGTCCCGTTCCATCTGGCTGTGCGCCCAGTGCCAGGCGTGCACCACCCGGTGTCCGTGCAACATCGACGTGGCCCGGGTCATGGAAACCCTCAGGGTCCTGGCCGTGGAGGCCGGCGCCGTCACCCAGAAAGACATCCAGCTCTTTTACGACGCATTTCTGAAATCCGTGGCCGCCTTCGGCCGCGTGTTCGAAACGGGGCTTCTGGCCGCCTACAACATGAAATCCGGAAAACCCATGACCGACGCGGACCTGGCCCCCCAGGTGCTCCGCAAGGGGAAGCTGGCCTTGTTGCCCCACCGCATCCGGGGCCGAAAGGAAGTGGCCGCCATCGTTCGCCGGTTCATGGACGGAGCCCCGGAACGCGGGTAGAGCACACCGGCGGCAGCATGACACGGAAAACCGCCCTCGCCCCCGGCTCCGAAGCCGACGGAGCCCGTGACGGTGGGCATCTTGGCGGACCGTGCGTCGATTCATGGTCGGAGCCCATCGGAAAGTCTCCGGGGAAAGTGGAATGAAAGCGAAGCCGATGAAGAGAACCATCGCCTATTATCCGGGTTGTTCGCTGGAAGGACTGGCCGAGGAATACGATCGTTCCACCCGGGCCGTGTGCCGGGCCCTGGGCCTGGAGCTGGTGGAGATTCCCGACTGGAACTGTTGCGGGTCCACGCCGGCCCATTCCTACAACCCCCTGCTGTCGGCGGCCCTGGCCGGCCGGAACCTGGCCCTGGCGGAAGAAGCCGGTCTGGACACCGTCATGACTCCCTGCCCCGGGTGCCTTAAGGCGCTCAAGGGGGCGCTCCACAAACAGGGCGAAGACCCGAAAGGCTTCCGGGAAGCCCTGGGTCGCCCCTTCGAGGGCAAGGTTCGGGCCGTGTCCGTGTTGCAGCTCCTGGCGGAAAGGATCGGCCCGGAGGCCATCGGGAAGGCCGTGCGGCGCCCCTTCCGGGATGCGCCCGTCGTGCCCTATTACGGCTGCCTGCTCACCCGGCCGGCGGCCTTCGCCCAATTCGACGATCCGGAAAACCCCGTGTCCATGGATCGGATCCTGGAGGCCATCGGCTGTGCGGTCCCGGACTTTCCCTTCAAGACGGAATGCTGCGGCGCCACCTACGGAGTCACCCGCAATCCCATCGTGACGCGCCTTACCGGGCGGATCCTGGACATGGCCGTCCGCGCGGGGGCGGCGGCCGTGGCCGTGGCCTGCCCTCTGTGCCAACAGAACCTGGACCTTCGCCAGGCCCAGGTGGAAAAGGCCGCCGGCAGGCGCTTTGGCCTTCCCGTGGTCTACATCACCCAGCTGGTGGGGCTGGCCCTGGGGCTCACCCCGGAAGAAGTGGGTCTCGACAAGCTCTTCGTCTCCCCGGAATCGCTCATCATGAACCTGGATGCGGAATCGGAAACCGCCGACTCGCTTTCCAACGCGGGCTGAGGACTGAGATCATGCGCATCGGTGTTTTTGTCTGCCAGTGTGGAACCAACATCGCCGGTACCGTGGACACCCGGGCCGTGGCCCAGCGGGCCCTGGACTATCCCGACGTGGTCTTCGCCACCGACTACATGTACACCTGTTCGGAACCCGGCCAGCAGGAAATCCAGAACGCCATCGCCGAACACCGCCTGCAGGGCGTGGTGGTGGCCGCCTGTTCGCCCCGCATGCACGAGCCCACCTTCCGACGGGCTGTGGAAAAGGCGGGGCTCAACCGCTACATGTTCGAGATGGCCAACATCCGGGAGCATGTTTCCTGGGTCGGCCAGGACCGGGCCGCCAACACCCTGAAGGCCATGGAACTGGTGCGCATGGCCGTGGAAAAGCTGCGGCGCAACGAACCCCTCTTCGCCTCGGAAGTCCCCATCAACAAGCGCGTGCTGGTGATCGGCGGCGGCGTGGCCGGCATCCAGGCGGCGCTCGACTGCGCCGACGCGGGCCTGGACGTGGTGCTGGTGGAACGGGAACAGTCCATCGGCGGCAAGATGGCCAAGCTGGACAAGACCTTTCCCACCATCGACTGCTCCTCGTGCATCCTGGGCCCCAAGATGGTGGACGTGGCCCAGAAGGAAAACATCACCCTGCACGCCTACAGCGAAGTGGAGGCCGTGAGCGGCTACATCGGCAACTTCACGGTGAAGATCCGCAAGAAGGCCACCTACGTGGACTGGGACGCCTGCACGGGATGCGGCCTGTGCATGGAAAAGTGCCCGTCCAAAAAGACGGTGGACCGCTTCAACGAGGCGCTGGGGACCACGACGGCCATCCAGATCCCCTTTCCCCAGGCCATCCCCAAGAAGGCCCGGATCCAGAAGGACGCCTGCCGGTATTTCACCACGGGCAAATGCAAGGTATGCCAGAAGATCTGCCCCGTGGGCGCCGTCCACTACGACATGGAAGACCGGGAGGTGGTGGAAGAGGTGGGCGCCATCATCGTGGCCACGGGCTACGATCTGTTCGACCCCGCCCCCTACGGAGAGTACGGCGCGGGGCGCTATCCGGACGTGATCACCGGGATCCAGTTCGAGCGGATCCTGAGCGCATCGGGTCCCTTCGGCGGCCACGTGAAGCGCCCCTCGGACGGGAAAGAACCCAAGGACATCGTCTTCGTGGCCTGTGTGGGATCCCGGGACAAGTCGGTGGACCGGCCTTACTGCTCCGGCATCTGCTGCATGTACATCGCCAAGCAGGCCATCCTGGCCCGGGACCACCTGCCGGGCGTCAACTGCTACGTCTTCTACATGGACATCCGGTCCCCCGGGAAGAACTACGATGAGTTCGTGCGGCGTGCCATCGAGGAATACGGCGTGCACTACATCCGGGGGCGGGTGGGCAAAATCTATCCCAACGGCGACCGGATGGTGGTGCAGGGAGCCGACACGCTGCTGGGGGCCCAGGTGGAGGTGGAAGCCGACCTGGTGGTGCTGGCCACCGGGGTGGAATCGTCCCGCGGCGCCAAGGAACTGGCCGAAAAGCTTCGGATCTCCTACGACCAGTACGGCTTCTACATGGAAAGCCACCCCAAGCTGCGCCCCGTGGAAACCAACACAGCGGGGGTCTATCTGGCGGGAGCCTGCCAGGGGCCCAAGGACATCCCGGCTTCGGTGGCCCAGGGAAGCGCCGCGGCGGCCAAGGTCCTGGCCCTCTTCGCCCGGGACACCATCGCCACCGACCCGCAGGTGGCCGGCGTGCTGGAAAGCGCGTGCATCGGCTGCGGCAAGTGCCTGAGCGTGTGCCCCTTCGGCGCCATCCAGTGGAAGACCCTTCGGGACGGCAGCCGGAAGGCCGAAGTGCTGGAGACGGTCTGCCAGGGATGCGGGCTCTGCAACGCCACCTGTCCTCCCAAGGCCATCCAGCTGCGGCACTTCACCGACGACCAGATCCTGGCCGAGCTGGACGCCCTGTGCGCGTGAGGAACGTGAGGCGTGAGGCGTCAGGCGTCAGGCGTTAGGTGTGAGGCGTGAGGCGTGAGGCGTCAGGAGCTAGGAGGCTGTCCGACAATGGCTCTGCGACTTACAAGGCCGAGGGACTTTGGTCCTCCTCGTAGCCGCGGGGCTTTAGCCCCGCGGAAAGGCTCATCGCAACTCCACGAAGTAACAGGAAATACGCGATGGCCTATCCGACGGCCGGGGGTTACTCCACAGCCCTAAAGGGCTGCGCTACGAGGAAAAGAGTCGTCCGCGGCGTTCTCAGACAGCCTCCTCGGTGTCAGGCGTTAGGCGTGGTGGCTTCGGGCGTGATGGCCGGGAGGGAGCCTGGGCAGTTGCAACTTCGTCCCGGGCGGGGCCGTGACAACGAAGGGCGGCACGCACCTTTGCGAAGCAGGCCTCTGTGGGGGCCAAGGAACGCCCCTAAAGCCTCCGTGCACAAATCGAACGGAGTGGGGTTTCATCTACTGGAAAGTGACAGCCGAGAGTTGACAGCTCCATCCATGAGGCGGTGAGCGTGAGCGAAAAAAACGAGAAGCAACTTCGCATTGTGGGATTTCTTTGCAACTGGTGTTCCTACGGCGGTGCGGATACGGCCGGTGTGTGCCGCTTCAAGCAGCCACCGCTGCTGCGCATCATCCGCATCCCCTGCACGGGCCGCATGGACCCTCTTTTCGTCGTCAAGGCCCTGGCCCAGGGAGCCGACGGGGTCCTGGTTTCCGGTTGCCACCCCAAGGATTGCCACTACGCGGTGGGCAATTTCTACGCCCGGCGCCGGCTGGAGCTCGTCAAGCGCTTCTTGCCCTTCGTGGGCCTGGATCCCCGACGTTTTCACTATACCTGGGTGTCGGCGTCCGAAGGGCAGCGCTGGCAGGAGGTGGTGACGGAATTTTCCGCGGTGATCCAGGATCTGGGACCCAACCCGGGCATCGGCGCCGATGATACTCCACTGGAAACCGCGGGACAGGCGGCTTCCGCCCTTGCGTGAACACGGGACACACAGCAGGGAACCAATCCGAGGAACCTATGGACACATTGCACGCACACCTGGAGGCCCTCTTCGACGACCTGGAACTGGTGATCGGCTGGGAAACCGGCTATGAGCCGCTGCGGCCGACCCCCGCTTTTCTAAGGAGCCGGGAAGATCTTTCCCGGCTCGTTTGGAATCCCCTGTGCGCCCCCAACCTTTCCGTGTACCTGCCCGGGATCCTCAAGGACGCCAAAGAGAGCGGAAAGAAGATCGGCGTCTGCCTCAAGGGCTGCGACTCCCGTTCCCTGGGCGCCCTGGTCCAGGAAGGTTTTGTGGAAAGAGAACGGCTTTACGTGGTGGGGCTTCCCTGTCCGGGAACGGTGGACCCCGAGGCCCTGGCGGACGCGAGAAAGAGCTCGGCTCCGGTCACCCATGTCTCCTTCCGGGACGACCTGCTGGTGATCACGTCCCGGGACGGTACGGAAGAGATCGAGCTGGATCGGGTGCTGGCCCGGCGCTGCCGTCGATGCCGCCATCCCAATCCGCTCCACGCCGACGTGGTTCTGGGCGATCCGGTGCCTCCCCGGCGCACGGAACCCTCCTTTTCGGATGTGGACGCCGTGGAGGCCATGTCCCTGGAAGAGCGGCGGGCCTACTGGGAAGAAGAACTGAGCCGTTGCCTGCGCTGCTATGCCTGCCGAAACGCTTGTCCCCTGTGCGTCTGTCGGGACCGGTGCCTGGCCGAATCGCGCACCCCCAAATGGACCACCCAGCGGGACGGGGTGCGGGACAAATTCCTCTTCCACATGATCCACGCCCTGCACCTGGCCGGCCGGTGCACCGAATGCGGAGAGTGCGAGCGGGTGTGCCCCGTGGGCATCCCCGTGGCCCTCTTCAAGGAAAAGATGGCCCGTATCGCCCTGGAACTGTGGGATTACCAGGCGGGGCTGGATCCGGCGGGAACGCCCCCCTTGCAAACCTTCGACCCGTCCGAGACGGGAATCTGAATTTCGAGAGTTAAGCACATGGAACAGGCTTTTTTTCTTGCAGAGACGGAACTTCAGGAAGCCCTGGCGGGTCTGAGCGCCCAGGCGGATGTGTGGGTGCCCGCCTCCGACGCCCGCAAGCCGGGATTGGTGCGGTTCCGGCGCTTTCAGCCGGGGCTCATCGTCCGGCTGGACGCCCGCAGCCTGGTGTCGGCCAAGGAAGTCCTCTTTCCCCGGTCGGAAGCCCTGCTTCGCTTCACCAAGGAAAAGGACCTTTCGGTTCCCGCCGGCCACCGCATCCATTTGGACGACGCCCGCACCGTCCGACCGGCCGTGGTTTTCGGCTGCCGGCCGTGCGACGCCCGCGGCTTTCTCACCTTCGACCCCGTCTTCACCCAGGGACCCTACCGGGATCCCTACTACGCGGAACGGAGGGAAAAGACCTCCTTCGTCTCTCTGGTCTGCCGGGACGCGGACGCGGCCTGCTTCTGTTCCGCCGTGGGAAGCAGCCCGGCGGACCCGGAAGGAAGCGATGTCCAGATCATCCCCGTGGACGGCGGCTACGTGCTGCGGGCCGTCACCCAACGGGGCGCCGCCCTGTTGGAGCGGATGGGCCGCCCGGCGACGGCGGAACAGATCCGGGAAGCGCAGCAGGTGCTGGACGATATCGGCCGGCAAACCGTGGGGGATGGCTCCCTCACGGCCATGGCCGACGCCTTCCGCGCCCGTTTCCAGGACGCTGGTTTCTGGCGCGCCCATGTGGACAAGTGCCTCAGCTGCGGCCTGTGCACCTTCGTTTGTCCCACTTGCTACTGTTTCACCATCACCGACGAAGCCCGGGGTCTCCACGGGGAGCGCCTCCGGTCCTGGGATGCGTGCATGTTCCCCCACTTCACCCTGGAAGCCAGCGGCCACAACCCGCGCCCTTCCAAGGTGGAGCGCTACCGGAACCGGGTGGGGCACAAGTTCAGCTATTTTCCCGCCAAGTACGGCCGGGTGGCCTGCTGCGGCTGCGGCCGGTGCGTGCGCCATTGCCCCGTGTCGGTGGATATCCGTGCGGTCGTCCGCGATCTGCCCGTCCAGGAGGAGGCTCATGCCTAGAGTGGTTGCCAACGCCAATCCCTATCTGCCGCACATGGGCACCATCCGGGAAATCATTCAGGAAACGCCCAACATCAAGACCTTCCGGATCGTGCTGGACGATCCCCACGAGATGGCGGCCTTCCGGTTCGAACCCGGCCAGGTGGGGCAGCTTTCCGTCTTCGGGGTAGGAGAATCCACCTTCGTCATCAATTCACCGCCCACCCGCCGCGAGTATTTGCAGTTCAGCGTCATGAAGACGGGCGAAGTGACCCGGGCCCTGCACCGGTTGAGCGAGGGGGACCCCATCGGAGTCCGGGCTCCCCTGGGCAACAGCTTCCCCGTGGACGCCCTCACGGGCAAGGACATCCTCTTCGTGGGCGGCGGCATCGGCATGGCGCCGCTGCGGACCCTGCTGCTCACCATGGTGGATCGCCGCCGGGAATTCGGGGATATCACGGTGATCTACGGCGCCCGGTCGCCCCAGGACCTGTGCTACCGCTACGAATTCGACGAGTGGAAAGCCGCCGGGGTGAACCTCATCCTCACCGTGGACCGCGAGTTTCCCGGCTGGGAGGAACGGGTGGGGTTCGTTCCCACCGTCCTGGCGGAAGAGGCGCCGAGCCCGTACAACCGGGTGGCCATCACCTGCGGCCCGCCCATCATGATCAAGTTCGTTCTGGCGGGCCTCAAGGAACTGGGCTACGAAGACGACCAGATCCTCACCACCCTGGAACGGCGCATGAAGTGCGGCATCGGCCTGTGCGGCCGCTGCAACATCGGAGACACCTACGTGTGCGTGGACGGCCCCGTCTTTTCCAACACGCAGCTGCGCCGGATGGTTTCCGAGCTGTAGGGGCGAATGATCATTCGCCCCTACAGGCCGCGGTCGGGGATGCTTATCGGCATTGGATCTGGGCAGGAGGGGTTCTCGGCCGGAAGGTTAGGAGGCTGCCTGAAAACAATTAATTTGCGCCGTTCAACGCCAATTCGTCATCCTCGCGAAGCTTGTCCCCGGCTTGAACGGGGAGCGGGGATCCAGGATTTCCGACAACTTATGGACTCCCGCTTGCGCGGGAGTGACGGTTGAGAGAGTTCTCAGACGAGCTTCTAGGACCGGCTCAGGGATTCCGTTTCTTCGGGGAGGCGCTGGGCGGCCTTCATCTGGCACAGGGCCTTCTGGGCGGCGTTCAGCAGATCGTGGGCCCGCTCCATGGCCCCGGTGAGGCTGGCCAGGCCGATGCGCGGGCGGATGAGGATGACGGTCCGCTCGCGCCGGAAGGGCGAGCGCCGGATCAGATCGAAGAGGCGGTCCCGGAGCACCAGGGCTTCCTCCTGGTCCGCATAGGGACACACCACCAGGAACTCCACGCTGCCATAGCGTCCGATAAAGCCTTCGCCGTCCGGAAAGGTGGAGCGCAGAAGCTCTCCCACGTGGCGCAGCACCGGATCCACCATGTCCTGGTGCCCGAAGGCCTCGTCCACGAACTCCAGGTCCACGGCCAGCAGCGAAAGGGCCGTCCCCTTCCGTCGGGCCCGGCGGAATTCACGCTCCAGAACGGAATGAATCTGGAAGAAGTTGAGCAGCCCGGTGGCCCCGTCCCGGTCGGAGAGCTCCTTGACCCTTTCGTAGGCCAGGCAGTTTTCCATGCAGAGGGCCACCTTGTGACCCATCTGTTCCAGCAGCTCCGTGCCGTCTCCGGGCTGGTAGTGATCGGGGTCGCGGCTGGCCAGCAGGAGAAAGCCGAAGAAAAGTTCGTGGATGCGAAGGGGCACCAGGGCGGCGGACCCCACAGGCGGAAAATCCTCGGGAAGGCGGAGCAGGGTGCCCACGGCCTTTCCGTCCAAGAGCCGCGGGCTCTGGATCTCGTCCGGAAGCTCTTGCGAACCCCCGGGAGAAGCGCAAGCCAGCACGCAGGCCCCGTCGCCGGCCCAGAACGTCTCGGCCCCGTTTCCGTTGGCCAACTGGGGGAAGAACCGCTCCAGCACGTCCGGGTGGGCCACCGCCAAAGCCACCCCGTCCAGGTCGAATCGCCGCCGGATTTCTTCCAGAAGCTGCGAAGCCAGAAGATCGAATTCCCTGGTGCGGAAAAGCACCTTTTCGATTTCCACCATGTGGCGCCAGATGGCTTCGTTGGCCGCCGCCGTGCGAACCACCGTCTCCAGTTCCCGGCGCAGCGCCTTGTTCTCCCGGATCAGCTCCGCCAGCGACATCCGCTCCCTGGGTGTCTTATCCGTCACGATCCACTCGCTCCCTTTCCCTCGGAGGATTCGACCCGTTCCCGGGCGGCCGCCACGGCGCGTTCCGCGGCCTCCTGGGGCGATTCCACGATGCGGGCGCCCGGAACCTCACACGGCGGATGGATGCAAAAGACCGGTTTTCCGGCCTTGAGGGCCAGGGCGATCTCGGAAAGCGTCCCGTAGCCGCCGTGGACCGATACCACGGCGTCCGCCGTCTGAACGATCACGGCGTTCCGCGCCTGGCCCATGTTGGTGGCGATGGCATAGTCGATAAAGGGATTGGCCTGGGATGTGTCGGGACCGGGCAGGACCCCCAGTGTGACGCCGCCCGCCTGCTTGGCCCCCAGGGCCGCCGCCTCCATGACGCCGCCCAGCCCGCCGCAGATGAGTACGGCTCCCGACCGCGCCACGGCTTCCCCCACCCGCCGTGCCGCGTCCCGCGCAGCTTCGGAAGCCCTTCCGGCTCCCACCACGGCCACGATCGGACGACGCACCTACTCCTCCCAGCCCCACTTGCCCACAAGATCCACGAAACGGCATCCGCCCAGATGGCTCTTGCGAATGCCTTCCGGAACACGTTCCACCAAAACCAGCTCCTGGGTGAGCCGGTCCCCCACCGGCACGATCAGCCGTCCTCCCACGGCCAGCTGATCCACCAGCGGCTGGGGCACCTGGGGCGCTCCGGCCGACACCAGGATGGCATCGAAGGGGGCCTCTTCGGGCCAGCCCACCGTGCCGTCGCCCACCTTGAGCACCACGTTCCTGTATCCCAATTGTTCCAGGGTCTTGCGGGCCCGGTGCAGCAGGCTCGGAAGCCGCTCGATGCTGAAAACCGTGTCGGCCAGCTCGGCCAGAATCGCCGTCTGGTAGCCGGACCCGGTCCCGATCTCCAGCACCTTTTCCGTCCCTTGGAGCTGCAGGGCTTCGGTCATGAGGGCCACGATGTAGGGCTGGCTGATGGTCTGCTTGTCGCCGATGGGCAGCGGATGGTCGGCGTAGGCCTGGCCCTGGAGCGCTTCGCTCACGAAGAGATGGCGGGGCACCTTTCGCATGGCGGCCAGGACGCGAGGGTCGTGGATACCGCGGGGAATCAACTGGGTTTCGACCATCCGGTCGCGTGCTTTTTGAAAATTGTGCGTCATGATCCCGTGATCTGTCGATTGTCCAAAGGTCAAGGAAGTCGCGCTCGGCGAAGCTCGTTCTGCCCGATTGTTCCATGGAAAAAGCACCCTACCCCATAGAACTATCCGAGAACATTGTCAATTCCTTTTTCCCATCCCTTCTCACAGCAGGTTGGCCCATCGGGCGTAGAGCCGCCACAAATCGTCCGGAGGAAGGTGGGCATCGGTGCGGAGACGGTTTGGGCCGAGCACCCGCCGGCGCAGGCGGCGGCGAAAGAACGCGCCCAGGGGCATCTTGCCCCGTTCCCCCCGGATCCAGCCGGGAAGGAGATCCGCGTCGGTGGGAATGGAAAGAAGGGGCTCCACCTGGGTGCCCGTATAGAGGGCCTGGATCCCGTCCTTCCAAGACGAATCGTAAGGATCGAGACTCGGCGGGCCGGTCTCCGAAAAGATCCCCTCCAACCCCAAGGGATGGTGCGTGTCGTTTAGCGGCCGAAGGACATAGAGGCAGCCTGGTCGTGCGGCAGAGCCCAGGATCTTTTCCGCCTCTTCACGCCCCCAGGTTCCGTCGCCGAAGACACCGAAACCAAGGCATTCGTCCCGCTTCCAATGTTTTCGCAGCGCCAGGGCCAGACTGGGATCCGTCGCCCGCGCCGTATCCTCCCAAAAGAGGATCACGGGGGGACCGTCCAGCCCCTGGAGGAAGGAAAAGAGCGCCCTCAGGTAGTCCCCGTCCCGATCCCGTCTGGAAGAGATGAAGAACTTGTCGATCCAGGGAATGACGAGAGATTCCAGGCGCCCCCTTTCGATCCACTGGTTTCCTTCCTCCAGGAGAGCCCACAGGAGGGCCCAGCCCCGAGGCCACAGCATCCGTCTTTCCTTCCACCAGCCGTAGAGGCGCGCCGGCGAAAGCGCCTGGTGGAGCGGAAGCCACCCCGCCCAGGAAAAAGGAAGCCTGCCGGCGGTCCGCCGGAATTTCTCCGCATCCACGAGGGGTGAGAAGAGAGGCAGATAACGGTCCAGAACGGCCGCCTTGGAAGGAATCAACCGGCTTCGGCCCCACGCCTCCCACAAAGCGAAGAGCACCCTGGGCTTCACCAGCCGCTCCTCCCAAAGATGCCCTAGGGACTGGATAGGCGATGCAGCCGCCTGGAACCTCTCGGCGGCCTTTCGGGCCCGTTCCCGCACACGCCCGTAGAATTCCCGCCGACTGGTTTCATCGGGAAATTGTTCCCCCAGGCTTTCGAAGGCCCACCCACTGCAGGCCGCCAGGGTGGCGTTGTGGAGGCTGAGGACCACGCGCCTTCTTTTCCGGCTCACCGCAAAAGCGAGACGGCGGACCGCTTCAAGCTCCCGGGCGGTCCGTTCCATGAGATGCTCCAGGGTGCGGCACCGGCTTCTTGAAAAAAATCCCGGCTGGGGCGCGATTCTTCCGGGGCAGGACGCCCGGGGATGGGAGCCGGGGGGAAGAAGAATCGGGCGCCCCACGTGCAGCCACCGCCCCGGACAAAAGCGGGCGACCGCCACGCGCGGCCCCCTCATCCAGGCTGTGGCGAGCTCCCGCAGTGTCATGACGGCCCATGGGTGGGGAATGTCTTGCCGGACACGGCGCCCCAGGAGCCGGAGGTGCCGGAGCCAGTCGCGCCTGGACGGTCCGCGACGGTACGGCCTGGGAATGGGGGGTCCCCAGCCGAGAAGGGAGACCAGCGGATAGGTCCGGTCCTGGAGGTACGGCGGCAGGCGCCTCAGAGCGGCCCGCGCCTTGCCGCGCGCCGTCGCCGGCAGGGCCGTCCCGAGCATGGGGCGTGGCCCGGGTGCCTGACCGTGCGCGTTTCGCCCCCGAGGGCCGGCAAGAGGAGGCTCCAGCCAGCACAAGAGGTCGAAGAGGAAGAGGACAAGCTCCCTGTCCAGAGTCTGCAGGGGCAGGTCGAGCACGGCATCCAGAACCCGCTCCCAGTGCCCCCAGTCTCCGCCGTCCCGGGGGGCGAAGAGGTCCATAAGGGCCCTCTCCCGCACCTCCGGATCCGGGTGCACCGCTCGTTGGGCCGTTCGTCTCAGGATCTTCTTCGCGGCGGAATCCTTCATGAAAGCGTCTCCAGGTCCGGCGTCCGGCGCGACCTTGGCGCCCAATCGCGGTCCCTTTCCCGCATGCATCTGCATCTCGGGGCATACCAGAAGGCCGGCCTCGACACAACGTCCGCCTGAAAGCCTCTCCGAAAACTCCGCAGACCATCACGTCCCCCCAACCGGGGGTCTATAACCTACTGTAAATATGGGATCCCCGCTCCCCGTTCAAGCCGGGGACAAGCTTCGCGGGGGTGACCCATGGACGCGGAAAGAAAGGGGATTCATCTCTTTTCGTAGGAACGGGCTTTACGCCCGTCCGCGCGGACCGATCTTACGCCCATAATGCGGGACCGGCACCCACAAGGGGAGTGATTCCTCCTGTGCGCGGCGGCAGGCGGGAAGCCTTGCAGCCGGCCCGGGGATGATTATCAGAATGGCGCACAGAGAGTCTGGCGGGTCGGATGAAGTTTCCGGATCGACGTTTTTCTGTTGACTCCGTATAAAGTTCGGGGTACCTAATAGCCACACTCTAGCGGAGAGGTCGACAATGGGTTGGTGGACAAACGGAAGAGGACGCTTCGGGTTGATGAGTCGAGAAAGCGGCTGCGATGGTCTGGTTCCTCTTTCCCACGCCCGGCCCGGAACGCGCCTGAAGGTGCGGCGCATCGAAGGAGGCCGCAGGCTGTGCGCCCGCATGGCCGCCCTGGGGATCTACCCGGGGGCGGAGCTGGAGCTGGTCTGTTCCGGGTGCGACTGCCCATGCCTCGTCAAGGTGCATGGGAGCACCCTGAGTCTCGGGGCCGGAGTCTCCAACAAGATTCTGGTGAGCGGCCTGTCGGCCTGATCGCATCCAAGCGGCTGCCGGAGCGAGGACCCCGGAGGCCGGAAGAAGAGGATGGCAGCCCATCGTCGGAGTTCGGCGTTGTCTGAAGGTCAGGCGCGGCCATGAAGGCCGCTTTTTTGTGAGGCTCAAGTTAGGCGTCCCTAATTCAAGGAGAGATCTCTTCATGAAGACGGTTCTCTTGCGACACATGGAACCCAAGCAAAGCGGGGTCATTGTGAAGGTGACGGCCACAGGGGAACTGGGACGGCGCATCCGGGACATGGGCCTGGTGCCGGGCACTCCCCTCCAGGTCCAGGGCCGTGCGCCGCTCAAGGACCCCGTGGCGATCCGGGTCCGCAATTTCACGCTCACCCTGAGAAACAACGAGGCGGATCACATCCACGTGGAGGTTCAGGACAACTCATGAGCGCATCGGCCAAGGAACATCTGTTCGCCCTGGCGGGCAACCCCAACTGCGGCAAGACCACCCTTTTCAACGCCATCACCGGGGCCCGCCAGCATGTGGGAAATTATCCCGGTATCACGGTGGAAAAGAAGGAAGGCCTGTGCAGCCTGGACGGGCGCACCCTCCGGCTGGTGGACCTTCCCGGCACCTATTCCCTCACGGCCTACTCCCTGGAGGAACTGGTGGCCCGGGATTTCCTGGTCCACGAAAGGCCGGAGGTGGTCATCAACATCGTGGACGCATCCAACCTGGAACGCAACCTCTACCTCACGGTACAGCTCCTGGAACTGGGAGTGCCCGTGGTGATGGCTCTCAACATGGTGGACGTGGCGGAAAGCCGCGGCATTCGGATCCACTGCGACGAATTGTCCCGGCGTTTGGGAATCCCCGTGGTCCCCACGGTGGCGCGGCGGGGGGAAGGCAAGGAAGCGCTTCTTCGGGCCGCCGTGGACGTGGCCGAAAGCGGACGCAGGTGGGAGCCCCTGCGCCTGTCCTACGGGGCGGACATCGACCCGGCCCTCCAGGACATGGAACGGCTCATCGTGGAAAAAGGGCTCCTGACGGATCTCTACCCGGCCCGCTGGACGGCCCTCAAGATCCTGGAAGAGGACGAGCAGGTGCTGGGCAAGGCCCGTGAGGCCGACCCGGCCCTCACCGATGAACTGCTGGCCCAGGCGGCCAAGGTCACCCAGCACATCCAGAAAACGCTGGACAGCTACCCCGAAGCCATCATCGCCGACCACCGCTACGGATACATCTCGGGGCTTCTCCGGGAAGGCATCGTGGAGCAGCGCTGGCGGGGCGACCGGCTGCACCTTTCCGACCAGATCGA